>NZ_JBVHZI010000002.1:766321-894844 GCF_055574495.1 Streptomyces sp. NPDC029836 | reverse complement strand
GGGGGGGGGGGGGGGGGGGGTCCTCCCTTTCTTTGGGGCGGGGCCCCCCCTGTCTTCTTTTTTTTTCCCCCCCGGGGGGGGGGGGGGGGGGGGGGGGGGGGGGGGGGGCGCCGCCCCCCCCCCCCCCCCCCACCCCGGGTCGGGCCCGGTCAGGCGATCGAGAACGTCACGACCGACTGGTAGGTGTCGGCGAACATGAACGGCGGCAGCTGGAGCATCGCCGCGCCGCCCACGGCGAACTCGCCGCCGGTCAGCTCGTCACCGCCGGCCGCCTGCGAGGCGACCTTCATCGGGGTGTCGGTGATCGCGCCCGGGGTGCCCGCGGTGCAGGTGCTGGGGCTGTCCGGGTTGGTGACGGTGCAGGACGGCTGGATGCCGAGCTGCGCCTTCGCCATCGAGTGGCCGGTCGTCTGGTTCAGGAACGGCGTACGGGTCGCCGTCACGTCCCAGCCGAGGCTGCCGCCGCGGAAGTCCTGGACGGTCGCGGCGTTGAACGCGCCGAACACCGACTGGGACTTGCCGTTGATGGTCACCGAACCGAAGCTGACGGCCGGCTGGCCGTCCTTCGGGCCGAGGGCCAGCGGCCCGGGCAGCACCTCGATGTCCACCGGGTTCTTGACGCCCGCCTGCTCCTCGACGAACACGAAGGGCTTGGGCGCGAGCGTCGAACCGTCGATCCTGATCGCGTCGGCCTTCTTGGTGACCGTGATGTCGCAGGTCGCGGCGCCGGACGCGGACGCCGTACCGGTACCCGTGTCACCGGTGGCCGCACCACCGAGCAGCGCGGAACAGGAGACCGCGCCGGCCGGGAAGTTGGCGCCGGTGACGACCACGGCGGTGCCCGCCGGGCCGCTGTTGGGCGTCAGCTTCGTCGTGACCGGATCCTTGGGCAGCGCCTCGGAGGCGATCGATCCGACCGAGGCGCTGGGCCGCGGATCCGGCGTACACGTCGTGGTGTAGACGGTGCCGCCCAGGTCGGCGTCCGTGACCACCTGGTCGATCGTGATCTGGACGGTGGTGCCTTCGGTGCCCTCGGGGAGGGTGATGTTCCCGCTGAACGCGGGCGGGTCCGCCTTCTTCCCGGCCTCCTGGTGGCTCGGGACGGCCGGGCTGGTCACCGTCTGGGCGACCCCGCCGACGAGCAGCTTCATCTTGATCGTGTTCACCGTGTCGATGGTGAACATCGGGACGACGGGGGTCTCGCCCGGATCGATGGTGATCGGCACGGACTGACCCGCCTTGGCGGTGTCGGGGACCGCGACCGTGAAGTCCTGGGTGCCGTTGGCGCCCGGCTGGGGCGCGGGGGCGACACACTTCACGGGTACCGGTGTGGTTTTGGTCGCGGCCTGCGCCGTTCCCGTCAGGGCCACGACGCCGCCCGTCAGGGCGAGGGAAAGGGCGCCCGCCCCGGCCAGCATTCTTCGTCGGAACGTTGTACTCACTGGGTCGCGACTCCTTCGTCAGACGAACCCCTCCCCCCACCCGCTGTGTGGGGGAGGTTGAGCCGGTGCGGAGGCCGTCATTGACGCGTCGCTGTGATGAGAAGTCAATGGATGGGTTTCGCCCGAAGCGCCCACACATTGATGTCCCATCAGAACCGGTCTGATGGGACATCGGATACCGACTGGTCGGTGGCGGCGGATGCGACCGCCCGGGTGCCGCCGTCGCCTCAGGGGGCCGTCGGGGTGTGCAGGAGCAGGTTCGCGGTGCCGGCGGGCAGGCCGGTGATCCGGTTCGGGACGGCGCCGCTCAGCAGCACCCGTGCCACCTGGTCGGGCGTACGGACGGTGCCGCCGGCCAGCAGCAGCGCGGCCGCGCCCGCCACGTGCGGGGCCGCCATGGAGGTGCCGGAGGAGCGGGCGAGGGCCGTCGCCGAGCCCTTCCACGCCGAGGTGACGCCCACGCCCGGCGCCGAAAGGTCCACGCAGCGGCCGTGGTTGGAGAACGCCGGTCGCCGGTCGGCGGAGTCCGTGGCGCCCACCGTCAGGGCCTGCGGGACGGCTGCCGGGGAGCCGGCGCAGGCGTTCCCGCCGTCGTTGCCGGCCGCCACGGCGAAGGTGATCCCCGACGCCACGGCACGGACCACCGCCGCGTCCATGGCCCGGCTGCGGGTGCCGCCCATGCTCATGTTGACGACGGCCGGGCCCCGGGCGGTGTTCCGGGCGGCGTCCTTCACCAGCCAGTCGAGACCCCGCAGGATCGCCGACAGCTTGCCGTCGCCCCGACAGTCGGCGACCTTCACGCCGACCAGGGAGACCCCCTTGGCCACCCCGTACGTGGCCCCGCCGACGGTCGCGGCGACGTGCGTGCCGTGACCGTTGCAGTCGGCCGCGCCCTCCAGGAACACCGCGTTGTACCCGGCCCGGGCCCGGCCCCCGAACTCCTGGTGCGCGGTGTTGATCCCGGTGTCGACGACGTACACCGTGACGCCCTGCGCCTTGGTCGCGTACGTGTACGAACCGTCGAGCGGCAGCTCGCGCTGGTCGATCCGGTCGAGCGGCCAGGGTGCGGCGGCCTGCGCGGTGAGCGGGGCACTGACGGGGGCGGGGGTGAGGGTGGGAGTGGGAGTGGGTGCGACGGGGGGGACGGGTGGGGTGGGGATGGTGACCGGGGCGGGAGCCGGGGCCGGAGCTGCGGCCGGGGTGGTGGGGGTGTCGGGGGTGGGGACGGGCTGGGTGGCGGGGGTGTTGGGCGGGGTCTGGGTGCCGGGGGTAGCGGTCGGTGCGGGAGTGCCGGGTGGGGGCGCGGGCGGTGAGGTGGCTGGTGCGGGTGCGGGTGGGGCAATTGGGGCCGGTGTGGCCGGTGTGGGGGCCTCGTCGGAGATCCGGAAGTCCGTGTCCGGTTCGACGGAGGCCACCCGGGGGTCGGCTGCGAGGCCGGCCGCGCGGGCCGCGGTGGTCCGGACCGTGAAGCCGTTGAGCACGGTGTCGTAGACCGCCCCCACCCGGTCCCCGGCCTCCGCGGCCTCCGCGGCCAAGGCGCGGGTCGGGGCGCGGGGGGTGGCGTCCTTGAGGACCACCACGTAGGAGGCGGTGGGTGCTTCGGACCCGGCCGTGTCGTTGGTTGCGGGCGGCGGGAGCGCGGCGGCCGCCGCGAGCAGGGCGGCGGCGGGGAGGAGCGCGGTCAGTGCGGTCATGCTCCCGACGCTCCCGCCGCCGGGTCGGCGGCGCGCGGAGGGTGCGCCGACTGGCCGCACGACACGCCGCCCAAGGGGTCCCCGAGCCCGCGCCTGCCGGGCGGAGCGGTTGCGCGGGCAGTGCTCCGCGCGTCGCAGCCGGACCCCGGCGAGGTCGGCGGCGGGGCCGGGGGGTGGCGGGGATTCGGCGGTCCCCGCCTCCGCGTCGGGGCGCGGGTCAGGAGGTGGGGGGTAGGGGCCAGCCGCGCATCGTGAAGACGCCCTCGTCCTGCGCGCCGGACGCGGTGTACGTGGCGAGCGCTGCCTCGTTGTCCGTGTCGACGCCCACCCACATGCCGTAGCAACCCCGCCTCGCCGCTTCCGCGGCAAGGGCCTCGGTGAGGGCGCGGCCGATGCCGCGCCGCCGGTAGCCCTCGTCCACGGAGAGTTCGTACAGGCACATCTCGGTGCCCTTGTCCGGGTGGCTCATCTCGACGCCGGACACCATGCCGGCGGGTACCCCGTCGACGTAGGCGATCAGCATCAGGTGGCCGGGGGAACGCAGGAAGCGCTCGGACCACTCCTCGCGGGCGGGACCGTCGAAGAGCCCCTCGGCGGCTCGTAGTTCGGCGGCGGTGGTGGCGGGGCGGATGTCCATGCCCGTCACGATAGGGGCCGGACCCGTGTGATCATGCCGACATGACGCGTGCGGGCGGGGAGTTCGAGACGGCGTGGCACACGGCACCCGAAGCGGTACGCCGCTCCCTGGGCCGGGCGTACGAGGCGCTGGTGGCCGGCGGCCTGGCGGTCGGGGCGGTGCTGACGGACCCGACGGGGACCGTATTGGCAGAGGGGCGCAACGAGGCCTACGAGGAGCCCGGAACCGACGGCCCGGGCACCGGCCCGCTGCGGGGGACCCCCCTCGCCCACGCGGAGATGAACGTACTCGGGGCCGCCCGGACGGGATGGGACCTCGGCGCCACGACGTTGTGGAGCACCCAGGAGCCGTGCGCGATGTGCGCGGCGGCGGCCCGGTTCTGCGGGGTCGGCGCCGTGCGTCACCTCGCACCCGACCCGTGGGCACTCGCGACGGGCTCGACCGGGTCCTCCGGGGCCGCACCCGCAACCGGCACGCTCTGGCTGCTCGCCGCGAACGTGATGTTCCTGCGCAGCGTGGCGGCGGCCGCGACGGGACCCGGCGAACCGGAGGTCCTGCGCCACCACCGGAGCGCCGAGCCGGAGACGGCCGCGCTCCACGACTCCGTCCCGCCGGGGCTCCCGGAGAACGACCCGGTGGAGAAGTGGCTGGCCCGGTTGTGGCCCGCGCTGACGGAGGCCGCGCGGAACCGGGAGGGCCGCCACCGGAACCCCCGCTGACGGCGCCGGCCACGCACCCCCGCGAACCGCGCGCCGTCGGCGCCGGCCACGCACCCCGCAGACCGCGCGCCGTCGCCGTCGGGCGCCGCGTTGACTGTGCGCCGTCGCCGTCGCCGTCGGGCGCCGCGCGGGCCCGCTGCCGGTCCCGGCCGTGCACCGTGTCGGCCTCGCGCCGCGTCGGCCGTGCACCGTGTCGGCCGTGCACCGTGTCGGCCTTGCGCCGCGTCGGCCTTGCGCCGCGTCGGCCGCGCACCGCCCCGACCGCGCGCCGTCGCCGTCGGGCGCCGCGCGGGCCCGCTGCCGGTCCCGGCCTTGCGCCGTTGCAGTCGCGCGCGCCGCCGCGGCCGCGTGTCGGGTCGGGATGGGATGGGGGTGGGCCTGGGGCGACGGGGGCCGTCAGGGTGTGCGGACCGCCAGGGCGGCCGCGTAGGCGGGTGGGGCCGGGAGGTCGCGGAGGGACCAGCCCGGGACGGGGGCCGGGGTGGCGGCCGAGCCGACGTACGGCTCGATCAGGCCGAGGGCGAGCCCGGTGCCGGTGGCCTTGAGGTAGGCCTCCTTGCGGGACCACAGCCGGGCCAGGGCCGCCTGCCGGTCCGTCACCGGGAGGGCGGTCAGTTCGGCGGTCTCCGCCGGGTGCAGGGTGCCGATCACGTCGCCCACGGCCCCCTCGTTCGGGAGGCCCTCCACATCGACGCCGACCGGGACGCCCGCGACGGCGAAGTAGGCCATGTCCGCGCTGTGCGACAGCGAGAAGTGCACCGCGCCACCCGCGACGGCGGGCCTGCCGTGCGGGCCCCCGCAGCACGGGCAGTCCTCGCGGACCAGCGTGACCTTCTCGGGGGCCAGGCCCAAGTAGGCGCCGAGCAGCACCCGCAGCCCGATGTGGGAGGCGAGGTAGCTGCGCCGGTCGTGCGGGCGCAGCAGCCGGCCCAGCCGGTCCCGTTCGGCCGCGTCGAGCAGCGACGCGGCCTCGTCGGTCCGGTGGCCGCCGATCACCGCACGCGTGGTGTCCAGGGACCACACGACGGCGTCCGACCCCACGGGCAGCGTGCCCGTACGCGGTATGTCACCGCCGAGCTGATTCACGTACTCGGTCATCCGAGCAGGGTAGACGAGGAGATCGACGGCCCGGTTACCCTCGGCCGGGTTCGTAATGATCAGCTCCAGGGGGAGAGACCGTGCACAGTGCCGTGGTGACGCCGGAAGGCGACCGGATCCGTTGGGTCGAACTGCCCGGGGAGGACCCGGCCCGGGTGTACGTCCACGGGCTCGGCGCCACCTCGCCCGCCTACTTCGCGGCCACCTCCGTGCATCCGCTGCTCGCGGGCAGGCGCTCGCTGCTGGTCGACCTCCTCGGGCACGGACACAGCGACCGGCCCGACACCTTCTCCTACACCCTGGAAGCCCACGCCGACGCCCTGGCACGGGCGCTCACCGAAGCCCACGTCGAGGCGGCCGAGGTGATCGGACACAGCATGGGCGGAGCCGTCGCCATCGTGCTGGCCGCCCGCCACCCCGAACTGGTGTCCCGGCTCGTCCTGGTCGACGCGAACCTGGACCCGATGCCCCGGGTCCCCCGCGCCCCCGGCAGCAGCGGGATCGCCTCCTATACGGAGGAGGAGTTCCGGGCCGGGGGCTGGGCCGAGGTGCGCGAGCGGGCCGGCGCCCACTGGTGGTCGACCATGCGGCTGGCCGGCCGGACCGCCCTGCACCGCAGCGCCGTGCACCTCGTGACCGGTACGACGCCCACCATGCGCGACCTGCTGCTGGGCCTGAGGATCCCACGCGGCTTCCTGTACGCGGAGGCGGACGGAGCCCCCGCCGGGACCGAAGCCCTGGAGGCCGCCGGAGTGCGCGTCCTGCCCGTACCGGACTGCGGGCACAACATCATGCTGGACAACCCGGACGCCTTCGCCCGGACCGCGTCGGCCCTCCTGCGGGACGGCACGGCCGAGGTTGGGTAGCCGCCGAAGTCCCTATCGGAGACGCGGAGTTTCGCCGCGCCGCTCAGCGTTGCCCGGCGGTCCTGACGACTCCCGCGCTCCGCTTGGCCGGGGCGCCCGGGGACGGGGTGCCGTCGGTCCAGGCGTAGACCCGCTTGCCGCGCACCGCCACCTGGTACTGGTGCCGGTCCCGGCACTCCGGGCGCTCCTCCGCCCTCGTGTCACCCGGCCACCAGCGGGCGGCCAGCCGGGGGCCGCCCTTCACCTTCTGGGTGCCGGCGGTGCACTGCGGACCGTCGAGCGCGGTCCGGCCCAGGGTGAAGCGGATCAGCCGAGCCTCGCCGTTCGTCCGGACCCTTATCCGTATGTCCGTGGCGTCCGCCGGTATCCAACTCGGCAGCGCGAACGCCCGGTCGCCGCGCGCGGGCGCGTCGGCGGCGGTGGCGAAGCGCTTGCCCTTCTCGTGCAGAACCCGGTCGTCCAGCGCGTTGGTGACGGGGTTCGGCGGCAGGTTGGGCAGGGCGAAGGCGGCCGTGGCCAGCACTCCCACGGCAGCGGCGGCGATCACGAGCGGTCGGCGGTTCATAGGGTCAAGTGTTCCGAGGGCGGGTGCGGGGCGCGTCCCTCCGCGGTATCAAGTTCGTCTCTGCCGCAAGTCGGATACGGCCTCATACCTGAGAGGGGCTTGACCGCCACCCCGCCACCCCGCCACCCCGGAGCGCCCCGCGCGTTACAGGTCCGTGGGGGGAGTGGAGCCCGGCGGGCGCCGTCGTCCTCCCCGCCCCACCCCACCGGGAGGTCCCGTCGTGCGTCGCCGCCCCACCGTCCCCCTCGCCTGCGCGCTGGCCGCCGCGTGCCTGCTCACCCTCGCGAGCCCCGCCCGGGCGACTCCCACTGTCCGGGCCGTCCCGGCGGACAAGTCGCTGGTGCTCGACGGCTGGACGCGGACCGGAGCGGCGAGCCACGACGCCTGGGCCGTCGCACGGGCGGACCGGGCGTCCTGGGCGGCGTACGCGTTCGACTGGTCGACCGACCACTGCACGACCTCCCCCGACAACCCCTTCGGCTTCCCCTTCCGGACGGCGTGCGCCCGCCACGACTTCGGCTACCGCAACCACAAGGCGGCAGGCTCCTTCCGGGCCGCGAAATCCCGCCTGGACGACGCCTTCCACGCGGATCTCAAACGCGTCTGCGCCCGCTACGAGCCCGTTAAGAAGGCCTCCTGCGACGCCACGGCCCGCACGTACTACGAGGCCGTACGCGCCTTCGGAGTCCCCCTCGACCGCGCCGGTTGATCCACCCGCCCCGCCGTACCACCGCTCCGCAATCCGCAATCCGCAACCCTCAGACGCCGCTCTCCCACGCCCAGGCCGCGATGCCGACCCGATTGCGCACGGCGAGTTTGCGCTGAACGTTGGCAATGTGGGTCTTGGCCGTGCCCGCCGAGACGAACAACCCCGTCCCGCTCTCCGCGTTGGTCGGCCCCTTGGCGACGAGAGCGGCTATCTCGGACTCGCGTTCCGTGAGGGACTCGATCAGCTGCGGCGCCCGACTCCTGGCCGCACCCACCGACTTGAGGTGTTCCAGCAGCCGCACGGTGATCGCGGGGCTGATCGGCGTGTCCCCTGCCACCGCGGCACGTACGGCCTCCACCAGGAGCGCCGGTCCGGCGCGCATCAGCAGGAAGCCGCAGGCGCCGTGACGCAGCGCGGTGTGCACGTACTCGTCCAACTCGAAGGTGGTCACCACGACCACGCGCAGGGGCTCGGCGGCTTCCGGTCCGGCCCGGCCAGCCTGCGCGTGACCTCCAGGCCGTCGAGGCGCGGCATCCGGATGTCGGCCAGTACGACGTCCGGCCTCAACTTCTCGGCCGGTTCGATGGCTTGGACGCCGTTCACGGCCTCACCGACGACCTCCGTGTCCGGCTGGGCGTCCAGGATCGGGCGGACGCCGATGCGAACGGATTCCTGATCGTCGGCCAAGAGGACGCGGATGATCACACCCAGCGCCGTACCCGCGTGCGGCCCGGCGGTGAGCGTGCCGCCGAGTGCGCCGATCCGTTCCTCGAGGCCGACGAGCCCCGTACCCCCGGCCCCGCCCCCGGCTCAGGGCGCCACCCCGCGCCCCCGGACCCGCGCATACGAAAGCCCTCCCCGGAGGGAGGGCTGAGGGTGGGACGGGAAGAGTGCCCCCGGCAGGACTCGAACCTGCGGCCAAGTGCTTAGAAGAGACTGATCTTGTAGGCGGGCAATCGGTCGCTGACCTGCGGTGGGGGCCGTGTTGAGTACGGTCGGACCGAGGCGCCACCGTGTATTCACCGGAGTGAATGCTTCCGCTATGTGGCGCCGTGCCCGAACAGGATCATGGGGATGACTCAGGGCGACGTCGGCGCACCCTGTCACTCTCGGTCGGGGGGCGATCAGGGTCTGCGGTCAAGTTCATGTTCCGTGCTGTTGCAGCCGTCTCATCGCGAGGTACTGTGATTGACGAGCCAGGGACCGTGGGTCGCTGGAAGTGGAGCCAGGTGACCTGGGGCAGACCAGGAGCCTGGCTCGGCGTCTGTTTGGGAGCGTCCTCAGCAACCGGTGGCTATGTCGAAGTCCAGAACCACCTCCTTCAGGATGTCCGCGTATCGAGTGTTTCCCTGTCGCTGAGCGCGGATCGCGCCGGCAACGACATCGGACATCCACAGGAGCGGTTCGGTGGCGCCAGCGAGGTGCTCCGCGTGGAGGACGGTTCCTTTGGGGAGCGTGCGGCGGGCCTCGATGACCGTCGTGATGTCCTTCCTGTTGAGCGCCTCCTCCCGTGACTCGACGAACAGGTGGTTCACGCCGAAGCTGTGCAGCTCGGGAATGAGGGCCGTCAGGCACTTACTTCGGGCGCGTTCTTGCTTACGCCGCGGTACGGGAGCTCCCACTGCCACAACGTGCTGGCCGGGCTGTGCCGCGACCAGGCTCGCGGCCGCACGGCGGTCTCGGTCGTCCATCTCCCTCCAGTGGGCCTTAGCGGTGTCCCGGCGCCCCTTCAGGCGGCGCATCTCCTCTCTCACGGCGGCCACGGCCTGTGTCTCGACGATGGCGGCGGCGACGATGTAGAAGCCGGCCTCGGCATGCTCGCGAAACGACTCGTCCAGCCAGGCGGGTCTGATGATGTCGGGGTCATGGCTGGGCGAGTGTTCCCCGGTTGCGCTGTTGATGACTCACCTCCGGCCGGTCATGGTGTCGAAGCGAGGTGACTGGGAGGCGGCCAGAGGCATGGTGCTGAGTCCCTGCTTCTTCGACGCACGCGGGCGTAATGTCGGCTTCAGGTGGTACCCATAGGGCATGGTCATACCGGTTGGGGGCAGGGAGCCTGCGCAGGCCCCGCAGGTGGATGTCGGCCGACTAGGAGTACCACCCGGGGGGTTCGACAGCGGGAAAAATGAACCGCTACTCCTCGCGGGTGATCGCCAGCGTTGGTGCCGGGGACGGATCCCTGCCCATGTCGGAGCCGCGCGGAGCCGACCGGGGTTGTAGCCGCTGATCGTGCGGTGAGCGGTGCAACACCAAGGTCACGGGGTCGAGTTCGGAGTCATCTTCGCGAACTGCCTTCCCGTTTCTCTCGGATCGGCCGAGCTGGGTGCCACACTGGTTGTGGCTACGCCTCGGGGGTCACTCCGCAGGCCGTGTGAGCGCCGACAGGCGCAGGCACGCGACGGGGCTGGGAATCGCCCAGCACCGATCGTCTTGCACGGCTAGAGACTCGAACGGGCCAGATTGTGATCAAGGAACGTGGGCGTGACCCCCTCGTCCTCATAAGCCACGCGGTGTGGCATGAGGAGATGCTGTGGAGCCCCACGACGAGATCGAGAACGCACTTCCGCCCGATGCCCTGTTTCGGGCCATGGAGCCGTTCGGGCCGCCTATGGGCGAGGCCGCCTGCGGCACGTGGAACAAGGACAAGTTCCGTAGCCCGAAGGAGCAGCAGGCCGCCTTCGACGGAGAGCCCGTCGTACCGGAGCGGGACATCCCGCAGGCTCGGGCCATGTGCCGTACGTGCCCGCTGCTGGAGAGCTGCTGGCGCTACGCTCTGAAAAGTAGGGATGAGAACCTCTTCCTGGCTGGAGAGACGGCCGAGGAGCGGCGCAAGGCCTGGCGGAAGCCGGGAGAGATCACTAAGCGTCGTCGTCAGGTAGCCGCGCTGGACGCCTTGAAGGTGCCGACGACCGCGATCGCACGGTGGCTCGGCCGCGACGAGACATTGATCCGCAGCGACCTGCGGCAGCTCGGGGCCGGACGTCGGCAGCTGCCCCCCATCAGCTGAGGCGATTGGCCGTCGGCTGAGTCAAACTGCCGCCGACGGCCACTGCGGGCCCGCTTCGGCGTGTCCGCATACTCCCAGACCTAGATCCTTACAGCTGGAGGAAAACATGATGGATCAGGAAGACACCGAGTACGAGGAGACGATCCAGGACCTGGACGGCTCCGAGAGCGTTGGGGACGAGCTCGACGCCAACGACAGCACGGAGGAGGACAGCTCGGCGATCTGGTCGCGGTTCGGTGAGGCCGACCTGCCACCCTTGGCGAAGACCGCAGCGGTCACACGCGCCGCAGCAGCCGGAGAGGAGTTCGGGCTATCCGCCGACTTCGCCGCCGCCCTGGCTCACGCCGCGGTCGACCCGAGTGAGTTGAGGTCGCTACTTAGGCGTCCCACTCGGGTGAACATCGCCGGGGGCGTGATCGAGGCGATCGACCTCGACCTCTATGTCCCCGGAATTGTTCCGCTCCCGACGAACAACCGCACCATGGAACGGCGCGTGTATCCGGCGGCCGGCGCCGAAGGATACGGGGGACCACTGACCGGGCCTCGCTCTATTTCTGGTACCACCACCAGCCTCTGGATCGAGGGCGGTAGCGTCGCCCATGTTCAGGAGGAGACCGCGCGGGCCCGCGAGTTCATCCTGTCGAGCAACAACCTGAAAGAGTCCATCGCGGCGCGCGGTATCGCCATGCCGGTAACTGTGGTCCTCTTCGAACTGCGGCACCGCGATGGCGAACCGTCCATGCCTCTCTTGGGAACCGCGGACGGCTCCAGCCGTGTCACCAACGCGCAGGAGGTCCTGGGGCTCTCTGATAGTCAGGTGCAATACCACTTCCCCACCAACCGTGACGACTACCGGCGCTTCATCGGGCGGGTAAGCGGGGAGGACCCCGACACACTGAGGCCGGCCGCACACCGAAAGCTGATTCGTCAGCGCAACGCTCTGATCACACCGGCCCGCGTATTCCTCCGCTTTACGCCAACCAGGGAGGGTTACGACTACGCCCGTGCCGTCAACGCTTTCGTTGGCATGCTCCATGTCGATCCTCCTCGACCGTGGAGCCAAACAGGCAAGCTTGAATCCATGGCCGAAGCGGTCCTGGAGGTGCTTCGTAGTGAGGGCGAGCTCAATGATTCGGTGCATGACTATCTCGCGGGCCTACTCACGCCGGCAGAAGCAAAGGGCGCAGGGCTACCTGTAGAGCGAGACGAACAAGCAGCCTATGTCCTCGCCACCCTCCTTCGGGAGCAGCATCGCGAACTCGTTGAGCGAGGCATCCGAGACGTCACCGCCAAGAAGAGTGTGAGCGCCGGCCGACGAACCGAGGTCATCGCGGAGTTGGCGCTGAGGCCCACTCGGAGCATTGCGACCACACTGACAGTCGGAGATCCCGAACGACTGCGGGCTGAGCGAATGCGCGCCGCATACCTGCGCTGTACCCGCCTCGCCCGATACACGACGGCTCCGTGGACAGTTACAGGTCGCCCACCCCTTGAGCTGCTCGACGCGGCCCTCGCAGAGCTTGGTGCTGAGGACGGCTCGCTTTACGAGCCCGAGGCATGGAGGTCCCGGCTGGAACTGGCAGCTTTGGCGCAGTACCACCTAACCGCCTGGGGCGGCCTACAGCGCGAGCCCATGGGCAGCACGAACGCAGATAAGCGGGGCCCACACCAGATCTTGGAAGCGATGCTTCACGACGAGTTGGGGCTGCGGGTGCTCGCCCAAGTGATCACCGACGGTCGGGTTGGAAGGCGTCCCCGTAGGGTCACCGAGGCCGGCGAACTGGAACTGGGCAAGCGCGACGAGCTGGGGAAGTGGCAGGAAGACCCCGAAGGCAAGCCCATGCCGATTGAGGACGCATGGCTGCGCTACGAGGCCTACCCTGCGGGCACGACTCTCCCGCGGCCGGTGACGGCGCCAGACGAGACGCCACGCATGAAGGCTGCTCGACTTCGGGACCAGATCGCCAGGTTCGTCGAACAAGTCAACTTGGATGTTGATGAACTTGCCAACGTGGAGGAGGCGCAGGGAGGTCCGCTCCTAGACAAGGAGGGGTGGGCTATGCCGAACGCGATCCTGAAGCAGCTCATGGACACGCACTCGCAGATCAGCTATTGGGCACGGGTTGCCGAGCGCCAGATGTCTCGATCAAACGGATAGTCAGACGCGGAGGGGGCCCTGCCGGCCCCCTCCGGCACCGACACCACGTTGGACTTCAAGGCTCAAGGGAGCGGCTAGGTGCTCAGAAGAGAGGCGTGGCTGCTCTCCGCACTGTAGGCACCTGACCTGCCTCTTTTCCGTTCGTTTTCAAGATCGAGGAGTTACCTGTCCCGCGTATTTACCGGAGCTCCGCGTTCCGCACTCCGTGTTTGGTCTCCCTCTGTGAGGGGTGCCGGTCCGCTAGGTGTTCATGCGCGGATGTGTGTTCCAGCGTTGAAGCAAAGCTCAGTAGGTGGGTGGGGCGGCGATTGCACTCATCGGCAACACCGTCGCTTGGCTCCTCGTGATACGACATGTACGGCAGCAGTGAACGTGTGAAGGTGTGTGTGGCAGAACCACTCACATCGTAGATTGCTTGAAATTCTGAGGTTGTGAGGGGCGCGGCTCGAATCCTCCAAGCAGCGGATGAATCGGGATGCGACATCAGGATGCAAGTCCGCGAGCGAGGACCCCGGGGGTGCGTAGGAGCGGGCCCTATTGTTTCTCGCGATCCCTTCACGGTGGCAAGAATGGCAGCCCGATCCTTTAGTTCTGTTGCGAATGGTGGTTTCCCACAGACCTCCACATGTGGAGCACTGCCATTCCGCAGAGTCGAATGAGGAGGGTGAACGTAGGGACAGGTCGTACTGTGGGTTTGTCAAGTTCTTTCTGAATTCTTTAACCAGGTGAGGATGTGTCGCGGCGGTGGACGAATACCTGACCCTCCCCTTGAGAGCCGCCCATGCCTCTGCGGCTTCCCTGAGAGCTTCTGTGGCGCCATCGCTTGTCAGCGAATCGAACTGGACGCCCTGTGCCATCAGCAGGGGGCGGAGTGCTGACGACCATGCTTGAGGGTCGATTCCATCCCGGGTTGCGTCGTTGACGACTATCGCTTCACCTGGAATAGGCGGCAGGCCTTTTGCGCGAAGCCGTACATAGTTGAGACCGCGCATTCGGAGGCTCTTTCGGGTGTCGTTAACAACGGAGCGATCCCTGTTGTGGGTATGAAATGGATCTAAATCTATGTACATCTGCGCTTCGGGCAGATATAGATCCACTCTGGGTGCTCGTCCTGAACTTCCAACAGTCAAGGGTACTTCGAAATCGCACAACACTTCCGTTCCAGTAGCCGCGCGTAGGAGAAAGCACACTTCAAGCTCGAACCGAGACCTCCCCGCCGAAGCGCACCGGGGGCATTCGGATCCGTAGGTTCGAGCAAGAACGAGTGCTACCCATTCGTGGCCATTTGGGCAGCGCCATCGGCAACGATCATTGCTTCCCGCCCTGAGTCGTTCTGGTCCTTCACCTGGAGTTGTGAGGTTCTCAACGAAGCTTCGGCTAATGCGAGGATGGCGCTCCTGAAGCGACTCCCCTTCGTTGGGAAGCCGGCGACGAACCGCAATTCGACGGTCGTAGCATTTTCGGCAACCGGACCCAGGGCGATTGAGGTGCGAACGGACGCGAGAGGCGACTGTAGCCACCCACCTATGTCCACAAGAAGAGCACTTCCAGCTACATCTGTCGCGGGATCCGGGCCGCACCATGGTTAGGTCGAATCCTGGGGTGGTTTCATTTTGAATGAATTCAGAGGTGACCGCGCCTAGGATATCCTGCGCGGTCTGTGAACCCGGCTTTGGTTTCCGCTTCCCACTACCTCGCCTTGCCGTGAAGCAAGCAGGGCAGCCGGTCCCTCTGCCTGTTCGATTATTTGGAGTCGCGATCCATTCGTGATCGCATACCCGGCACCGCCATTGGCATTTGTAGGCGCTTTGAGGCTTCAGCTGGGCGGCAGTGAGATTGTTTTCCAGGTTTCCAATGAATTCTGACGCAACTTCTGGGTGGATGTCTTTAAGTGACGTCCCGGGCGGAGCTATTCTGCGAGCATTGATGGTTCGCAGGCGTCCACAGTTGGGGCACCCGCTACCCGCGCCGCCCGCGGTTCGTTTCCTTGCGGTGCAGATCCATTCATGTGCGCAAACTGTGCATCGCCATTTGCAGTAATGTGAAGAGGTTGGGTGCAGCGTTTTACTGGTGAGATCCTTGTCGTCGATCACTGCGACCAATTCGTTTGCGACCTGCGGATGAGTAATAGAAATGTACAGTGGAATGTCGGGTGCTGATTCCCGTTTCTCCACATCTCTCCTTAGCTTGAAATGAGGAAGCAGATTTTACAGCTTGGGAAGGCGTCGTGAGGTGCTGATTCGCCAAAGGGGGCGGGCCAAGGCGCATGCGTGTAGGCCCTCCTGGGAGCGGCACGTCCATGGAGGCAAGCAGCTACTTGGTGAGGTCCGGCATGTGGTGTGCCACGGCCATTCGTGCTTCTTGTCGACGGGGATGGACGCCTCACAGCTGGAACCGGGGATCGACACCTTTCGCCGGGGCGACGACGTGCGAAGCTGGAGCGCGCGGACGCCGCCCGGTGCCACCGTGCACGCGGCGGAAGAAGGAGGTACGCGTGACCAACCCCAGCCCTCGTGGGACGTACTTGACGATCTCGGAGGCTCTGCGGGCCAGGATCGCCGAAGGGACCTACCCCGATGGCCTTCCGTCCGAAGCTGAGATCGGGCGGGAGTTCGGAGTGGCGCGCACGACTGTCCGTCGCGCATTTCGCGCGCTGGAGGAAGCCGGCGACGTGACCACCGTAGCTGGGGTCGGCCGCCGAGTCGGAGACGGATCAGAGGTAGCGCCCTACAAGCGGATCATGGCAGATCTGCTGGACCGTATTCGGACGGGCGAGCTGCCTGCCGGTGCTCGGCTCCCGAGTGAAGCAGAGCTCTCCGAGTCCTACGGGGTCGCACGGGGCACGGTCCGTCGTGCCGTGCACGAACTTGAAGGCGCAGGACACGTTCATGCTCAGCACGGAGTTGGGCGGTTCGTGGGCCCGGCATCCTGATTCTCGACAGCTTGGAGGCACTCACATGCAGTTGGCCAAGTGGGCTCACGATCTCGCGGAGTCCCTGCTTGCCGAGCGCCTGCCGGCCCGGTGGGCTCATTCTCAACGCGTCTATTCGCAGGCACTGACGCTTGCCCCGGCACTTGGCGAGGACGCGGAACTGCTGGCCGCAGCGGCTATTGCGCACGACGTCGGGTACGCGCAGGCAGCCGTGGACACGGGGCAGCACATGATCGACGGAGCGCGCTATCTGCGTGACGTGGTGGGCGCCGACCCCCGGTTGTGCAGTGTTGTGGCCTTCCACACGTCATCCCCCTGGGAGGCCTCCGAGCTGGGGCTGAGCGAGATGCTGGCGGAGTTCGGCCCCGCGGAGCCCGCGCTGGTGGATGCGATCACCTACTGCGACCTGACCAGCAGCCCCGTGGGCGCGCTCGTCGACCCGGCGGAGCGGTTGACTGAGGTGCTCGACCGGTACGGCCCGGATCACGTCGTGTTCAGGGCCGTATCCGCGGCTCGACCGGAGCTTCTGGCACGCGTCGCCCGGGTGCGTCAGCGCAGCTTCGAGATACAGCGGTCCAAGCTCAGCTGATTCGGGGAATCGGCGAGTCGCGGAAGCCTTCCGTGAGCCGCCTGCGGGTGGTGGGCGATACGTCAAGGGACTCGATCTCCGTCCGGGGAATCCACCGCACCTCCAAGGATTCCGAACTCACCTTGATCTCGCCGCTGACCGGTCGGGCGCGGAAGCAGAGCGAGAATTCCTGCCGCACCTCGCCGTCCGAGAACGCGATCACATGCCCAGGGTCGGTGAAAACACCCACAAGGCCAACGACCTCGACGACGATCCCGGTTTCCTCCAGGACCTCTCGAACCACCGTTCCTGCGATGTTCTCGCCAATCTCCTGCACACCCCCAGGCATGCCCCAACGGCCGTTGTCCGATCGCCGCTCCAGCAGCACATCTCCAGCGTCGTTGACAACGAACGCCGTGACTGCGGGCACGATGCTGTTGGCCTTCGGCGCGTTGGAGTCGTCGAAATAGTCAGTACGGCGGCTCATGCTCATCCTTCAATGGGGACTGCTTCGGACCAGACCTTCTCGAAACTCTGTTGATAGGTGGAGACCAGCTCAGCGCCGGCGACCTTGCGCAGATGGAGAACCGGCGCCAGGGGTGCGCTCACGCCGTAGACCTGCGTGTTCACCAACCATTCGTTATCCGACCGGTAGAGCGAGTTGTGCAGCGTCGACCGATGGAGCCGGAACTCGATGCCCGGAACCGAGTACAGCGGGCGGTAGAGCTTCATCACTTCGCGAACCTTATAGGCCACGCCCTCAGCGACTTCTTCTTCGTCCCCTCGGCGTCGAATCTCAGGACTTTCTGGGTCCCCGAGCAAGATACGGGCTCGAACTCCACCGGCCGCCTTGAGCCTGAGCATCTGCGGCCAACGCGGATTCTCGGCGAGGAAGACGCCCGCGTGCACCAGCACACCGATCTCCCGCTCCGCTCGCCCGAACATCTGGAGCCATAGGTCGGCCGGCACGTAGGAACGGTGCGGATAGACCTTAAGTACCTCGGCATCCGCAGCGTCCTTACGCTGCCCGTCCGGTAGGCCGTCTGGCCACAAATAGCCCTCGTCCTCCCGAAGGAAGGCCGAGATGGCAAGGCGGTGCCGCCGGTACGGCGCCCGCCCTTTGGTGATCCAGCGCTCCACCGTCTTGGGGTCGACCCCAAGGTGCACCGCCAGGGCATCCACGGCGACGCCTTGCGTCAGCATCGCGGACCTTAACCGTTCGTTCGCCATCCCACCCCCAGGGACGTCCAGGGACGTAGTCGCCCCTCGAAACGCTACCGAGGACGTCCCAAGTCGTCCAGGGACGTGGTGACTTCGTCCCACCCGTCGACGGCACTCTGATGCACACCACAAGACGGACCGGCTGAGGCGCAGAGCTTGACAGCCTCAACCAGAACCGCCAATGTGAGATACATGTTCAAGCATGTATCTCATGCAGTGAGCGCGGCTACTCCGTGCTGACCTGCATGAATGCCTGATTGAGCTATGCGTGCACCGCACAGGTTGCCGTGTTGCAGCCCGGAGGAAAGCCCGAGGGGGTGAGTACGAAGGCAGCGTTCGTCGCTTGAGAACTCAACAGCGTGCCAAGTGAAACGAGACGGGCGTGACCCCGTCCCCTGGACGACGGGCTGTCGTTCGGCGGCAACACCTTCTTTCACGCGCCGGCTCTGGAGAACACCCCGCTCCGTAGGGGTGCCACCCGGTACGTGCCGCCCTGCTGGCGTCAGAGCAGTGACGATGACGCACCGATCTTCGGGCTCGGGACCGGCATGCCGTGGCAACGGCCGCCGGCGAAGCCCCTCACTACGTTGACCTGCCATTCAGGAGTCTTCGTGATCCGGTTAAAACCCTTGGCCGCCGCTCTGCTGGACCGGCAGACCGGCGTCGCCCTTGGCGTCTCCCCTCCCCGATCCGCTACGCAAGCGCAGCGGATATCGCGCTGATTCGCGCAATCGGGACACTCGCGCGGCCCTAGCCGCGCCGGCTGCCTCCTCCGGCCGTGCGCCGCTTCGGCGTCGTACGGCCGGGGTCGCGGGGAGCCGGATGTTCCGGCCCCGGAAGGGGTTCGCATGAACAAGAAGCTCGCCGCGGCGATCCAGCGTGACAACGAGCTGGAGGACGCCGGCATGCACGCCGACGACCGCAAAACCTGCTGGACCCACCAGGGCTGGGCCGCGGACTGCGAGAGCGACCCGGCCCACACCCGGCCGAGCGTCGCCCACTACCCGCGACCCGCCTGACCTTCCCCTCGACGAAGTGCGGCCCCGGTGCTGTAACACCGGGGCCGCTTCGAGCCGTCCACCTGCTAGGGAGAACACGACTCATGAAGTACATCGTGGCACGTCAGAAGCCCGTTACCGCCCTATTGGCCGACCTCGAACCGACGGACGCGGAGCTGAACGCGGTCGAGTTCGAGATGCCGCTGATCTTGGCGGAGGTCGACCTCCTCGACGCGGAGATCGCCGTCCTGGACCGGACGCCGTCCGACCTGGACGCCCAGCGGATCCGCCGGGCCCGCCGCCGAATGCTGGCCGCCCGCCTGAACCTGATCAACCGGAGCATCGCCGCGGTGAGCACGTCGGGCGGTGCCGCATGACGCTCAGGGCCCATGTCGCGCAGGGCTACGTGGGTGACTGGGAGATCTACGTGGTCACCGCCAGCCCCTTCCCGAGGGAGTGGCCGCACCACGACTTCGCCCGCACCTCGCCGGCCCCCACCCGCACGGAACGCACCGCGGCCCTGGCCGTCCTTGGCTACCAGGTCGCGGACGACGCGGAGTGGGAGTGGCAGGAGTACTACGACGAGGACGATGACTACCCGGTCAGCTTTCTTGGCTCCGTCGACGTCGTTCCGATCGGAGCGGCCTCGTGAACCGGTGGGGCAAAGCGTTTCTTGTGCTGGCCCTGGTGGGTGTGGTCGCGATGGCGTTCCGGGTCTCCTGGAACGCGCTGCGGGACATCGCCCGGGCGACCGGCGCCGATGGGATGGCCGCGACGCTGTACCCGTTCGTCGTGGACGGGCTGATGGCGCTCGCTCTGGTCGCGGCCCTCGTACTGACCGGTGAGGCCCGAGCCTTCGCGCTGCGGGTGCTGGCCGCCTACACGGCCGCGTCTCTGGTCCTCAACTACGTCCACGGCCTGGTGCCGGCCCTGCACGCCGAGTCGGTCAAGTGGATGCGGCTCGCAGAATGGGACCCCGCGCACTGGGCCCTCGTCCTGCTGGCCACGTCCCTTCCGGTCGGGTCGATCTACTTCGGTTCCGACCTCGTCGCCAAGGTCCTCCACCACCGCCCCCAACCCCCGATGGTCGAGCCGTGCGGGGAGCGCGCGGAGGAGTCCGCACACCCCCCGCACACCCCGGACACCGTCGACATCGACCGGGACCCGGCCCCGGCCGAGGAAGTCCCGCATCTGTTGGTGCGGGAGGCGTTGCCGCAGCTCACCGCCTATGTGGACGGTGTGCGGGCGGACGATCCGCACACCCCGCACACGGTGCCCGTACAGCCCGCACACCCCGACGAGGGGATGTCGCGGGAGGAGGTGTTCGAGGAGGCGGAGTTGGAGCGTCTGCGGCAGGACGCACGCCGTACGTACGCCGAATCCGTACAGGCCGCACGGCCCCTGTCCGCACGGGCACTTGGTGAGGCGTACGGCATGAGCGAGTCATGGGGCCGCAAGCAGATCCTCGCCGCCCGCGACGACTCCGAGCGGCCCCACCTGACCGCCGTTCCCGCAGGCACCGGCTGATGAGCATCCTGCCCGTCCACCGGTGGCACCTCGCCCCGGATGGTCTGGCCACCCGCCGCCAACTCCGCGCGCTGGGGCTCCGCCCGGGTGGTCAGGACGTCGTCGCCCAACTCGAACGCCCCCGCCGCCGGCGGGGCCCGCTCGTCGCCTACCTCTACCGGCTCGACCTCGCCGTGCCGGTCCGGCCGATGACCGCCCGCAAGGCCGCGGCCCTGGACCGGGCGAACCTCGCCCGCCGCACCTGCCCCACCTGCCGGACCGATGCCGGATACGTCATCCCGGCCTCCCTCGGCATGTGCACCCCGTGCGCCTACCCCGAAGCACAGCGCGTCGCCTGAACACCCGACCTGATCAGGAGATCCACGTGACCACGCAGAACGCACAGACCACCATTCCCGCCCCGGCCGCTCAGGGTTCGCACTTCTGGGTGCTGACGTTGGAGCTGCCCGGCCGGGCGGCGATGACGCAGAACGGTACATACACCCCGCCCGTCGGGATGACCCGCTACGACGCCCACCAGGCCATTCGCCAGTACGTCATCGCCGACCACCCGGAGATGGCCCGCGCGACCACCCTGTTCTTCGCCCTGGAGCCGAACCAGCTCTGACCTGCACGGACAAGCAGGGCCCGGCCGTTGCTGTAGGAGGCTGGCGGCCGGGCCCCTTTCACTCCCCGAAGGGGGCCCGTTCAGCATGACCGAGATCCTCACCGAACCGCAGGCACCACCCGAAAAGTCCACCCCCACCCCCCAGAACACCCCGACGCCCGCCGACACGAAGAAGTCGGCCAAGCAGGTCGAGCACACCCCGGGCGGCTTCCCCGTGGTCCCGCTCTCCCTGTCCGGCGCCAACGGCACAGCCGGACTCGTCGCCACGGCCGCACTGGCCGGCGGCCCGGTCGCCGCGATGGTCGCGATGACCGGCGCCGCCGTCCTGGGCACCGCCGCCGCCGCACACCGCCACTCCAAGAACGCCAAGAATGCCAAGAAGACCCCCACCGCGAAGGCCACGCAGGCCTCCATCCGAACCCCGGGCGGAACGGGCGGCCGTGGAGTCTTGGGTCGGATCCCCTCCCAGGCCCGCACCGGCAAGACCCCCGGCGGAGTCGCGGGCAGGGGAGCGGGGACCGCGTCCGGATCCCGGAAGACGGCCGGCGGACAGATCCGACAGGCTGCCGGTGCCCCCGCCGGGCGCCCCTCGGGTTCGACCGCGGGCAGGGCGGGTTCGCCGTCGGCCCGCCAGCGAGCCGCCCGCGCGGTCGCCGGCCTGGCCGGTGGACGAGCCGGACAGGTACAGGCTCTGCGCTCGAAGGCCCGTACCGAGTCCCCGACCCGGGCCGCCGCCCGCACCGCATCCGCCCAGGCTCGCCGGCAGGTCGCCGACACGCGCCGCGCCGCCAGGGCCGCCGAACGCGCCGGCCACAGCGGCAGCGGTGGCACGGTGGGCAAGCCGCGGGGCGCCGCGGCCCGGACCCTCGCGAAGGGCCTCGGCACGGCCGCAGCCGTCCGCGACAAGGCCGTCGCCGCCGCCCGCACCACCAAGGACCGCGCCACCGGCCGAACGGTGGGCAAGAACCGCGAGCAGGTACAACAGGCCGCCCACCGGGCCCGGGTGGCCGCCGCCAAGGCCCCCGCCCAGAAGGCGGCCCGTAAGGCACTGCTCCGCTCGGCAGCCCGATTCCACGCCCGCCGCGCGCTGGCCGCCGTCCTCGGCGGCGCTGCGGGCCTGGTCGGACTGATCACCACCCCGCTCGGTCGAAAGCTCGGCTGGGCCTGGCTGATGAACCCCGGCCGCCGCCTCTACCAGCGCCTCGTCGACCGGGCCCGAGCCCGACGCGAGGCCCGCGACGCCGAGATCATCGCGCAACTCGAAGCCGACGAAGAGGAAGCCGAAGCCCAGGTCGCCGCCGAGGAGGAGGGCACCGACGAGGTCGGCGACCAGGCCGCCCGTCCCACCACGCACGTTCCCGCACCGCCCACCAGCCAAGGAGTAGCTGTGAGCAACGTTTCCGGGTTCCGGTTCGAGGAGCTGGCCGCCGAGATGGAGCAGGCCGCGCAGTCCTACGAGCCCGAGGGCTGCATGGAGATCCTCGCGATGATCGAGAACCTCCCCGAGGCCCTGCAGGCCATCGCGAACATCCTGCGCATCCTCGCCGAACGCAGTGACTCCGAGTTCGCGTTGGAGAAGGTCGTCGCCGACATGTTCACCGACCTCTTCGACGTGTTCACCAGCACCGTCCAGTTCTCCGAGGAACTCGCCCCCGCCTTCCGCCAGGCCCACGAGGCGGACATCGCCCGCCACGAGGAGCCCCGCAACGGCCACGAGGCCGAGAAGGGCTGGAACGTCTGATGACCGCCACCAAGACCGTCACCCACAACGGGCTCGCGTTGGACTGGGCCGCCGGCCACGGACCCATCACCGGCGCCCTCTCCGCAACCACCGGCGCCTACGCGGTCGCCACCGTCGGCACCCTCGCCCACATGCCCCCCAGCTGGGCCCTCGCCATCGGCACGGTCGGGGCGATCGGCCACACCGCGACCGGCCTGCGGCAGAAGCTCGCCGCCCGCACCATCGGCGCCCGCGCCGCGTCCTGGCTCCTCGGCTCCGGCTGGACCACCTGGGCCCTCGCCACCGGCCCCCTGACCTGGACCTCCCTCGGCTCCCTCGCGGTGATCGGGGTCGGGATGGGGGCCGCCGCCCGGTCCGTCGGGTTGTACGAGGAAGCCCGCGAACTGGAGGCGATCGCCGCCGCCGAGCGGCAGGTCGCCCGCGAACTGTCCGCCGAACGCCGGGCCGTCGCCGCGGAGTGGGTGGACCGCATCCAGCGCGTGTGCGGGATCACCGTCCGCGTGCTGGCGGTCGAGATGTGGCCCACCGGTACGGGGTTCACGATCGATGCCGAACTCCCGCCGGGCGGCACGACTTACGACCGGATCGCCCGCGAGAATGCCCGCTTGTCGGCGGATGCCAGGCTGCCGCACGGCTGCACGGCCGCCGCCTCACCGGGCATCGACCAGGGCCGCGTCCTCATCGACGTCACCACGGTCAACGTCCTGGCCGCCGAGGTCCCCTACCCCACCGACTACAGCCCCCTGTCGATCCACACCGGCATCCCGTGGGGCTACCGCACCAACGCCGACGAGATTCTGACCTACCTGCGCGAACAGTGCGCCCTCGTCGTCGGGCCGACCGGATCCGGCAAGACGAACATGGTCCACGTCATCCTCGCCGGCTTCGCCCGCGCCGAGGACATGCTGACCTGGGTCATCGACCTCAACGCAGGGTCCGCCGGCCTGCCGTGGGTGCGGCCCGCGATGGAGGGCGAGACGGGCCAGGCGGTCCGGCCCGGGATCGACTGGCTCGCCGCTACACACGAGGAAGCCGAGCTGATGCTGGACGCGGCCCTGCGGGTCGGGCTCCAGCGCAAGCGTGCCTACCAGGACCTCATGGCCAAGGCCAACACCGACCTTCTCCCCATCAGCGCCGAGATCCCGCAGATCATGCTCGTCATCGACGAAGGCGCCGAGATCCTCACCAGCAACGAGCCCGAGAAGCGCAAGCTCGCCAAGAAGATCCTCGAAGTGATCCGGATGCTCCGCGCCATGGGCCTGCGCACCGTCCTCACCGCATTGGGTGCCACCGGATCCGTCCTCGGCAACATGATGATTCGCCGCGAGGCCAAGACCCGCGTCGCACTGACCGGCGGATCCACCGAAGGCATGGACCTCTCGAAGCTGTTCCCCGGCGGAACCGGCCTGCGGATCGAGCAGGCACCCCACAAGGGCACCGGCTTCATGGGCACCCCCGAATCACCCGCCGCCCTCTTCGGAACCTGGCGGATCCTGCCCAACCAGATCCGCGACATCGTCCACGCCACGAGCGACCGGCACCCCCGCCTCGACGCGATCTCCGCCAAGGCCGCCGGCCCCGACTACGCCCGCCGCTGGGACTACAACCGAACCGTCTGGATCACCAGCCACCAGCCCACCGACCCCGACCCCGACACCACCACCCCGCCCACCCAGGCGTCGCCGAGCCGTGCGGGCGGGGGACTGAACCTCTCCGCACACCGCGACCGCCCAGCGACGGCGGCCCCGGACGAGGACGCGCTCGCCGAGCAGTTCCGACGCCAGATCGACGCCGAGTTCGCCACCACCCCCGAACCCGGCCGGCCCACCACCGAACACCCGACCCGGCCCGGACTGAACCTGTCCGCCCACCGCAACGAGACCCCCGCCGAGGAGGACACCGCCGCCCGACAGGCCGCCCTCACGCTCCTGATCGCCGCCGGCCCCGCCGGGACCGGAGCCTCCGCCATCGCCCGCAACCTCGACCAGTACGGCACCACCCGACAGACCGTCGCCGGCTGGCTCAAGACCTGGGCCGAGGACGGCACCGCCATGCGGATCGGGGCCGGCACCAAGACCCGCTACGTCCACCACACCCACGCCCCCGAAGCCCCCTCAGAGCCCTCACAGGACTGAACTTGTCGCTTGTCGCCTCCCCACCCCAAACCCCGCCACCAGGGCCCTCAGGGCCTTGCAAACGGTGTCTGACCTGGGAGGCGACAAGCGACAAGACAAGCGACAAGACAAGACAAGCGACAACCCACACGACAAGCAGGCGACAAGCGAGACGACAAGCCCAGCGGGGAGCTCACCTCAACGTTTAGGTGTGCTCCCCGCACTCACGAGGGAGCCCCGTCGTGCATGAACCCACTCGCACGAGCACCACCGCACCCACCCGCTACGGCGACCCCGTCCTCTACCCGACCGCCGTCCAGCACCCCGTCATGCTGCCCGCCGAACTCCCGCCCGGGGTCGAGATGGTCACCTTGCCCGGGGGCTACCGCACCCTCGCCTACACCCAGCAGGCCGTCCCGTCCCCCGCGCCGGCCGCGCAGTCGATTCCGGCGTGGGCGAAGACGACCGCGCTCCTCGCCCCGACCCTCGGCGGGGGCATCGCCGCCGCCGGGTTCGGGATCTCCTACGCCGCCCCGGGACTGATCGCCATGACCGAAGCCCTCTGGGCCGCCATCGCCCTCATCGCCGCCGGCACCCTCGCCCCGCTCCTCCTCCGCGCCGGCCGGGGTGCCGGTCGGGGGACGGCGCCGGTTCAGCACGTCACCCAGAACATCACCGCGTCCGGGATGTTCGGCCGCGCCACCGGCACCCTCAACAACCGCTGAAAGGCCCGCCCATGAACCGGAACCTCCTGTCCGAGCGGATCTCCGACGCCGCCGTCCTCATCGCCGGCAAGCACACCGTGCGCTGCCCCTACCCGGCTTGTGGCGTCAGCGTCCGCTACCGCCACGTCACCCCCGACGAGGCCAAGCGCCTGATCGACCTCGCCACCGACCACAGCCGCCACTGAAACGACGAGAGCGGCCCCCGCCTCACGCCAATGAATCGGGGCCGCTCTCATCCAGCACTTGTCGAACTGGAGGCATCCAGCATGACTCACCACGCCCTCGTCCCGCGAGGGGACGGGCCGAGGATCCTGTCCTTGTGCACCGGCTACACCGGTCTCGACCTCGCCGTCCAAGCCGGCCTGCCCACCGCCACCGTCGTCGCCCATGCCGAGAACAGCCCCTACGCCGCAAGGCTGCTGGCCCACCACCACCCCGACGTCCCGAACCTCGGCGACATCACGGGAATCGACTGGACCACCGTCCGCGACACCCACGCCCCCGACGTGGTCACGGCCGGGTTCCCCTGCCAGGACATCAGCAACTGCGGGCGGAAAGAGGGCATCCATGGCAGCCGATCCGGGATCTGGCGGAACGTGGCCGAAGCCGTTCGCGTCATTCGACCCGCACACGTCTTCCTGGAGAACGTCTCCGCGATCCTCCGCCGCGGCCTCGACGTCGTCGCCGGCGACCTGGCCACGCTCGGGTACGACCTCTCATGGACATGCCTACGCGCTTCCGACATCGGAGCACCCCACCGACGGGACCGCTGGTTCGCCCTCGCCCACCGCTCTCCTGCCGACGCCGACGACCTCCGACGGCACTGGCGGAGCCGGAACCAGCCCGAAACGACGCGGCGGAATGAACCTCCGCACCTGGGTCACCCGACTCCCACCCCCGGCCGAGTAGCCGGGCCCCGGCTGCTGCCCACCCCGAAGGCCTCTGACGGACCCAACGGCGGCCCCAACCAGCGCGACGCCTCCGGCCGCTACTACCTCCCCGGCCTCGCCCCCCGCCTCACCCCGCTGTGGACGGCCGCGGACGGCACCGACTACGCCCCCACCATCGCCCGCTGGGAGGAGATCACCGGACGTCCGGCGCCCTGCCCCACCGAACCCGGCGCCCGCGGCGGGCGCCGCCTCGCCCCGGCCTTCCCCGAATGGATGATGGGCACCCCCGCCGGCTGGGTCACCACCGTCCCCGACCTCCCGCGCCGTGAACAGCTCCGCATCATCGGCAACGGCGTCGTCCCCCACCAGGGCCACGCCGCCTACGGCCACCTCGTCCACACCAACACCCACCGCCTGGAAGTGGCCGCGTGAGCGCCCCGACGCACACGCGCGGCACGTTACGGACCGCGCTGTGGCTCGCCGAACTGGGAATCCCGGTCCTGCCGTTGCGGGAGGGCAAGCTCCCCGTCGGGAACTGCCCCACCTGCGCGGGTTCGGTGTGCGGGGACCGGCCCCACATGAAGGCCGCCGGCCCCTGCCACTGCCCGGCCCCCTGCCACGGCTGGGCCGCCGCCACCACCGAACCCGCCATCCTCACCTCCCCGGCCTGGGCCCGCGCCTGGCACCAGGCCAAAGCCGTCGCCTACCACCCCGGCGGCGCCAGCCTCACCATCGTGGACCTCGACAACCAGAACGCCGTGGACTGGGCCCACGAGAACCTCCCCGCCACCAAGACCGTGACCACGACGCGCGGGGAGCACTGGGTCTACCGGGGCGCCATGCGCTCCGCCAACAAGGTCCGGCCCGGCGTCGACATCAAGTCCCTCATGCAGTACACCCGCTGGTACGGCCCCGGCGCCGGCCCCATCACTGTCCTGCCGGGCATCGTCCGGGCACTGGTCGTCAGGGAAGAGTCCACCCGCCCCCTTCGCGGGGAGGTGGACTCTTCCTCACCCACCCGCGCCACCTGGGACCGCTCGGTTGCCACCGGATGCCGCCACAACGACACCTTCGTCCGAACCGGCCTCACCCGGGGCCTCGCCAGGATCGCCGCCTGCCACGAGGAGGGCGCCGGCAGCACCGCGTACGGCGTCGCCCGCTTCCTCGCCAACCAGCACACCGCCTGTCCCGGCCCGTGCGGCCTGGAGGTCCTCGGGCGCCAGGTCATCGACGCGGCCGTCGCCGTCGGTGTGCCCGAGGCGTACGCCGAACGCGCGGTCACACGCGGCTTCGACGTGGCGGCAAGGAGGGCGTCGTGACCACCGGCTCCCGCCCCGCAGAACCGACGCCCGCCCCCGCCGGGGGTGGGGCGCCGAAGGTCGTCGCCGAAGGCGTCCCTTCATCCGTTCGCCCTGACCCGCGCGCCGACGACGGACGCCGCCCCATCGCCTGGCTCCACATCGTCGCCCCGGGAGGCGGCACCACCCCGACCGTCCGGTCCTGGTGCGCCTGCGGACGGGACCTGTTCGCTGCCGGCCAGACCCGCGCCCTCGCCTTGATCTCCGACCACGAGCGGCACCGCACCACCTGCGTCCGCATCAACCCCACCGCCAACCAGGAAGGGATGGCCGCCTGATGAGCGACCACAAGCCCCAGGCCGCACCCATCGACGGAGCCGCCCTGCTCAGCGAGGTGGAAGCCTTCCACCGGCGGTTCAACATCTTCCCGCGCGAGGCCGCCTACGTCGCCGTGACCCTGTGGGACGCGCACGCGCACCTGCTCGACGCCTTTGACGCCACCCCGCGGATCGCGTTCCTCTCCCCGGAACCCGGTTCCGGCAAGAGCCGCGCCCTGGACGTGATCGAGACCCTCGTGCCCAACTCCATGGCCGCGGTGGACGCCTCACAGTCCGCGCTCTTCCGGTCCGTCGCCGGCGTCGAAGGGGAACGGCCCACGATCCTCTTCGACGAGATCGACACCATCTTCGGCCCCAAAGCCGCAGGTGACGAGAACCTGCGCAAGTTCCTCAACGCCGGTCACACCCGCGGCCGGAAGATGTACCGGTGCGTCGGGGACGGCGCTAACCAGACCGTGGAGGGCTTCCCCGCCTACTGCGCCGTCGCACTCGCCGGACTCGGCTCCCTGCCCGACACCGTCTTCACCCGCTCCGTCATCATCCGCATGCGCAAGAAGGCCCCCAACGAGTCCTGCCAGCCCTGGCGGGAACGCATCCACAAGAAGCAGGGCAACGCCCTGCGCGACCGACTCGCCGCCTGGGCCGAATCCGTCCGGGAGCAGGTCACCGGGTCCTGGCCCACCATGCCCGACGGCATCAGCGACCGACCGGCCGACGTATGGGAGCCCCTCCTCTCCGTCGCCGAAGCCGCAGGATGCGACTGGCCAGAGCGGGCCCGCGACGCCTGCCTGGAACTGGTCACCGCCGCCAAGGAGAACGACGCCTCCTCCCTCGGTATCCGCCTGCTGATCGACCTGCGCGACCACGTTTTCCGCGGACAGGAACGGATGCCGACCGCCGCCATCCTCGAATGCCTCCTCCGCATGGACGACGCGCCCTGGGCCGACATGGACGGTAAGCCCCTCACCTCCCGGACCCTGTCCCAGATGCTCGGCCAGTACGTCACCTCCGCCAACAAGCCCATCAAGCCCCGCGGGATCCGAGTCGGCTCCGCCACCCCCAAGGGCTACTACGCCGAAGACCTGGCAGACGCCTGGGCCCGCTACTGCCCCCCTCACCCCCAGAAGTCCGCAACATCCGCCACAGCCGCCACACCGCAGGTCAGCGGGGGTGAATCTGTGGCGGACGCCCTCCCCGCCATCCGCCACACGCACGCGGAAACCGCCACACAGCTCTTCCCCGTCGCCGGCTAGCTCCCGCGACCACCCGATGCCGCCACACCCCACGTGTGGCGGCACCAATCCGCCACACAATCCCGATCCGCCACAGATCCGAGCCGCTGACCAGCGATGTTGCGGCGTGGCGGACGTTGCGGATTCCCGAAAGGTCAAGCCAAGGAGTGAATGCATGGCCGCGACCAAGTCGCAGGTGAAGCTCACGCTCGCTGAAGTCTGCGAGGAGCTGAGGGTCTCGAAATCAACTTTCTATGACTGGCGGGCGAAAGGCCGCGCGCCGCGCTGCATCAAGTTGCCCAACGGAGACCTTCGAATCCGTCGGGCTGACCTTGACAACTGGCTGTACGAACATGAGGAAGCCGCCTGATGGATCTGACGTACGACGTGAAGCTCTGGAAGACGTCGGTGTACCGGGGGAGCCGCAAGACGACGCACACCGTCCGGTGGACGCTCGAACGTGCGGAGTGGCGGCAGGGCTTCGCCTCCGCCGCCCTCGCAGAGAGCTTCCGCTCTGGTCTCGTGGTGGCTATGCGTCGGGGCGAGCCCTTCAGCCTCACGACCGGAAGGCCCGTGTCGTACCAGTCTGCTGCCCGGGAGCTGAACTGGTACGACTTTGCGGTGCAGTTCGCCGACGCTCAATGGGTCCGGACCTCCGGCAACAACCGGAAGAACGTAGCCAAGGTTCTGATGGCGACGACGGTTGCTCTGCTCAAGTCGCCTCCGCCCAGCCGCTTCAATGCCGTCGACATCCGCACTGCACTGAGGGAGTTCGCCTTCAACACCAGCCGCCGGGGAAGCGCGGACACTGAGACCCGGGCCACGCTCGGATGGATCACTGCGAATTCGCCGACCATGGAGGCCTGGGAGGATTCGCAGACGGTGGACCGGGTGCTCGCCGCACTGGCTAAGAGACTGGACGGTTCCACGACCGCGGCCAGTTCAGTCAAGCGGACACGGCGGATCCTGAACGTGGCCATGGAGTACGCGGTCAAGCAGGACGTGCTGAAGAACAACCCCCTGCCGAAGGGGAGAGGAAGTGCGCCGAAGACCTCGGCTGCGGTCGACAAAAGGTCGCTCGTCGGGAAGGACCAGGCCGCACAGTTGCTCGGATGGGTCCGTCGGCGGCCAAGGGGCGGCCGACGGCTCCATGCCTTCTTCGCCACCATGTACTACGCCGCTACCCGTCCTGAGGAGGCAGTCGCGATGCGCGTTGCTGACGTGCGCCTACCTGCATCGGCAGCCGACGACCAATGGGGTGAACTGCTCATCCACACGGCACGTCCCGAAGTGGGCAGGAACTGGACTGACACCGGCGAGATCCACGAGGTGCGCGGCCTCAAGGGAAGAGCCGCTGAGGATATGCGTGTTGTGCCGTGTCGACCCGCGCTGACGCGGCTTCTGCGCGAGCACATCCAGGCCGAGAAGCTGAAGCCGGGTGACTTTCTCTTCCAGGGCGAGAACGGAGGCACCCTCGCGGGGTCGGTGATCCGTCGTGCGTGGACGACCGCTCGGAAGCACGTGCTTGCTCCGGAAGAGGTTCCGTCCCCGCTCGGCAAAAGGGTGTACGACCTGCGACACACCTGCCTGACCAACTGGCTGAACGATGGAGTGCCGGCAGCGCAGGTCGCCGACTGGGCCGGGAACAGCGTCCCCGTCCTGCTGTCCGTGTACGCCCGGTGCGTCACTGGACAACTTGCTGACCTGAAGCGCCGGATCGAGGACGGTGGAGACCTTCCTGAGGTCTAGGGAGCTCAGCCGCGCCCCAGAGAACTTCACCGCGTATTCTCCGTGGCCACCCGCTAAAGGCCGGTGACAGCCGGACCCAGCCGGACTTGCCGGCGAGCCTCGGAGCTTCGCCGGCAGCAGCGGCCGGTGGTGGACCCATGGCCTTTGACCTGCACAAAGGCCCTCCCAGAGGGAGGGCCTTCAGGGGTGGAGATGTGGTGCCCCCGGCAGGACTCGAACCTGCGGCCAAGTGCTTAGAAGGCACCTGCTCTATCCACTGAGCTACGGGGGCCGGAAGGTGGCCGTGGTGGCCTGGAGCCCCTGGGTGGGGGTGGGGCGTCCGTCCGTGCCGGGTCAAGGATAGGGCTCCGGTTGCCTTGTCCCGGTTGCTTCACTCGCGGGCCACGATGTGGAGGTTCGGTGAAGCGGTCCCGATACTCGCAGGCAGGTGCGATTCTCGCACCGCTTTTGCGCCGCGTCGCCCTGGGTGTTGTGCACTCGTTATGCCTGCGTCCCACTCGTCCGCCGTGTCCCTGATGTTCCGCCGGAGTGGCGGTCGGCGCGCAGAGGGCGTATAAGCTTCAAAAATGCTCCTAAATTGGGCATTCTTCGCATGTGGTGACCTTGGATGTACGGCCCCAGTTGCTCGATGCCCTGTCCGCCCTGCGCGACCGGGTGGCGTCCGTGCGTCTGCCGCTGCCCCTGCCCGGCGCTCCGCGCGCCCGCCAGACCAGAGCCGAGCTGCTCGCGCAGCTCGACGACTACCTCGTGCCCCGGCTCAAGGCGCCAGAGGCGCCCCTGCTCGCCGTCATCGGCGGGTCGACCGGGGCCGGCAAGTCCACCCTCGTCAACTCCCTCGTCGGCCGTCAGGTCAGCGAAGCCGGAGTGCTGCGCCCCACGACGCGCACACCGGTGCTCGTCTGCCATCCGGATGACCACCACTGGTTCGCCGGGATGCGGATCCTCCCCGACCTGATGCGCGTCTGGGCGCCCCAGGAGGACGACGAACCCACCGGCCCGGCCAAGAAGAACACCCTCCGCACCCAGAACCGCCGCTCCTCCGCCCGCGAACTGCGGATCGAGACCGTCGCCACCCTCCCGCGCGGGCTCGCCATCCTCGACGCCCCCGACATCGACTCCCTCATCGTCGAGCACCGGACGCTCGCCGCCGAACTCATCTGCGCCGCCGACGTCTGGGTCATGGTCACCACCGCCTCGCGGTACGCCGACGCCGTGCCCTGGCACCTGCTGCGCACCGCCAAGCAGTACAAGGCCACCCTGGTCACCGTCCTCGACCGGGTCCCGCACCAGGTGCTCACCGAGGTCTCGCGGCAGTACGGGGCCCTGCTCACGCGGGCCGGGCTGGGTGACGTACCGCGGTTCACGGTGCCCGAGCTGCCCGAGTCGGCCGGCGGGGGCGGGCTGCTGCCGGCCAGCGCCGTCGCGCCGCTGCTCGCGTGGCTCAGCCACCACGCGCAGGACCCGGCCGCCCGGCAGTACGCCGTCGGGCGCACCGCGCTGGGCGCGCTCGACTCCCTCGGACGGCGGATGCCGGAGCTCGCCTCGGCCGTCGCCGCCCAGCACGCCGCCGCCGTACGGCTGACCTCGGCCGTCGAGGACGCGTACAAGCGGGAGGGCAAGCGGGTCCGCAACCGCCTCGACCAGGGCGCCGTCCTCGCCGGGGACGCGCTGACCCGCTGGCGCGGCTACCCCCTCGACACCAGCGCCGACGAGCTGCTGGACTCCCTCGCCGAATCCCTCGCCGCGCTGCTCCAGTGCGCCGTCGCCGCCGCCGACGAGCGGATCGCCGAAGCCTGGCGCCGTGAACCGGCTGCCGCGGCGGTGTCCCTGCCCGCCCCCGACCGGGAGGCGGCGGAACGTATCGGCATGGCCGTACGGCGCTGGCGGCGCGTACTGGAGGAACTCGCCGAGGAAGAGGTCGCCGGGCTCGACAAGCAGCCGCCGCCCGACCCCGACGGCGTCGCGGCCCTCCTCGTCGCCGCCCTCCTCGGCGGCAAGCGCGCCCGCCCCGCCGGGGAGAAGCTCGCCGAGCGGATCGGCGTCCAGGCCGCCGTACGCCTGCGCGACCGGGGCGGAGAACTGGTCGGGGACCACCTCGACGAGGTGCTCCGCGCCGAACGCGACCGCCGCCTCGCCCCCCTGGAAGCGCTCGAAGTGACCCCGGAACCACAGGCCGAACTGATCGCCGCGCTGTCCCTACTGCAGAAGGAGAGGTGACGCGGTGACCGCCCTGACCGACCGTGACCGCACCGACGACCGCTGGGACGACGGGTTCATCGCGCGCTCCCGCCCCCGACCCAAGGGCCGCCGAGGCCTGGGCGCCGTACCCGGCACCGGCACCGGCGGCGAACTGTGCGGCGAAGGCCTCTGCGACGAGGGCCTGTGCGACGGGGACCACGAGGACGCCGAGGCGCTGAACGAGGGCGACGAGGAACTCGTCCGCGCCGTGTCCGGGGCCGGCAGCGACGGCGGCAAGGTCGCCGCGCCGCCGCTCAGCCCCGAGGCCCAGGCCCTGCGGACCCGCCTCGACGCCCTGCGCCAGCTCGTCGGACTGTCCCGGACCCGCCTCGACGGCAAGACCCTCGCCGAGGCCGGCCGGGTCCTCGACGAGGCCGCGGCACGCCGCGGGCTGTCCCCGCAGCACACCGTGGTCGCCATCGCCGGAGCCACCGGAAGCGGCAAGTCCACGCTGTTCAATTCACTCGCCGGAGTGCAGATCTCCGAAACCGGGCTGCGCCGCCCGACCACCGCCGCACCGATCGCGTGCAGCTGGTCGGACGGGGCCGCGGGCCTGCTGGACCGGCTGGAGATCCCGGGCCGGCTGCGCCGCCGGCCCCGCGAGACCTCCGAGGCGGAGGCCCTGCGCGGCATGGTCCTCGTCGACCTGCCCGACCTGGACTCGGCGCTCGGCGTGCACCGCGACCACGTGGACCGGGTCCTGGCGCTGGTCGACGCGGTGGTGTGGGTCGTCGACCCCGAGAAGTACGCGGACGCCGTCCTGCACGAGCGGTACCTGCGGCCGCTCGCCGGACACGCCGAGATCACCTTCGTCGTGCTGAACCAGGTGGACCGGCTGCCGGGCGAGTCCGCCGACCTCGTCCTCGACGACCTGCGCAGGCTCCTCGACGACGACGGCATCGCGCTCGGCGAACACGGCGAACCCGGAGCCACCGTCCTCGGACTGTCCGCCCTCACGGGTGAAGGCGTCGGGGAACTCCGCGAACTCCTCGGACAGTTCACCCAGGAGAAGGGCGCCGCGACCCGACGGATCTCCGCCGATCTCGACCGGGCCGCGCTGCGCCTGCGCCCGCTGTACGTGGCCGACGGACACGCGGGACCGGAGATCGGCGAGGGGGCGCGCGCCGAGTTCGAGGACAGGCTCGCGGAGGCCGTCGGCGCGTACGCGGCGGGCCTCGCCGCCGAGCGGGCCTGGCGGCGCAACGCCGGAAAGGCGTGCGGGACGCCCTGGCTGCGGCTGTGGCGTTGGTACGAGGGCCGCCGCGCCCCGCGCTCCCTGGCCGGACTGGCCGCGCTCGCCGCGATCGGCCGCTCCGGCATGCCCACCGCGCAGGCTCCCGTGGAGGAGGAGGTGACCGCCCGGCAGCGGGTCGAACAGGCCGTGCGGACGGTCGCCGACGAGGCGGTCATCGGGCTGCCCGACCCCTGGGCGCAGGCCGTACGGGAGACCGCCGTGCGCGGCGGCGAACAGCTGCCCGAGGCGTTGGACCAGCTGGCCGTGACGCTCGGCCCCGCCGTCACCGCCCCCGGCGCGAAGCCGCCACGCCCGACGTGGTGGCCCGTCGCCGTGCTCGCGCAGGCGGCCATGACGCTCGTTCAGATCTTCGGCGGGCTGTGGCTCGTCGGGCAGATCGTGGGCGTCCTGGAACCGAAGCTCATGCCGCCGGTGCTCTTCATGGTCGCCGGCATCATCGGCGGACCGCTGGTGGAGTGGGCCTGCTCCCTCGCGGCCCGCGGTCCGGCCCGCCGCTACGGGCAGGACGCCGAACGGCGGCTGCGACAGGCCGCCGCGGGCTGTGGACGGGCCCGGGTCCTGGAGCCGGTCGCGGCCGAACTGCTGCGCTACCGGGAGGTGCGCGAGCAGTACGCCACGGTCGCCGCAGGGGGGACGAGGTTGTCCACAACCCGCCAGTAGTCCACAGGCCGGAGCGGGATCGGGGGCCCGGGCCCAGCATGGTCGTACCTCGCGCGGCAGGTCCGCGGGGGTACCCGGGCGGAGGGCCCGCGCGGGTGGGCAGACGTGGGGAGGGCGGCCGGGATGAACGACACCCTGGTGACGCTGGTCGGGTACGTGGCGACGCAGATCGACTTCAAGGAGACGACCACCGGCCCGTCGGCGAGGTTCCGCTTCGCCGTCACGCCGAGGTACTTCGACCGGCGGACGGACACCTGGACGGACGCGGCCACCAGTTTTTACACGGTGTGGGCACGCCGTGTACTGGCGGTGAACCTGGCCGGTTCCGTGTCCGTCGGCGAACCGCTCGTGGTGCACGGACGGTTGCGGGTACGGGAGGACCCGCCCGACGGCGACGGCGTCCGGTGGTTCTCCGCCGACATCGACGCGATCGCGATCGGACACGACCTCAACCGCGGCACGGCGGCGTTCCGTCGGGTGGTCAGGACGGACACCCCGCTGATGGGCACTCAGAACGCGGCGGTGGTCTGAGTGTTCGAGGCGGCTAGGATTCCCCGGTACTCACGGGCACCTGGGTCTTTGGCCCGAAGGGGAAGACTGTGTCAATCGCTGTTCCCGCATCCTCCGCATCCTCCGAATCCTCCACATCCGCCGCGGCCGCGGTTCCCGTGGCGTCCTCGGCGCTCGTCGCCGGCGCCGGCGTCGGCGCTGCGGCAGCGGGGAGACCGGGGTCCGCGCCCTGGGCCGAGCCCGGAGCCCACCCCACGCCCGCAACCCCCGCGCCCGCGGTTCCGCTTACCGTCCTGGCGGTGCCTCCTGCCGCTCCGGCGCCCGGCTCCGCAGGCTCCACCGACTCAGCCGGAGCCCCCGCCGGTGGCCCCGTCCCCGCCGCGGGCTCCGGCGGGGGGCGGCCCTCCGTACGACGGCCGCTCGCCGTGGCCCTGTTGGCGGCAGCGGCCTTCACCGCCACACCGGGGGGCCGGGCCGCGGCGGACGCCGGCCCCGTCCCGGGCCGTGCCACCGAGGGGGCCGGCGCCGTCCTCGACGGACTCAAGACGTACGGGCAGGCCGTCCTGCGCGCCGGGGACGGCTCGGTCCGGCAGATCCCGGCCGGCCTCCACGAGATGCGGGTCGACGGCGGCGGCACCCTCCAGACGTACGGAGTCGGCGTCGCGGGATACGCGCAGCCACAGGCCCGCTTCACCGAGACCGGTTGGGGCGGCAGCCCGCTCGCCGGGAACGCCGAGGCGGGTCGCATCCGCTGGGTGCTGGAGCACTCCTACCCCCAACTCAACGACCTGGCCGGGCTCGCCAAGGCCTCGGGAGCCGGCGCGCTGACCGCCGAGAGCGCGGCCGCCGGTACCCAGGTGGCGATCTGGAGACTGGCCGACGGGGCCCCGGTGGAGGCCGCGGACCCGGCTGCCGAACTCCTGGCCGACTACCTCCAACGGGAAGCGGGCCGGATGCCGGAACCTCCCCCCTCACTGGGGTTGGAACCCGGCCCGGCGGCGGGACCCGTCACCGGGGCGGCCGGCAGCCGCATCGGCCCCGTCACGGTGCGGACCCGGGCGCAGAGCGTGAGCGTCACCCCGGACGCGGCGGCCGTCGCCATGGGCGTGCGGGTCGTCGACGCCGACGGCAAGCCGCTGACCTCCGCCGCCGACGGGAGCCGTCTGTACTTCGAGGTGCCGGCGGGCACCCCCGACGGCACGGCCTCCGTCACCGTCCAGGGCTCCACCAAGGTCCCCGTCGGGCGGATCTTCAGCAGTGGCGTCCCCGCCGAGGCGCAGATCGTGGCCGGCTCCAGCGAATCGGCGGCCTCGGCCGGGGCCGCCGCGACGTGGCCCGTACCGGGACGGGCCACGACGGGCCGGGCCGGCACGGGCTCGTCCGCCGCGGGTTCCGTCGGCACGGGCTCCGTCGGTGCGGGCTCGGCCGCCGCGGGGCCCGTCGGAACCCTGGCCGGGGCGAGCGAGGTCCCCGTCGCCGAAGCCACCGGCGCGGCGGGCGCCGCATCGCCGGACGAGGAACGGCTGGCCTCCAGCGGCAGCTCCGCCGCGACCCCGGTGATCGCGTCCCTGGCCGTCGGCCTGGTGGTCCTGGGCGGCATGGTGGTCCTCCTCCTGCGCAAGCGCCCGCTCGAAGGCGAGCACGCCGGCGAGCGCCCTGAGGAGGAGGGAGCGTAGGGCCGCCGGTCCGCACTCCGTCCGGGCGCGCCGATGCCGGGGCCCGGACGCTCCGGCGTCCGGCGTCCGGCGTCCGGCGTCCGGGGTCGGGGGTGGGGCCGATCGTCCGGCGTTCGGGGCGCGTCTGATTTCGGATCCGGTCCACGGGGTAAGCGCTGGAAATGGGTGATCAAGAACTGACATGGCGGGGCACGGTCGCGCGGTGGGACCGGCAGCTGTTCGAAGCCGTGGCACGCCGGCACTGGCCCGGGGCCGATCGGGTGCTTCCGCGCCTCGGGCGGGCCGCGAACCACGGCGTCCTGTGGGGCGGGACCGCGGTGGCGATCAGCGTGCTCGGCTCCCCCCGGGCCCGCAAGGCCGCCGTGCGCGGGGCCGCCTCGCTGGCACTGGCCTCGGCGACCATCAACACCGTCGGCAAGTGGTCGGTCCGCAGGCCCCGCCCGCTGCTCGACGGGGTGCCGGCCGTGCGGCAGCTCCACACGCAGCCGCAGACCACCTCCTTCCCGTCCGGGCACGCGGCGTCGGCCTTCGCGTTCACCGCCGGACTGGCGCTGGAGTCCCCGGGCTGGGGCGCCGTGGTGGCGCCGGTCGCCGCGTCGGTGGCCTTCTCCCGCGTCTACACCGGGGTGCACTACCCGTCCGACGTGGTGACGGGCGCGGCGCTCGGGGTCGCCGCGGGATTCGTCGTACGGCGACTCGCGCGGGACGCCCAGGAGGCCCGGGTGGTGCCGGGTGACGAGCGGCCCGCGCCCGGGGTCCCCGCGCTGCCGGAGGGGGAAGGGTTGACGGTGGTCGTGAACACCGCGTCCGGGACGGCCGCGGAGGCCGGGCTGGACGTCCTGCGGGAGCGGCTGCCGAAGGCGGAGCTGGTGGAGGTCGGCAGCGGCGAGCTGGTGGCCGAGCTGGCCGCGGCGGCGTCCCGGGCGACCGTCCTCGGCGTGTGCGGCGGGGACGGCACGATCAACGCCGCCGCCACCGCCGCGCTACGGGCCGGGGTGCCGCTCGCGGTGTTCCCCGGCGGCACCCTCAACCACTTCGCGCTGGACCTCGGCCTCGCCGGCCCGGCCGACACCTGCCGGGCCGTCGCGGCCGGCGAAGCGGTCCGCGTCGGCGTCGGCCGCTTCACCCCCGGCCCCCGCCACCCGACCGCACCCGACTCGACGCCGCCCGATGCCCCCGCGCCCAAGGCGACCGGCCCCCACCCGGACGTGAGCCCGGCCACCGGTTCCGTCCCGGTCCCCGGAGCCGGCCCCCGGCCGGGCGAGGACTCGGGGTACTTCCTGAACAACTTCAGCGTCGGGGCGTACCCGGAGCTGCTGCGGCACCGGCTGCACTGGGGGCCGCGGATCGGCGGCGGGCCGGCCGCGCTGCTGGCCGCCTGGCGGGTGCTGCGCGCCGAGCGGCCCGTACGGCTCCGGCTGGCCGGTCGGCCCCGGAGCGTGTGGCTCCTCTTCGCGGGCAACGGCACCTACCAGGGAACCGGCCCGACCCCGCGCCGCCGCGCCACCCTCGGCGAGGGCCTGCTCGACCTGCGGCTCGTCCTCGGCGGCGGCCGCCCCGGCCCCCGCCTCCTCGCCGCCGCGTTCACCGGCCCGCTGACCCGTTCCCCCGTGCACGTCGCGAGCAAGCTGCGCAGCCTGCGCGTCTCGGACGTCCCGCCGGGCACCCCGCTCGCCTACGACGGGGAGTACGCCCAGGCCCCCGCCGCCTTCGTCCTCGACGCCCTCCCGGACGCCCTCACCGTCTACCGCCCCCACTGACGCCCACCGCCCCCGCCCCCACGGCCGGGGCGCAGCCGCCGCCCGGGCGCCGCGCCCGTTGTCGGGCCGCGCACCGGGCCGAGCGTCCCCGGGGTTTGGCCGAGTACGCGTCAGTAGGGCTCCACCGCCGGGCCCGGCTCCACCCCCAGGTCGGCGCGCATCGCGCCCCGCTGGACGACCCCCTGCTCGTTCGCGCGCAGCAGCCCGGCCTGGATCTCCTCGAACGAACCGTCGGGCGCCGACTACCCTCCTCCAGCCGCAAGACCCGGTCGTACAGGGATGCGAAAGCCTGCGACACCGCGTCCAGTTCTGCCAGGACCGCGCCGGAGGCGGCCATCCGGGCCTCGGCGAAGGACGCGTGCATCGCGTGCCGCGCGTCCTCCAGGGCCGTTCGCCGTTCCGGGGCGAGCGCGTCCTCATCCACCAGCCACAGGTAGTTCATGAGCTCGACGCGAAAGCGGCGGTAGCCGGAGTTCGCCGCCACGTAGCAGTCGCGCCGCTTGTCCAGCGCGGCCACCTGCTGCTCGCGCCGCCACGGGGCCTCGGCCACCCGTTCCTGCCGGCCACCCTGCTCCGCCTGGACGCGGGCGACGAGGCGTTGCGTCAGCAGAGGGGCGAAGAGGGTGCCGCCGACCCCGATGAGCGCGATGACGAGCGGGATGAGGGAACTGCCGTTCAGGGAGCCTCCGGGTCTACCTGCACCGGGCGGCGCAGCGGCATCCTGCCTCCCGGGGAACCCGCGACCGGATCCCGTCCCGCGGCCGCCCCGCGCCCCGATCGCCCGCAGGTCGCCGTCCCGCCCCAGCTCAGGGGCCTCTGACCTACCCATTCGCCCGCAGGTATGGACGACTGGCAAGATGGGGTGTATCTGCCCACCATCGATCTGCCGGACGGTTTCTCTTGGCTGAGTTCATCTACACCATGCGCAAGACGCGCAAGGCGCACGGCGACAAGGTGATCCTTGACGACGTCTTCCTGAACTTCCTGCCCGGCGCGAAGATCGGTGTGGTGGGCCCGAACGGCGCCGGTAAGTCCACCGTTCTGAAGATCATGGCGGGCATCGAGCAGCCGTCGAACGGTGAGGCGTACCTGTCTCCCGGCTACACGGTCGGCATCCTCATGCAGGAGCCGAAGCTCGACGAGTCGAAGACGGTCCTGGAGAACGTCGAGGACGGCGTCGCCGAGATCAAGGGCAAGCTCAACCGGTTCAACGCGATCGCCGAGGAAATGGCGACGAACTACACCGACGCCCTGATGGAGGAGATGGGCAAGCTCCAGGACGACCTGGACCACGCCAACGCGTGGGACCTCGACGCCCAGCTGGAGCAGGCCATGGACGCGCTGGGCTGCCCGCCCGGCGACTGGCCGGTGACCACCCTCTCCGGCGGTGAGAAGCGTCGCGTGGCGCTCTGCAAGCTGCTGCTGGAAGCCCCCGACCTGCTGCTCCTCGATGAGCCCACCAACCACCTCGACGCCGAGTCGGTGAACTGGCTGGAGCAGCACCTTTCGCAGTACAAGGGCTGTGTCATCGCGGTCACCCACGACCGGTACTTCCTGAACAACGTCGCCGAGTGGATCCTCGAACTCGACCGCGGCCGCGCCATCGCCTACGAGGGCAACTACTCCACGTACCTGGAGAAGAAGGCCACCCGCCTCAAGGTCGAGGGCCGCAAGGACGAGAAGCGCCAGAAGCGGCTCAAGGAAGAGCTGGAGTGGGTGCGGTCCAACGCCAAGGGGCGTCAGACCAAGTCCAAGGCCCGTCTCGCCCGCTACGAGGAGATGGCGGCCGAGGCCGACAAGATGCGGAAGCTGGACTTCGAGGAGATCCAGATCCCGCCGGGCCCGCGTCTGGGCTCGATCGTGGTCGAGGTCAACAACCTCACGAAGGCGTTCGGCGACAAGATCCTCATCGACGACCTGTCGTTCACGCTGCCGCGCAACGGCATCGTCGGCGTCATCGGCCCGAACGGCGCCGGCAAGACCACGCTCTTCAAGATGATCCAGGGCCTGGAGACGCCGGACTCCGGCGCCATCAAGGTCGGCGACACCGTCAAGATCAGCTACGTCGACCAGAGCCGCGCCAACATCGACCCCAAGAAGACCCTCTGGGCGGTCGTGTCGGACGAGCTGGACTACATCAACGTGGGCCAGGTCGAGATGCCGTCCCGCGCGTACGTCAGCGCCTTCGGCTTCAAGGGTCCGGACCAGCAGAAGCCGGCCGGTGTCCTGTCCGGTGGTGAGCGCAACCGCCTCAACCTGGCGCTGACGCTCAAGGAGGGCGGCAACCTGCTGCTCCTCGACGAGCCCACCAACGACCTCGACGTCGAGACCCTGTCCTCGCTGGAGAACGCGCTCCTCGAATTCCCCGGTGCGGCCGTGGTCATCTCCCACGACCGTTGGTTCCTGGACCGGGTCGCCACGCACATCCTCGCGTACGAGGGTGAGTCCAAGTGGTACTGGTTCGAGGGCAACTTCGAGTCCTACGAGAAGAACAAGGTCGAGCGGCTCGGCCCGGACGCCACGCGTCCGCACCGCGCCACCTACAAGAAGCTCACCCGGGGCTAGGTCGAGACCATGGCCAGACACCACTACCGGTGCCCCCTCCGCTGGGCGGACATGGATGCCTTCGGGCACGTCAACAACGTCGTCTTCCTCCGCTACCTGGAGGAGGCACGGATCGACTTCATGTTCCGCCTGGCGCCGGGGGAGGGCAGCGATTCCTTCACGGGCGGTTCCGTCGTGGCCCGCCACGAGATCGACTACAAGCTGCCCCTGGTGCACCGGCACGAGCCCGTCCTCATCGAGTCCTGGGTGACCCGCATAGGGGCCGCGTCCCTGACCATCCGCTACGAGGTCAAGGACGAGGCGACGCAGGACAGGCCGGAGACGGTGTACGTCCGGGCCGAGACCGTGGTCGTGCCCTACAACCTCGCCGAGGGGCGTCCCCGCCGCATCACCGCGGAGGAGCGTCGCTTCCTGGAGGAGTACCTCGACCTGCCCGAGGCCGCCGAAGGGCGCCTCGCGGCATGACCGAGCAGCTGCGCTTCGTCGATTCCGGGGAGGCGGCGGACCTCGCCGCCTTCCTGGGTCGGCTGGTGCACTACGACCGCGCCGCCGCGGTCCGCCTGCAGGCGCGGGCGGGCGGCGGCGCGCTCGCCGTCTTCGGGCGCCCGCCGTCCTTCGACGTGCTGGCCGTCCGTACGGCCCGTCTCGCCGAGCCCCTCGCGACACCGCTCGACCTGACGGTGTCCGCGGGCGAGCTGCTGGAGGCCATCGACGAGACCACCGCCGGCGCCGTCGTGCCCGCGCCGGTCACCGGGCCCCCCTGGGCCGGCGTACTGCCGCCCCGCGGCGGCTGGCAGCCCGTGCCGGGCCTGCCCGCCCCCGAAGCGGTCCGGGCCTGCGTCGCCGCCGCCGTCTCCGAGTTCCGGGCACGTGACGAGGCCCTGCCCCCGCAGCACCGGACCCGCTCCGAGCGTGACCGCATCGGCCGGGACATCTGGTCGCGGACGCTGGGCGACACCGAACTTCCGCTGCGCGCCGTGCACGCCGCGCAGTCCCTGGGCTTCCTGCGGCCGGTACGGTCCCCCGTCCCCGCGGCGGCGCCGGTCACGGCGCCGGCCCCCGTGGCACTGTTCGCCTCGGGCGGCTGGCTGCGCCTGAGCACCCCGTACGGGTCCGTCGCCACGCGGCGCCCCGGGCGGACCGGCGGCCTGGGCGCCCTTCAGGTACGCCCCGTCTGACCGGCCGGCCCGCGCTCCGAATCAGCCGGAGTTGATCATCGAGGCGGCCGCGTAGGTCAGGTAACGCCACAGCTGCGCCTCGTGCTCCGGCGCCAACCCCATCTCGTCCAGCGCGACCCGCATGTGCCGCAGCCACGCGTCGTGCGCGGCCGCGTCCACCTGGAACGGCGCGTGCCGCATCCGCAGACGCGGGTGGCCTCGGTGGTCGCTGTACGTGGTCGGGCCGCCCCAGTACTGCATCAGGAACAGCGCGAACCGTTCCTCCGCGGGCCCGAGGTCCTCCTCCGGGTACATCGGGCGCAGCAGCGGGTCCCCCGCGACCCCCTGGTAGAAGCGGTGGACCAGCCGGCGGAAGAAGTCCTCGCCGCCCACCAGCTCGTAGAAGGTCTGCTCCTGGACCGTGCTCTGCGACTCGTCATTCACCCGACCATCGTCTCAGACGCCCGGACGGAGGACCCCGGTCCTAGGACCCTCGACCTCGCGCTCCGGCCCCCCGACCACCCGCCGGGGTCGCACGGGCGGCCCGCCCGCAGCACAGTGGAGTCATGGGTACGGGCGGCACGGGGGCACACACCCCCCACACGTCCCGCGGCGCACCGGACGAAGCGGGCCGGGACCTGCGGGCAGCGGCGCACGCCGGTCAGGTGCGGGAGCTGACGGCGGCCGGGGCGCTGGCCGACCCGGCCTGGCGGGCGGCCTTCGCGGCGGTGCCCCGGCACGTGTTCGTGCCGTACTTCTGGACCGGCCGCGGCGCCGGCCACGAACGGCTGTGGGGCGAGGACCCCGACCCCGAACAGCGGGCCCGCTGGCTGCGCGGCGTGTACACCGACGCCCCGCTGGCGACCCGCCTGCGCGACGGCGAACTGGTCTCCTCCAGCAGCCAGCCCTCGCTGATGGCGAAGATGCTGGCGGCCCTGGAGGTGCGGGACGGCGACAACGTACTGGAGATCGGCGCGGGCACCGGCTACAACGCGGCCCTGCTGTGCCACCGGCTCGGCGAGGACCTGGTCACCACGGTCGACCTGGACGAGGAGATCACCGAATCGGCGCGGGCCCACCTGGCGCTGCTCGGCCACCACCCGACGGTGGTGACGGGGGACGGCGCGCGCGGCTGCCCCGCCCGCAGCCCCTTCGACCGGATCCTGGTGACCTGCACCCTGCCGCTGATTCCGCCCGCCTGGCCCGCCCAGTGCCGGCCCGGCGCGCGGATCCTGGCGCCGCTGTCGACGGGGCTGATCGCGCTGACCGTCCGGGACGCCGACTTCGCCGAGGGGCACTTCCTGCACACCTCGGCCTACTTCGTCCCGCTCCGCGGGGCCACGGCGTCATCCGCCCCCGCCGGTACGACGGGGCCGCTGCACGGGGTCCCGTACGAGCTCATCGAGAACGAGCGCTTCCAGTTCCTGCTGATCCTGACCGCGGGCGTGCTGCACCCCCGCGAGGCCCTGGACCTGTGGCGCAGGGAGGGCCGTCCGGCGCGCGAGCGGTTCGGGGTCACGGTCACCGGGCGGGGTCAGTGGTCCTGGCTCGACGACCCCCGGGGCCCGTACGTGTGGCCGTTGGGGGAACCGCCGGGCCCGGTCAGCCGCGGCGGATGGTGATGGTGGTCCAGGCCCCCACGTGGACCCGGTCGCCGTCGGAGAGCGGAACCGGCACGTAGGGTTGGATCGGCTCCTCACCGCCGTTGATGGTGGTGCCGTTGGTGGAGTTCTGGTCGACGACCGCCCAGCTCAGGTCGGGCTGCTGGACGAGCACCGCGTGCTGATGGGAGACGCCCGGGTCCTCCGGCGGCACCGCGAGGTCGATGTCCGGGGCCTCGCCCGAGGAGGCACGGCGCCGGCCGATGGTGATCTGCCCGCCGGAGAGCGGCAGGTGCTGCTCGGGGGAGTACGCGGGCAGGTTCAGCGCCGCCGCCTCCGGGCCGCTGCGCTGCATCATCGCCAGGAAGTACGAGCGGTCGGGCGCGACCGTCACCGACCAGGACAACGGCGCCTGGGCGTTCTGCGGCGGGAACGGCTGCTGCTGCGGCTGCTGCTGGTACTCGTGCTGCTGCGCCGGCTGCTGCTGGTGGTACTCCTGCTGCGGCGGAGCCTGCTGCTGGTAGTACTCCTGCTGGTACTCGGGCTGCTGGTACTCCTGCTGCACGGGCCGGGCCTGCTGCCCGGACGGCCCCTGCTGCCCGGACCGCTGCGAGGACTGCCCCTGCCCCTGCCCCTGCTCGTGCGAGGGCGGCGGCAGCAGCCAGTCGTCCTCCCGCTGGAGCGGTTCGGCGGGCCGGTTGACCCGGGACGGCCGGGACCCCTGGTATTCGAAGTGGTCCTGGGAGAACACCGGCTGCGCCGGAGCCGGCGGCGGGGGCGGCGGCCCGGGCTGCGCGCCCGCCCCGGTACCGGGCCCCGTGCCCGTGGCGTCCGGGGACAGCGGTGCGTACGAAGTCGGCGTACGGGTCAGGAAGTTGTACCGGCACTCCTCGCAGAACGGGGCCATGGCCTCGCGCGGGGTGCGGCACTGCGGGCACAGCTCCGCCTGGGCGGTCGGCTCACCGGCCGTGGGAGGGTAGCCGTATCCGTAGGAGGGCGCCGCGGGGGTGCCCGTAGGGGCAGCCATGCGGTGGCCGCAGACCTCGCACCAGTCGTCGGAGGCGGACTGGTGCCCGTTCGGGCAGGTCGGCATCGCGGCGCTTCCCCCTTCTCCCTGCGTCATCGCGTCAGGTTTCTTCTCAGGTCTTCTTCACTCGGACGGTCTGCGTCGAACGCGTTTCAAGGGTCATCTCGTCGGCATCGGCGACCTTGGCTTTCAGCCGCACAGTACCCGCCACCGCATCCACGACGTCCACCACCTTCGCCAGCAGTTTGGCAGTGTCGGCGTTCCCGGAGACGCTCGCCAACTGCACGGCACGCCCCAGTTTCGCCGTGGCCCCGTCCACATCACCCATTTTGCGGGCTTCCAGGCCCTGTTGGATAGCCTGCGCGAGTTCTGCCTGTCCTGTGTAGTGCGCCACTTGCGGGCTGATCGCGGTCGAAGCGGCCAGATCGTCTGTCCACACCGCCCTGACCAGGCCCTGCGCCAGCGCCGGCTGCGGCTCGCCCGCCGGCCCGGGCAGCACCAGCGAGGCGCGGGCCGCCAACATCTCCTGACCGACGGCCGCACCCGGCACCCGTACGCAGACGTGGTACTCGCGGGACTCGTCGCCCCACGACCCGGTCGGGTAGTCCCCGGCGCGCGGCCCGGCCTCCGTGCGGCGCGCGGTCAGGTCGTGAACGGCGGGCGCGACCTGCTTGACGTACTGGACCTCCACCCCGACCGGGGTCCACAGGCGCAGCGCCACGTCCGCGACCTCCTTGCCCATGACGTTCTCCATCACCCGCGTGAAGTCCTCGGTGAGGTGGGCCGGGTCGGCGACGATGTCCGCCGAGCCGAGCAGGGCGCTCGCGATCCCGGTGACCTCCTTGACCTCCCAGTCGGTGCCCACGCCGCGGGCGTCGCAGGTGAAGCGGCCGGCGCAGGCGTCGAGGGTGGCGCGCAGCACGGCCGGCTCCTCGTGCTCGTTGCGGCCGTCGGTGAGCAGGATGCCGTGCCGGATCGTGGCCGGGGACTGCCGGAGCAGGCCGTCTGCCAGCCGCAGCCAGGTCCCGATGGCGGTGCCGCCGCCGGCGGTCAGGGAGCCCAGCGCCTCCTTGGCCCGGGCGCGGGTCGCCGGATCGGCGGTGGCCAGCCGGCCCTGACCCGGGTAGACCTCGCGGGCGACGTGGGTGCCCGCGATCACCGCGAAGGCGGTGCCGTCGCGCAGGGTGTCGATCGCGGCGGCCGTCGCCTCGCGGGCCCCGCGCATCTTGTCCGGCGGGTAGTCCATCGAGCCCGAGCAGTCCACCATGATCACGACGGCCGCGTCCTGACCGAGGACGCGGGCGGCCGTCGCGGTCGCGCCCCCGCTGGAGGTGACCGTCACGATGGCGTGCACGTCCCGGCCGCCCTCGGGCAGGAACTCGTTCTGGTACACCTCCACGCTGAAGCGCGGGGCGCTCGGCTTGGCGAAGTTCGCCATCGACTGGACTCCTCGGGGCTCGCTGACGACGGGGACGGGCGGGTCAGGCCCGGGGGTACGGTTCCGGTTCCGCTTCGGCTTCCGCCGCCGGGGCGGCGCCGGGGGCCGCCGGTTCCGGTACGGCGGCGAAGGGCACGATGGCGACGGTCACGTTGTCGTGCCCGCCCCCGTCGAGGGCGTGGCCCACCAGGACCTGTGCGCTGTGCAGGGGGCGGACGGCCGCGTCGGGCGGCAGGACCTGGGCCATGTCCCGGGCGGACTCCGCGTAGTTCCACAGGCCGTCGGTGCATACGACGACCACGCCGGGGTGGTCCGGCTTGTAGCTGGCGGTGTGCGGTTCGAGGTCGTACGCGTCGGCCCCGAGCCAGCCTGTGATGGCGTGGGCCCGGACGTCGGCGTAGGCCTCGGCCTCGCCCATCAGGCCCGCCGCGACCATCTGGGCGGCCCAGGAGTCGTCCTCCGTGAGGCGCCGCGGCAGGGCGCCCCGGTCGTCGGGCACCCAGTAGGCACGGCTGTCGCCGACCCAGCCGATGGTCAGGACCCCGCCGCTGACGACGGCGCCGACCAGCGTGCAGGCCGGCGCGTTCTGCGCGCCGGGGGTCTCGGGCGCGAGGGCGTTCACGGCGGTGGCCGCCGCCAGGATCGCCTCGTGCATGGCCTCCTGGGGGTGGGCGCCGCGGGGGAGGGCGTCGAGCAGCGCCTCGTTGGCGGCGCGGGCGGCGGCGGCCGAGGCGTCGTCGGGCCGGCTCGCGGAGGAGACGCCGTCGCAGACGATCGCCACGGTGGCGGCCGAACCGTCGGGCAGGGCCGTCGCCGACACGGCGAAGGAGTCCTCGTTGCGGTGGTGGCGCAGGCCGCGGTCGCTGACGGCGGCGACGCTGCCGAGCTCCTCCTCCAGGTGGTCCCGCTCGCGGGGCTGGGCGTGGCCGCAGTGCTCGCAGTACCCGTCGGGGTCGACGTGCCCGGCGCGGCAGGCGACGCAGGTCTTCCCGCCGTCCCCCGCGGGGGCGGCCCCGTACGACTCCTCGGGCGCGGGCCCGCCCTGCGCGGCGTACGGCTCCTCGTGCGCGGGCACCCCCCAACCCCCGTCCCCGGGCTCCCGGACCCCGCCGGGGAGGTCGTGGCGCAGGGGCTCCCGCTCGGGCGGGGTCTCGGGCCGGGCCGGTTCCTGCCCGTACGGGGACTCGGGCCCGGGGTCGGAGGCGCCTCGGGGGGCGCTCGAACCCGGCATGCCGGAGCCGTCGCCGACCAGGGTGGGCGCGGCCTCGGCCACGCTGCCCCAACCGGGCGCGGGCACCCCGGGGGTGTAGCCGGCGGAGCCGCGCAGGCCGGCGCCGACCGGCTCGCCCGCCGGACCGGCGGCCCGGGGGGCCGCGCCGGGGGCCTCGCCCGCAGGGGCGTGCGCCGGAGCGGCGGGATACGCGGCAGGGGGCGCGGCCGCCCTGGCCGGGTCCCCGGCGCCGGAGGAGTACGCCCCGGCGGGGTCGGTTCCGGGACCCTGCCCGGGGTGGGAGCCCGCCGCCGCGGCGGGGACCCCGGCCGTGGCGACCCGCCCGGCCGGCGCCGGCGCCGGCGGGGAACCGACCGGCAGGGTCGGACGGGAATCCGGGGTAGGGGGCGGGGAGGACAGGGCGTAACCGCACACGCCGCAGAAACGGTCACCCTCCTCCAGGGGCTCCGCGCAGCTGGGGCAGCCCGACGGCCGATGCATCGACATCACTCACACCCACGTCCGGGGACGGAAACGGTTTGCCCGTTCCACCAGTTCGATCCTCTCCTCGCCCCGCTGCGCCAGCCGGGCGAGGACGCGGTACGAGCGTTCCAGGCCGAAGCGCAGCCCCCGCTCGTCCAGTTGACTGCCGAGCAGCGAGGTCCGGCCGGGGTCGGCGCCCCGGCTACCCGACAGTACCCAGTCCAGGGCCACGCCCAGAACCTCCGTCGCGAGCCGCTCCTGCCGTTCCGGGTCCAGCCCGAACCGCCGCAGCGCCTCCACCTGGCCGGACGCCGCCACGAGATCGGCCAGCAGGGGCTCCTGCGGGGACCGGTCGCGCAGGCGTGCCCGTACGGCCGCCACCCGTGCGGCGGTGTAGTGGATGGAGGCCTCCGGTACGGACTCCAGCGTGCGCACGGCGCCGTCCCGGTCGCCGGACGCCAGCTGGACCCGGGCCAGCCCGAAGGCCGCGCTCACGAACCCCGGGTCGGTGGTCCAGACGAGGCGGTAGTACTCGGCGGCGTTGTCCAACTGCCCCAGGACCTCGGCGCACAGGCCGAGGGCCAGCTTCGGAGCGGGCTCGCCCGGGAAGGCGTCGTAGATCGCGTCGAAGGACAGCGCCGCTATCTCGTCGTCCCCGGTGGCCAGCGAGGCGATGCCGCGGGCCCACACCACGCGCCAGTCGTCCGGGTGCCGGTCCTCCAGCGCGGTCAGGGCCTCGCCCGCCACCGCGAGTTCGCCCAGTTCGAGCCGGGCCCGCAGCTCGCGCAGCCGCAGTTCGGCGGAGTCGGCCGGGGCCGAGCCGAGGGCGCCCAGCAGGTCGGCGGGCGCGGAGGCCAGCAGTCCGGTCAGGAAACCGGCGTTGGGGTCGGCGGCGTCGACCAGCGGCACGGGCAGGGCCAGCGCCGTGTCGCGCGCGTCGAGGCGGGCCAGCCCGGCCCGGGCCGCGAACGCCCCGGGACCCCGCGCCGACAGCGGAACGGGAGCCTGCGACAGCCCGGCCGTCGGCGCCGACCGGGCCTCCGGCGCGGGACCGGTCCGCCGGGGCGCGGGCACCGCGGCGCCCGCCAGGTGCGTGGCGGTCGTCCCGAGTGCGGCGACGGCACCTCCCGCGGGCGGGGACGGCGCGAACGGCGCCGGGGCGCCGACGGAACCGACGGAACCGACGGAACCCGCGCCACCGGCCACGACCGGGACCGCGGCGGGAGCCGGCGCCGGCGGAACCGGAACCGGAGCGCCGGCCGGCGCCCGCCGCCGGCCCGGGCCCCACAGCGGCCGCGCGGTGTTCCGCGCGCCCAGCCGGGAGACCTCGGCCCCCGGCCCGTCCGCGTACAGCCGGGTGTCCGGCACCCGCAGCTCGGGGCCGAACAGCGTGGACAGCTGCGGCCGCGGCCGGCCCGTCTGCAACGCGACGACCTCCCGCAGCACGCCCGTCAGCTGGTCCGCCATCTCCTGCGCGGAGGCGAACCGCCGCCCCGGATCCGGATCGGTGGCCCGGACCAGCAGCCGGTAGAACGACTCGTACCGGCCGAACACCTCGATGTGCTCCGGGTCCGGCAGCGAGTCCACGAACACGTTCGTGTAGCCCTGGAAGTCGAAGGTGAGCACGGCGAGGGTGCGCGCCACCGTGTAGAGGTCCGAGGCCACGGACGGACCCAGCTCGGCCACCTCCGGGGCCTGGTATCCCACGGTGCCGTATATCGCCGACTCCTCGTCGTCCATCCGCCGGACCGCGCCCATGTCGATCAGCTTGAGCTGGTCCTGCTGCTGGATGGCGTTGTCGACCTTGAAGTCGCAGTACAGGAGGTTGCGGCTGTGCAGGTGCCCGAGCGCCTCCAGCGCCTCGATCCCGTACGCGCAGGCCTGCTCGACGGGCAGCGGGTCGCGTCTGCCGTCCGGCCGGCGCCGCTCGTTCGCGATCTCCTTCAGGGACTTGCCGCCCACGTACTCCATGACGATGTACCCGTCGAGCGAACCCGTCCGCTGGTCCAGGTGCTCCACGAAGTTGTAGATCCGCACGATGTTGGAGTGCTCGATCTCCGCGAGGAAGCGCCGCTCGGAGATCGCCGCCTCCATCGCGTCCTGGTCCCCGGTGTCGAGGAGGCCCTTGAGGACCACCCACCGGTCGGAGACGGCCCGGTCCACCGCCAGGTAGACCCAGCCCAGACCACCGTGCGCGAGGCAGCCCGCCACCTCGTACTGGCCGTGCACCACGTCGCCCGCGCGCAGCTTGGGCACGAACGAGTACGGGTGACCGCACTTGGTGCAGAACCCCTCCGTACGGCCGGGCCGCTCGCCCCGCGCCCGACCCACCGGCGCCCCGCAGTCCGAGCGCGAGCAGAACCGCTTGCGCTCCGGGACCTCCGGGTTCTCCAATACGGCCGCCGACGGATCCGGACGCGGCACCTCCGGCATGCTGACCAGCCCGGCTCCCAGCCGCCCGCGCCCCGAGGCGGCGGAGGCCGAACCGGAACTGCGAACCGACACCGAACGGGCCGACGCGGAACCCGGCAGCGAGCGCGACAGCCGCCCGGACACCGAGCGGCGCGAGGAGGAGGACCGGGAGGAACGGGAGGACCTCGCCGAGGCCGAGGACCGGCCCGAGCCGCGCGAGCCCGCCGAGCCCGCCGAACCCCGCGAGTCGCCGTGCCGGGCGGCGCTGGTCATGCCGGTGGGCGGGGAGACGAGTTCCTCGGCGCCCGCCGCGACCGCGCCCGTCGGGGCGAGCCCGCAGGTGTCGCAGTACAGCTCGCCGCCGCCCATGTCCTCGTACGTCCCGGGGCAGCCGGGGCGCATGCACGGCGTTCCGATCAGGCTCATGCGTCCTCCTTCCCCGGCCCCGCGGGCCGGTGCTGCTCGGGTTGGTGCTGGTCGGATCGGTACGGGTCGGATCGGGTCGGGTCGGATCGGTACGGGTCGGATCGGGTCGGGTCGGGTCGGTACGGGTCGGGCCGGTGCTGCTCGGGCAGGTGGTGCGCCTGCGCGTCGTGGTGGTGTTCCCCCGGTGCGGGGGCCGCGTCGGCGGCGGGGTCCGGCGGCGCCAGTGCCTCGGCGGTGGCCCGCTGGTAGCGCAGGACCGCCAGTTCGGCGGCCCGCAGGTCGCAGGGCGCGCTCCACAGCATCCGTCGGGCGGTGTCGTACCGCTCGATCAGCAGCGGATCCTCCGCCAGTCCGTGCCGGGCGACCTTCGCCCGGTAGGCGTCCAACCTGCCGCGCAGCTCCGCCCGCACGGCCAGCGGCGCCGTCACCGCGGTCAACGATTCGCGGGCCCGCCGGAGTTCCTCCTCCGCCCGTTCCTCCAGGGCGTCCAGCAGCGGGGACAGCCGGTGCCACCGCGCGTGCCTGCGGTACTCGGCGGCCGCCGCGAGCTGTTCCTGGAGGGCGGTCGGCGGTCCGCTGACAGCCGGCACCTCGGACGCCGCGATCTTCGCCAGCACCTCGATGCGGGCGTTGCGCGCCTCCGCGAGGGTCCGATCGGCCCGCGAGAGCACGTCCCGCACGGCGATGAGCCGCTGCTCGGCGTCCTGCCGGACGGTCAGCACCGCCTCGACCTCCCGCCGTACGTCGTCCAGCGCGCGGGCCGCCCGGTCGTAGCGGGCGGTGTCCGGCCGGCCCCCGCCCGGGGCGGAACTGCCCGCCGTCGGCGTCCAGAAGGCCAGCGGGTCGGCGATGACCCGTTCGCGCAGCCGCGTCAGCTCGGCGGTGATCGACTCCAGGTCGTCCCCCGACGGGTGCTCGCCCGGCCGCACCCCCACCGAGTGCGCCAGTGACCGCGTCCGGTGCAGTTCGGCGGCGAGCAGGTCGATCCGCGCGGGCAGCGCCGACCACACCGCGTCGGCGGCGACCACCAGGTCCAAGGAACTCGCGTAGAGCTCGTTCATCCGGGCGACGAGTTCGGCCAGCGAGAACCGCTCCGCGAGCGCGGCGCCCTCCAGCCCGGCGCCGGCGATGGTCACCCCCGGCCCGCGCAGCCGCTCGGTCAGCTCCGCCAGGTCCTCCCGGTTCGGCCAGCGCCGCCGCTCGCGGATCGCGCGGGCGGCGGCCAAGGCCCCGCTGTAGGCGTCGAAGTACGCCCACAGCCGGGTGATGGCCGCGTCGGCGGCGGCCCACCGCTCCCGCGTGACCCCGCTGAGCGCGGCCCCCTCCAGGAGCCTGCGGCCCGCGTGGTCCTGGAGCGCGAGCAGCGAGGTCTCCACGGCCTCGTGCTCCGCGCCCAGGCGGGTCAGCGCACGGTCGACGTCGTCCCTGTCCATCACTGCGGGCCCCGTTCCCGGAAGGCTCACGTACGGCCTCGATTCCGCCACCGGCCTCAGCCGTCCCGGTACTTGGGCGCGGGCGGCGAGGCCACCTTCGGCAGCACGTTCTGGAAGTGGTTGCGGTACGAGGTCGCCCACGGGCCGGCGTCACCGCCCGCACGGTAGTCCTCCAGCACCTTGTTCACCCGGCGCACCAGGTCGGAGGCGTCCTTGTTCATCGCCACCCCGTAGAACTCGCGGGTGAAGGGGGCTCCGACGAGCTGCACCGACGGGTCCTGCGCGGCCTGGCCCGCGGCCAGCGCGTTGTCCGTGATGATGCCGTCGACCTCGCCGAGTTGCAGCCGCACCAGACAGTCCAGCTGGTTCGGGACGGAGACGGACACCGAGCCGTAGGCCTGGGCCTTCAGGGCCGCCTCCGCCGTGGAGCCGGCGGCCGTGCAGATCCTGCGGCCGTTCAGCGAGCCGTCGTAGCCGGTGATCGGCGAACCCTTGGGGGCCAGGACCTGCTGGCCGGCTTCGAAGTAGGCGGTGGAGAAGGCGACGTCCTCCAGGCGCTTGCAGTTGATGGTCATCGTCCGCACGACGACGTCGACGCGGCCCTCCTGGAGGGCCGGGATCCGCTGGCTGGTGGGGATCGCCCGGTAGATGACCAGGTCCTCGTTGCCGAGGATGTCCTTCGCGATGGCCTTGACCAGGTCGATGTCGAAGCCGACGAGGTGCCCGTCCGGATTGCGGTAGCCCCACTTGAAGCTGTTCTGGTCGACGCCCGCGACGAGCTTGCCGGCCTTGCGGATCCGCTCGATCGTCGGCCCGTCCATGCCGGACGGGCGCAGGCTCGCCTCCGGGTCCGGGCAGGTGTCGGCGGGGGCGGCGGGCGCCGCGACCACCGCGGCCGGCTCGCGGACCGGGCCGCTCCGGCCGCCGTCCGGCGCGCCCTGGGCGAGCGGCAGCAGCACGGCCGCCGCCGTCACCGCGCAGGCGGTGGCCATCGCGCTCACCCCGCCCCAGCCGCGCAGCGGGCCCGCCGCGCGGCGCACCGGAGTCGCCCCGCCCGCGCCGCCCCGCCCCGAGCGCATCCGCCGTATCCGCATCGATCTCACCTGTACTCCGAAAGCCTGCGGCCGATGCCGAGGAGGGCGGCCACCGCGCCGAGGACGGCCAGCGCCGCCGCGCCCGTCACCAGCCCGTCCAGCGCGCCGAGCCCGCCACGGGCCGCCCGGGTGAATTCCTGCTGTTCGTGGACCACGGCTTCCTCCAGGGAGGCGTCCACGACGTCGAACGACGCCCCGCTGCTGTTCTTGCCCCCGATCACCTGGGGCAGGGCCAACTCGTAGTCGCCCTTCATGTCCGACTCCCGGGCCGCCGCGTGCCGCTGCTTCCACTCGGTCACACCGGCCGCGGCCTTCTTGAGGGGGTCGCGGCCACTGTCGTCGTCGGCCAGCCGCAGGGCCTTGGCCAGCCCCTCGTCGAGCTGGCGCATGTTCGTCGCGTAGTCGACGTCGTACTTGTCGGACTTCTTGTCCTCGGCCAGTACGGCGCCCCGCGCGATCAGGGTCAGGTTCTCGCCGGCCCGCGCCTGGAGCGAGGCGATCCGCGCGTCGTTCAACACCTTCAACGACTCCTGCCCGTCCGCCCGGGCCTCGCTCAGCTCCGAACGGGCCACGCTCTGCCCGACCGTCAGCCACAGCAGCACCACCACCGAGGCGGCGGTCGCCGCCAACAGGCCCTGGTTGAGGACCCGGTGGGTGCGCAGGTAGTTGCGCCGCTGCGCCCACGCCAGCACGCCGACGGCCAGGACACCGGCCCCCGTCGCGGCCAGCGGCCAGGACCGGGCCTCGTCGTGGTCCGTGTAGAGCCGGCCGGTCTCCGCCTCGTACAGCCGCTGCGCGGCGGGCAGCAGGACCGTGCTCATCTGTTCGTTGGCGTGGCGCAGGTAGGCCCCGCCCAGCGGCAGGCCCTGCCGGTTGTTGGCGCGGGCCTGCTCGATCAGGCCGGTGTAGCGGGGCAACTGCTCGCCGAGGAGCGCTATTTCCTTACGGGACTCCCCGCCGGCGCCGGTGTTCGCCGCCGCGCTGATCAGCAGCCGGGAGGCACTGGCGATGTCCTTCTCGTAGCGCTCGCGGACCTCCCGGGGTTCCTGGGCGCCCGCGAGGAACCCGCTGGAGGAGGCTGTGTCCGCGTCCGCGAGGGAGCGGTAGATGCTCGCCGCGTCCGCGCTCAGCGGCTGGCTGCGGCCCACCACGGCCTCGGCGGCCGACACCCGGTCCGAGACCTCCCACACGGCGACCGCGCCGAACAGCACGATCAGCGCGGCCAGTACGGCCCCGATGATCCGCAGTCGGCCCGGCTCGGTGGTCGCGGCGGCGCGCAGCCGCTCGACGCCCTCCGCCCAGGCGGTGCCCCGCCCCGGTGGGGCGGGCGGGCCCGCGGCGGGGCGCGGCGGCGCACCGGACGTACCGCTCCCGGGCGCGGCCGCGCGTGTCGTGATGGCCACCGTGACCTCCCCCTCGGTCCCTCTGTTCCGGAGCAGTATGGCCCCAGCGGCGGCCCACCACAGCACCCGGTGCTCGATCTTGGGTGATCCGTACCCGCGGTCGGCCCGGGGGACGCCCCCCGCGCCGCCCCCGGCCACCCCTTCACCGTCAATACGTCGCGGGGACCCCCACGGTTCCTGATCCGCCGCGTTCCGGGGCGGGTTCACCCGAAATGGGCACGGAGCTTCCCGTGGGCCCCGGCGGGCGCCCCCAGCGCGTCCAGCCCCAACAGCCCCGCGCCCAGCACCGGCGGCGCGGCCACCACCGCGACCCGCGCGAGCGGGGCCCGCCGGGCCAGCAGGGCCTCGATCCTGCCGTTGAGCTGCGGATGGGCGGCCGCGAGGACGCTGCCGCCCAGCAGCACCGGTACGTCCTGGGTCAGCAGGCCGAGCCGCTCCAGTGCCACCGACGCCATCGCCACCACCTCGTCGGCCTGCCGCTCCACGAGGGCGCCCGCCACCGGATCGCCCGCCGCGGCCACCGCGAACAGCACCGGCACCAGCTCGTGGACCCGCCCCCGGGCGAGGGAGCCCAGGTGCAGCGCCTCGATCAGCTCGTACATGGAGCCGAGCCCGAAGTACCCCGGCAGCGCGGCCGCCAGCTCCGTGGGCCCGCCGCGTCCGTCCTCGGCGCGCGCGGCCCACCACAGGGCCTCCTCGGCGAGGCCGCCCCCGCCGCCCCAGTCACCGGAGATCATTCCGACGGCCGGGAACCGCGCGGTGCGCCCGTCGGGCAGCATGCCGACGCAGTTGATGCCCGCCCCGCAGACCACCGCGACCCCGCGCGGCGCGTCCCCCGCGGGCAGTCCGGCCCGCAGGATCGCGAAGGTGTCGTTGCGCACCTCGGTGGCCGCGCCCCAGCCGCGCGCGCTGACCGCGTCGGCGAGCCGGCGTTCCTCCACCGGGAGGTCCGCGTTGGCCAGGCACGCCGAGACCTGCGCGGCGTACGGGGCCCCCGGCCGCAGCCGGGGCAGTCCGGCGGCCTCCGCAGCCTCCGCGACGGCCTGCCCGAGCACGTCCACGGCCCCCTCGACGCCGACCCGGGGCGGCTGGAAGCCGCCGGAGCGGCCGGTGCCGAGGACACCGCCGTCGGCGTCGATCAGCGCGACGTCGGTCTTGCTGTTGCCCGCGTCGATCGCGAGCACGGCCGCGCCGGCGGGCGTCACGCCCATGGCAAGTGCTCCTTGTTGTGGGCGAGCAGCCGGTCGGTCAGCCCTTCGGCGAGGTCGAACTGCCCGACCAGGGGGTGCGCGAGGAGGGCCTTGAACACCCGCTCGCGCCCGCCGCGCAGGGCGGCGTCCAGCACGAGGTCCTCGTACGCCGTCACGTGGGAGATCAAACCGGCGTACAGGGGATCCGGTCGGGGCACGGCCAGCGGCGCCGGACCGGAGCGGTCCACCCGGGCCTGCACCTCGATGACCGCGTCGTCCGGGAGGAACGGCAGGGTCCCGCGGTTGAGCGTGTTGACCACCTGGATCGGGCTGCCGCCGTCGCCCAACAGGGCGGCGGCGAGGTCCACGGCGGCCTCCGAGTAGAAGGCGCCGCCCCGCTTGGCGAGCAGTTCGGGCTTCTCGTCGAGCGCGGGGTCCGCGTACAGGTCGAGCAGTTCCTTCTCCATCGCGGCGACCTCCGCGGCCCGCGAGGGCTTCTCGCCCAGCTCCCGGACCACCTCGTCGTGGGAGTAGAAGTAGCGCAGGTAGTACGAGGGCACCACCCCGAGCCGGTCCAGGACCGCGCGCGGCAGCCGCAGGTCGGCGGCGACGGCGTCGCCGTGCGCGGCGAGCAGGCCGGGCAGCAGGTCCTCCCCGTCGGGCCCGCCGCGGCGCACCCCGGTCTCCCAGGTCAGGTGGTTGAGGCCGACGTGGTCGAGGTGGACCTCGGCGGGGGACAGGTCGAGCAGCTTGGCGAACTTGCGCTGGAAGCCGATGGCGACGTTGCACAGGCCCACGGCCTTGTGCCCGGCGCCGAGCAGGGCCCGGGTGACGATCCCGACGGGGTTGGTGAAGTCGATGATCCAGGCGTCGGGGGCGGCCCGCCGGACGCGCTCGGCGATGTCCAGGACCACCGGGACGGTCCGCAGGGCCTTGGCGAGGCCGCCCGCGCCCGTGGTCTCCTGTCCGACGCAGCCGCACTCCAGCGGCCAGGTCTCGTCCTGGAGTCGGGCGGCCTGCCCGCCGATCCGCAGCTGGATCAGCACCGCGTCGGCGCCGGCGACGCCCGCGTCCAGGTCGGAGGTGGTGGTCACGACGGCCGGGTGCCCCTGGCGGGCGAAGATCCGCCGGGCCAGGCCGCCGATCAGCTCCAGCCGTTCGGTGGCGGGGTCGATCAGTACCAGTTCCTCGACGGGCAGGCCGGCGCGCAGCCGGGCGAAGCCGTCGATCAGCTCGGGGGTGTAGGTGGAACCGCCGCCCACCACTGCGAGTTTCATGGTCGTCAGCCTTTCACTCCGGTCAGGGTGACGCCTTCGACGAACGCCTTCTGGGCGAAGAAGAAGAGGACGATCACCGGTGCCATGACGAGCACGGTCGCCGCCATGGTGAGGTTCCAATTGGTGTGGTGCGCGCCCCTGAAGGACTCCAGGCCGTAACTGAGGGTCCAGGCGGCCGGGTTGTCGGAGGCGTAGATCTGCGGGCCGAAGTAGTCGTTCCAGGCGGCGAAGAACTGGAACAGGGCGACGGCCGCGATGCCCGGCTTGGCCATGGGCAGTACGACGCGCAGCAGGGTGCGCAGTTCTCCGCAACCGTCGACGCGGGCCGCGTCCAGGTACTCGTCGGGGATGGTCAGCAGGAACTGGCGCAGCAGGAAGATGGAGAACGCGTCGCCGAAGGCCATCGGGATGATCAGTGGCCACAGGGTGCCGGACAGGTCCAGCTGCTTCGCCCAGAACAGGTACATCGGGATGACCACCACCTGCGGCGGCAGCATCATCATGGCGATCACCAGCAGCAGCGACAGCCGCCGCCCGCGGAAGCGGAACTTGGCGAGGGCGTACGCCACGGGCACCGAGGACAGCAAGGTCAGCAGGGTGCCCAGGCCCGCGTACAGCAGGGTGTTGCGCCACCAGGTGAGGAAGCCGGGGGTGTGCCAGACCGTCGCGTAGTTGCCCCACTCCCAGGTGCGCGGCCACAGGTCGCGGGTCAGCGCCTGCTGGTCGCTCATCAGGGAGGTGAGGAGCAGGAAGACGAACGGGAGGACGAAGAACAGGGCGGCGGCCACGCCCAGGCTGTGCACGGCGACCCAGTGCAGGACGACCCGGCGACGCGCCCCGCGGCGCGGCGACGGGCGGGGTACGAGGTGGCGAGGGGGGCTCGACGTGCTCATGTGCCGGCTCCGATCAGTCCGCCACGGCGCCGCATGAGGAGCGCGGTGAAGGCCATGGAGAGGGCGAACAGCACCAGGGCGACGACGCAGGCGGTGCCGTAGTCGAAGCGTTGGAAGCCGACGTTGTAGACCACCTGGGGGAGGGTCAGCGTGGACTTGTCGGGGTAGCCCGGCTCGAACTGCTGCCCCGAGCCGCCGATCACGCCGGCGGCGGCCTTTCCGGCGACCAGCGGCTGGGTGTAGTACTGCATGGCCTGGATGACCCCGGTGACCACCGCGAACAGGATGATCGGCGAGATGTTCGGCAGGGTGATGTGCCGGAACCGGGCCCAGCCGCCGGCGCCGTCGAGCTCGGCGGCCTCGTACTGCTCCTTCGGTACGTCGAGCAGCGCGGCCATGAAGATGACCATCAGGTCGCCGACCCCCCACAGCGCCAGCGCGGTGAGGGCGGGCTTGGACCAGTCGGCGTCGGTGAACCAGCCCGGCGCGGGCAGTCCGAGCGACTCCAGCACGGTGTTGACCGGGCCGGTGCCGGGGTTGAGGAGGAAGACGAAGGCGAGCGTCGCGGCGACCGGTGGGGCCAGGTAGGGCAGGTAGAACAGGGTCCGGAAGATTCCGGCCCCGGTCCTGATCCGCGTGATGAGCAGGCCGACGCCGAGACCGAAGACGACCCGGCAGCTCACCATGACCAGCACCAGCCACAGGGTGTTGCGCATGGCCGGCCAGAACAGCGGATAGTCCGTGAAGACGTAGCTCCAGTTGGCCAGTCCGTTGAAGACGGGCGGCCGGAAGCCGTCGTAGGAGGTGAAGGAGAAGTAGACGGTGGACAGCAGCGGATAGGCGAAGAAGACCGAGAAGCCGATCAGCCAGGGGGACATGAAGGCGAGGGTCCGCAGTCGGGAGCGGCGGTGCCTGGCCTTCAGGGCGCGGGCGTGCGGGCCCGCGGGGGCGTGGGTGCGGGGCATCGGACTACTGGGCCTTCGCGATGTCCGTGTCGATCTGCCGGTCGGTGTTCGCCAGTCCGGCGGCGAGGTCGGGCACGTCGCCCTTCTCCACCGCGTACGCGAAGTCCTGGAAGGTCAGTTGGTAGGTGCCGCCGTCCGCCTGGGCGGGGGTGGTGTTCGACTTCGGGTGCCGGGCGATGTCGATGAACGTCTTGAACTCGGGGGTCACCTCCAGGTCCGGGGAGTCCAGGGCGGCGAGCGTGGACGGCACGTTGTGGATGGCGTTGGCGAAGGCGACCACCGCCGCGGTGTCGGTCGTCATGTACCGCACCAGCTCCCAGGCGGCGTTCTGCTTCCGGCTCGCCGCGGAGATGCCCATGATCGTGCCGGAGACGTAGCCCTTGCCGTAGTCGGCGGCCTGGTCGTCCGGTACGGGCAGCGGGGCGGTGCCGATTTCGAACGGAACCCCGGCCTCCTTCGCCATGGCGGCCCGCCACTCCCCGTCGATCTGCATGGCGACCTGGCCGCGGTGGAAGGGGTGCTCGGCGCTCCACTCGTCACCGAAGCCGGCGCGGAACCTCTCCAGCTTCTGGTAGCCGCCGAGCTTGGCCACCAGGTCCTTCTGGGCGGTCAGCATCTTCGCGAAGGCCGGGTCGGCGGCCAGGTTGGACTTCCCGTCGGGACCGAAGTACGTGGGGCTCCACTGGGCGGCCAGCCGCATGGGGGTGGTCTCGTAGCCGTGGAAGGTGGGCATCAGGCCGACCTGTTCGTACGAGTCGCCGCTCCGCTCGGTCAGTTTCTCCGCGACCGCGGTGAACTCGCTCCAGGTGCGCGGTGCTTCGGTGATGCCGGCGGCGGCGAAGGCGGTCTTGTTGTAGACGAGGCCGTAGGCGTCGTTCAGCAGCGGCAGCGTGCACTGGTTGCCCTTGAACTGCGTGTACTCCAGCAGGGTCTTGGGGAACACCTCGGCCTTGTCGACCCCGGACTTCGCGAGGAAGGGGTTCAGGTCGACGAAGGCGCCCGAGTTGCAGAACTTCCCGACGCTGTCGGTGGTGAAGGAGGAGACCACGTCGGGGGCCTTGTCGCCGCCCGCCCGCAGGGCCTGGTTGACCTTGTCGTCGGTCATGTTGCCGGTGGTCTTCACCTTGATGTTCGGGTGGGCCTTCTCGAACCGGGCGATGTTCTCCTCGATCGCCTTGACCTCGGCGGGCGCGGACCAGCCGTGCCAGAAGGTGAGGGTGACGTCCGCCTTCGGATCGTCGGCGGCGCCGGCGCCGCTCTGCCCGGCGCAGGCGGTGGCGAGTACGGATATGGCGGCCAGGGTGGCCGCGGCCGTGGTGAGGCGTCCGGTTCTGGGCATGACGGGGCTCGCTCTCTGCGGGAGGAACTTCCGGTGCGGGGTGCCGAGGAGGGGATCGGGGGCGTGGGGGAGGGACGGGGTTCGGTGGCGGGGCGGGGCGCTCTAGCGGGAGGTGTCGAACACTTCCTCGCGGGCGGCGGCCAGGGCGCTCTCCAGGGCGCCCCGCAGGACGGGCCGCTCGTGGACCTCGCCGGTCACGAGCCGGGGCCGGGAGGGCGCCAGCTCCGCCAGCTCGGTCTCCAGCAGCGTGCGCAGGGGATCGCCGCCCGCGGTGATCACGGCCCCGGACAGCACCACGATCTCCGGGTCGAGCACGGCGACCACCGAGGCCAGACCGGTCGCGAGGACGGTGGCGTACGCACGCAGGAAGTCCAGGTTCGCCCCGTCGGGCGCGGCGGCGGCCCGCTCCAGCAGGGCGACGCCGACGGCGACCTGCGGCCCGTGCGGGGCGTCCGGCGCGGGCGGCGGCGGGGTGTCGACGCCGAGTTCGGCGGCGAGCCGGGGCAGCACCTGCACGCCGGCCAGCTCCTGGTAGCCGCCGGTGTTGGCCCGGGTCACCTGGCGGACCAGCGGGTGCCCGGAGACGGGCAGGAAGCCGACCTCGCCCGCGCCGCCGGTCCAGCCGCGGTGCAGCCGGCCGCCGAACACCAGGGCGGCGCCGAGGCCCTCCTCGTTCCACAGCAGGACGAAGTCCTCGTGCCCGCGGGCCGCGCCGAGCCGTTGTTCGGCGACCGCGGCGAGGTTGACGTCGTTCTCGTACTCCACGGGCACCGGCAGCACGGCCGCCAGCTCGTCGAGCAGGGTGGGGGAGTGCCAGCCGGGCAGGTGGCTGGCGTAGCGCAGCCGGCCGGTCTGCGGGTCGAAGGCGCCCGGGGTGGCGATGACCAACCGGTGCAGGTCGGCCGCCCCGATCCCGGCGGCGCGCAGGGCGCCGTCGAGGGCCCGGGTGACCTGCTCGACGGCGTCGGCGCCCTCGGTGTAGGGAAGTTCGAAGCTGCCCCGCACCGTGCCCGTCAGGTCGGCCACCGCGGCGAGCACCCGTTCCGGGGTGACGTCGAGCCCGCCGACGTGGGCGGCGGGGCCGTTGAGGGCGTAGAGCTGGGCGCTGGGCCCGGGCCGGCCGCCGTCGGTGCCGGTGGCCACGACCAGTCCGGCGCTCTCCAACCGGGCCAGCAGCTGGGAGGCGGTCGGCTTGGACAGCCCGGTCAGCTGCCCGATCCGGGTCCGGGACAGCGGGCCGTGCGTCAGCAGCAGCTCCAGGGCGGCGCGGTCGTTCATGGCGCGCAGCAGGCTGGGCGTTCCGGGCGTGGCGGCGGGCATGGCGCGGTCTCTCCTCGACGAGATGAACTGTTAGGTAAGTTTCCTATTGCGCTCCGAGCCGTGTCAATGCCGCTGCCCCGCCGGAAACGGACCGGCAGGGCAGCGGGACGGGCGCGAGCCCGGACGTAAGGGAGGTACGGGGAAGTAGGGGACTACTTGGTGATCCGAGGCGACCCGGAGCCCGACGGCGGCGGGATCGGGGCGGTCGCCAGGGACTGCGGCGAGGTCGGGTTCGACAGGGCGGACGGCGCGGCGACGGAGGCGGACGGGTCCACGGCCTCCTCGGCCTCGTCGGCGAGCGGCAGACCACCGATGATCTTGATGCCCGCCGCGTCGAAGGCCTCCTTGAGGCGCCATCGCAGCTCGCGCTCCACCGAGAACTGCTGACCCGGCATGGTCTTCGCCGAGACCGCCACCGTCATGGACGCCAGCAGCACCTCGTCCAGCCCCAGCACCTCCACCGGACCCCACAGGCGCTCGTCCCACGGGGACTCCTTCGCCAACGAGTCGGCGACCTCCTGGACCACCTCGCGGATGTGCGTGAGGCTCTCCGAGGGCTTGACCTGCACGTCCACGGTCGCGGTCGCCCAGCCCTGGCTGAGGTTGCCGATCCGCTTGATCTCGCCGTTGCGGACGTACCAGATCTCCCCGCTGTCGCCGCGCAGCTTCGTCACGCGCAGGCCGACCTCGATCACCTCGCCGGAGGCCACCCCGGCGTCGATCTTGTCGCCCACGCCGTACTGGTCCTCCATGATCATGAACACACCGGACAGGAAGTCCGTCACCAGGTTCCGCGCGCCGAAACCGATGGCCACACCGGCCACACCGGCACTCGCCAGCAGCGGGGCCAGGTCGATCTTCAGTGCGGCCAGCACCATCAGCGCGGCCGTGCCCAGGATCAGGAACGAGGCCACCGAACGCAGCACCGACCCGATGGCCTCCGACCGCTGCCGGCGCCGCTCCGCGTTGACGAGGAGCCCGCCGAGCGCCGTGCCCTCCACGGCCTCGGCGCTGCTGTTCATCCGGCTGATGAGCTTGGTCAGCGCCTTGCGGACCACCGATCGCAGCGCCGCGGCTATGACCACGATCAGCAGGATCCGCAGGCCGATGCTCAGCCAGGTGGCCCAGTTCTCCTCGATGAAGCTCGCGGCATTGGTCACGCTCTCGGCGGCATCGTCGGTGGTGGTCGCTGCCAACGGGAGCAGGGTGGCGGGCGAGGGCACGGCAGGAACCTCCAGGCATAGCGGTCTGCCCGCGGAACGGGATGTGCGGGCAGACCAACCACACTAACGGGGCTCGGGCCCTACCTCGTTGCCGTGTTCGAGGGAGAGACGGGACTCACCCGGGGAGGAAGGCGGTGTGGTCGAAAACACCTCGGACCCGTTACGGGCGCGTGGTGGCGCTTCGACCAGCCGTAAGGGGAGACTGGAAAGCAGATCGTCCCGGCGCGAGCCACGCGCCGCCGGCGTACAAGGAGGCAGTCCGTGCCGCACGTCCTGGTCCTCAACGCGTCGTACGAGCCGCTCGGCGTCGTACCGCTCCGACGCGCGCTCGTCCTCGTCCTGGAGAACAAAGCGATCTCCCTGGAAGAATCGGGCGCCTTTCTGCACAGCGCGACGAGAGCAGTCCCCGCGCCCAGCGTGGTCCGGCTCAAGCGCTTCGTGCGGGTCCCCTACCGGGGGCCCGTTCCGCTCACCCGGCGCGCGCTCTTCGCCCGCGACGGCGGTCGCTGCATGTACTGCGGGGCCGTCGCCACCAGCGTCGACCACGTCATCCCGCGCAGCCGGGGCGGCCAACACCGGTGGGACAACGTCGTCGCCGCCTGCCGCCGCTGCAACCACGTCAAGGCCGACCGGCACCTGCTGGAGCTGGGCTGGCGGCTGCGCCACCAGCCCGCCCCGCCGTCCGGGCTGGCCTGGCGGATCATCGGCACGGGCCACCGGGACCCGCGGTGGATGCCCTACCTCCAGCCGTACGGCGCCGACGACGCGCTGGAACGCATCGGAGCCGCGGCGTCATAGGGCCGGCCGCCCGCCTCCACCGGCCGCCCCACCCGCTCCCCTTCTCCTGCCGCCCCCTCCCGAGCACCACCCGTCGCCGTCCGGATGCCCGCTGCCCGCGCCCCCGCCGCCCCGGTCACTGTCGCCCGCGGCCGGGGGCGTACGGCCGCCCGCGGCCGGGGGCGGCGGTGATCGTGGGGTGGTCTGACCTGGATCGGCCAGGAATGCGGGGCCGCCGACTGGGTATGGCTGCGGTGTCCGCCGGTGTGTTGCACGGGTGGGTCCGACGATCCCGCGCAAAGGAGTGCTCTCGTGAACGCCCGTGCCAAGTCCAACGTTCTCCCCGCCCCCCTTCCGCGCCCCGCCTCCCGCTCCGCCCGGCCCGCGGCGCCCGACCCGGCCGTTCCCGAACCCGCGGGCCCGCCCGCCTCCGACACCGCCGACCCGACCGCTCCCGAACCCCGGGCACCGCTGGCCCACCTGCCCGCCCCGAGCTGGCCGCAGGACCGGCCCCTCGTCGGTGAGCAGCCGCCGACGGGATCCGCCTGCGCGCCGCTGACCAGCGAATCCCCGCTCATGGAGGGGCTCCCGCTGACCAGCGAGCCCCACCTCCCCGCCACGATCGTCGCGGGCTACTAGACAGGACACCGATGGACGACCTCGACCGGCTCGCGGCCCTGCACGGCGTCGCCACCTCCTACCAGCCGGCCGAGGACGTGACCGTCCCCGTGCCCGAGGTCACCGTCAGGGCCGTCCTCGGCCTGATCGGCGTACCCGTGGACACCCCGCAGGACGTCCGGGCGATGGCCGACGAGGACGAACGGGAGCGGGCCGGGCGGGTGCTGCCCCCGACGATGGTGCTCTGGCAGGGCGAGCCCGTCCCGGCGCAGTTGACCGCGCTGCCCGCCGGCGCCCGGATCCGGGTCGACCCGGAGGAGGGGCCCGAGCCCCTCGTCTGGGAGGCCGGTGGCGGGCAGCCGCCCCGCGGGCTCGCCTCCGGGCAGCCCGCGGAACTGCCCCTCGGCGTGCACCGCCTCACCGCCGACCTGCCCGACGGGCACACGGCCGCGGCCACCCTGATCGTCGCCCCGGAGCGGGCCCCGGCCGCGCCCGCCCGGGCCCACGGACTGCTCGTCCAGCTGTACTCCCTGCTCTCGGAGCGCTCCTGGGGCATGGGCGACCTCGGCGACCTGACGGAGCTCGCCCGCTGGGCCGCCCGCACCCACGGCGCCGATTTCATCCAGGTCAACCCGTTGCACGCGGCCGTCCCGGGCACCCCGACCGACCCGTCCCCGTACCGGCCGTCCTCGCGCCGCTTCCCCGACCCGGTGCACCTGCGGATCGAGGACGTCCCCGAGTACGCCGACTGCCCGGACCGCGACGCCCTCGCCGAGCTGGCCGGTCGCGGCGCGGAGCTGCGCAGGGAGGTGCTGGAGAAGGGGGCCCTGATCGACCGGGACGCCGTCTGGGCCCTCAAGCGCGCCGCCCTGGAGCTGCTGTACACCGTCCCGCGCAGCCCCGCCCGGGAGGCGGGCTACGGGGAGTTCCGCGCGGAGCAGGGACCCCACCTCGACGTGCACGCCGCGTGGTGCGCCGCCGCCGCCGGGGAGGACCCCGAGGAGCGGGGCGACTTCCACCGCTGGCTGGTCTGGCTGACGGACACCCAGCTGACCGCCGCCCAGCGGGCCGCGCGGGAGGCCGGGATGACGGTCGGCATCGTGCACGACCTGGCCGTCGGCGTGCACCCCGAGGGTTCGGACGCCGGTACGGGCCCCTTCCACGCCCGGCACATCAGCGTCGGCGCCCCGCCGGACGCCTTCAACGCGCGGGGCCAGGACTGGGGGTTGCCGCCGTGGCGGCCCGACGCCCTGGAGGCCACCGGGTACGCCCCCTTCCGGGCCCTGCTGCGCGGGCTGTTCCGGTACGCGGGAGCCGTCCGCATCGATCACGTCATGGGCCTGTTCCGGCTGTGGTGGATCCCGCAGGGGGCCCCGCCGGCGGAGGGCACGTACGTCTCCTACGACGGCGAGGCGATGCTGGCCGTCCTGGTGCTGGAGGCGCACCGGGCGGGCACCCTGGTGGTCGGCGAGGACCTCGGGACGGTGGAGCCCCGGGTGCGCCGGGCGTTGGCCCGGCGCGGGATCCTCGGCACCTCGGTGCTGTGGTTCGAACGGGACTGGGAGGGCGACGGGGAGCCGCTGGAGCCCGAGGAGTGGCGGGCCGACTGCCTGGCCACCGTCACGACCCACGACCTGCCGCCCACCGCCGCGAAGCTGGCCGGGGAGCACGTCGAACTGCGGGACCGGCTGGGCCTGCTGACCCGTCCGCTGGAGGTGGAGAAGGCCGAGGACGCCGCCGACACCGCCCGTTGGCTGGAGGTGCTGGAGCGGCTCGGCCTGACGAGCGGGCACGAGGAGGCGGCCGTCCGCTCCCTGTACGCCTTCCTGCTGCGCACGCCCGCCCGGCTGGTGGGCGTCTGGCTGCCGGACGCGGTGGGGGACCGGCGGCCGCAGAACCTGCCGGGCACCTGGGACCAGTACCCCAACTGGAGGCTGCCGGTCGCCGACGCCTCGGGCCGGCCGCTGACGCTGGAGGAGCTGACGGCCTCGCCCCGGGCGAACGCCCTGTTGAGCGCGGTGCGGGAGGGGGCGGGGACCCGTACGGCACCCCCGGGCGCGCGGCCGCTCTAGGTGTTCGCTACGTTTGCACCGTGGACAAGAAGAACGCTCTGCGCGCCGGCGCCGTCACGGCCGGAACGACGCTGATGATGCTGCTGATGACGTCTCCCGCCCTCGCGCTGACCCCCGACGACGGTGACGACCCGGGCCCCAAGCTGAGCATCGCCGAGACGCTCGGCCTGTTCGTGGCCGCGCCGATCGTGCTGTTCCTGGTCATCGCGGGTCTGGTGATGGTCGGCGACAAGTCGCGCAAGACCCAGGCCTGACCGACCGGGCAGGTCTCATGCTTCCGGGGCGCCGGAGGTCCGTACGGCCGTCGTAGGACGGCCGTGGCGCGACCTCCGGCGCCCCGGCATGTCCCGGGCCGTGCCGGGGTGGGCGCCGCGGCCCGGTGAGCGCCTGTGGCGGCGGGCTACGGCACGTCGGCCATGAGCTTGCGCAGCAGGCCGATCAGCTGCTCGACCTCTTCGCCGTCGAGTCCGGCCAGGGCGGCGCGCTGGACCTCCAGGCCGGCGGTGACGGCCTCGTCGATCAGGGCCAGTCCGCGGTCGCTGATCGTGACCTGGAGCCCCCGCCGGTCGTGCGGATCGGGGCTGCGGCCGAGCAGCCCGGCCTTCTCCAGCTTGTCCAGGCGTCCGGTCATTCCGCCCGTCGTGAGCATCAGCGTGGCCGACAGCTGGCGCGGCGAGAGCGTGTACGGGGCGCCGGAGCGGCGCAGCGTGGCGACGACGTCGAACTCCCCGCGGGAGATCCCGTAGCGGTTGTAGGTCCGTTCCATCGCGTCGCCCATGGCCTTGGTGATCCGGTACATCCGCCCGAAGACGGCCATGGGGGCCGTGTCCAGGTCGGGGCGTACCGCGTACCACTGGGCGGCGATGGCGTCGACGGCGTCCTTGTTGGCCTCGGTCATATCCGCAGTATCCGGTTCCGCTTCCTCGTTCGCAAGAAAGTTGCTTGACGGAAAGTGGCTTAGTGCTAAGCTACTTTCAAGTGACCTACTTGGGGGAGGCGTCGTGATGAAGGTGCCCATGTTTCCTCACCCGTACGAGGAGTCCCCGTGAACCACCTGACCACCACGCTCCTGACCGCTCTGGCCCCCATCTCCTGGGGATCGACGTACTTCGTCGCCAGCGAACTCCTGCCCCCCGACCGGCCCCTGTTCACCGGGGCCATGCGGGCCCTGCCCGCCGGGCTGCTCCTCATCGCCCTCTCCCGGACCCTGCCCAAGGGCGAGTGGTGGTGGAAGTCCGCCGTCCTCGGCACGCTCAACATCGGCGCCTTCTTCCCGCTGCTCTTCCTCTCCGCCTACCGGCTGCCCGGCGGTGTCGCCGCCGTACTGGGTTCCGCCGGCCCGCTGTTCGTCGTCGGACTCGCCGCCCTGCTGCTCGGCGAGCGGGCCCGGCCGCGGACCGTCCTCGCCGCCGTCGCCGCCGCGTTCGGCGTGAGCATGGTGGTGCTGACCGCCGAGGCCGAGCTCGACCTGATCGGCGTCATCGCCGGCGTGGTCTCCTCCGCCTCCATGGGCGCCGGCACCGTGATGACCAAGCGCTGGGGGCGGCCCGAGGGCGTGGGCCCGCTGGCCATGACCGGTTGGCAGCTCACCGCCGGCGGGTTGGTCATCATCCCGATCGCCGCCCTGATCGAGGGGGCGCCGCCCGCCCTCGACGGCAAGGCCTTCCTCGGCTACGGCTACATGATGCTGATCAACACGGGCATCGCCTACTGGCTGTGGTTCCGCGGCATCGGCCGGCTCAGCGCCACCTCCGTCACCCTGCTCGGCCCGCTGTCCCCGCTCACCGCCGCCGTCATCGGCTGGGCCGCGCTCGGCCAAGGCCTCTCGCCCGTACAGCTGGCCGGCATGGCCATCGCCTTCGGTGCCACCGTCATCGGGCAGTTGCCGGGGCGCAGGCCCCGGGCTCCGAAGGAAACGTTCAGTTCTTCTGAAGACATCGATCGAAATGTTTCGATGGACCTGGGCAATGCGGAGGTGCGACGGTAGGTCCACGATCCAACCGACCCAGAACCCCGAGGGGGAGACCACACGTGACCGTCACGGACCAGGTCCGCACCGGCCGACAGGCGCAACCGGCGGAGCGGACGCCGCAGGCGCCGCAGCAGACCGAGCAGGCAGGCGAGCACGCCGCCGAGCAGGCCGAGCAGGCGCCGCAGCGCCCCGGCGCCCCGGCGGGCAAGGGCGCCGCCGGCATCGGCCTGCTCCTCGCCCTGGTCGCGACGGTCGTCTGGTCCGGCAGCTTCGTCGCCACCCGGGGCATGGCCGACACCGTCCCGCCCGTCCAGGCCGTCTTCTGGCGCTGGATCATCGCCGCCGTCGCGGTCGCCCCGTTCGCCGCCCGGCAGGCCTGGCGACAGCGGGCCCTGCTGCGCCGGCACCTCGGCTACGTCAGCCTCGCCACCCTCTTCGGCGTCACCCTCTACAACACCCTCGTCCACCAGGCCGGACTGACCACCTCCGCCTCCAACATGGGCATGATCATGGCGGCCTCGCCCGTCATCATGGCCCTCTACTCCCGCCTCGGCGGCGAACGGCTCGGTGCCCGACGCACCTTCGGCCTGCTGCTCGCCGCGTTCGGCGTCCTGCTCCTCGTCGGCGACGGCTCGATCGGCTTCGACTTCGGCGCCGGTGACCTGTGGATGTTCGGCGCCGCCCTGTCCTTCGCCACCTACAGCGCCCTGCTCAAGCGCAAGCCCGCCGAGATCGGCCAACTCGCCTTCCTGTTCGCCACCTTCGTCCTCGGCGCGCTGATGCTGGCCCCCGCCTACGCCGTCTCCCTCGCCGTCCAGGGCGGCTTCGAGGTCACCCCCGGCTCGGCCGGGCAACTGCTGTACGTCGGCGTCCTCTCCTCCGCCGTCGCCTTCTTCGCCTGGAACAAGGCCGTCTCGGTGATCGGCGCGGCCCGGGCGGGCGTCGTCTACTACCTCCAGCCCGTGTGCGTCGCCGGACTCGGCTTCCTGCTCCTCGGGGAACACACCGGCCCCGCGCAACTGCTGTGCATGGCGCTGATCCTGGGCGGCGTGGGACTGGGTGCCCGCCGGTAGGTTCGGTCCCATGACCGAGTGGGACATCAAGAAGCTGCGGATTCTGCGGACCCTGGCCGACCGGGGCACCGTGACCGCGACGGCCGAGGGGCTGCACATGACGCCGTCGGCCGTCTCGCAGCAGTTGACCAACCTGGCCCGGCAGCTCGGGGTCCCGCTGCTGGAGGCCCAGGGCCGGCGGGTCCGGCTCACCGACGCCGCCCACTTGGTCCTGCGGCACACCGAGGCCGTCTTCGCGCAACTGGAACGCGCCGACGCCGAACTCGCCGGGTACCTGTCCGGGGAGGCCGGCGAGGTACGGATCGGAGCCTTCTCCACCGCCGTGCCCGTCCTGGTCGTCCCCGCCGTCGCCGCCCTGCGGCGCACCCATCCGGGCGTGGAGGTACGGGTCCGCGAGACCGAGGCCGCCGAGTCGTACGAGCTGCTGACCGCCGGGGCCGTGGACCTCGCCCTGTCGCTGGCCGCGCACGCGCCCGGCGCCCGCGACCCCCGCTTCAGCCGGATCACGCTGTTGGAGGACCCCCTCGACGTGGCCCTGCCGCCCGGCCACCCGCTGACGGCGGCGTCCGCGCTGCGCCTGGCCGACCTGTCCGGGGAGCGCTGGATCTACGGGGGCAGCGGCCCCTGGTCGGAGATCACCCGCAACGCCTGTGAGGCCGCCGGGTTCGTCCCCGAGCAGGCCCACTCGGCCTCCGGCTGGACCGCGATCCTGGCCATGGTGGAGGCCGGCATGGGCGTGGCGCTCGTCCCGCGCATGGTCACCGGCCGGGCCGCGGGGGCCACCGTACGAGTCCTGGCCCACGACCGGCCCGCCCGGCACGTCATCGCCGCACTGCGCCGGGGCTCCGAATCGGCGCCCGCGGTGTCCCGCGTCCTGGCGGCCCTCCGGGAGACCGCGGCCACGCTCCGCCGCACCGGGGCCGGACGCGACCCGGCCCCCGCCCCATGACCGGGGCGGGGGCCGGGGCCGGTCGGGGACCGGATCAGACGGCGGCGGCGGCGGCCGCCGCGTCGGCCTCCTGGGCCTTCAGGGCGCGCTCGACGCCCGACCGGGACTCCGACACCAGCCGGCGCAGGCCCGCGTTCGGCTCGGCCGACGCCAGCCAGGCGTCCGTGGCGTCCAGGGTCTCCTGCGAGACCTGGAGCGACGGGTACAGGCCCACCGCGATCTGCTGGGCGATCTCGTGGCTGCGGGTGTCCCAGACCTCCTTGACCGCGGCGAAGTACTTCGCCGTGTACGGGGCGAGCAGCTCGCGCTGGTCGGTCTGGACGAAGCCGCCGATCACGGCCTCCTGCACCGCGTTCGGCAGGTCGCCGGACTCCACCACCGAGGCCCACGCGGCGGCCTTGGCCTCCGCCGTCGGGCGCGCGGCCCGCGCGGTCGCCGCGTGGCGCTCGCCCGCGGCCGTCGCGTCCCGGGTCAGCTCGGCGTCGATCGCCGCCTCCCCGACGACGCCGGTCGCCACCAGGCGCTCCAGGAACGCCCAGCGCAGCTCGGTGTCCACGACCAGGCCTTCGAGCTCGGCCGCACCGTCCAGCAGCGCCGCCAGGTAGGTCAGCTGCCCCTCGGTGCGGGCCGTCGCCGCGAAGGCGCGGGCCCAGGCCAGCTGGTGATCGCCGCCCGGCTCGGCGCCGCGCAGGTGCTCCAGCGTGGCCTCCGTCCAGATGGCGAGGCCCTGCTCGCGCCAGGCCGGGTCGGCGTACAGCTCGACGGCCAGCTTCACCTGGCGGTGCAGCGACTGCACGACGCCGATGTCCGACTCCTTGCCGATGCCCGACAGCACCAGCGCGACGTAGTCGCGGGCCGCGAGTTCGCCGTCGCGGGTCATGTCCCAGGCGGAGGCCCAGCACAGGGCGCGCGGCAGCGACTCCGTGAAGTCGCCCAGGTAGGCGGTCACGTTGGCGAGGGACACCTCGTCCAGGCGGACCTTCGCGTACGACAGGTCGTCGTCGTTGAGCAGCACGACCGCCGGACGGGCCCGGCCCACCAGCTCCGGCACCGCCGTGAGGGCGCCGTCGATGTCCAGCTCGATCCGGTCCGTGCGCACGAGCGCGCCGTCGCTCAGGTCGTACAGGCCGACCGCGATGCGGTGCGGACGCAGCACCGGCTCGCCCTTCGCGCCCGCGGGGAGCGCCGGGGCCTCCTGGCGGATCGCGAAGGCGGTGATGACGCCCTGCGCGTCCGTCTCGACCTCCGGACGCAGGACGTTGATGCCGGCCGTCTCCAGCCACGCCGTCGACCAGGCCGTCAGGTCGCGGCCCGAGGTCTCCTCCAGGGCGCCCAGCAGGTCCGACAGCCGGGTGTTGCCGAAGGCGTGCGCCTTGAAGTAGGCCTGCACGCCCTGGAAGAAGGCGTCCTTGCCGACGTACGCGACGAGCTGCTTGAGCACCGAGGCGCCCTTGGCGTACGTGATGCCGTCGAAGTTGACCAGGACGTCGTCCAGGTCACGGATGTCCGCCATGATCGGGTGCGTCGACGGCAGCTGGTCCTGCCGGTACGCCCACGTCTTCATGGAGTTGGCGAACGTGGTCCACGCGTGCGGCCACTTCGAGCCCTCGGCGTCCGCCTGGCAGGCGATCGAGGTGTAGGTGGCGAACGACTCGTTCAGCCACAGGTCGTTCCACCACTCCATGGTGACGAGGTCGCCGAACCACATGTGGGCGAGCTCGTGCAGGATCGTCTCCGCGCGCACCTCGTACGCCGCGTCCGTCACCTTCGAGCGGAAGACGTACTGGTCGCGGATGGTGACCGCGCCCGCGTTCTCCATGGCGCCCGCGTTGAACTCCGGCACGAAGAGCTGGTCGTACTTCGCGAACGGGTAGTCGTAGGCGAACTTCTCCTGGAACCAGTCGAAGCCCTGCCGGGTCACGTCGAAGATCTCGTCCGCGTCGAGGAACTCGGCGAGCGAGGGACGGCAGTAGATGCCGAGCGGCACGGACTGGCCGTCCTTGCCCTCGTACGAGCTGTGCACCGCGTGGTACGGGCCCACGATCAGCGCGGTGATGTACGAGGAGATCCGCGGGGTCGGCTCGAAGGCCCACACCCGGTCCTTGACGTCGGCGGCGTCCGGCGTCGGGGAGTTCGAGATGACCGTCCAGCCCTCGGGGGCCGTCACGGTGAACTGGAACGTGGCCTTCAGATCGGGCTGCTCGAAGCTGGCGAACACGCGCCGCGCGTCCGGCACCTCGAACTGGGTGTACAGGTAGGCCTGCTGGTCGACCGGGTCGACGAAGCGGTGCAGGCCCTCCCCGGTGTTGGTGTAGGCGCAGTCGGCGACGACGCGCAGCTCGTTGTCCCCGGCGGCGAGGTGGTGCAGCGCGATCCGGGAATCCCGGAAGACGGCGGCCACGTCCAGCGACTTGCCGTTCAGGACGACCTCGTGCACGGCGGGCGCGACGAGGTCGATGAAGGTCTCGGCGCCGGCCTCGGCCGACCGGAAGCGCACGGTGGTGACGGACGGGTAGGTACCGCCCTCCTGCGCACCGCTGAGGTCGAGTTCGACCTCGTACGAGTCGACGGTGAGCAGCGCCGCGCGCTGCTGAGCCTCTTCACGGGTGAGATTCGTGCCAGGCACGCGGTCATCTCCTTTGATGGTGACGTAGCCCCGCCATCCTTCCACGAGGTCCGGGCGACCGCGCCGGAGTATCCCGCGGGCGAACGCGAGGTCCGATTCCCGCCGGCGCCGGCCGGCCGGCAGCGCCACGATCGCCGCCATGACCTCCTCCACCGCACCCCTCACCGCCCGCGCCGTCGACCCCGCCGCCCTCGCCGAACTGCGCCTGCGCGACGACGCGGGCCGGCCCTGCCTCCCGTACGCGGACCCGGAGGGCGGCGCCCCGCTGCGCTGCTGCCTGCGCCGCAGCCGGGCCGGCGAGCGCATCGCCCTGGTCTGCTACGCGCCGCTGCGCCGCTGGGCGGCCGGCGTCGGCGCCGATCCGGGGGCGTACGACGAGCAGGGGCCCGTGTTCGTGCACGCCGAACCCTGCGCCGGCCCGGCCGGGGGAGACGGCCTGCCCTTCGGGACCCCGGGCGCGCTGCGCGTCGCCCGGCGCTACGACGCGGCCGGCCGGATCCTCGGCGGCCGCGCGCTGGAACTCGGCGAGGAGCCCGACGCGGTCGTCGGGCGGGCGCTCGCCGAGGCCTTCACCGACCCGGAGGTCGCCCTCGTGCACGTCCGGGCGGTGGAGTACGGCTGCTTCCTCTACGAGGTGCGGCGGCCGTGAAACGGGGGAGGGGCGGGCGCCGTACGGCACCCGCCCCTCACGCGCCCGGAGGACCGGGTCAGCCCTGGCGGAGCTCCTCGGCGACGAGCTCGGCGATCTGCACCGCGTTCAGCGCCGCGCCCTTGCGCAGGTTGTCGTTCGACAGGAACAGCGCGAGGCCGTTGTCGACGGTCTCGTCCACGCGGATGCGGCCCACGTACGAGGCGTCCTTGCCGGCGGCCTGGAGCGGCGTCGGGATCTCGGACAGCTCGACGCCCGGGGCGTCCTTGAGCAGCTCGTAGGCGCGCTCGACGCCGAGCGGGCGCTCGAAGCGGACGTTGACCTGGAGCGAGTGGCCCGAGAAGACGGGAACGCGCACGCAGGTGCCGGAGACCTTGAGCTCCGGGATCTCCAGGATCTTGCGGGACTCGTTGCGGAGCTTCTGCTCCTCGTCGGTCTCGAAGGAGCCGTCGTCGACGATCGAGCCCGCCAGGGGGAGCACGTTGAAGGCGATCGGACGCTTGTAGACGCCCGGCTCCGGGAAGTCGACGGCCCCGCCGTCGTGGACCAGGGCGGCCGCGCCCTCGACCACGGCCTTGACCTGGCCGTCGAGCTCGGCGACACCGGCCACGCCCGAGCCGGAGACGGCCTGGTAGGTGGTGGCGATCAGCGCGGTCAGGCCGGCCTCCTCGTGGAGGGGGCGCAGCACCGGCATCGCGGCCATGGTGGTGCAGTTCGGGTTCGCGATGATGCCCTTGGGGCGGTTCTTGATCGCGTGCGGGTTGACCTCGGAGACCACGAGCGGGACCTCGGGGTCCTTGCGCCACGCGGACGAGTTGTCGATCACCACGGCGCCCTGGCCCGCGACCTTCTCGGCGAGGGCCTTGGAGGTGGCGCCGCCCGCGGAGAAGAGCACGATGTCCAGACCGGAGTAGTCGGCCGTGGAGGCGTCCTCGACGGTGATCTCCCGGCCCTCCCACTCCAGGGTCGAGCCGGCCGAGCGGGCCGAGGCGAACAGCCGCAGCTCGTCCAGCGGGAACTTCCGCTCGGCGAGGATTGCGCGCATCACTGCGCCGACCTGTCCGGTGGCTCCGACGATTCCGACCCTCACGGTGACTCCTCTGCGTTGGTACGACGCGGGCGCGCGTGGAGCCATCATGCGTTCGACCCCACGAGCCTTGTCCAATCCATTGTCCGAGGGACGGACGGCGTCCCGGACGCGGACCCCCGCGACGCGCGCGGGACGGGCGTGTCGCCGGGCCCGGTGAGGGGGCGGGCGCCCGGACCCGGTCCGGGCACGTGAGGAAGACCACCCACGACGTGATCGCCGGCACCCGCGGCTCCCGCGCCCACCGGGTCCGCCCCCGCCTTCCGCCCGGGCTCCGGAAAGCCCGGAGGAGCGGTGCTCGTGGTGAGCGCCGCCCCTCCGGTTCGTGCGGGTCCTACCGGGTTACGGGAGGACCTTGTCGATCTGGACGCTGCCGGTGCCGGCGGCGGTGCCGCGGGCGTTGAGCAGCTGGACCTGGCCGAAGAACTGACGGCCCTCAGGGGCCGCGCTGTTGACCAGGACGTTCGCCGAGACCTGCGCCGAGGCGCCGGAGGCGAGGGTCACCGTGGCGGCCTCGTCGACCTGGACGGAGCCCAGACCGGCCGAGAAGAACACGTCGCGGTAGTCGTACGTGGTGGTGCCGGCCGGGATCGCGTAGCCGATCACCTTGACGCTGTAGGTGCCCGCGGCCGGCTTGACCAGGCTCACGGCCTCCTCGGAGTCGCCGTCGGCGGCCGTGCCGACCTTGACGCCGTCCTTGTAGACCTCCAGGTCCAGGTCGGCGCCCGTGTCGGACGTCTTGCCGATGGCGACGTCGAGGCGGGAGACGCCCTCGCCGATGGTGACCTCGGTGGTCTGGGTCTCACCGGCGGCGATGGTCGGCTTGGCGACCTTCGCGGAACCGAGCGGACCACCCAGGAGCTTGCCGCCGGCGATCGCTGCGGCCTCGTTCTTCACGGTCCACTGGACCGGCGCCGGGGTGCCCTGCTTGACCTCGGGAAGGACCTTGACCGCCGGGTCGAAGGCCGCGCCGAGGACGGACACGTCCAGCTTGTACGGGTTGTCGAGCAGCGGCGACGTACGACGCGACTCGACCTCGATCTCCCAGACGCCCGGGGTCGGCTCGGCGTACGAGCGCAGGTCGGGGCGGCAGGTGTTCGCCGGGTTGTCGTAGTTCGGGTAGCACTGGGTGGTCGCGCTGTCCTCGACGCCCAGACCGTACGGGTGGATCGAGATGAAGCGGGTCTGGCTGTCGGGCTTCAGACCGCCCAGGGCGACCTCAAGGGTCTTGGTGCCCGGGGGGACCGTCACGAAGTACGACTTGTGGCTGTTGCGCTGCACGGACGAGGTGTCCGACAGGGTGAAGGTCGGCTTGGCCAGAGGGGCGGCCGCGACGACCGTCGCCAGGACCTGCTTGTCGATGCCCTCGGTGGTCGGGTCGTCGAGCTGCAGGATGCCGCTGTGGACGCCGGCCGACTTGACGTTGGCCTCGACCTTGATGGTGACGGGCTTGTTCAGCGGCAGCGTGACGTAGTCGTAGCCGCCGATGACCTTGAAGCTACCGTCGTCGTTGCGCCAGCTGAGGTTGTGCCGGGTGCCGTACTTCACGCCGGTGGTGCGCGTGACGACGACGTTGTAGACCTTCTTCTGGCCGACCTTCAGACCGCCCTCGCGGTCGTAGACGCCGGTGCCGAAGCCGGGGGTCTTCAGGAACTGGTCGATCGCGGTGTCGACCGGGGCCTTGACCGTGAACTCCTCGGCCTTCGCGTCGCGCTGGATTGACTCCCACGCGGCGTTCACGTCGAGCAGGCCCGCGCCCTGGGCGTGCGCCGGGACGTCGGCGATCTTCTTGGCGGTGCTGGTCAGCGCGACCCGCAGGTTCGCCGGCTTCAGCGCGATGTTGTTCTGCTTCGCGGCCGAGATCAGCAGGGCGCCGGCGCCCGCCGCCTGCGGCGAGGACATCGAGGTGCCCTGGAGCATGCCGTAACCGGCCGGGAGGTTGTAGCCGGCCTCCTTCACGGGCGCGCCGGGCAGCCAGGTCTGGATGGTGTTGATGGCCGAGCCGGGGGCGGTGATGGTCGGCGTGAAGCCGCCGTCCTCACGCGGACCGCGGGAGGAGAACGGGAACATGTTGTACTGCTTGCTCACGCCGGAGCCGTAGTTGGCGGCCCAGGTCTCCTTGGAGACCGCGGCACCCACGGAGATGACCTTGTCGGCCAGTCCGGGGTCACCGATGGTGTTGACGCCGGGACCCTCGTTGCCCGCCGAGATGACGAGCTGGACCCCGTAGGTGTCGATGAGGTTCTTGTAGAGCTCGGAACGGGCGTTGTTGCCGTCGTTGAGCGCCGGCAGGCCACCGATCGACATGTTGACGATGTCGACGCCGCGGTTGACGACGAGGTCGATCATGCCCTCGGTCAGCGCGACGTTGGTGCAGCCGCCGGACCAGGAGCAGGCGCGCGAGGAGACGAGCTTGGCGCCGGGGGCCTGGCCGTTCATCTGGCCGCCGAAGAGGCCGTTGGCGGCGGTGATGCCCGCGACGTGCGTGCCGTGCTCGGACTCGATGATGCCGACGTTGACGAAGTCGGCCTTCTTGCCGACCCAGTCACCGCCCAGCGGGTCCATCGGGACGTCCTTGCGGATCTCGATCACGAACGGGATGCGCTCGGCGACCTCGGTCGCCGGGTTGTCCGTCCCGAACCAGCCGATCTGGCTGCCGTCCTTGTACGGCTTCATCGGCTCGTTGTTGGTGAAGTCGCCGTCCTGGTCGGTGTCGACGCGGACGGTGCCGGCGGCGACGTCGTAGAGCAGGCCGAACCGGTCGGTGGTGTCCCCGTCCCGGTTGACGTCGCCCTTCATGTCACCGGTGGCGGTGATCGACTCGCTGAAACGGCTCCACTGGAAGTTGCCCTCCGGGGCCTTCCAGCTCTGCCCGCCCGCGCTGAAGGTGCCGCCCGCGGCCGTGACCGGGGTGATCTGGGCGCGCCAGGTCCCGTCGTTGTCCGTGATCGGGTCGGTCGCCGTCACCCAGTCGACGATCTTGCGCTCGCCGGTGGTGGTCTTCTGCAGGGCCGGGTGACCGACGTCGACGCCCGAGTCCATGATGCCGATGGTCACGCCGCGGCCGTCGGCCTGCGGGTTGTTCTTGACGAAGTCCACCGACCCGGTCTCGAACGAGGGGTTGTACGGGTTCTTCGCCGGGGTGTTCTTGTCCGGCGCCGCGTACGTCTCGGCCGATGTCTTCTTGACCGTGCCGGTCTCCCGGTCGGCGTCCGGACGGGGGTCCGGACGCTGGATCTCGTGCCGCAGGTCGATGCCGTGGACGGAGTCCAGCTTGCCGGCGGCCTTCAGCGCCGCGTCGGCCTTGCCGGTCGGCAGGGTGGCGCGGACGTAACCGAGCTTGTCGTACGTCCGGCCCACCGAGGCGCCCTGGACGGCGCCCAGCTGGTCGGCGACCTGCTTGGTCCGGCCGGGGGCCGTCGCGACCATGACCGTGACGGTGGCGTCACCCTTGGCCGTGGCCTCCTGGAGCAGTTCGGCGTCGGCCGAACCGAGCTTCTGGTCGGCGGACTTGACCGGCGCGGTGGCCGGACCCGGCACGGGGCCGGCGGCGGTGCCCACCGCGAAGGCGGGCATGGCGCCGGTGGCGCAGAGGGCGGCCACCAGGCCCGCGGCCGCGGCGACGCGGGCTACGCGCCGGGTGCCCGGTATGGCCCCGTTGGTGGAGCTGGGGGAGTCGAGGGTCATCAGCATCCCTGGCTAAGTGAAAGATACGGTCCGGATTTCGGTGCCGGATGACCGGTCAGCTTTGCCGAAGTGACTGCTGTTTGGGGAGTGTTGTCATTGACCGAGACCTGACATGGCGGACTCTCGCCACCGCGCAGCATCCGCCAGAGGGCGCAAGGTCGGGCAGGTCAGGGCAATTCATAGGTGTCTGCGAGTGGATTTGTAGACTTTTCCGGCTCGCGGCATGGCCGGAGCGGGCTTCCGTCTCGCGTCGGGTGTGACAGATTCCGATCGCTCAGCGCACGCGCGTGCGCGCGTAATGACGCGAGGCCTTCGCGCGGTTCCCGCAGGCCGCCATCGAGCACCAGCGCCGGGTGCCGTTGCGCGAGATGTCGTGGAAGTGCAGGACGCAGGACTCGGCGGCGCACTTGCGGATCCGGTCCGGTCCGGCGACCAACAGGTCCAGGTAGTTCCGGGCGGCGATCCAGGCGGGACCCCAGGCGGGATCGGCGAACTCGGCCCGCTCGCCCGGCCCTTCGGACGTCAGGGTGGCCCGGATCCGGCCGTGTTCCAGGACGGCGTCGACCAGTGCGCGCGCCCCCTCGTCGGCCGGGTCCGCGACGGCGCGGGCCAGCGACTCGCGCGCGGTCAGCAGGTGGACGAGCGACGCGGCGTCGGCCCGGAACCGGTCGGCGAGGCCGACGCTCTCCAGCCAGAGCGCGAGGCCTTCGACGCGGGTCAGCCCGAAGGCCCCGGCGAAGAGGTCGAAGGGTTCGCCGTCGACGACCCAGCGCGTGTTCAGCAGGTCGAGGGCGACCGGTTCCCCGGTCAGCGGACGCCGGTCCGTCACCTGTGCCGTCATGCCGCCTCCTCGCGTCGCTAACCGCTCAAGACTACGTGACCGGTTGACCCTCGGCGTCCTAACCGTTAATATCACACTAGAAGGTTAGAGCACCTCGGCAAATCCGGCATTCCTCCGGGAAGGGACCCACCATGACCACCGCCTCCGCCGCCGCCCTCGGCACGCTCCGCACCGGCCACATCGGCCTGAACGTCACCGACCTCGACCGCTCGCTGGCCTTCTACCGCGACGCGCTGGACTTCGCCCCGCTCGGCGAGGGCAAGGAGGAGGGCCGCCGCTTCGCCTTCCTCGGTCGGGACGGCGAACTGGTCCTCACGCTCTGGCAGCAGGCCGAGGACGGCTACCTGCCGACCACCGCCGGACTGCACCACCTGGCGTTCACCGCCGCCGGCATCGAGGAGGTCCGGGCGTACGAGGAGCGGCTGCGCGGGCTGGGCGTCACCTTCGCCCACGAGGGCGTCGTCGCCCACGCCGAGGGCGCGGCCTCCGGCGGGATCTTCTTCCACGACCCCGACGGCACCCGCCTGGAGATCTCCGTACCCACGGGCGCGGAAGGGGCGCCCGCCCCCACGGAATCCGCTCCCACCTGCGGGTTCTTCTAGGCCACCCCGGTTCCGGGGCAACAGCGCGCAGGAAGAGGAGCACCGTCATGACGTACCACTGGGGCTCGCTGGCCGTGCAGGAACGGGTCGGCGTGCGCGACCTGGCCGATCACGTCGGCCGCTCGATCGGCACGGAGATCAGGGACGTGGCCGCGGCCTTCCTCGCCGAGCAGCCGCACCTCGTCGTCGGAGCCGCCGACACCGACGGCCGGATGTGGGCCTCGCTGCTCACCGGCGCGCCGGGTTTCGTACGAGCCACCGGGCGGGCCCGGATCGTGGTGACCGGGGGGCTGCCGCAGGGCGATCCGCTGGAGGGGGCGTTGGCCGCGGCCGGCACCCCGGTCGGCACCATCGCCCTCGACCCCCGGACCAGGCGCCGGATGCGACTGGGCGGCACGGTCACGCCGGTGCCCGGCGGCTTCGCGGTCGAGGCGGACCGGGTCTTCGCGAACTGCCCGAAGTACCTGCAGAAGCGCCGACCGCTGGAGCTGGTGGCGGAGGGGGCCGGGATCGTCCGGCGCGGTACGGCGCTCACTCCCGACCAGCGGGCGACGGTCCGCGCCGCCGACACCTTCTTCGTGGCCACCGCGTCGCCGGACGGGGCCGACGCCAGCCACCGGGGCGGGTTCCCGGGCTTCGTGGACGTGCTCTCGGCGACCGAGCTGAGCTGGCCGGACTATCCGGGCAACGCCATGTTCCTCACCCTGGGGAACCTGGCGGCCGACGGACGGGCCGGGCTGCTGCTGCCCGACTGGGAGGGCGGCGGCGTGCTCCAGCTGAGCGGGCGGGCCCGGACCGGCTTCGGGCCGGACGGGGCGCGGGCCGTGCGGTTCACGGTGGAGTCGGTGGTGGAGGGCGTGCACCCGGGACGGCTGCGCTGGAGCGCCCCGGAGTACTCCCCGGCCAATCCGCCGCTCGCGCGGCCGGCGGCTCACCGCGGGAGCACCACCAGGTAGGCCGCGGGCTCGCGGTCATCGGCGGCCGTCAGGGCGGTGCGGACGACGGCGGCCTGCTGCTCGGGCCAGTCCCGCAGCTTGCGCGGGGTCAGGTGCAGCACGGTCACCCCGAGGCGCTCCAACGCCTCGCGCTTGCGGACGCCCTCCGACCAGTCCTCGTCCTCGTGTTGGCGCGGGGCGCGGGTGTCGATCTCGATGGCGACCGCCTGCTCCGGCCAGTACGCGTCGACCCCGCCCAGGTGCGGGCCGCCGGGGAGGCGCAGGTCCACGTTCCAGACGGGCTCCGGCAGCTCGTAGCCCCGTACGAGCTGGTACAGCCGGTCCTCCGCGACGGCCCGGCCCTCGGCCAGCAGCGCTTCCACGGCGTCCACCACGTGCGGCCGGTTCAGCAGCTGGGCCACCGTCAGCTCGCGCACGACGGCCGCCGGTTCGCAGTGTCCGGCGCGGACGGCCTCGCTCAACAGGCGGCGTACGGTCGTGGCGTCGGACAGCTGCGCGACGGCGTCGGCCACGGCCCGGGCCACCGGAGCCACCGGCAGCCCGGTGACCTCCACGGAGCGCGGCGGGGTGTGCGTACGGATGATCCGCACGTCACCGGTGGACCGCAGCCGGCGGGTGTTGGTCACGAGGACGTCGATGTGGGAGAGCCCCAGCAGGGCGGGGGTGGAGGTGAACCGGTACAGCGCGAGGGCCGCCAGTCCGGTGATCATGACCTCGGCGCCGCCCCGGCGGCCGGCGTACAGCAGGGCCGCGTGCAGCCGCTCCTCGCTCGTCGCGGGACCGGCGTGGAGCAGGAACACCCCGGGCAGCACCTGCTGCCAGGGTCGCCCCGCCGCGTCGGAGGCGCTGACGCCGTGCTCGCGGAGCTGGGCGAGGGTCAGCACGCGCGGGCGGCCGGTGGTGAGGTGGGCGAGGGGGAGGGGTGCGTTCTGGTTCATGACGCGGTGATTCCCTCAGGCCATGGCCTTGCTAACGCCTGTTACACGCTCGTCGGCAAATCGGGACAAGCCAGGGCTAAAGTACGGGCGTTCGACTGCCGAAAGGGACCCCGCCGGTCGATATCCGTCGTATGACCATACTGATGCCGTGGTCGGCGGGGAAGCGGGCGGGAAACGGGCCCCAGGCGAGCGGACGGCGGACAGCGGGCGGGGGCGGGGACGGACCCGAGTCCGCCCCCGCCCCCGCCCACCGGTGGCCGCCTACCGCCTGCCGTCAGCCGGCCGCCGCGTCGCAGGCCTGGGCGCGCAGGGCCCGGGCCAGGTCGTCGCGGGACTCCAGCACCAGCCGCCGCAGCGCCGGCGCCGCGTCCGGGTGGGCCGTCAGCCAGGCGTCGGTCGCCGCGACCGTGGCCGGCGAGTCCTGGAGCGAGGGGTACAGGCCCCGCACCACGTGGATCCCGATCTGGATCGAACGGTCCGCCCACACCCGTTCGAGCACCTCGAAGTAGCGGTCCGCGTAGGCCGCCAGCAGGTCCCGCTGGGAGGCCTGCTGCATTCCCGAGATCGTCGCCTCCACCAGCGCGTTCGACAGGGCGTCCGATTCGACGGTCGCCGCCCACGCCTGGTCCTTGACCGCCGCCGACGGCCGCGCCGCCAGGCAGCGCACCTGGTGCTGCTTGCCCGACGCCGTGTCGTCGCGGACCAGTTCGGCGGCCAGGACGGCCTCGTCCACCGAGCCGTGCGCCGTCAGCGGCAGCAGGAAGTCCCAGCGCAGCTCCTGGTCGACCTCCAACCCGTCGATCCGCGCGCTCCCGTCCAGCAGGCCGAGCAGCAGCTGGTGGTCGCCCTCGGTGGCGGCGCTCGACGCGAAGAACCGCGCCCAGGTCAGCTGGTGCTCCGAGCCCGGTTCGGCCAGCCGCAGTTCGCGCAGCGCGCCGGCCGCCAGTTCCCGGCCGCGCTGTTCGCGCAGCTCCGGCGTCGTGTACCGGCTGACCGCGCCCAAGGCCTGGACGTGCAGCATCTGCAGGACGCCCACGTCGGTCTCCCGGCCCGCGTGCGCGAGCAGCAGCGCGAGGAAGTCCCGGGCCGGCATCAGGGCGTCGCGGGTCAGGTTCCACAGCGCCGACCAGCACAGGGCCCGGGCGAGCGGGTCCGTCAGACCGCCCAGGTGAGAGCGGAGCGTGGCCAGGGACGCCTCGTCGAAGCGGATCTTGCAGTAGGTCAGGTCCTCGTCGTTCACCAGGACCAGGTCGGGCCGCTCGGACCCGGCCAGCTCGGCGACCACCGTACGGGTGCCCGCGACGTCCGCCTCGGCCCGCGCGTAGCGGACCAGGGTGCCGTCGGTCTCCAGCCGGTACAGGCCCACAGCGACCCGGTGCGGGCGGAGCTCGTCGCCCTCCTGGAGCACCGCCAGCTCCGTGACGCGACCGCCCGCGTCGCAGGTCAGCGCCGGCGTCAGCGCGTTCACGCCGGCCGTCTGGAGCCAGGCGCGCGACCACTCGGCCATGTCCCGGCCGGAGACCTCGCCGAGCACCGACAGCAGGTCGTCCAGCGTGGTGTTCCCGTAGGCGTGCGCCGCGAAGTAGCGCCGCGCGCCCTCCAGGAACGCCTCCCGGCCCACGTACGCGACCAGCTGCTTGAGGACGGCCGCGCCCTTGGCGTAGGTGATGCCGTCGAAGTTCAGCTTGGCGTCCTCCAGGTCACGGATGTCGGCCGTGATCGGGTGCGTGGACGGCAACTGGTCGGCCCGGTAGGCCCACGCCTTGCGGCTGTTGGCGAAGGTGACCCACGCCTGGTCGAAGCGGGTGGCCTCGACGAGCCCGAAGGAGCCCATGAAGTCCGCGAAGGACTCCTTCAGCCACAGGTCGTCCCACCACTTCATGGTGACCAGGTCGCCGAACCACATGTGCGCCATCTCGTGCAGGATGACGTTCGCGCGCCGCTCGTACGAGGCCTGCGTGACCTTCCCGCGGAAGATGTACTCCTCGCGGAAGGTCACCATCCCCGGGTTCTCCATCGCGCCCAGGTTGTACTCGGGCACGAACGCCTGGTCGTACTTGCCGAAGGGGTACGGGTAGTCGAAGAGCTCGTGGAACAGGTCGAAGCCCTGCTTGGTGACGAGGAAGACGTCGTCCGCGTCGAAGTGCTCGGCCAGCCCCTTGCGGCACATCGCGCCCAGCGGGATCGTCAGGTCCCCGCGGGTGTAGGTGTCCGTGACGTAGTGGTACGGGCCGGCCACCACGCAGGTGATGTACGTGGAGATCGGCGCGGTCTCGGCGAAGCGCCGGGTCAGCCCCTCGCGGGACTCCTCGACGCCGTTGCTCCACACCTGCCAGCCCTCGGGCGCGGTCACCTCGAAGCGGTACGGGGCCTTCAGGTCGGGCTGCTCGAAGTTCGCGTACACCCGGCGGGCGTCCGCCGGCTCGTACTGGGTGTAGAGGTAGACCTCGCCGTCCTGCGGGTCCACGAACCGGTGCATGCCCTCGCCGGTGCGGCTGTAGGCGCAGTTCGCGTCCACCACGAGGACGTTCTCGGCGGCCAGCCCGTCCAGGGCGATCCGGGTCCCGTCGAAGACGGCGGCACCGTCCAGCGGCTTGCCGTTGAGGGTGACCGCGTTCACCGAAGGGGCGATCAGGTCCGCGAACGAGGAGGCGCCGGGGGTCGCGGCGCGGAAGCGGACGGTCGTCACCGAACGGAAGGTCCGGGGGCCGTCGGCCGGCTCGGTCTCGTCCACCGCGGACCTCAGGTCGAGGACCACCTCGTACCCGTCGACGGACAGCAGCTCGGCCCGCTCGCGGGCCTCGTCACGGGACAGATTCTCTCCGGGCACGTGCACTCCTTCGTGCGTGATCGCGTTCTTCGGTTCGAATCCTCCCACGGGGAATGCGGCCGGTCCCGGCCTGGTTGGCGCAGGGGATGGTGCTGGGCAATGGCTTGTTGTGGACACAAGGAGAGACATGGCCGACACGCAGGTGAGCGAGAAGACTCCGGTCGACTTCTGGTTCGACCCGCTCTGCCCCTGGGCCTGGATGACGTCCCGGTGGATGCTGGAGGTCGAGAAGGTCCGTGACGTGGAGGTCCGCTGGCACGTGATGAGCCTGGGCGTCCTGAACGAGGACAAGCTCGACGAGCTGCCCGAGAGCTACCGCAAGCTGCTCGGCCCCGAGGCCTGGATACCGGTACGGGTGGTGACGGCCGCGCAGCAGAAGCACGGCAAGGAGATCACCGGCAAGCTCTACACCGCGCTCGGCACCCGCATCCACAACGAGGGACGCGGCAACACCGCCGAGGTCGTCGCGGAGGCGCTGGCCGAGGTCGGCCTGCCGGCCGAGCTCGCCGAGTACGGCACCTCCGACGCGTACGACGCCGAGCTGCGCGCGTCGCACAACGAGGGGATCAACCGGGTCGGCCAGGAGGTCGGCACGCCGGTCATCTCGGTGCCCGGCGCGGACGGCGCGGAGGTGGCCTTCTTCGGCCCGGTCGTCACCCCGACCCCGCGCGGCGACGACGCGGCCCGACTGTGGGACGGCACCCTGCTCGTCGCCTCCACCCCGGGCTTCTTCGAGATCAAGCGCACCCGCGACAAGGGCCCCAGCTTCGAGTAGTCCGCCCGCAGCGATGCGCAGAAGGCCCCCGCGAGTCACGTCCTCGCGGGGGCCTTCTGGTGGAAACGTCCGCTGTGAAGGTTGAGAAGACGATCACGAGGCGGACGGTCGGGGAGTGCCGATCAGCCCTTGGCGGGGATCAGCAGCGGGGTGTTCGCCTTGGCGTCGGCGTAGCGCTTGGCCACGTCCTGCCAGTTGACGACGTTCCACATGGCCTCGATGAAGTCGACCTTCTGGTTCTTGTACTGCAGGTAGAAGGCGTGCTCCCAGGCGTCGAAGACGAGGACCGGGGTGCTGGCGATGCCCACGTTGCCCTGGTGGTCGTACACCTGCTCGACGAGGAGGCGCCCGCTGACGGGCTCGTACGCGAGCACGCCCCAGCCGGAGCCCTGGGTCGCGGAGGCCGCGAACGTCAGCTGCTTCTTGAACTTCGCGAACGAGCCGAAGGACTCGGTGATCGCGTCGCTCAGGTCGCCGAGACCGTCGGCCGCGGTGGGCTCGCCGCCGCCCTCGCCGGTCTTCGGGCTGGCCATGTTGTGCCAGTAGATGCTGTGCAGGATGTGGCCGGAGAGGTGGAACGCGAGGTTCTTCTCCAGGCCGTTGAGGGCGCCCCAGTTCTCCTTGTCGCGCGCCTCCTCCAGCTGCTCCAGGGTGTTGTTGGCACCCGTCACGTAAGCCGCGTGGTGCTTGTCGTGGTGCAGCTCGATGATCTGCGGGTTGATCACCGGCTCCAGCGCCGCGTAGTCGTAAGGAAGCTCAGGAAGCGTGTAAATGGCCATGTCTGTATCCGGTCCCCTCGGCGTGCCAATCGCTTATTGCAATCAATGCGCAACTGCACGCTAGCAGTATCTAATCCTCCGTTCGAGTAAGGGTTACCTCTCCTGTGCGGGCCTCCGGAACGCCCGAGGCCGGGCCCATGCGGTCGCATGAACCCGGCCTCCGACGTGCCGTTCCTCGGGGGTGTTACCCCCTTCCCGAGTGCTCCCGGTCAGGCTCCGGCGCGGGCTGCCGCGCGGCGCTGCATCACGTAACCGGTCACGGCGAGGGCCACCGTCAGCCCGCCGGTGAAGAGCACCTGCACCCGCGTGTCCTCGTCCCAGGCCATCAGCGCCAGCACCCCGGCGACCCCGGCCAGCGCCACCCAGGTCAGGTACGGGAAGCCCCACATCCTCACGACGAGCTTCTCGGGGGCCTCGCGCTCGGTGCGGCGGCGCAGCACGAACTGCGAGACGGCGATGAAGCCCCAGACGACGAGGATGACGCCGCCGACCATGTTCAGCAGCCAGGCGAACAGGGTGTCCGGGTACCAGTACGAGAGCAGGACGGTGACGAAGCCGAAGCCGGAGGAGGCCAGCACCGCGCGGCGCGGGACCCGGCCGGTGACCTTGCCGAGCGCCCGGGGGCCCTGGCCGCGGGAGACCAGGGAGTACGCCATCCGGGAGGAGCCGTAGATGTTGGCGTTCATCGCGGACAGCAGCGCGATCAGGATGACCACGTTCATGATCTGACCGGCGGCCGGGATGCCCAGGTGGTCCAGGGTCGCCGCGTACGGACCGGTCCCGGTGACGGCCGGGTCGTTCCACGGCAGCAGGGTGACGATGACCAGCATCGAGCCGACGTAGACGATCGCGATCCGCCACATGGTGGTCCGCACGGCCCTGGCGACGCCCTTGATCGGGTCGTCGGACTCGGCGGCGGCGATGGTCACCGTCTCCAGACCGCCGTACGCGACGACCGAGGCGAGCAGGCCGACCAGCAGGCCGTCGAGGCCGTTGGGCAGGAAGCCGCCGTCGTGCAGCAGGTTCGCCGAGCCGGGGGAGGCGGTGCCGGGCAGCAGGCCGAGGACGGCCAGCACGCCCAGGCCCAGGAAGAGCCCGATGGCGCCGATCTTGAGGGCGGCGAACCAGAACTCGAACTCGCCGAAGTGGGAGACCGCGGCCAGGTTGCTGCCGCAGAACACCGCCATGAAGACCAGCACCCACATCCACGACGGGGTCCCGGGGAACCAGCCCGTCATGATGTGCGCCGCGCCGATCGCCTCGATGGCCACGCCCACGCACAGCAGGGTCCAGAACATCCAGCCCGCGGTGAAACCGGCCCAGGGGCCGATCGCCCGGTCGGCGTGCACCGAGAAGGAGCCGGAGGCCGGGTTGGCGGCGGACATCTCGCCGAGCATCCGCATCACGAACATCACGAGCAGCCCGGACGCGGCGTACGCGAGGACGATCGAGGGTCCCGCGGCCGCGATGCCGGCGCCGGAACCGACGAAGAGACCGGCACCGATGACCCCGCCGAGGGCGATCATCGAGAGGTGGCGCTGCTTCAGGCCGTTGCCGAGGGGGGACCCGGTGTCGTCCAGCGGGGGCGCGGGGGGCGTCAGGGTGCTGCTGTGGCTCATGGGGGTGTGCCTGTCCGGTGTGCGGGGGTCGAACGATGCCTTCAGTGTGCCGAGCGTCCGTTCAGCGGACGTTTTCTGTCCGCTATCCGGACAGCCGGCTCACGGGCCGTGATCGCGGCCGCACGCTCACCCGGCCGTGCGCCGGGCCCCATCCGCGCCTCCCGCACGCGCGAGGACCCCCGCGCCGACGGGGCGCGGGGGTCCTTCGCGGACGGGGATCAGGCGGCGGCCCGGCGCACCCGGACCTCCCGCAGCCACGCCACCAGCAGCACCGCCGCGGCAGCGCCCGAGGACCACAGCAGCTGGGGCCGGGCCGAGTCGTCGAGCAGCATCAGGACCAGCACCGCAGCCATCCCGATCAGCGCCGCCCACGTCAGGTACGGGAACAGCCACATCCGCAGCGTCAGCCGCTCCGGCATCTCCCGTTCCAGCATGCCGCGCAGCTTCAGCTGCGAGACCGCGATCAGCGCCCACACGAACAGCAGCACCGCGCCGACCGCGTTGAGCATGTAGAGGAACACCGTGTCCGGCCACAGCAGGTTCAGCACCACCGACACGAAGCCGAAGGCCACCGACGCGAACACGGCCCGGCGCGGCACGCCGCCGGGGGACACCTTCAGCAGCGACCGCGGGGCCTCACCGCGCTCGGCGAGCGAGAACACCATGCGGGAGGAGCCGTAGAGGTTGGCGTTGAGCGCCGACAACAGTGCCACGAACACCACGATGTTCATGATCTGACCGGCGGCCGGAATGCCGATCGAGTCGAGCACGGCCACGTACGGGCTCTGCCCGGGCTCCAGCGAGTCCCAGGGCAACAGGGTGACGATGACCAGCATCGAGCCGACGTAGAAGAAGAGGATGCGCCACACGGCGCTGCGCACGGCGCGGGCCACCGACCGGGCCGGGTCGTCGGACTCGGCGGCGGCGATGGTGACGACCTCCAGACCGCCGAAGGCGAAGACCACCGCGAGCATGCCGGCGACGACCCCGCCCATCCCGGCGGGGAAGAAGCCGCCGTGGCCGGTCAGGTTGGCCATGCCCACCGGATCGGTGTCCGGCAGCACCCCGAAGATCGCGAGCGTGCCGAGGATCAGGAACAGCACGATCGCGCCGACCTTGAGGGCGGCGAACCAGAACTCGAACTCACCGAAGTTCCGCACGGCCGCCAGGTTGCAGACCGTGAACACCACCATGAAGACCAGCACCCACACCCACTGGTCGACCGAGGGCAGCCAGCCGTTCGCGATCTTCGCGGCGCCGGTCGCCTCCACGGCGAGCACCACGACCAGCAGGAACCAGTACAGCCAGCCCGCCGAGAATCCGGCCCAGCGCCCCAGTGCCTTCTGCGCGTAGACGGAGAAGGAACCGGACGCGGGCATCGCGGCGGACATCTCGCCGAGCATCCGCATCACCAGCATCGCGAGCACGCCCGCGAGGAGGTACGACAGGATGATCGCCGGGCCGGCGATGCCGATGCCGGCGCCGGAGCCGACGAAGAGCCCGGCGCCGATCACGCCGCCGAGGCCCAGCATGGTCAGGTGGCGCTGCTTGAGGCTGTGGCTCAGGGGTTCCTGGAACCCGTCCTCGGTGAGGGGCGGGGCGGGCAGGCGGTCGCGCATGAGGATGCTCGCACTCTCGGTCGGCCGAGCGGCGCTGGGGGCTGCACGGGGGATTGGCGGTGGCTGCACAGGGGATTGGCGGGAACCTACAGTCTGGCCGGAAGGCACCCGTCGGAGCAAAAAGGGCGTGGCGGTGAATGTCGCCCGTGATGCGGATCACTTCAACTCGGGTGTGGGTCGGGACCTTTGTCCACTCCCCACGAAACCGGGCAGTACGGCTTTGTGCCGGACGACGGTGGGGCGGCGGCCGGTCGCGGACTAACGTCACCGTGTCCCGATCGATCACCACCTCGCGGAGCCCCACGATGAGCACTGCTTCCGTTTCTTTCCGGCCCGGCGCCGTCCTCGCCGACCTGCTGCCCGCGAGCCGCGTCCGCGACGTCGCGCTGGTCGTCGGCGGAGCCGCGCTCACCGGCGTCGCCGCCCAGATGGCCGTCAAGGTCGACGGACTGGCCGCGCCGATCACCGGCCAGACCTTCGCCGCCCTGCTGGTGGGCACCGCCCTCGGCGCGGGCCGCGGCTTCCTCTCCCTCGCGCTGTACACGCTGGTCGGCATGGCCGGGGTCCCGTGGTTCGCGAACGGTGACTCCGGCGCGGGCGGCGCCACCTTCGGCTACGTGCTCGGCATGCTGCTCGCCGCCACCGTCGTGGGCGCGCTCGCGCGGCGCGGCGCCGACCGCTCGGTGCTCCGCACGGCCGGGGCGATGGTGCTGGGCTCGGCCGTGGTCTACGCGGTGGGCGTGCCGTACCTGATGGGCGTCACCGGGGTGTCGCTCGGTACGGCCGTCGCGACCGGCCTGGTCCCGTTCCTGATCGGCGACGCCCTCAAGGCCGCGCTGGCCATGGGCGTCCTGCCGACCGCCTGGAAGCTGCTGGGCCACCGGGGCTGAACCCCCGCGCCGCACCCGCGCGAAACAGCCCCGGACCGCGAGCGCGGTCCGGGGCTGTTGTTGCGTGCGTGCGGTCCGTTTTCGGTCCGTTTCCGGCCCGGAAGCGGACCCTTCGCGGTCCGTACTACGCGGCCGTGACGGCCTTGCGGCGGAGGGCGTCGCGGATCGCGCCGATCGCGACGACCACGCCCGCCACCACCAGCGACAGCACCACGACCTGGCGGTTGTCGTCGTCGAAGAGCATGTAGACCAGCACGAAGCTGATCATCGCGGCGGTCGCCCACGTCAGGTAGGGGAAGAGCCACATCTTGACGGTGACCTTCTCCGGCGCCTCGCGCATCAGGATCCCGCGCATCCGCAGCTGGGTGAAGCAGATCACCAGCCACACGAAGAGCGCGATCGCACCCGAGGAGTTCAGCAGGAAGTTGAAGACCGTGTCCTTGAAGGCGTAGTTGAAGTAGACGGCGGCGAAGCCGAAGACCACGGAGCCCAGGATCGCGGCCACCGGCACGCCCCGCTTGTTGACCTTGGCGAACGCCTTCGGCGCGTCGCCGCGCTCACCGAGCGAGAACGCCATGCGCGAGGCGGTGTAGAGGCCCGAGTTCAGGCAGGACAGCACGGCCGTCAGGACGATCACGTTCATGATCTGACCGGCGTGCGCGATGCCGATCGAGTCCAGGGCGGCGACGTACGAGCCCTTCTCGGTGATCGACTTGTCGTTCCACGGCAGCAGGGTGAGGACGACGAAGATCGAACCCAGGTAGAAGATGCCGATGCGCCAGATCACCGAGTTGGTGGCCTTGGTGACCGCGCGGCGCGGGTCCTCGGACTCGCCCGCCGCCAGGGTGACGATCTCGCTGCCCATGAAGGAGAAGACGACCATCAGCACACCGGTGAGGATGGCGCCCCAGCCGTTCGGTGCGAACCCGCCGGTGTCGGTCAGGTGCGCGAAGCCCGCGCCGGGGTTGTCGGAGCCGGGCAGCACGCCGAAGACGGCGAGCATGCCGATGACCACGAACGCGCCGATGGCGACGACCTTGATCCCGGCGAACCAGAACTCGAACTCGCCGTACGAGGCGACCGAGCCGAGGTTCGTGATCGTCAGCACGACCATCACGATCAGCGCCCAGGCCCACTGCGGGACGGCCGGGACCCAGCCTTCGAGGATGACGGCGCCGGCGGTGGCCTCGACGGCCAGCACGACGACCCAGAAGAACCAGTACAGCCAGCCGATGGAGAAGCCGGCCCAGCGGCCGAGCGCGCGGTCGGCGTACGCGGAGAAGGAGCCCGAGTTCGGGCTGGCCGCGGCCATCTCGCCGAGCATCCGCATCACGAAGACGACCATCGCGCCGACGAGGAAGTACGACACGAGGATGGCGGGGCCGGCCTTGGCGATGCCGCCGCCGGAGCCTACGAACAGGCCGGCGCCGATGACGCCGCCGATGGCGATCATGGAAAGGTGGCGGTTCTTGAGACCGGCCTTCAGTCCGTCGGAGGGCTGGCCGTCACCGGGGTTGCCGGAGGGGTCGCCTGCCTTCTGAAGGGTCGTCGTGGAGCTCATGGACGGATCCTTAGGTTCTCGGGTTTCGAGCCCCGGCATTCAAACCCGACACGCCGTCGGGACGGAAGACCCTATTCCGTATCGTTGCCTGGGGCACGAAGTCCCCGACCTTCGTCCCGCCGCGTCCCATCTGCGTTGTTGTGGATTATTTGAGCTTCCGGAGTGACCTACGCGACACCCCTCCACCGGCCTTCGACCGCCCGCATGCCACACTCGACCCATGCGCGTGTACCTCGGATCCGACCATGCCGGTTTTGAGCTCAAGAACACCCTGGTGGACTGGCTCAAGAACAACGGCCACGAGCCCGTCGACTGCGGGCCCCACATCTACGACGAAGTCGACGACTACCCGCCGTTCTGCCTGCGCGCCGCCGTGAAAACCGCTGCGGACGCCGACAGCCTCGGCATCGTCATCGGCGGCTCCGGCAACGGAGAGCAGATCGCCGCGAACAAGGTGAAGGGCATCCGCGCCATCCTGGCCTGGAGCGTCCAGACCGCCGAGCTGGGCCGGGAGCACAACAACGCCAACGTCATCTCCGTAGGCGGCCGCATGCACACCCAGGACGAGGTGATCAGCTTCATCGACGCCTTCCTGAAGACCCCGTACTCCGAGGCCGAGCGCCACACCCGCCGCATCGACATGCTCACCGCGTACGAGCAGACGGGCGAGCTGCCCCCGATCCCGGCCCACCACCCGCAGGACCAGTAGGACCCGCCCCGCCCGTTGCCGCCGGACCGGAGTCCGGCGGCACGGTCATGTCCACGCGCCGGTCACGTGTCGACCTCACGCCCGGTCGCTTGCCGGTCGCGTGTCGACGTGTTCACGCCGAGGAGAACAGCCGTGCCCGAAGGGCATACGATCCACCGCCTCGCCCAGGACCACACCGAGCGGTTCGCCGCCCGACCCGTCCGGGTCAGCAGCCCCCAGGGCCGCTTCGCCGAAAGCGCCGCCCTGCTCGACGGCCGCACCCTGGAGAGCGCCGAGGCGCACGGCAAGCACCTCTTCCTCGAACTCGGCGACGCCTGGATCCACATCCACCTCGGCCTCTTCGGCAAACTCGGCTTCGGTCCCGCCCCCGCCCCGCCGGCCGGCGACACCGTCCGACTGCGCCTGCTGAACGACGAGCACCACGCCGACCTGCGCGGCCCCACCGCCTGCGCGCTGCTCGCCGAGGGCGAGAAGAAGGCGATACACGACCGGCTCGGCCCCGACCCGCTGCGCCCGGCCGACGACCCCGGCCGTGCCTGGGCCCGGATCTCGCGCTCCCGCACCACCGTCGCCGCCCTCCTCATGGACCAGAAGGTCGTCGCCGGAGTCGGCAACGTCTACCGCGCCGAAGTCCTCTTCCGGCACGGCATCGACCCGTACCGGCTCGGCAAGGACCTCACCCGCGCCGAATGGGACGCGATGTGGACCGACCTCGTCGACCTGATGCGCGAGGGCGTGCGCCACAACCGCATCGACACCGTCCGCGACGAGCACCTCCCCGAGGCCATGGGCCGGCCTCCCAGGGTCGACGACCACGGCGGCGAGGTGTACGTCTACCGCAGGGCGAACCTGCCCTGCCACATCTGCGGGGGCGAGATCCGCACCGCCGACCTCGCCGCCCGCAACCTCTTCTGGTGCCCGACCTGCCAGACCCGCTGAACCCCCACGGGCGGCCGGTGTCGTCCAGGGCGTGTTGTGAAAGTCTCGCCTGACCCGCGACGCCCTAGAACTGGTGGGGCAGCCAGGGCGCCACGTCCCCGGCGAAGGCCCGCGAGGCCTCCCGCAGCGCGCCCGGACGCAGCTCGCGCACCCGGCCCGCCGCCGCCAACGCGTTCAGCGTCACCCCGCCCAGGTAGGCCGAGCCCAGCTCCCGCACCGACAGTGCCAGCTCCGCCGCGTCCTCGGTCCGGGCGCAGCGCGCGGCGCCCCCGGCGGCGGCCGTCAGCCGCCACCGGCCCGTGTTCCACGGGCAGAACGCGTCCTCGACCTCCAGGACCACGTCCATTGCAGCCCCGTACGTCCGCGCCTCCAACGCCCCGCCCAGCTCCACCAGCCGCAGGTGCAGCGCGTCGCGCTGCCGCGCCCGGGTCCGGCGGACGTCACTGACCAGGTGCAGCAGGGGATCGTCCATCGGCCGCCCGAACGCCCGTACGTGCCAGGTCAGGTCGATCTCGAACAGGTAGCGCCACAGCGCCGCGTACGCCACCGGGTCCAACGCGTTCACCTCGCCGACGTGGACCTTGCCCTCCGAACCCGTCGGCTCCCAGTCCGGCGTGACCCGGTAGCGCGCGTACCCGACGACCTCGCCGTCCGTGCCCTCGGCCACCACGCACTTGAGCGGCGACGCGCCCTCCCGCCGCCCCGGCGGGTCCAGCAGCCCCTGCCGCTCCCAGCCCGGCCGGCGCGCCGTCATCCCCGGCCGGGTCGGGACCAGCGCCGCGTAGACCCGCTCGCAGTCGGCCAGCGCCTTCTCCGGGTCCACCAGCCGCAACCGCACCGCGTCCGCCCCCGGCGGCGCGATCAACCGCGCGCGGGTCGTGTCGATGTCCACGGACAGGGCGTACGCGGCCGTCCCGTAGCCGAACCGCCCGTAGATCTCCGGCTCCGAGGCCGTCAAAACCGCGATCGGCTCACCGCCCGCCCGGACGTCGTCCAACTGGCGGCGCATCAACGAGGTCAGCACCCCGCGCCGGCGGTGCGTCGGAGCCACCCCGACCATCGTGACCCCGGCCGCCGGAACCAGCGCACCGCCCGGCACCGACAGCCGGAAACTGAACGCGCCGGCCGAGCCGACGCACGTCCCGCCGTCCCAGACCCCCAGCGAACGCTCCGGCTCCGTCAACGAGCGGTACAGCTCCCGCTCCTCCGGCGGCTCGGCCACACCTCCGAACGCCAGTTCCAGATGGTCGTACCAGACATCCCACTCATCGGATTGCAATACTTGCGTGACCAGTGCCATAAGCCCATGCCTACCAGGGCCTTCCGCTCCGTACGAAGCGAATTTCTCCCGGAACGGACCGGTCGTCCGGGGGTACCCCTGCGCACACACAGCCAGGATGGATAAGGTCCCGAACAATGGCCGGAGCACGCGTGGAGACCCTCACGGCCCGGGCGCGCATGCTGTCGCACCGGGCCCGCACCGCCCTGCGCAAATCCGCCGTCGACTACTTCCGCGGCGACGCCTCCGACTGGCTCGCCTTCGGCGGCCTGCTCCTGACCATTCCCGCGATCGCCTGCGGCACGCTCATGATGCCGGTCTGGTTCTCACCCTCCGCCCTCGTCCTGCCCATCGTGGCCGGCGGCCTGCTGCTGCGCCCCGCGAGCCTGCTCGCCCTGTACGCCGCCTCCGCCGCCGCCCTCATCGTCGAGGCACTCGTCCTCGGCCCCTACACCCAGGGCCCGGCCCGGGTCACCCCCGGCACCGTCCTCGTCGTGGCCGCCTGCGGCTTCTTCGGACTGGTCATCGCCCAGTTCCGCAGCCGCGTCGGCGTGCCCTGGAGACGCGGCGGCACCATGCTCTTCGACCTGCGCGAACGCATCCGCGTGCAGAGCAAACTGCCCGCCCTGCCCCGCGGCTGGCACCAGGAGATGGCCCTGCGACCGGCCGGTGGGCAGTCCTTCTCCGGCGACTTCGTCGTCGCCGCCCGCACCAACGGGGGCCGGACCCTGGAGATCGTCCTCACCGACGTCTCCGGCAAGGGCATGGAAGCCGGCTCCCGCGCCCTGCTCCTGTCCGGTGCCTTCGGCGGCCTCCTCGGCGCGCTGCCCCCGCACGGCTTCCTGCCCGCCGCCAACGGCTACCTCCTGCGCCAGGACTGGGACGAGGGCTTCGCCACCTCCATCCACCTCGTCCTCGACCTGGAGACCGGTGACTACGAACTCCTCTCCGCCGGCCACCTCCCCGCCCTCCAACTCTCCGCCGGCACCGGCCGCTGGCAGGAGGTCTCCGGCGAGGGACCGCTCCTCGGCGTCTACGACGGGGCCGAGTTCGAACCCGCCCGCGGCAACCTGCGGCGCGGCGACGTCCTCATGCTCTTCACCGACGGTCTCGTCGAGACCGCCGAGCGCGAGATCAGCGAGGGCATGGACCGCCTCACCGGCGAAGCCGACCGCTACGTCGCCGCCGGCTGGGACGGCGCCGCCTGGCACCTGATCGAGAAGGTCGCCAAGGACGTCAACGACGACCGCGCGCTGCTCCTGATCCGCCGGTCGGCCTGACCGGGCGGCTGGCCTGATCCGCCGGTCGGCCTGATCGGCGGGCTCGGCTCCCTTCGCGCGGCCGGCTGATCCTCATGCCGGTCCGTCGGGTCCGTCGGGTCCGTCGGGTCCGTCGGGTCCGTCGGTCCGTCCGGTCGGCCCGCCGACCCACCCGCCCCCACCCGCCCGGTGGGGTTTACCCCACCCCCGACCGACCGGCCTCCGTCATGTCCCCGTCGCACGCCGCTCCGTAGCGTCGAGGACATCACCGCGGCAGGGCACGGCACGCCGCGACGGACACGGCGTACGACGGCACGGAAGGCGGCACACCATGGGGCTCCGGCGGAGCAAGCGGCGCGACCAAGAGACCTCGCGGGGCCCGGTGGCGGAGACGACGCGGACGGCTCGCGCGTACAAGGGCCCCGGCCCCACCGACCCCGGCCCCACCACCGCCTGCGCCGTCGAACTGCGCGGCGTCCGACGCCGGTACGGGCGCGGCGCCGCCACCGTCCACGCCCTGCGCGGCATCGACCTCAGCCTGCCCCGCGGCAGCTTCACCGCCGTGATGGGCCCCTCCGGCTCCGGCAAGTCCACCTTCCTGCAGTGCGCCGCCGGACTCGACCTGCCCACCGAGGGCTCCGTCCGCCTCGGCGGCACCGAGATCACCGGCATGAACGAGAACGAACTCACCGAACTGCGCCGCGGCCGCCTCGGCTTCGTCTTCCAGGCCTTCAACCTGCTGCCCTCCCTCACCGTCGAGCAGAACGTGCTGCTTCCGATGCGCCTCGCCGGCGGCCGCGCCGCCTCCCGCGGCGCGCAGCGGGTCGCCGACCTGCTCGAACGGGTCGGCCTGGAGGGCAAGGGCCGCCGCCGCCCCGCCGAACTCTCCGGCGGCCAGCAGCAGCGCGTCGCCATCGCCCGGGCGCTGGTCACCCACCCCGACGTCATCTTCGCCGACGAGCCCACCGGCGCCCTCGACACCACCACCGCCGCCGAGGTCCTCGCCCTGCTGCGCGACGCCGTGGACTCCCTCGGCGCCACCGTCGTCATGGTCACCCACGACCCGGTCGCCGCCTCCCACGCCGACCAGGTGCTCTTCCTCGCCGACGGCCTCATCGTGGACCGGCTGCCGCGCGGCTCCGCCGCCGCCGTCGCCGCCCGGATGGCCGCCCTCACGGCCCGCCCCGTCCCGGCGTACGCGGACGCGGCGCTCTGATGCCGATCCGCCCCAACGGACTCGCCCGCGCGGCGGTCCGGTTCCGTCCGGCCGCATTCGCCGGCACCTTCGTCGCCCTGTTCCTGACCGTCGCCATCGTCTCCGCCTGCGGCATCCTGCTGGAGAGCGGCCTGCGCGCGAGCCTCCCGCCGACCCGCTACGCCGCCGTGCCCGTCGTGATCGCCGCCGACCAGGAGACCCACCTGCGGGTCGGCAGCGGCGAGGGCGCCTACGAGGTCTCGGCGCCGGTCCCCGAACGCGCCCGGGTCGACGCCGCCCTCCTCGACGCCCTGGCCCCCCTCGGCCGAGCGGTGCCGGACGTGGTGTTCCCCGTCCGCGACGCCGCGGGCGTCCGCCACGAGGCCTCCGGCTGGGGCGCCACCGCCTTCACCGGTACGCGGCTCAGCGCGGGCCGCGCGCCCGGCGCGGGCGAGGTCGTCCTCGGCGGCGCCGCGACCGGCCCGGACCGGGTGACCCTGGAAACCCCCGTCGGCACCCGCGAGTTCCGCGTGGTGGGACGCACCGCCGCCCCCGGCGCCCGCTTCTCCGACCCCGAAGCCCGCACCCTCTCCGGCCACCCGAACACCCTGGACGCCATCGCCCTCCTGCCCGCGTCGCCGGACGCCGCAGGGGCCGTCCTCGACCAGCGGCTCGCCGCGTCCGCCCGGGACGCCGTCGCCGGGCGGGCCGAGGTGCTCACCGGCGCGGACCGCGCCGTCGACCGGCGGCTCGCCGGGGCCAAGGAACTCCTGACCGCACTCGGCGGCTCGTTCGGCGGCACCGCCACCCTCGTCGCCGTCTTCACCGCCGCCGGGACCGTCGCCCTCTCCGTCGGGCAGCGCTCCCGCGAGTTCGCCCTGCTGCGCGCCGTCGGGGCCACCCCGCGCCAGATCCGCCGCACCGTCGCCACCGAGGCCCTCCTCGTGGCCCCCGTGGCCGGCGTACTCGGCTGCCTGCCCGGCTACGCCCTCGCCTCCTGGTGGTTCGGCGCGCTGCAGACCAAGGGGGCCGTGCCCGACGCCGTCGAACTGTCCGTCTCCTGGATCCCCCTCGCCGGGGCCGCCGGCATCGGCCTGCTCACCGCCCTGGTCTCCGGCTGGGCCGCCGCCCGCAAACCCGCCCGGATCCGCCCCGGCCGGGCCCTCGCCGCCGCCGCGGTCGAACGCGTCCGCTCCGGGTGGATCCGTACGCCGCTCGGCGTCCTCGCCCTCGCCGGCGGCGTCGCCTGCGGCGGCCTCGCCGCCAGTGGCAGCGGGGCGGACGCCGCCAACGCCGCCCTCGGCGTCGTCATGCTCTTCATGCTGGCCGTCGCCCTGCTCGGCCCCCTCATCGCCCGCGCCTGCGCCACCGTCCTCGGGTTCCCGCTGCGCCTCGGCGACGCGTCCGCCTCGCTCGCCGCCGCCAACTCCCGGGCCCAGGCCCGCCGCCTCGCCTCCGCGATCACCCCGATCGTGCTCGCCATGGCCTTCTCCTCGACCCTGGTGTTCCTGCACACCAGTGAGGACCGGGCCACCCGCGAGCAGCAGACCAGCGGCCTGCTCGCCGACCGCGTCGTCACCGACCCGCCCGCCGACGTCGCCTCCCGACCACTGCCCGCCGGCGTCACCGCCGCCGTACCCGTCACCCGTACGTCCGTCATCGCCGAACTCGGCTCCGGTTCCGACCACTGGCTCCAGGGCGCGTCCGCCCAGGCCGTCACCGGACCCGGCGCGGCCCTCGCCCGCGTCCAGGACCTCGACGTCCGCGAGGGCGACCTCGACGCCCTGCGCCCCGGCACCGTCGCCGTCGACCGCAACCTCGCCGGCTCCGCGCACGCCGGCCTCGGCGACCGGCTCCGCCTGCGGCTGCCCGACGGCACCGAGGCCGCACCCGAGATCGTCGCCCTCTACACCCGAGGGCTCGGCTTCGCCGAAGTCACCCTGCCCGCCGCCGACCTGGCCGGGCACCTGACCTCCCCGGCCCCCACCGAACTCCTCGTACGCGGCGACTCGCCCGCCCTCGCGGAACTCGGCCCCGTCACCGACCGGCGCGGCTGGACCACCGCGCAGGACACCGACCGGCAGGTCAACGCCTGGGCCAACACCACCATGGCGTCCGTCCTCGGCGGCTTCGCGGCCGTCGCCGCCGTCAACACCCTGGTCATGACCGTCCTGGACCGCCGCCGCGAACTGCGGATGCTGCGCCTGGTCGGCTCCACCCGCCGCCAGGTGCTCCGCATGATCCGCTGGGAGGCCCTGCTCATCACCGGCACCGGCGTCACCCTCGGTTCCGCGATCGCCTTCGCCACCCTGTTCCCCATCACCCGGGCCCTCACCGGCGCCCCGCCGCACATCCCGCCGCTGCTCTACGGCTCCTTCGTGGCCGCGGCCCTCGCCCTGGGCCTGGCCGCCACCACCCTCCCGGCCCGCAACGCCCTGCGCCACCCCGGCCCCTGACCGGCCGCCGATCGTCCCGCACCGCCCCCGGGGCAGCCGTCCCGCCCACCTTCGGACACCGCCCCGGTTCCCGTCCCGCACCACCGCGTCACCGCGGCGGGCCGTCACGTGGACCGGGCCGGCCCCCGCCCCGCCCACCGGCCAATCCCCCCGAATTGGCCCGCCCCCGACCACCGCGCCCCCGTCTACCGTGCCGCCATGGACCGCAGCCTCGCCGATGACCTCGCCCGCCTCCCCGAACTCCTCGACGCCACCCGCCGCGCCGCGACCGAGGTCCTCACGACCCTGGACGCCCGGCCCGTCGTACCGGCCCCCGCCGCCCCGCCCCCACCCGAACCGCTCCCCGAGCACGGCGACGGTACGGAGCAGGCCCTCGCCGAGTTCGGGACCCGCTGGGCGCCGCGCCTGTCGGCCTCCGCCGGCCCCCGCTACCTCGGTTTCGTCACCGGCGGCGCCACCCCCGCCGCCCTCGCCGGGGACTGGCTGACCGCCGCCCACGACCAGAACTCCAACTCCTCCTTCGACGGAGCCGGTCAGCTCCTCGAACGCGAGACCGTCGGCTGGCTCCGCGAACTGTTCGGCCTCTCCGACGTCCACAGCGGCACCTTCGTCAGCGGCGCCACCATGTCCAACACCACCGGCCTCGCGATCGCCCGCGAATGGCTCGGCGAACGCCTCGGGGTCTCCCCGGCCGAGGACGGCGCCGCCGCCCTCGGCCCCGTACGGGTGCTGTCCGGAGCCCCGCACTCCTCCATCGCCAAGGCCCTCTCGTTCCTCGGCCTCGGCCGCTCCGCCCTCGTACGGGTCCCCACCCTGCCCGGCCGCGAGGCCGTCGACCCCGCCGCCCTGGCGCGGGCCCTCGCCGACACCCCCGGCCCGGCGGTCGTCGTCGCCAACGCCGGCACCGTCAACACCGTCGACTTCGACGACCTCCGGGCCGTCGCCGCCCTGAAGGACCACCACGACTTCTGGCTGCACACCGACGCCGCCTTCGGCGCCTTCGCGGCCCTCTCCCCGCGGTACGCCCACCTCGCCGACGGACTCGACGCCTCCGACTCCGTCTGCGTCGACCTCCACAAGTGGCTCAACGTCCCCTACGACAGCGCCGTCCAGTTCACCCGCCGCCGCGACCTCCAGGCCCGCGTCTTCCAGAACGCCGCCGCCTACCTCGGCCCCCTCGGCGACCATCCCGACCTGGTCCACCTCACCCCCGAGAACTCGCACCGGCTGCGCGCCCTCGCCGCCTGGTTCACCCTGCGCGCCTACGGCCGCCGCGGCCACCGGGAGATCGTCGAACGCGACATCGCCTGCGCCCGCGACCTCGGCGAACGCCTCGCCGCCGACCCGGCCTTCAGGCTCCTCGCCCCGGTCCGCCTCAACGTCGTCTGCTTCACCCTCGCAGCCGACCCCACCCCCGAACGGCTCACCGCCCTGCGGGAGGCCGTCGCCGCCGAGGTGTTCGTCACCCCGACCGTCCACGAGGGAACCCCCGCGCTGCGCGCCGCGTTCTCCAACTGGCGTACCACGCAGGCAGATGTGCGCCGGGCCACCGAGGCCCTTCGTACGGCAGCGAAGGAGATCGCATGACAGGACGACCACTGACCCTCCTGGAGGTCGAAGCCCTCGCCCGCACGGCGCACGAGGGCCAGACCGACAAGGCCGGCCGGCCGTACGCCGAGCACCTCGCGGCCGTCGCCGAGGGCGTCCGCCTGCGCGGCGGCAGCGCCGAACAGCAGGCCGCCGCCTGGCTCCACGACTCCGTCGAGGACGACGCCCTCAGCGCCGAATGGCTGGCCGGCGCGGCCCTCCCGGACGCGGTCAAGGCCATGGTCCTGGCCCTGACCAAACGCCCCCGGGAGCCACTGGAGGAGTACGCCGCCCGCATCCTGGCCACCCCGGGCGCCGTCCTCGTCAAGGAGGCGGACCTCGCGCACAACGCCGACCCCGTCCGGCTCTCCGTCCTGGACGACCCCACCCGCGAGCGGTTGTCCGCGAAGTACGCGTATGTCCGCTCCCTCCTCGGCATCACCACGCCGTGAACCCCGCAACACGCCCGCGCGGACGCAAAGATGCGAGGGCGATTTGCCACGAGACGGATAGCCGGGGCCGGTTGGTGGGAGGATGGAGCGTGTGGGGGTGCACACGGCCGTGCACCCCGGGCCGGCCAGGGGACGACCGAAGGTGTGATCAGTAGTGGCCATTTCGCTGTCAGTGGTGGTTCTGTTGGCGATCATCCTGGTGATCATGATCCGCGGCAAGCACATGAAGGCCGGTCCCGCGATCGTCGCGGTCCTCTTCGGCTTCTTCCTGGCGTCCAGCTCCATCGCCCCGGACGTCAACCGCTTCCTGAACTCCCTCGCCGACACCATCGCCGGCATCAAGCTCTGACCCGCCCCCGAATCCCGCTGTGGGAGGGGGCGCGGAGGGCTGATCGGAGCCCCGGGAACGGCGAAGGGCCAGGTCGAGGAAATATCCTCTGACCTGGCCCTTTCGACTTCAGAGCGGGTGACGGGAATCGAACCCGCGTAGCTAGTTTGGAAGACTAGTGCTCTACCATTGAGCTACACCCGCAAGACGTGCGCCGCAGGTCCGTGGACCGCGGCACGGACAGCATCCTAGCGGGTTCCGCTGGGGGATTGCACACCGCTTTGTGCGCCGGCTCGCGCGCCCCGCGTCGCGCGCGCGGTCGTCCGCAGGGGAAACGCGCGTGTCGGAGGGTCTCCGGGCATGTACCCTACGTGTCGCACCGACGGGGTGTGGCGCAGCTTGGTAGCGCGTCCGCTTTGGGAGCGGAAGGTCGTCGGTTCGAATCCGGCCACCCCGACCATGAGTACGACCTCCACGAACGATCGCGTCGATGATCGCGTTGTGGGCTGATTGCCGCTTGCGGTTACTATGCAAGCTGCGTGCCCGTGTGTCTGATGCCGGGCCGAATCCGCTGAACCGCTGCACCGCAGCGTGACGGCAGAACCCCCAGCAGTCAGCCACAAGGAGACCGAACCGTGAAGAGCGCCGTGGAGACCCTGAACCCGACTCGGGTTCGGCTCACTGTTGAGGTGCCCTTCGAGGAGCTCAAGGACAGCCTCGACGCGGCCTACAAGAAGATCAACCAGCAGGTCACGGTGAAGGGCTTCCGCAAGGGCAAGATCCCGGCCCGCGTCATCGACCAGCGCTTCGGCCGCGGTGCGGTGCTGGAGGAGGCCGTCAACGACGCCCTCCCGAAGTTCTACACCGAGGCGGTCAACGAGGCCGACCTGAACCCGCTGGGCCAGCCCGAGGTCGACATCAAGGAGCTGAAGGACGGCGAGCTGCTGTCCTTCACCGCCGAGGTGGACGTCCGCCCCGAGATCGAGATCCCGGACTACTCCGGCATCGAGGTCGAGGTCGACGCCGTCGAGGTGTCCGACGAGGACGTCGAGAAGGCGGTCGAGCAGCTGCGCGGCCGTTTCGCGTCCACCAAGGACGTCGAGCGCGCCGCCCAGGACGGCGACGTCGTCACGATCGACCTTGAGGCCAAGGTCGACGGCGAGGTGCTGGAGGACGGCGTCGCGAGCGACGTTTCCTACACCATCGGCTCGGGCGAGCTCCTCGACGGCATCGACGAGGCCGTCAAGGGCCTGGAGGCCGGTGGCGAGGCCACCTTCACCTCCCAGCTGAAGGGCGGCTCCGCCGAGGGCAAGGACGCCGAGGTCACCGTCAAGGTCACCAAGGTCTCCGCCCGCGAGCTGCCGGAGCTGGACGACGAGTTCGCCCAGATGGCGAGCGAGTTCGACACCCTCGACGAGCTCAAGGCCGACAGCCGCAAGCGCCTTGAGGACACCAAGCAGTTCGACCAGGCCACCCAGGCCCAGGAGCGCGTGCTGGAGAAGTTCCTGGAGCTCGCGGAGATCCCGGTCCCCGAGAAGCTGCTCGCGGACGAGGTCCAGACCCGCAAGCACAACCTGGAGCACCACCAGCTCGGCCAGATGGGTCTGACCATCGAGAAGTACCTGGAGTTCCAGGGCAAGACGGTCGAGGAGTTCGACGCCGAGACCACCGAGCAGGCCGTCAAGGGCATCAAGACCCAGTTCCTGCTGGACGCCCTGGTCAACAAGGAGAAGCTGGGCGTCAACCAGGAGGAGCTCACCGAGCACCTCATGCGCCGCGCGCAGTCCTCCGGCATGTCGCCCGACCAGTTCGCCCAGGCGGTCGTCGAAGGCGGCCAGGTCCCGATGCTGGTCGGCGAGGTCGCTCGCGGCAAGGCCCTCGCGGTCGTCGTCGAGAAGGCCAAGGTCACCGACACCAACGGTGAGGTCATCGACCTCTCCGACGACGAGGACGAGACCGAGGCCGTCGAGGCCGCGGCCGACGCCGACGTCGAGGGCGACGCGGACGCCGAGCCGGCGGCCGACGAGACCAAGTAACACCCCGGGCGAAGCCCATTGAGCAGTGCCGTGAAGGGCCCGGACGCAGCCGCGTCCGGGCCCTTCCGCACGCCCGGTGCGAGAGGCCCGGACCTTGCGCTCCGAGCGAACAGTTCGGGAAGCGGGATGGCGTTGTCCTACCTGCGCGTTAGGGTCCATGAATACGAGGGCACGGGAGTACCCGAAGCCGGAGGGCATCGCTCCACCGGTAGGTCCGCGCCCCAGAACGAGACGCTGAGACGGCACATGGCCGTCGGAGACGAGCAGGTGGATACGTGACGAATCTGAAGCCTTACGCCGCGGGTGAGCCGTCCATCGGTGGCGGCCTCGGCGACCATGTCTACAACCGGCTGCTCGGCGAGCGCATCATCTTCCTCGGGCAGCAGGTCGACGACGACATCGCGAACAAGATCACGGCGCAGCTCCTCCTCCTGGCCGCCGAGCCGGACAAGGACATCTACCTGTACATCAACAGCCCCGGTGGCTCGGTGACGGCCGGTATGGCCGTCTACGACACCATGCAGTACATCCCGAACGACGTCGTCACCATCGGTATGGGCATGGCGGCCTCGATGGGCCAGTTCCTGCTCACCGGCGGCACCGCAGGCAAGCGCTTCTCGCTGCCGAACACCGACATCCTGATGCACCAGGGCTCCGCCGGCATCGGCGGCACGGCCTCGGACATCAAGATCCAGGCCCAGTACCTGCTGCGCACCAAGCAGCGCATGGCTGAGATCACCGCGCTCCACTCGGGCCAGACCGTGGAAGCGATCATCCGTGACGGTGACCGCGACCGCTGGTTCACGGCCGAGGAGGCCAAGGCGTACGGCCTGATCGACGAGATCATCTCCGCGGCGTCCCTGGTCCCGGGCGGCGGCGGCACCGGGGCCTGATCCCGGTCCCGCGCACGGACCCCCGTACGCCCGCCCGCTCCAGGCAAGCCTCAGCCCGCAGAACGCCACCAGGATGGTGAACACCCCGATGTACATGAACAACCTCTCTCCCGCGAGCGGCCTCCACAACGGCCCGCAGGTGGACAACCGCTACGTCATCCCGCGCTTCGTCGAGCGCACCTCGCAGGGCGTGCGCGAGTACGACCCGTACGCGAAGCTCTTCGAGGAGCGCGTGATCTTCCTCGGCGTGCAGATCGACGACGCGTCCGCGAACGACGTCATGGCGCAGCTGCTGTGCCTGGAGTCGATGGACCCGGACCGCGACATCTCCATCTACATCAACAGCCCCGGTGGCTCGTTCACCGCGCTGACGGCGATCTACGACACGATGCAGTTCGTGAAGCCGGACATCCAGACGGTCTGCATGGGCCAGGCGGCTTCCGCCGCCGCGGTCCTGCTGGCCGCCGGCACCCCCGGCAAGCGCATGGCGCTGCCGAACGCCCGCGTGCTGATCCACCAGCCCTCGGGCGGCACCGGCCGCGAGCAGCTCTCCGACCTGGAGATCGCGGCCAACGAGATCCTGCGCATGCGTGACCAGCTGGAGTCCATGCTGGCCAAGCACTCGACGACCCCGCTGGAGAAGATCCGCGAGGACATCGAGCGCGACAAGATCCTGACGGCCGAGGACGCTCTCGCGTACGGCCTGATCGACCAGATCGTCTCCACCCGTAAGAGCAGCGCGGTCTGATCCTTGCCGCCCATCGACGTGGGCGCGTCGCCGTTCGGCGATGTGAACCACGTCAAGGGGGCCCCGCACGGGGCCCCCGGCAAGGTACCGTCGGATATGAGGCACCAGGAGCGCTGAACCAGGCGTCTCCCAGGCGAAGGGGAAGCACCTCGTGGCACGCATCGGTGACGGCGGCGACCTGCTCAAGTGCTCGTTCTGCGGAAAGAGCCAGAAGCAGGTGAAGAAGCTCATCGCAGGACCCGGTGTGTACATCTGCGACGAGTGCATCGACCTCTGCAACGAGATCATCGAAGAGGAACTCGCGGAGACTTCCGAGGTCCGGTGGGAGGAACTCCCCAAGCCCCGTGAGATCTACGAGTTCCTGGAGAGCTACGTCGTCGGCCAGGAGCCGGCGAAGAAGGCGCTCTCCGTAGCGGTCTACAACCACTACAAGCGGGTCCAGGCCGGCGAGAACGGCGGCGCGCAGGGCCGTGACGACGCGATTGAACTCGCCAAGTCCAACATCCTGCTGCTGGGTCCCACGGGTTCCGGCAAGACCCTCCTCGCGCAGACGCTCGCACGCATGCTGAACGTCCCGTTCGCCATCGCGGACGCGACCGCGCTGACGGAGGCCGGGTACGTCGGCGAGGACGTCGAGAACATCCTGCTGAAGCTGATCCAGGCGGCGGACTACGACGTCAAGAAGGCCGAGACCGGGATCATCTACATCGACGAGATCGACAAGGTCGCCCGCAAGAGCGAGAACCCGTCGATCACGCGCGATGTCAGCGGCGAGGGCGTGCAGCAGGCCCTGCTGAAGATCCTGGAGGGCACGACCGCCTCGGTGCCGCCGCAGGGCGGACGCAAGCACCCGCACCAGGAGTTCATCCAGATCGACACGACGAACGTGCTCTTCATCGTGGGCGGCGCGTTCTCCGGCCTGGAGAAGATCATCGAGTCGCGTGCCGGCGCCAAGGGCATCGGCTTCGGGGCCACGATCCGCTCGAAGCGCGAGATCGAGGCCAGCGACCAGTTCCACGAGGTCATGCCGGAGGACCTGGTGAAGTTCGGGATGATCCCCGAGTTCATCGGCCGTCTGCCCGTACTGACCTCCGTGCACAACCTGGACCGCGAGGCGCTGCTGCAGATCCTCGTCGAGCCGCGCAACGCGCTGGTCAAGCAGTACCAGCGGCTGTTCGAACTCGACGGCGTCGAGCTGGACTTCGAGCGCGAGGCCCTCGAAGCCATCGCCGACCAGGCGATCCTGCGCCAGACGGGCGCGCGCGGTCTGCGCGCCATCATGGAAGAGGTCCTGATGTCGGTGATGTACGAGGTCCCGTCCCGCAAGGACGTGGCCCGCGTGGTCATCACCTCGGACGTGGTCCGCTCCAACGTCAACCCGACGCTGGTGCCGCGCATCGTCCCGAAGGACCAGGGCCCGCACGAGAAGTCGGCGTAGCGGTACCGAGGTTACGTACGAGAAGGGGCGCCCCCGCGGGGGCGCCCCTTCTCGCGTGTGCGGCCGGTCGGTGTCAGTTCTTGACGCGGGCGGTGTTGTAGAGCTTCGCCGCGAACTCGGCGTTCTGCTCCAGGGTGTAGCCCGGCTTGCCCGCGAGGAGGGCTATTGCGTCGGAGGCGGAGACGAGGCTCAGGGTGCTGTAGTCACCCCAGACGCAGAGCGGAAACGTCATGACCTTGGGTCCCTTGAAGCTGGGGTCCGTGTTCGTGGCCTTCATCTCCTGGCACTTCATGATGGCTCCGTCGAAACCGGCGGGGCTCATCACCTTGGGGCTGCCGATCAGTTCGACCTGACCCTTGCCCTCCTTGGTGGCCTTCAGTTGGAACGCCGTGAAGTACGAGTCGACGGACTTCTCCGGGTCGGCGACCTCGCCGTAGAGCCCGTTGAAGCTCAGACCCTTGACCGCGAGGGGATTATTGGGGTCGGTGATCTGGTAATCCATGGCCACCGAGGTCGGGTTCTTGACGCCGGCGGCCTCCGCCTCCTTGCGGTCCTCGTCCGTGAACGGCTTCTGCTGGTACTTGGGGCTCTTCTTGAAGTCGTCCACCGTCTCCGGCGCGACCAGCTTGTAGCCCTTGGTGGCGTCGGAGACCGAACCGCCGCTGCCGCCGCCCAGGAAGTACCAGCCGCCGCCCGCGATCACCGCGACGGCCACGACCGCGCCGATGATGACGCCCGTCTTGGACTTCTTCGGGGTCTGCTGCGGGGGCGTCCCGCCGTACGGGGGCTGCTGGGGCTGCTGGTAGCCGTACGCGGGCTGCTGCTGCGGCTGCTGCGGGTAGCCGGGCGCCGCCGGGGGCTGCTGGGGGTAGCCCGGCGGGGGCGAGGCCGGGGGCTGCTGCCCGTAGCCCGGGGAGGGGGCGCCGGGCGGCGGCGGGGCCTGCTGCGGGTATCCGTAGCCGGGCTGCGGGGCGGGCTGTCCGTACGGGTTCGGCTGCTGCGGGGGCTGCTGCCCGTACGGTCCGGGCTGCTGCGGCTGCTGGCCGTATGGTCCCGGCTGGTTGAAACTCATCCCGCGTCCCCCTGTGAGGTGTGCTGCTTATCCGTTCCTCACATCCTGACGGAAGAGCGCCCCGGTCGGGGCGTCGGGGTCCCATGCGTTACCGAACCACGACGGGGCCGGGACCTCCGCGTACGCCCCCGGGGACGGTCCGGCCGCAGGTCGCGCCGACGCAGGGCCCGGGCGCGGAATGGATTCGTACCGTGGGCGGCACCCCCCGTATCCTGTGCCCCGTGACCGAGAACACGCAGACACCCAGCGCCCCCAACTCCGAATTGCCGACCCAGTACGCGCCGGCCGAGGTAGAGGGGAAGCTCTACGAGCGCTGGGTTGAGCGCGGTTACTTCGAGGCGGACGCCAAGAGCGAGAAGCCCCCGTACACGATCGTCATCCCGCCGCCGAACGTCACGGGCAGCCTGCACCTGGGGCACGCCTTCGAGCACACGCTGATCGACGCCCTGACCCGCCGCAAGCGCATGCAGGGCTTCGAGACCCTGTGGCAGCCCGGCATGGACCACGCCGGCATCGCGACGCAGAACGTCGTCGAGCGCGAGCTGGCCAAGGAGGGCAAGTCCCGGCACGACCTCGGCCGCGAGGCGTTCGTCGAGCGCGTCTGGCAGTGGAAGGGTGAGTCCGGCGGGCAGATCTCCGGCCAGATGCGTCGCCTCGGCGACGGCGTCGACTGGTCGCGCGAGCGCTTCACCATGGACGACGGCCTGTCCGAGGCAGTCCAGACGATCTTCAAGAAGCTCCATGACGACGAGCTGATCTACCGCGCCGAACGCATCATCAACTGGTGTCCGCGCTGCCTCACCGCGATCTCCGACATCGAGGTCGAGTACCAGGACGACGACGGCGAGCTGGTCTCCATCCGCTACGGCGAGGGCGACGACGCCATCGTCGTCGCGACGACCCGCGCCGAGACGATGCTCGGTGACACGGCCGTCGCCGTCCACCCCGAGGACGAGCGCTACAAGCACCTCGTCGGCACCGAGATCGAGTTGCCGCTGACCGGCCGCCGCATCCCGATCGTCGCCGACGAGCACGTCGACCCCGAGTTCGGCACCGGCGCCGTCAAGGTGACCCCGGCGCACGACCCCAACGACTTCGAGATCGGCCAGCGCCACGGCCTGCCGAACATCGCCGTCATGGACGAGCACGCCGTCATCACCGTCCACGGCCCGTTCCTGGGACTGGACCGCCTCGAAGCACGCTCCGCCATCGTCGCCGCGCTGCGCGCCGAGGGTCGGATCGTCGCCGAGAAGCGCCCGTACAGCCACTCCGTGGGCCACTGTTCGCGCTGCAAGACCACCATCGAGCCGCGCCTGTCGATGCAGTGGTGGGTCAAGGTCGCCCCGCTGGCGAAGGCGGCGGGCGACGCCGTCCGCGACGGCCGGGTCAAGATCCACCCGCAGGAGATGGAGAAGCGCTACTTCGACTGGGTCGACAACCTCCACGACTGGTGCATCTCGCGCCAGCTGTGGTGGGGTCACCGCATCCCGGTCTGGTACGGCCCGAACGGCGAGATCGTCTGCGTCGGACCGGACGAGCAGCCGCCGACGGGCGAGGGCTGGCACCAGGACACCGACGTCCTGGACACCTGGTTCTCCTCCGGCCTGTGGCCCTTCTCCACGCTCGGCTGGCCGCAGCAGACGGAGAGCCTGGCGAAGTTCTACCCGAACTCCGTCCTGGTCACCGGCTACGACATCCTCTTCTTCTGGGTCGCCCGGATGATGATGTTCGGCCTGTACGCGATGGACGGCACCCCGCCGTTCCACACCATCGCCCTGCACGGCATGGTCCGCGACCAGTTCGGCAAGAAGATGTCGAAGTCCTTCGGCAACGCCGTCAACCCGCTGGACTGGATGGACGAGTACGGCTCCGACGCCGTCCGCTTCACCCTGGCCCGCGGCGCCAACCCGGGCGTCGACGTTCCGATCGGCGAGGACTGGGTCCAGGCCTCCCGCAACTTCGCCAACAAGATCTGGAACGCCACCCGCTTCGCGCTGATGAACGGCGCGACCATCGAGGGCGAGCTGCCGGCCCCCGAGGAGATGTCGGCGACCGACCGTTGGATCCTGTCGCGGCTCAACAAGACCGTGGCCGAGGTCGACGCGTTCTACGACGACTACCAGTTCTCGAAGCTGTCGGACTCGCTCTACCACTTCGCGTGGGACGAGGTCTTCAGCTGGTACGTCGAGCTGTCGAAGACGACCTTCTTCGCGGGCGGCGAGCAGGCGAAGGTCTCCGGCCGGGTCCTGGGCGAGGTCCTCGACGTCATGCTGCGGCTCCTGCACCCGGTGGTCCCCTTCGTCACCGAGACGCTGTGGACCACGCTGACCGGCGGCGAGTCGCTCGTCATCGCCGACTGGCCGAAGGACAGCGGTTTCCGCGACGAGGCCGCCGAGGCCGAGATCGCGACCGTCCAGGCCGTGGTCACCGAGGTCCGTCGGTTCCGCAAGGAGCAGGGCCTCCAGGACGGGCAGAAGGTTCCGGCCCGTCTGGACCTGTCGGGTACCGCGCTCGCCGCGCACGAGGGTGCCATCCGGCAGTTGCTGCGCCTCCAGCCGGAGGGTGACGCGTTCAGCGCCACCGCGACGCTCCCGGTCGCCGGCGCCACCGTCGCGCTCGACCTGTCGGGCACCATCGACGTGGCCGCCGAGCGCAAGCGCCTCTCCAAGGACCTCGGCCTCGCGGAGAAGGAGAAGCAGCAGGCCGAGGCGAAGCTCGGGAACGAGGCGTTCATCGCCAAGGCCCCCGACAACGTCGTGGACAAGATCAAGGGCCGGCTGGCCAAGGCCGAGGCGGACATCGCCCGGATCCAGGCCCAGCTGGACGGGCTGCCCGCCGCGTAAGCACGGGTGAAGGGCCCCCGTACGGCTGTCCGGCCGTACGGGGGCCCTTCGCGTTCCCCGACCGCGCCCGACCGCGCTCTCCTCACAGCAGCCGGGTGCCGAACCGTTCCAGGACGAGGACGAGGACGAGGACGAGGACGAGGACGAGGACGAGGACGAGGACGAGGACGGCGACGACCGCGTACGGGGTCACCGGGACCAGCCAGTGGGGGAGGGCGCGAGGGCCCGGAGCGCTTTCCCAGGGCGGAAGGTCGCGGGTGCGCGGGGCCGAGCGGCCTTGTCGGGCGGCAACCGGAGTGCCGCATATCACTTCATATGCCCCCCCCTCGGCTCCGATCCCGGTACGCCGACCACGGATGATGGAGGGCATGCGCGTCAAGCCCGTCGCCCTCGCGGCGTACCACCGGGTCGCCGCCTCGGGCCGCCGGCGGGCCGAGTGCTGGGCGGCCTCGTCCCGGGCGTCGGACGTCCTCACGACGCTGAGTTGCCTGGCCCTGGTGGCGCTGGACCTGCCCGGTCTCGCCGCCGCCGACAACTCCCTGAACGGGTGGCTGGCCGCCCTCGTGCTGGCGGTGGGTTGCGCGAGCCTGCTGGTGCGGCGCCGGGCGCCCTGGGTGGCGTACGCGACGGCCCTGCTGTTCGTCGGTTGGCTGCACGAGCTGACCCTGATCCAGTTCGCGCTGTACTCGGTCGGCCGCTACCGGGGCCGACGGGCCGGGATCCTGGCCACCGTCGGCTACGTCGCCTTCGCGTTCGCGGTGTTCAGCATTCCGGGCTGGCCCGAGCCGCGGATCCAGACGCTGAGCTCCTTCCTCAGCCTCGTCGTGCCGATCGGGGTACTGGCCTCGGCCGTGGGCATCGCCGCCTACCGGCACGACCTGGTGCGGGAGCTGGAGGCCCGGCGGGCGGAGTCGGCGGTGCTCAACGCCGTCCAGCAGGAGCGGACCTCGGTCGCCCGGGACGTCCACGACTTCGTCGGGCGGGAGCTGACCCTGCTGACGGTGCGCTCCGAGGTGCTCTCGGTGCGGGCGCGCGGGACGGCGTACGCGAAGGACTTCGAGGAGCTCGCCGACACCGCGCGGAGGGCGCACCTGGTGCTGAACGAGATCATCGTGCAGCGCGGGGAGCGGGACGCGACCCCCGGCGTGGAGGGGCTCACCGCGCTGGCGCGGGAGAGCGACCGGGCGGGCTCGCCGGTCCGGCTGACGCTGGATCCGCAGGTGCACGGGCTGTCGCCGCTGCGGCAGGCGGCGGTGTACCGGGTGGTGCAGGAGTGCCTGACGAACGCGGCCAAGCACGCCCGCGGGGAGACCATCGAGGTGTCCATCGCCATGGACGGCCCGCTGCTGAGGATCGCCGTGAGCAACGGCCTCCCGGACGGGACGCCGGGCCGGGCCCCCGTCTCGGCGGGCTCCGGCACGGCGAGCATGTCCGAGCGCGTCGGCAGCCTGGGCGGCACCCTGACGGCGACCCGTACGGACGAGGCCTACCGGGTGGTGGCCACCCTGCCCCGCTCCTGACGGTGCGTTCCCGGCCCCGCGGGGTCAGCCCTTCGCCGGCGCGAGGAGGGCGCTCAGGGTGTCCAGGTCCTCGACGCAGCGGCCCGAGCCGAGGGCCACGCAGTCCAGCGGGTCGTCCGCGACGAAGACCGGGATGCCGGTCGCCGCGGCGATGCGCGGGTCCAGGCCGGGCAGGAGCGCGCCGCCGCCGGTGAGGACGATGCCGTGTTCCATGACGTCGCCGGAGAGTTCCGGGGGGCACTCCTCCAGGGTGGTGCGGACGGCCGCGATGATGGCCTCGATCGGTTCGTCGAGCGCCGCCCGGACGTCCTGGGCGGTGAGTTCCAGGGTCTTGGGCATGCCGCCCACCCGCTCGCGGCCGCGCACGGTGAAAGTGCGGGTCTCCAGTTCGGGCCGGTCCGGGACGGGCCCGGCGGAGCCGATGGCGACCTTGACGTCCTCGGCGGTGCGCTCGCCGATCAGCAGGGAGTGTCCCCTGCGGACGTGGTCGATGATCGCCGCGTCGAGCCGGTCGCCGCCGATCCGCAGGGACTGCGCGGTGACGATGCCGCCCAGCGAGATCACGGCCACCTCGGAGGTGCCGCCGCCGATGTCGACGACCATCGAGCCGCGGGCCTCGGCGACGGGGAGTCCCGCGCCGATGGCAGCGGCCATCGGTTCCTCGATGAGGTGGACGGACTTCGCGCCGGCCCGGGCGGAGGCGTTCACGATGGCCCGCCGCTCGACCGGCGTCACCCCCGAGGGCACGCAGATGACCATCCGGGTGCGCGGCCGGCGGCCCGGGACGGCCTTGCGCACGAAGTGCCGGAGCATCTCCTCGGCGGCCTCGTAGTCGCAGATCACCCCGCCCCGCAGGGGGCGGATCGCGGTGATGGAACCCGGGGTGCGGCCGATGGTCTCCTTGGCCTCCGTACCGACGGCGAGCGCCGTGGTCGTACCGGCCTTGACCGCCACCACGGACGGCTCATTGAGGACGATCCCGTGGCCCCGGGCGTAGACGAGGGTGTTGGCGGTCCCGAGGTCGATTCCTATGTCGCGGCTGGAAGCGGTCTTTTTGGTGCTGGCCTGCGGCATTTGTTCCCCAATCTCCTGTCCGCAAGGCTTGCATAACGATCCGGTCGCGTTCCCCGCCGAAGGTCCCGAAACGGCCGGGCCGAAAGTCCTCGGGGCCCCCGTCCGTAGACTGGGGTCCGTGAGTGACCAGCAGCCCGAGAGCCCCGACCGAGACAACACCGTCGACGCGTTCGACCAGATCGTGGCGGAGGAGTCCGACCGCGACCCCGACCTGGCGGTGATCGAGGCCGGCAGCCGCACCCTGCGCGCGCAGGCCGGAGCACCGCAGGGCGACCCCGTGCCGTCCCGCCCCGAGGACCCCGAGGTGGCGAAGGCGCTGCTGGAGGTGGAGCAGGAGCTGGCGACCCGCTGGGGCGAGACCAAGCTGGAGCCCTCCGTCAGTCGGATCTCCGCGCTGATGGACGTCCTGGGCGAGCCGCAGCGCGCGTACCCGTCGATCCACCTGACCGGCACCAACGGCAAGACCAGCACCGCCCGCATGATCGAGGCCCTGCTGAACGCCTTCGAGCTGCGCACGGGCCGCTACACCAGCCCGCACGTGCAGTCCGTCACCGAGCGGATCAGCCTGGACGGCGCCCCGATCAGCGCCGAGCGCTTCATCGAGACGTACCACGACGTGAAGCCGTACGTGGAGATGGTGGACGCCGCCGAGGAGTACCGGCTGTCCTTCTTCGAGGTGCTCACGGGCATGGCGTACGCGGCCTTCGCGGACGCGCCCGTGGACGTGGCCGTCGTCGAGGTCGGCATGGGCGGCAGCTGGGACGCGACGAACGTCATCGACGGCACGGTCGCGGTGGTCACCCCGATCAGCCTCGACCACACCGACCGGCTCGGCACGACGCCCGGTGAGATCGCCCAGGAGAAGGGCGGCATCATCAAGCAGGACGCGACGGTCATCCTGGCGCAGCAGCCGGTGGACGCGGCGCAGGTGCTGCTGAAGAAGGCCGTCGAGGTCGACGCGACGGTGGCCCGCGAGGGCATGGAGTTCGGCGTCGTCTCCCGCGAGGTGGCGGTCGGCGGCCAGATGCTGACCCTGCGCGGGGTGGGCGGCGAGTACGACGGCATCTTCCTGCCGCTGTACGGCGCCCACATGGCGCACAACGCGGCCGTCGCCCTGGCGGCCGTCGAGGCGTTCTTCGGGATCGGCGGGGAGCACGCCCGCGAGCTCGACGGGGACACCGTGCGGAAGGCGTTCGCCTCGGTGACCTCGCCGGGCCGCATGGAGGTGGTGCGCCGCAGTCCGACCGTGGTGTTGGACGCCGCGCACAACCCGGCCGGGGCGCGGGTCACGGCCGAGGCGGTCACCGAGGCGTTCGGCTTCAGCCGGCTCATCGGGGTCGTGGCGGCGAGCGAGGGCAAGGACGTCAAGGGGGTGCTGGAGGCCTTCGAGCCGATCTTCGCGGAGGTCGTCGTCACGGAGAACACCAGCCACCGGGCGATGGGTGCGGACGAGCTGGCGGCCGTCGCCGTCGAGGTCTTCGGCGCCGACCGGGTGCAGGTCGAGCCGCGGCTCGACGACGCGCTGGAGGCCGCCGTCACCCTGGCGGAGGAAGAGGCCGAGTACGGAGGGGCCGGGGTCCTGGTGACCGGTTCCGTGATCACGGTGGGCGAGGCCCGCCTGCTGTTCAAGAGAGGCTGAGGGATCGATGCGCACGCTCTGCGCGAGCACGCTGATCGGTGAGTTCTTCATCGTCGGCTTCGCGGGCCTGGTGGCCATGAAGAACCCGGACCTGACCCAGGCCCAGGTGTGGACGGTCTGCGGCGTGACGATGCTGCTGTCGGTGCTGTTGTGCGGGATGCTCTCGCGCCCGGGCGCCGTACAGCTGGGCTGGGCGCTCCAGGTCGGGCTGATCGCGAGCGGTTTCGTGGTGCCGACGATGTTCTTCCTGGGCGCGGTGTTCGCCGCCCTGTGGTGGTGCTCAGTGCACTACGGCCGGCGGATCGACGCCGTCAAGGCCCGCTGGGCCGCGCAGGCGGAAGCGGCAGCTCCTGACGCTGCGTGACGGTTCACCGTGACGGCCCTGTAGATTCGCCCTACCGCACCCGTATGCCGCAAGGAGTTCCCACATGACCCAGCGCACGCTCGTCCTGCTCAAGCCCGACGCCGTCCGCCGCGGCCTGATCGGCGAGATCGTCGGCCGCATCGAGCGCAAGGCCGGTTGGACCATCCCCGCGCTGGAGCTGCGCACGCTGGACGCGCAGACGCTGGAGACCCACTACGGCGAGCACCGGGGCAAGCCCTTCTACGAGCCGCTCATGGGCTTCATGTCGAGCGGTCCCGTCGTCGCCCTGGTGGTCGAAGGGGAACGCGTCATCGAGGGCGTCCGGCAGCTGGCCGGACCCACCGACCCGATCGCCGCCGCGCCCGGCTCCATCCGGGGTGACTTCGGCAGCATCACCCGGGAGAACCTGATCCACGCGTCGGATTCCGAGGAGTCCGCGGAGCGGGAACTGAAGCTGTTCTTCCCCGCGCTCTGATTAGTCCTTACTGACGAGACATCAGCCGAATAGCGCTCATGACCTGGGGCGACCGAAGTAATTTCGGTCGCCCTTCGGTATAGCCGGGCCCTTCGGGGAACGCATGGGCAGGACGCGACGTCACCACTAAGGGGACGGGTATCCGTTCCGGCGGGATTGCCGGAGTCCCGTCGCGCGGTGTCCGCACTTGCGGCACTACGATGGGGCCTCCACCCACACACCCACCTCGCCGACCTGACAGCAGCCGCTATCAACTGGAAGGCCAGACGCTCCTCATGGGGAACAAGGGGAACACTATGTCGTTCATCGGCCGTGACATGGCGATCGACCTCGGGACCGCCAACACGCTGGTGTACGTGAGGGGCCGGGGAATCGTCCTGAACGAGCCGTCCGTGGTCGCCATCAACACGAACACCGGTGGCATCCTGGCGGTCGGCTCCGAGGCGAAGAAGATGATCGGGCGGACGCCCGGCAACATCGTCGCCGTACGGCCCCTCAAGGACGGCGTGATCGCCGACTTCGAGATCACCGAGCGGATGCTCCGGTACTTCATCCTCAAGATCCACAAGCGCCGCTACCTGGCCCGCCCGCGCGTGGTGGTCTGCGTGCCCTCCGGCATCACGGGAGTGGAGCGGCGCGCCGTCATCGAGGCGTCCACGCAGGCCGGCGCCCGCCAGGTGCACATCATCGAGGAGCCCATGGCCGCCGCCATCGGCGCGGGCCTGCCCGTCCACGAGGCCACCGGAAACATGGTCGTGGACATCGGCGGCGGCACCACCGAGGTCGCCGTCATCTCCCTCGGCGGAATCGTCACGGCACAGTCCATCCGGGTCGCCGGTGACGAGCTGGACAACGCGATCATCCAGCACATCAAGAAGGAGTACTCGCTCCTCCTCGGCGAGCGCACCGCCGAACAGATCAAGATCACGATCGGGTCGGCGTACGACCTCGACAAGGACGAGCACACCGAGATCCGCGGTCGCGACCTCGTCTCGGGCCTGCCCAAGACCGTGGTCATCTCCGCGGCCGAGGTGCGGAAGGCCATCGAGGAGCCGGTCAACGCCATCGTCGACGCGGTCAAGACGACCCTCGACAAGTGCCCGCCGGAACTCTCCGGCGACATCATGGACCGCGGCATCGTGCTGACTGGAGGCGGCGCCCTGCTGCGCGGCCTCGACGAGCGGCTGCGCCGCGAGACGGGCATGCCGATCCACATCGCGGAGGATCCGCTCGACTCCGTCGCACTCGGCTCCGGCAAGTGCGTGGAGGAGTTCGAAGCCCTCCAGCAGGTCCTGGACGCCCAGCCCCGACGATGAGCGGATCCCCGTCGAAGGGGCAAGCGGAACACAAGGATCCGCCGTACGGGTGCTAGCGCGCCGGTGCGGCGGATCGTTGATATACAGGCACAGTCCGGTCGGAGTCCCGGCTCCACCGGAGCGGCTCCGCCGCACGGTATCTACGAGGAAGGCACGGCCGCCGCACGTGAGGGACACACGAGAGAGCCGGCTGCTCCTGGTGCTTCTGATCGCCATCGCGTTCGCATTGATCACGGTGGACATCAGAGCGGGTGAGGAGTCCCCGGTCGACGGTGCCCGGCAGGCCGCCGCGGCGGTCTTCGGCCCGGTGGAAAAGGGCGTCGCGACCGCGGTGGACCCGGTCGCCCACGCCATAGGGGCGGTACGCGACTCCGGTGAGCGCCACAACCGGATCGCCACGCTCGAACGCGAGAACAGCATGATGAAGGCGAAGCTCGGCAGCGAGGACCAGAACCGCAGCCGGATCCGCGAACTCGACGAGATGCTCAAGCGGGCCGGCGCCGGCCAGTACGGCATCAAGGGCGCCGAGGTCATCGCCATAGGAGCGGCCCAGGGCTTCTCCTGGACCGTCACCATCGACGCCGGCAGCAAGGACGGCATCGAGCGCGACATGACCGTCCTCAACGGCGACGGCCTCGTCGGCCGGGTCGCCACCGTCGGCCCCGACACCTCCACCGTCGTCCTGGCCAACGACCCCGACTTCACCGTCGGAACGCGGCTGGAGAAGACCAACGAACTCGGCTTCGCCACCGGGCAGGGCGACCGGGCGCTGTCCGTCCAGATGCTCAACGGCAAGGCCAAGGTGAGCCCGGGCGACCGGCTCGTCACCTTCGGCTCGCGCGGGAACAAGCCCTTCGTTCCCGGCGTCCCGATCGGCGAGGTCGTCAAGGTAGACCCCTCGCGCGGCGACCTGACCCGGACCGTGTGGATCCGCCCGTACGTGGGCTTCTCCCGCCTGGACATCGTCGGCGTCGTCGTCATGCCCCCGCGCGAGGACCCCCGCGACACCGTCCTGCCGCCCAAGCCCGAGGCCCCCAAGCCGACCCCGACCGTCACGGTCACCGTCACCCCGTCCGCCGGCGTGTCCGGCAAGCCGGCCGACGAGTAGGAGCTGACCGTCATGCGCTTCAACCGGATCCTGCTCTCGGCCACCCTCATCGTGGTCGCCCTCGTCGTCCAGGTCTGCGTGCTCGGCCGGCTCCAACTGCCGGGGGCGGTACCCGACCTCGTGCTGCTGACCGTCGTCGCCCTCGCCCTGGTCTACGGGCACCTCAGCGGCGCCCTCATCGGCTTCGGCGCCGGACTGCTCACCGACCTGGCGCCGCCCGCCGACCACGCCGCCGGGCGCTACGCGCTCGTGCTGTGCCTGATCGGCTACCTCGTCGGCCTGGTCCGGCCCGACAACGGACGGTTCCGCTCGGCCTGGGGGCCGATGCTCACCGTCGTCGCCGCCGCCATCGGCTCGACCCTGCTGTACGCCGGCGTGGGCGCCCTCGTCGGCGACACCGCCGCCCGGCACGTGGGCCTGACCGGGCTGGTGTTCACCGCCACCCTCTACGACCTGCTCCTCGCGCCCTTCACGGTGCCGTTCATCATGGCCCTGGCCCGGCGCGCCGAGAACGACCCGATGGCGGTCGAAGCGGGCGGCGGACCGCCCCAGGGCAACGACGTGTCCAGCGGCTGGCTCGCCGGCGGCACCGGACTGCGCATCGGCAGCCAGCGCGGCGGCCTGCGCCTGAAGACCGCACGGGGCCGTGCCAACCGGGCCGGCCGCATAAAGGGCGTCAAGGCAGTGAAGAGCGTGAAGAGCGTCAAGAAACTGTGAGACGGGAGCGGACGTGAGCAACATCCCCGAGACCGGCCGCACCTCACGGGTGCGGATCCGCCTGGTCATCATCCAGGTGCTCGTCCTCTCCATGTTCGTCACCCTCGGCGGACGCCTGTGGTACCTCCAGATCCGCAACGGCGAGGAGTACTACCACGAGGCGAAGAGCAACCACGTCCAGCGGGTCGTGCAGCCCGCCGTGCGCGGCTCCATCCTCGACGCCCGCGGCGTCGCCCTCGCCGACAACGAGACCCGCCTGGTCGTCTCCGCCAGCCGCACCCGACTGATGAAGATGAAGGACCGGGGCAAGGCCGTCATGACCCGCCTCGCCGGCGTCCTGGACATGACCCCCAAGGAGGTCATGGACAAGGTCAGGCTCTGCGACTCCGAGACCCCCAAGCCCTGCTGGAACGGCTCCCCGTACCAGCCGATCCCGGTCACCCTCGAAGCCACCACGCAGCAGGCACTGCAACTGCGCGAACGCCCCGAGGACTTCCCCGGCATCACCGCGGAACCCACCGCCGTCCGCCGCTACCCCGCCCCCGGCGGGACCCGTACCGCGCAGGTCCTCGGCTACCTCTCGCCCGTCACCGACGTGGAGATCCAGAAGGCCAAGGACACCGACTCGCCCCACCTGCGCTCCGACCAGGTCGGCCGCTCCGGCATCGAGCGGACCTACGACACGCAGCTGCGGGGCAAGGCGGAGGTCACCTCGTACGAGGTGGACAACCTCGGCCGCGTCATGGGCCAGACCAAGTCCGACCCGGGCGTCCCCGGGGCCACGCTCGTCACCAGCATCGACGCGCGGGTCCAGTCCGTCGCCGAGTTCGAACTCCAAGCGGCGATGAAGACCGTCCGCAACGAGACCGACAACATCACCGGCCGCAAGTACGAGGCCGACTCGGGCGCCGTCGTCGTCATGGAGACCAAGACCGGCCGCATCGTGGCGATGGCCTCCCAGCCCGACTACGACCCCAACGCCTGGGTCGGCGGCATCTCCGGCACCGACTACGCCCGGCTCACCAGCAAGAGCTCCAACTACCCGCTGCTCAACCGGGCCATCCAGGGCCAGGCCCCCGCCGGCTCCATCTTCAAGGTGGTCTCGGCGAGCGCGGCCGTACGGGCCGGCTACGCCTTCGACAGCAGGTACAACTGCAGCAGCTCCTACAGCCTGGGCGGCCGCAGCTTCGCGAACTTCGAGTCCAAGGGCCACGGCCCCATCAGCCTCGGGGACGCCCTCAAGTTCTCCTGCAACACCGTCTTCTACGCCCTCGGCCACAAGGAATGGCAGCGCGACGGCGGCCTCAAGCCCAAGAAGGACGCCCACGACTGGTTCTACCGGACCGCCCGCGAGTTCGGGCTCGGCTCGGAGACCGGCGTCGACCTGCCGAACGAGGTCACCGGCCGGATCCCCGACCGCCGCTGGAAGAAGAACTTCTGGACGGCCAACAAGGACTCCTGGTGCAAGCAGGGCAAGAAGGGCGGCACCTACGTCCAGCAGATCGCCTACGAGAACTGCCTGGAGGGCAACCAGCTCAAGGCGTTCGACAGCATCAACTTCGCCATCGGCCAGGGCGACGTCCTCGTCACCCCCATCCAGATGGCCACCGCCTACGCCGCCATCAGCAACGGCGGCACCCTCTACAACCCCACCGTCGGCAAGGCCGTGATCAGCCCCGACGGCAAGCGCGTCGACATGATTAAGCCCGCCTCCCACGGCCGGCTGCCCATCGACGCCAAGACGATCAACGACCTGGACAAGGGTCTGCGCTCCGTCGTCGCGCCCGGCGGCACCGCCGCCTGGCGGTTCGGCGGCTGGCCCCTCGACAAGATCCCGATGCGGGCCAAGACCGGCACCGCCCAGGTCTACGGCAAGCAGACCACCTCCTGGCTGGCGACCTACACCGACGACTTCACCATCGTCATGACGATCTCCCAGGGCGGCACCGGCTCCGGCGCCTCCGGGCCCGCCGTCCGCAACATCTACAACGCCATGTACGGGCTCGACATGGCCGGCAACCAGGACCCGAAGCGGGCCCTGCTGCCGAAGCCGCAGGCCCAACTCCCCAGGGTCAACCCGGACGGCTCCATCGAGGCCCCCGAGATCAAGCCCTACGTGCCGCCGTCCCCGGAGGAGCTGGCACCGCCCGCACTCGCCGGGCCCCCCGCCGCACCCCCCAAGCACCAGGACTGAGGACCGAGGACCGCACGACATGCAGACCCCCAACAAGTTCTCCGTCTCCCGGTACGCGCCCGAGCGCGGGACGGTGGCCAAGCTCACCGCCCGCGACTCCGTCGTACGCCGGCTCGACTGGCCGATACTCCTCTCCGCCCTCGCCCTGTCCTTCATCGGCTCCCTGCTGGTGTGGTCCGCCACCCGCAACCGGACCCAGCTGAACCAGGGCGACCCGTACTACTTCCTGTTCCGGCACGCCATGAACACCGGCATCGGCCTCCTGCTGATGATCGGCACCATCTGGCTCGGACACCGCACCCTGCGCGGCGCCGTACCGGTCCTGTACGGGCTCTCGCTGGTCCTGATCATCGCGGTGCTCACCCCGCTGGGCGCCACCATCAACGGCGCCCACGCGTGGATCGTCATCGGCGGCGGCTTCTCGCTCCAGCCCTCCGAGTTCGTGAAGATCACGATCATCCTGGGCATGGCGATGCTGCTCGCGGCGCGGGTGGACGCGGGCGACCTCGCCCACCCCGACCACCGCACCGTCGTCAAGGCGCTGTGTCTGGCCGCCGCCCCGATGGGCATCGTCATGCTGATGCCCGACCTCGGCTCCGTCATGGTGATGGTCGTCATCGTGCTCGGCGTCCTGCTCGGCTCCGGCGCGTCCAACCGCTGGGTGCTCGGCCTGATCGGCTCCGGCGCCGGCGGGGCGATCCTGATCTGGCAGCTCGGCGTCCTCGACGAGTACCAGATCAACCGCTTCGCCGCCTTCGCCAACCCCGAACTCGACCCGGCGGGCGTCGGCTACAACACCAACCAGGCCCGCATCGCGATCGGCTCCGGCGGACTGACCGGCTCCGGCCTCTTCAAGGGCTCCCAGACCACCGGCCAGTTCGTGCCCGAGCAGCAGACCGACTTCGTCTTCACGGTCGCGGGGGAGGAGCTGGGCTTCCTCGGAGCCGGACTGATCCTCGTCCTGATCGGCATCGTGCTGTGGCGGGCCTGCATGATCGCCCGCGAGACCACCGAGCTGTACGGGACGATCGTCTGCGCCGGGATCATCGCCTGGTTCGCCTTCCAGTCCTTCGAGAACATCGGCATGACCCTCGGCATCATGCCGGTCGCCGGCCTGCCACTGCCCTTCGTGTCCTACGGCGGATCCTCGATGTTCGCCGTGTGGATAGCGGTGGGCCTGCTCCAATCCATCCGGGTGCAACGGCCCCTGTCCGCCTGACGGCGGACGGGGCCGAACGGGGACCGACAGCGGGTCCGCGGGCGGGTCGGGACCACCCCGGCCCGCCCGCGGTGCGTCGTGGCGCCCTCCCGCCGCGACCCGAACCGGTCTAGATTCGGTTCATGGCGGACAGCAAGCGTGAGATCGAGCGGAAATTCGAGTTCGCGCCCGGCAAGGCCGGGAAACCCGCGAAGGAGGCCGGGAAACCCGCGAAGGACGACCGCCCCCGCAAGGGCGCGAAACCGGGCAAGCGCGCGAAATCCGGGGCGGACCCGGCCCGCGTCCCCGACCTGATCGGCACCGCCGGGATCGCGCGGACCCGCGGCCGCGGCACCGTCCTGCTCGACGCCGTCTACTACGACACCCCCGACCGCCGGCTCGCCGCCGGCGGGGTGACCCTGCGGCGCAGAACGGGCGGCGAGGACGCCGGCTGGCACCTCAAACTGCCCGTCTCCCCGGGAGTCCGCGACGAGGTCCACGCCCCGCTCGCCGCGTCCGAGGACCCCGATCGGGACTCCGACTCCGTACCCGGCGCCCTCGCCGCCCTCGTACGCTCCCGGATCCGGCGACAGCCCCTGGAACCGCAGGTCCGACTGGTCTCCTCCCGCGACCTGACCCACCTGCTCGACGCCGACGGCCACCTGCTCGCCGAACTGTCCACCGACGCCGTCCTCGCCGAGCGGGGCGCCGCCACCGCCGAATGGACCGAGGTCGAGGTCGAACTCGCCGACGGGACGGACCCCGCCCTGCTGGACGCCGTCGAGAAGACCTTCCACGCAGCCGGCCTCAAGGTCTCCGACGCCCCCTCGAAACTGGCCCGCGCCCTCGCCGACACCGGCGCCGCGCCGCCCGCCCCGCCCGGCACCGGGCCCGCCGACGGATCGGCCGGCGCGCACGTGCTCGCGTACCTGCGCGAGCAGCGCGACATCCTCGTGGCGCAGGACCCCGCCGTCCGCCGCGACCTCCCCGACTCCGTGCACCAGATGCGCGTCGCCACCCGCCGACTGCGCAGCGCCTTCAAGAGCCACCGCAAGGTCCTGGACCGCGAGGTCACCGACCCCATCGCCGAGCAACTGCGCCGGCTGGCCGCCGAACTCGGCGTCGACCGCGACCAGGAGGTCCTCGCGCGGCGGCTGCGCGAGCGGCTCGACGAGGTCCCCGCCGAGCTGCGGCTCGGCCCCGTCGCCGACCGGCTGCGGACCTGGGACACCGCCCGCCGCCAGGCCTCCCGCGGCAAGGCCCTGGCCGCGCTCGACAGCGCCTGGTACCTGGCCCTGCTGGACTCCCTCGACGCCGTGCTCGCCGACCCGCCGCTGCTCAAGGCCGCCGCCCGGCCCGCCGAAAGCGTCCTGCCGAAGGGCCTGCTGCACGACGACGAGCGCCTCGCGGAGCGCGTCGAGCAGGCCCTGGCGATGGAGCCGGGAGCCGACCGCGACGTGGCCCTGCACGGCGCCCGCAAGGCCGCCAAACGGGCCCGGTACGCGGCCGACGCCGCCCGCTCCGCGCTCGGCAAACCGGCGAAGCGGATGTCGAAATCCGCCAAGTCCGTACAGACCCTGCTCGGCGACCACCAGGACAGCGTGGTGTCCCGCGAGGCGCTGCGCGGCATCGCCGAGGAGGCGGTCGGCGCGAGCGAGGCGTCCTTCACGTGGGGTCTGCTGTACGCCCGCGAGGAGGCGTTCGCCGAACGCCTCGAACGGGAACTCCCGGACGTCTGGGACCGGGCGCGCGACCCGGAACTGAGGTCCGCCCTCACGTGATCATGTGGGCGGGGGCCGGCGGCCCTCGGGGTACGCTTGAGAGTCGCCCCCTGCCCGCTTCACGAAAGTCGCGTGATGTCCGAGTCGGTCTTCCCACAGCTCGAAGCTCTGCTCCCGCATGTGCAGAAGCCCATCCAGTACGTCGGCGGTGAGCTCAACTCCACGGTGAAGCCGTGGGAGAGCGCGGACGTCCGCTGGGCGCTCATGTACCCGGACGCGTACGAGGTCGGGCTGCCCAACCAGGGCGTCATGATCCTCTACGAGGTGCTGAACGAGCGGGAGGGCGTCCTCGCGGAGCGCACCTACTCCGTGTGGCCGGACCTCGAAGAACTGATGCGCGAGCACAAGGTGCCGCAGTTCACCGTGGACAGCCACCGCCCGGTCGGCTCCTTCGACGTCTTCGGACTGTCGTTCTCCACCGAACTCGGTTACACCAACATGCTGACGGCCCTGGACCTCGCGGGCATCCCGCTGGAGGCCAGGAACCGCACGATCGACCACCCGATCGTCCTCGCGGGCGGCCACGCGGCCTTCAACCCCGAGCCGATCGCGGAGTTCATCGACTGCGCCGTCATCGGCGACGGCGAACAGGCCGTCCTCGACATGACCGAGATCATCCGCGCCTGGAAGGCCGAGGGCCGCCCCGGCGGTCGCGAGGAGGTCCTGCTCCGCCTCGCCAAGACCGGCGGCGTGTACGTCCCGGGCTTCTACGACGTCGAGTACCTGCCGGACGGCCGCATCGGTCGTGTCGTGCCGAACCGCTCCGGCGTGCCGTGGCGCGTGTCCAAGCACACCGTCATGGACCTCGACGAATGGCCGTACCCCAAGCAGCCCCTGGTCCCGCTCGCCGAGACCGTCCACGAGCGGATGTCCGTGGAGATCTTCCGCGGCTGCACCCGCGGCTGCCGCTTCTGCCAGGCCGGCATGATCACGCGCCCCGTACGGGAGCGAAGCATCACCGGCATCGGCGAAATGGTGGAGAAGGGCCTGAAGGCGACCGGCTTCGAGGAGGTCGGCCTGCTCTCGCTGTCCTCCGCCGACCACACCGAGATCGCCGACATCGCCAAGGGCCTCGCGGACCGCTACGCGGACGACAAGGTGGGCCTGTCCCTCCCGTCGACCCGCGTGGACGCCTTCAACGTGGACCTCGCCAACGAGCTGACCCGCAACGGCCGCCGCTCGGGCCTCACCTTCGCCCCCGAGGGCGGCTCCGAGCGCATGCGCAAGGTCATCAACAAGATGGTCTCGGAAGAGGACCTGATCCGCACCGTCGCCACCGCGTACGGCAACGGCTGGCGCCAGGTGAAGCTGTACTTCATGGTCGGCCTGCCGACCGAGACCGACGAGGACGTCCTCCAGATCGGCGACATGGCGGTCAACGTCATCGCCAAGGGCCGCGAGGTCTCCGGCCAGAACGACATCCGCTGCACGGTGTCCATCGGCGGGTTCGTGCCCAAGCCGCACACCCCGTTCCAGTGGGCGCCGCAGCTGTCGGCCGAGGAGACGGACGCCCGTCTCGGCAAGCTCCGCGACAAGCTGCGCGGCGACAAGAAGTACGGCCGCTCCATCGGCTTCCGTTACCACGACGGCAAGCCCGGCATCGTCGAGGGCCTGCTCTCGCGCGGCGACCGCCGCATCGGCGACGTCATCCGCGCCGTGTACGAGTCCGGCGGCCGCTTCGACGGCTGGCGCGAACACTTCTCGTACGACCGTTGGATGCAGGCCGCCGAGAAGGCGCTGCCCGCGTACGGCGTCGACGTGGCCTGGTACACGACCCGCGAACGCACCTACGAGGAGGTCCTGCCGTGGGACCACCTGGACTCCGGTCTCGACAAGGACTGGCTCTGGGAGGACTGGCAGGACGCCCTCGACGAGACCGAGGTCGAGGACTGCCGCTGGACCCCGTGCTTCGACTGCGGCGTTTGTCCGCAGATGGACACCCAGATCCAGATCGGCCCGACCGGCCAGAAGCTTCTGCCGCTGTCGGTCGTGAAGTGACCTCCGGCCGACCCGGCCGCTGAAGCTCCGGACGTGCCCCTCGCCGAAATCGGTGGGGGGCACGTCCGCGTTCGGTGCCCCTCCCGGGGAACCGGGGAGGTCACGGGCGCGTACTGTGGGTAGTACGAAAGCCGCAGGCAACGCGCCCGCTCCCGAGATCTCCCTGCGCAGGACGCAGGGGTGAGCCGGAGGCAGGGCGTGGCCGGCAGGCCCCACAGACACTCCGGGCGACGTGCGAGCCGCGCCGCCCCGCACAAGGAGAAGAACCACTGGGCAAGCGACAGCCCGAAGGCCCGCCTCCCGCACCGGTGGTGCAGCGCATTCGACTGCGTTACACCAAGCGTGGCCGCCTCCGGTTCACCAGCCACCGAGACTTCCAACGAGCCTTCGAGCGGGCCCTGCGCCGCGCCGAGGTCCCCATGGCGTACTCGGCCGGCTTCACCCCGCACCCCCGCGTCTCGTACGCGAACGCCGCGCCGACCGGTACCGGCAGTGAGGCGGAATACCTGGAGATCGCCCTCGCGGCCCCCCGGGACCCCGAGAAGCTCCGCGCCCTGCTCGACGAGTCCATGCCCACCGGGCTCGACATCATCGACGCCGTCGAAGCCCGCTCCTCGGGCCTCGCCGACCGGCTGACGGCCTCCGTGTGGGAACTGCGCCTGGAGGGCGTCGAGCCCGCGGACGCGGAGCGCGCCGTCACCACCTTCCTCGCGGCCGAGGCCGTGGAGGTCCAGCGCCGCACCAAGAACGGCGTGCGGACCTTCGACACCCGCGGGGCCGTGGTCAGCCTCGAAGCACTTCCGGCTGAGGCTGATAGGCCGCTGGACCAAGCTTGTGCGATACTGCGGCTGGTTGTTCGGCACTTGACACCTGCCGTGCGACCCGACGACGTCCTGTCCGGTCTCCACGCTGTGGCCGACCTCGCGCCGCCGGTCCCCGCAGCGGTGACCAGGCTGGCGCAGGGGCTCTTCGACGAGGAGTCCGGCACGGTGACCGACCCGCTCGCGCCCGACCGCGAGGCCGTCACGGCCGCCCTACCCACGGCCGCCGTAACGACCGACGCGAAGGCGCCGGAAGGTCCCGCCGCGTAGGGATCGTCGTTGTCGCGCCGCCCTGGCACTCGGGAGCCACCTGGGTCGGGCAGCGCATTGACCTAAAAGACTTCCGCCAGGCCGTACGGACAACACGTACGGAACCGGCGGCCATGGACTACAGCTCCCGTGTGGCGAACGCGCCCCGGAGGCCGGCTCCGCGCTCATTACGCGGCAGCCGTGCCGGACCGGACGTCAGCCGCGGCGCCCGGGAGCGTGACGGGAGAACCCCGCATGCTCAACACCGAAAACGAGAACACCCCCGCCGCCGACAGCGGCAGCCCCAGCGACAACCTGCCCCCGCGCAGGCGTCGTCGCGCCGCTTCCCGGCCCGCCGGCCCGCCCGGCGGCGGCGTCGCCGCTGCCGAGACCCCCACCGCGGAAGCCCCCGCGCCCGTGGTCGAGGAGCCCGCCGCCGCTCCGGCACCGCGTGCCCGTCGTCGTGCCACCCGCGCCGTCGCCGCTCCGGCCGCCGTCGAGGCGGTCGCCGAGCCCGTGGTGGAG
>NZ_JBVHZI010000002.1:589409-766223 GCF_055574495.1 Streptomyces sp. NPDC029836 | reverse complement strand
AGGCCGCTCCGGTCGCCGAGCCCGTGGCCGCGCCTGCGGTCGAGGAGCCCGTGGCGGCTCCGGTTTCCGCCCCGCGTGCCCGTCGTCGTGCCACCCGGGCGGGGACCGCTCCGGAGGCGCCCGTCGCCGAGCCCGTCGTGGAGGCCGTCCCCGCGCCCGTGGTCGAGGAGCCCGCCGCCGCTCCGGCGCCGCGTGCCCGTCGTCGTGCCACCCGCGCCGTCGCCGCTCCGGCCGCCGTCGAGGCGGTCGCCGAGCCCGTGGTGGAGGCCGCTCCGGTCGCCGAGCCCGTGGCCGCGCCTGCGGTCGAGGAGCCCGTGGCGGCTCCGGTTTCCGCCCCGCGTGCCCGTCGTCGTGCCACCCGCGCGGTGACCGCCCCCGAGGCGCCCGTCGCCGAGCCCGTCGTGGAAGCCGCGCCGGCGCCCGTCGCCGCTGCCGCGGCCGAGGACGAGGTCCCGGCCGCCGCTCCGCCGCGTGGCCGTCGTCGTGCCACCCGCGCCGTCGCCGCCCCGGCCGTCGTCGAGGCGCCCGCCGCCGAGAGCGCCGTCGAGACCCCGGCCGTCGTGCAGGAGGCCCCGCGGGCCGCCGCCCGCGCCGTGACCGTCGCCGACGCCGTCGACTCCCCCAAGCGCGGCGGTCGCCGCCGCGCCACCCGCGCCGGCTCGCCGGCCGCCCCCGCGCAGCCCGAGTCCGACGCGGCCGCCGCCCCGGCCCAGAACCGCGCCGCCCGCCGCGCCGCGCGTCCCGCCGTGGCCGTCTTCCAGGCCCCGGTCTTCGCCGAGCCGATGTTCCAGACCCCGGAGACCGCCGCCATGGCGGCCGCGGCCGCCGCCGCGTCCCCCGCGGAGGAGGTCGAGGAGGAAGAGGACGAGACCGAGGTCGAGGTCCTGGCCCCGGCCCCCGTGGAGCAGCCCGCCGGTCGCCGGCGCCGCCGTCGTGGCGCCGCCGCCGAGCCCGTCGCCGCACCGGCGCCCGCCGCCCCCGCGACCGGCGCCCCCGTGTCGCTGGCCGACGTCGAGCTGCTGGACGAGGAGCAGGACGCCGAGGCGGCCGACCTCGACGAGGACGAGGCCGACGAGTCGGGCGAACGCCCCTCGCGCCGTCGCCGTCGCGGTGGCCGTCGTCGCCGTCGCGGTGAGTCCGCCGACCTCGACGAGTCCGCCGACGAGGAGACCGGCACCGCCGAGGAGCCCGAGGAGGAGGACGCCGACGACGCGGACGACGCCGAGCTCGGTTCCTCGTCCAGCCGTCGCCGCCGTCGCAGGCGCCGTCGCAGCGGTGAATCCGCCGCCGAGGCCGAGACCGCCGAGGACGACGGCGTACGCACCGTCGTCAAGGTCCGCGAGCCGCGTCCGGCGCGCGAGCGCGGCGAGTCCACCTCCGGCTCCACCTCCTCCGACGAGGTCCAGTCCATCAAGGGCTCGACCCGCCTGGAGGCCAAGAAGCAGCGCCGCCGCGAAGGCCGCGAGCAGGGCCGCCGCCGCGTCCCGATCATCACGGAGGCCGAGTTCCTGGCCCGCCGCGAGGCCGTCGAGCGCGTCATGGTCGTCCGCCAGGCCGGCGAGCGCACCCAGATCGGCGTGCTGGAGGACAACGTCCTCGTCGAGCACTACGTCAACAAGGAGGAGGCCACCTCCTACGTCGGCAACGTCTACCTGGGCAAGGTCCAGAACGTGCTGCCGTCCATGGAGGCCGCCTTCATCGACATCGGAAAGGGCCGCAACGCGGTCCTGTACGCCGGTGAGGTCAACTTCGAGGCGCTCGGCATGGCCAACGGGCCGCGCCGCATCGAGTCCGCCCTCAAGTCCGGCCAGTCGGTCCTGGTGCAGGTCACCAAGGACCCGATCGGCCACAAGGGTGCCCGCCTGACCAGCCAGGTCTCGCTGCCCGGCCGCTACCTGGTCTACGTGCCCGAGGGCTCGATGACCGGCATCAGCCGCAAGCTGCCCGACACCGAGCGCGCGCGTCTGAAGACCATCCTCAAGAAGATCGTCCCCGAGGACGCGGGCGTCATCGTGCGCACCGCCGCCGAGGGCGCGAGCGAGGACGAGCTGCGCCGCGACGTCGAGCGCCTGCAGGGCCAGTGGGAGGACATCCAGAAGAAGTCGAAGCAGATCTCGACCTCTTCGCCGAGCCTGCTGTACGGCGAGCCGGACATGACCGTCCGGGTCGTCCGCGACATCTTCAACGAGGACTTCTCGAAGGTCATCGTCAGCGGTGACACCGCCTGGGAGACCATCCACGGCTACGTGAACCACGTGGCCCCGGACCTTGCCGACCGGCTGTCGCGCTGGACCTCCGAGGTCGACGTCTTCGCGACGTACCGGATCGACGAGCAGCTCGCCAAGGCGCTCGACCGCAAGGTGTGGCTGCCCTCGGGCGGCTCCCTGGTGATCGACAAGACCGAAGCGATGATCGTCATCGACGTCAACACCGGCAAGTTCACCGGTCAGGGCGGCAACCTCGAAGAGACCGTCACCAGGAACAACCTGGAGGCGGCCGAGGAGATCGTGCGCCAGCTGCGGCTGCGCGACCTGGGCGGCATCGTCGTCATCGACTTCATCGACATGGTCCTGGAGTCGAACCGGGACCTGGTCCTGCGACGGATGCTGGAGTGCCTGGGCCGCGACCGCACCAAGCACCAGGTGGCCGAGGTCACCTCGCTGGGCCTGGTCCAGATGACCCGCAAGCGGGTGGGCCAGGGTCTGCTGGAGTCCTTCTCCGAGACCTGCGTCCACTGCAACGGGCGCGGTGTCATCGTGCACATGGAGATCCCGACCGTGGTCGGCGGCGGTGGCAACGGCAAGCGTGCCAAGCGCCGTGGCGGCCGTGGCACGGAGCACGACCACGACCACGAGACGGTCGAGGCCCTCGGTACCGACGGGTTCGAGGCGGACGCGGAGATCGAGTCGGAGACCGAGGCCGAGGTGGCCGCCGAGGCCGCCGCGCCGCGGGCCCTGCCCGAGCCGGAGTTCGTCGCCGACGAGGAGCTGTACGGCAGCGCCGCCGAGGCGGAGGCCGCGGCCGGTGTCAGTGGCCGTCGCAACCGCCGTCGCGCCACCCGCAAGGCGACCGCTCCGGCGGGTGCCCCGCGCGGTGCGGTGCGGCCCGCCGCGAGCCCGGTGACCCCGGTGGTCGAGGACGAGCCGGTCGCCGAGCCCGCCGACACGGTGCTGGAGCCGGCCCCCGAGGCCGTCGCGGTCGTCGAGGCGGTCGCCGTCGAGACGCCGCAGGCCCCGGAGGTTCCCGTCGAGGAGGCCGCGCCCAAGGGCCGGACCCGTCGTCGCGCCACCCGTAAGGCGACCGCTCCGGCGGGCGCCCCGGCCGGCGAGGCCGCTGCCCCGGAGGCGCCTGCCGCCGTCGAGGCCCCGGTGGCCGTCGAGCCGGAGCCCGTCGCCCCGGCCGTCGTCGAGGCCGCACCGGCCGTCGAGGCCGCACCGGCCCGGCCGCGGCGTCGCGCCGTCCGCAAGGCCACCGCACCCGCGGGTGCGGCGGAGGCGGCCGTCGTGGTGGTCGAGAGCGCCGCGGGCGACGTCGCCGAGCCGGTGACCGCTGCCGAAGTCCCGGCCGCCGAGGCCGAGGTCGACGTCGAGGTCGAGCAGGCTCCGGTCAAGAAGGCCCGTAAGGCGCCGGCCAAGAAGGCGACGACCACGGCCGCGAAGAAGGCCCCGGCCAAGAAGGCGGCGGCCGCGAAGAAGACCGTCGCGAAGAAGACGACGGCCAAGAAGACCGTGGCGAAGCGGGCGACGAAGAAGACCGCGGCGGCGGAGCAGACGCTCCCGTCCGTCTCGGCTCCGACCGACGAAGCCTGATCCGCTCCACGCCGTTGGCCCCGCCGGTAGGCGGGGCCCACGGCCGTGCGGGGGCCGGTTTGACCCTCCGGAACCAGCCCCGTAACCTAGACCGTCGGCGTGTCTTGAACGATTACCGTTCAACGTGCGTCGCGCTCCTGAGCACCTTCCTCCCACATCGTCCGCGCGAGCGGACGGGTCACGGGAGAGGCCGCTCGTCCAATCCGGATCACCGTGGGCCCCGGCCCGCGTGAGTGGCTGGCTTCAGGAGCATCCGTCCCGAGTGAGAGAGAGATCCGCGTGTACGCCATCGTGCGCAGCGGTGGTCGCCAGCACAAGGTTGCTGTCGGCGACATCGTTGAGGTTGACAAGATTTCCACTGCCAAGGTTGGCGACACGGTCGAGCTCTCGACCCTGCTCGTTGTCGACGGCGACGCCGTGACCAGCGACCCGTGGGTGCTGGCCGGGATCAAGGTTCAGGCCGAGATCGTGGACCACCACAAGGGCGCCAAGATCGACATCCTGCGCTACAAGAACAAGACCGGCTACCGCCGTCGCCAGGGTCACCGCCAGCAGTACACGGCGATCAAGGTCACCGGTATCCCCACGGCTGCGAAGTAAGAGGGACTGAGACATGGCACACAAGAAGGGCGCATCGTCCACCCGGAACGGGCGCGATTCCAATGCTCAGCGGCTCGGCGTGAAGCGCTTCGGCGGTCAGGTCGTTTCCGCTGGTGAGATCCTCGTCCGCCAGCGCGGCACCCACTTCCACCCGGGTTCGGGTGTGGGCCGTGGCGGCGACGACACGCTGTTCGCGCTGCTTCCCGGTGCCGTCGAGTTCGGCACCCACCGCGGTCGCAAGGTCGTCAACATCGTTCCGGCCGCCTGATTCAGCTCCTGCTGATCAAGGCGTACTGAACTCCCCGAGGGCGGATCTCAACTCTTCCCGGCGCATGCCGGGAAGAGAGGTCCGCCCTCGGCGCGTTGTCATATCGACACGTTTAATGGGTAGCAAGGCCTACCCGGGACATTCCCGCATGTATCTGGAGGAACAACCATGACCACCTTCGTGGACCGCGTCGAGCTGCACGTCGCCGCGGGTAACGGGGGCCACGGCTGCGCCTCCGTTCACCGGGAGAAGTTCAAGCCGCTGGGCGGCCCCGACGGCGGCAACGGCGGCCGTGGCGGCGACGTCATCCTCGTGGTGGAGCAGGCGGTCACCACCCTGCTGGACTACCACCACAGCCCCCACCGCAAGGCGACCAACGGTCAGCCCGGCGCCGGCGACAACCGCTCCGGCAAGGACGGCCAGGACCTGATCCTGCCCGTGCCGGACGGCACCGTCGTCCTCGACAAGGAGGGCAACGTCCTCGCCGACCTCGTCGGCCAGGGCACCACCTACGTCGCCGGTGAGGGCGGTCGCGGCGGCCTCGGCAACGCCGCGCTCTCCTCGGCCCGCCGCAAGGCGCCCGGCTTCGCGCTCCTCGGCGTCCCCGGCACCACCGGTGACATCGTCCTGGAGCTCAAGACCGTCGCCGACGTCGCGCTGGTCGGTTTCCCGAGCGCGGGCAAGTCCTCGCTGATCTCGGTGCTCTCCGCCGCCAAGCCGAAGATCGCGGACTACCCCTTCACCACCCTCGTCCCGAACCTGGGCGTCGTCACCGCCGGCTCGACCGTCTACACCATCGCCGACGTCCCGGGCCTGATCCCGGGCGCCAGCCAGGGCAAGGGCCTCGGCCTGGAGTTCCTGCGCCACGTCGAGCGCTGCTCGGTGCTGGTGCACGTGCTCGACACCGCCACCCTGGAGTCGGACCGCGACCCGCTCGCCGACCTCGACGTCATCGAGGAGGAGCTGCGGCTGTACGGCGGCGGCCTGGAGAAGCGGCCCCGCCTCGTCGTCCTCAACAAGGTCGACATCCCCGACGGCCAGGACCTCGCCGAGATGGTGCGCCCCGACCTGGAGGCCCGCGGTTACAAGGTCTTCGAGGTCTCCGCGGTCGCCCGCACGGGCCTGAAGGAGCTGTCGTACTTCCTCGCGGAGGTCGTCGCCAAGGCCCGCGCCCGCAAGCCGAAGGAGGAGGCGACCCGCATCGTCATCCGTCCGAAGGCCGTCGACGACTCCGGCTTCACCGTCACCTACGACGAGGTCGAGGACGTCTACCAGGTGCGCGGCGAGAAGCCCGAACGCTGGGTCCGTCAGACCGACTTCAACAACGACGAGGCCGTCGGCTACCTCGCGGACCGGCTCAACCGCCTCGGTGTCGAGGAAGCGCTGAAGAAGGCCGGCGCCCGCGCCGGTGACGGCGTCGCCATCGGCTCCGACGAGAACTCGGTCGTCTTCGACTGGGAGCCGACCATGATGGCCGGCGCCGAGATGCTGGGCCGCCGCGGCGAGGACCACCGCCTGGAGGCACCGCGCCCGGCCACCACGCGCCGCAAGGACAAGGAAGCCAAGCGCGGCGACTCCTCCCAGCAGGAGTACGACGAGTTCCGCCCGTTCTGATCCGGCGGTTCCGGGGACTTGAAGCCGGCTTTACACCGTTCGCCTAGGATCCTGCGGGTGAACAGCAGCAATTCCGGCACCGACGCCGCCCCCGCCGTCTCCGTGGTGGTGATCGCGTACAACGACGCCGGGCTCGTGGGCGAGGCCGTTTCCTCGGCCCTCGCCCAGGGCCCGGTGGTCGCCGAGGTCATCGCGGTCGACGACGCCTCCTCGGACGGGACCGGCCGGGTCCTGGACGAGTTGGCGGCCCTCCACCCCCGGCTGAAGGTCGTCCACCGCACCGACAACAGCGGCGGCTGCGGCACCCCGCGCAACGACGGGATCGCCGCCGCGAGCGCCCCGTACGTCCTGTTCCTGGACAGCGATGACGTCCTGCCGCCCGGCGCCGCCGCGGCGCTGCTGGCGGCCGCCGAGGAGCACCGGGCCCCCGTCACCGTCGGCGCGTGCGTGCGCCGCGAGCTGCCCGAAGGGCGCGACGTGCCGTGGATGCCCGGGCTGCACACGCCGGGCGAGGTCATCGAACGGCCCGCCGACCGGCCCGAACTGGTCCGCGACACGCTCTGCGTCAACAAGCTGTACGAGCGCGCCTTCCTGGAGGAGCACGGCATCCGCTTCCCGGACGGCCGCTTCGTCTACGAGGACTTCCTCTTCACCGCCCGCGTCCTGGCCGCCGCCCCCCGCATCGCCGTCATCGGCGACCTCGTCTACGTGTGGCACGTGCGCCGCAGCGCCGCTCGGAAGTCGATCTCCCTCGACCGCGCCGACGTCAGCAACTGGCGCTCGCGCGTCGAGGCCCACCGGGCCGCCTCCGCCACCCTCGCCGAGGCCTCCGCGGACCTCGGCCGGGCCTGCCAGGTCAAGTTCCTGGACTACGACCTGCGCATGTACCTGCGCGAGCTGGGCCAGGACTCCGGCTACCGCGCCGCTTGGTGGGACCTCACCCGGAGCTACCTGGCGGCCTTCGCCGAGGCCGACGTCGACGCCGCCCCCGCCCGCGCCCGGTGGACCGCCCGCGTGCTGCTGGCCGCCCCGGCCCCGCCCGCCGACGTGGAGCGGCTGACCCGTCTCGCCGCCGAGCCGGCCCGGCTGCCGCCCCCGTACGCCGGCGACCCGGCCGGGCTGCCGGTGTGGAGCGCGGAACTGCCCGTTCCGCTCGACGGGCTCGCCGAGCTTCCCGTCGCCGAACTGCCCGTCACCATCGACGCCGAGCCCGCCGCGGGCGGCGCCGTCCGCCTGCGCCTCCACGACCTGTACGGCCGCCTCGCGCAGGCCGGGCCGCTGACCGTCGCGCTGACCTTCCACGCCCGCACCGGCGGGGATCCCGTACCGGCCCGTCCGGTGGAGCTGAGCCCCGACGGCGACGGCTGGACGGCCGTCGTCCCGCTGCGGCCCGCCGCGCTCGCCGCCCTCGGCCGCCGCCGCGGCCTGCGCGGCATGCAGGCCTGGGACGTCCGGGCGGGCGTGCACTGCGCCGACGGGAGCTCCCTGATCACCTCCCTGCGCCCCCTCGGCGCCCTGCTCCGCCGTCGGGCACTGCCCAGCAGCCGGTACGGTGTTCTGCTGGCGCAGCCCTACCGGACGGCGGCGGGAGCACTGGCGCTGCGCCTGGCCCCCGGAGCCGGGGGCGCCCTGACCTTCGTACGCAACCGCCTCGACCGCGCCCGCACGCGCCGGTCACGCTAGAGCTCGGGAGATACGCATGACATTTCTGATCACCGGTGGCGCCGGTTACATCGGCGCGCACGTCGTTCGCGCGATGCTGCTCGCCGGGGAGGAGGTCGTGGTGCTCGACGACCTCTCCACGGGCAACGAGGACCGGGTCCCGGAGGGCGTCCCGCTGGTGGTCGGCTCGGTCCTGGACCGGCTGGTGCTCGACGAGACGATCCGCCGCCACCACATCACGGGCGTCGTGCACCTGGCGGGCAAGAAGCAGGTCGGCGAGTCCGTCGAGAAGCCGATGTACTACTACCACGAGAACGTGCAGGGCCTGACGGTGCTGCTCCAGGCCGTGGCCGCCGCCGGCATCCGCAACTTCCTGTTCTCCTCCTCCGCCTCCGTGTACGGGATGCCCGACGTGGATTCGGTCACCGAGGAGACCCCCTGCCGGCCGCTGAGCCCGTACGGCGAGACCAAGCTGGCCGGCGAGTGGCTGGTGCGCGCCGCCGGCAAGGCGCACGGCATCTCCACCGCCTGCCTGCGCTACTTCAACGTGGCGGGCGCGGCCACCCCCGAGCTGGCGGACACCGGCGTCTTCAACCTGGTCCCGATGGTCTTCGAGCGCTACGACGCCGGCGAGGGCGCCCGCATCTTCGGCGACGACTATCCGACCCCGGACGGCACCTGCATCCGCGACTACATCCACGTCGAGGACCTCGCCGACGCCCACGTGGTCGCCGCGCGCCGGCTCGCCGAATGGGGTGCGGCCGGCGACCACAAGGACCTCACCGTCAACATCGGGCGGGGCGAGGGCGTCTCCGTCAAGGAGATGGTCGAGCTGCTGAACGAGGGCACCGGGCACACCCACGCCCCGGTCGTCACCCCGCGCCGCCCCGGTGACCCGGCGAAGGTCGTCGCCTCGGCCGACCGGATCGCCGCCGAGCTGGGTTGGAAGGCCCGGCACGACGTACGCGAGATGATCACCTCGGCGTGGGCCGGCTGGGAGGCCAACAAGGCGGGCGCCCGCCGGGACCCGCACAAGGACGTCCACGCGGTCTGACGCCATCGCGCCGACGAAGCCGCCCGCCCCGGAACGGTCCGGGGCGGGCGGCTTCGTCGGTACTGCGGGGGCTCAGCGGTCCAGGAACGCGAACAGGGTTTCCCAGCGGTCGGTGATCTCGGCACTGGAGAAGCGCCGCACGTGACGGAAGCCCGCGTCGCCGAGCCGGTCGCGCAGGGCCGAGTCCGACATCAGGGCGTCCAGGTGCCCGGCGAGTTCCATGGTGTTGCCAAGGCGGGCCAGCAGCCCGTCCTCGCCGTGCTCCACGATGGCCCGTACGCCCGGCGCGCAGTCGAAGGCGGCCACCGGCAGGCCCGCCGCCATCGCCTCCAGCAGGGTGATCGGGAAGCCCTCGGCGCGGGAGGCCTGGGCGAAGACCGAGGCCTCGCGCAGGGAGCCCAGTACGTCGTCGGTGCTGCCCATCCACTCCACGCAGTCGTCGAGCCCCAGCGAGGCGCAGTGCGCCCGCAGGGACTTCTCCTCGACGCCGGCGCCGTAGATCCGCAGGGTCCAGTCGGGGTGGTGCGGGGCGGCGTCCGCCCACGCGTCGAGGAGCAGGTCCACGCCCTTCTCGAAGGCGAGGCGGCCGACGCTCGCGACGACCTTCGCGGTGCGCGGGGCGGGGGAGTCCGGCATGAACGGCAGCGGGTTCGGCATGCTGTCGACGTTCTCCATGCCGGCCCGGATCCACAGGTCCGCGTCCTCCGGGGTCAGCACCAGCAGCCGGTCGACCTCGCGGTAGTGCCGACGGACCCGCTCGCCCCGGGTGGACTTCTGGCTGGCCTCGAAGGACTCGTGGCTCATCCCGATGACCGACAGCCCCTTGGTGTCCGCGAGGGCCACCCACTCCATCGCCCAGACCTGGGTGACGATGACCACGGCGCCGGGCCGGGCCGCGCGGAACAGACCGCTCAGCGTCTCCGCCCGGTCGCGCATCCCGGCCCGCCGGGCCGCCTGCCGGCGACGCTCGGGGGCGTTCAGCCGGCCCTTGATGCCGCGCAGCCGGCGGGCCTTCGGCGGGTGGGTGTCGTAGAGCGTCGTCGTCGCGTACGGCAGGTCGGCCGGCAGCTTCTGCCGGATCTCCTCGGCGACGGGAGCGATGCCGACGACGTGCACCCGGTGCCCGCGGTCGGTCAGCAGCCGGGCCATCTGGTGCGACCAGGTGGTGACCCCGCCGAGTTCGTCCACGCTGTTGGAGACGAGGAAGACGTCGCGGCCGCCCGGCGCCGCGGACCCGTGGGGCTGGAGGCTCACTTGCCGCTCCTGGTGAAGAACTTCTCGACGATCTGGCGGGCGGCGTCGCCGCGGTCGTACTCGCCGAACTCGGTGAGGAAACGCTGACGGGCCTCGGCGTACTTGGCGTCCGCCTCGTCGAAGGCCGCGACGGCCTGCATCAGCTCGTCGGCCGTGGACACGACCGGGCCGGGCGCCTTCTCCTTCAGGTCGAAGTACGTGCCGCGGATGTCCGTCGCGTACGCCTCGTAGTCGTACGCGAAGAACAGCATCGGCCGGTCCAGCACCGCGTAGTCGAACATCACGGACGAGTAGTCGGTGATCAGCCCGTCGGCCAGGGCCAGCAGCGGGGTGACGTCGTGGTGCCGGGACACGTCCAGGACCCGGCCCGCGACCGACGGCGGCAGCGACACGCTGTTGAGGTAGTGCGTGCGCACCAGCAGGGTGAAGCGGTCGCCGAGCCGGTCGGCGAACTCCTCCACGTCGAAGGGGAACGTGAAGTTCTCCACCGTGCCGTCCGCGTTCGCCCGGAACGTCGGCGCGTACAGCAGCACCTTCTTGTCCGGGTCGATGCCCAGCTCCGCGGCGAGCGGACCGCGCAGCCGCTCCCCGCTGTCCGCCTCGGCGCGGTGCGCCTCGACCAGGGCGTCGTTGCGCGGGTAGCCGGTGCGCAACAGGACCTCGTCGCGCAGGCGGAACCCCTTCGCGAGGGTGCGGGTGTCGTGCTCGGAGCGGATCAGGAAGTGGTCGAAGCGGTCGACGGCCGCCTGGAAACGGTCCTGCCCGGCCTTGCCCTGCGCCTTGGTACGGGGCTCGTGGAAGCCCATCCGCTTGAGCGCGGACCCGTGCCAGGTCTGGATGTACGTGGTTCCGGGGCGCTTGGTCAGGGCCAACGGGAAGCCCTGGTTGTCGACCCAGAACTCGGCCTGCGCGAGCGCCCGCAGGTACGGCCAGCTCCAGCGCCGCACGAGGGTGGCGTCCTTGGGGAAGCCGGTGGGCTTGCCGCCCGCGTACGACCAGATCGCCTCGAACGGCGCGCCGCTGCGGACCAGCTCCTCGTAGATGGCCTTGGGGCTGTCGCTGTACTGCTTGCCCATGTGGCTCTCGAAGACGACCGTGCCCTTCTTGACGGGCAGCTTCGAGAAGACCTCGTGGTAGACCTTCACCTTCTGCTCGCCCGAGCCGATGTTGCGGCGGGCCCGCAGCGCGCGGCGCAGGCCGCGCTTGACCACCCCGGCGGCCCTGCCGTGCATCGCGCTGTTGATCAGCGTCCGGGTGCGGACGGCCGCGGCGCCCTCGGCGGTCAGCACGTACGAGAGGTTGCCCTTCTTCGTCATCTCCGGCTCGAAGCGGTCGGAGACGAGCCGGGTCAGGCGCGGGCGCACGCGCAGCCGGGCCGCCGAGTCGAGGTCGACGGCGCCGACGGACACGCGGGTCGTCATCCGGTCGGCGCCCGCCGTCAACTTGAGCCGGACGTCCCAGACGGCGTCGATGATGCCGAGCGGGCGGACGGTGGCGCCGACGTCGGCCGTCGTGGACCACTCGATCGAGTCACCGGCGTGGCGCACGTGGGTGACCGGGAAGCTGAACGAGCGGACCCCGATCTGCCGGCGGGCCCGGAATTCGAGCGTCGCCTTCAAGTCGCTGTCGGCGGAGATGCGGCCCAGCGGGTTCACGACGGAGCCGGCCAGGGTGACGGTGCCGCGCCCGTCGTCCGCGTAGGAGGTCAGACGGTTGCCGAGGGCCAGGGAGGCGAGCGGGGCGGTGTGGAAGCCCTGGCCGGTGACGTCCAGTATCCGGCGGCCCTCGGCGTCGTCGAGATGGCCCCCGCACCAGTAGACGCGGCCGTCGCGCTCCGCGAGGGGGGAGGACAGCCGGCCCTTGTTGGTCATCGCGTCGGCCGCGGCGAGCAGGTTGTCCCAGTCCTCCTTGCCGAGCAGGTAGGCGCAGATGGCCTGGAGGTGGGTGACGTTCTCGTACGCGGCCGGGTCGAGGTCCGCGAGGTAACCGTTCGCCAGCCGGGCGAACTGCTGCCGGTAGTCGTGACCGAGGAGCGGCAGGTCACGCAGGTGCAGCACCAGGTCGTGCTTGAGGAACTTGGCGTCCTTCGCCGACTTGATCGCGGTGTGGCCGTTGGCGGCGAGCAGGTCGTCGACGCGGCGGTGGATCTCCATCCGGTGGACGAAGTTCGCGATCTCGTGGCGTCGGTTGCTGATCGACTTCGCCGCCGCCTTCTCGACCACGTTCCAGAAGTAGACGTGGTTCGGGATCAGCGTGATGCGGCGGGCGGCCACGTAGGCCTGCGCGGAGAACAGCAGGTCCTCGTAGTGGATGCCGACCGGGAACTCCAGGCCCTGCTCCAGCAGGAACGCGCGCCGGTAGCACTTGTTCGTGGAGAGGGTGTCGTAGACCAGCAGGTCCGGGTACTCGGTGATCGACTCCAGCGTCCGGGTGCGCGAGTAGATCCACGGGTACCACTCGGTGGTCTTGTTCCACCGGTTGTCCAGGTGCACGCGCACGCACATGCCCGACACCAGGTCGGAGCCGGTGCGCTCGGCGGCCGCCAGCATGTTCCGGCAGGCGTTGCGCTCCAGTACGTCGTCACTGTCCAGGAACATGACGTACGTGCCCGTGGCCTGCTTGATGCCGTGATTGCGCGGCGCGCCGCAGCCGCCGCTGTTCTCGGGCAGCCGGAAGGCGCGCACCCGCCCCGGATGCGCCGCTTCCAGCTCCTTGGCGACCGCGTAGGACCCGTCCTTGCTGCAGTCGTCCACGATCACGACTTCGACCCCGCGCAGGGTCTGGTCCAAAACCGACTGGACGGCTGTCGGCAGACGCTCTGCGTCGTTGTAGACGATGACGACCACGGAGACGTCAGGCACGTGCACCTCGATCCCTTCGTTCCATTCCGCTTATCCCGTCAAAGCTACCGTGTACCGCACGCGACTCCGGCAGGCCGGCCACCGGCGTGCATACTTCTGAGGAAGAGGTGAGTGGCGGGTCCGGTCGCCGACAATCACCCGTTCGGACCCACCAGGAAGTACTCATGACCAAGCTGTCGGTAGTCGTCCCTTGTTACAACGAAGAAGCAGTGATCGACAGCTTCGACGCTGAGATCAGGCGGGTGCTCGACGCCCTGCCCGTCGAGTACGAGGTCTGCTACGTCGACGACGGCAGTCGTGACGGAACTCTGGAGAAGCTCCGCAAGATCGCCTCCCAGTGCCCCGACCGGACCCGGTACGTCTCCTTCAGCCGCAACTTCGGCAAGGAGGCCGGCATGCTCGCCGGTCTGCGCGAGGCCACCGGCGACGCCGTCGTCATCATGGACGCCGACCTCCAGCACCCGCCCGAGCTGATCGCCACCATGCTGGAGCACTACCGGCAGGGCCACGACCAGATCATCGCCCGCCGCACCCGCGAGGGCGACAAGAAGCTCCGCTCGGCCCTGAGCCGCCTCTACTACCGGGGCGTCAACCGCTGGGTCGACGTCGAGCTGGCCGACGGCGTCGGAGACTTCCGCATGCTGTCCCGGCCGGCGGTGGACGCCCTCCTGGCGCTCCCCGAGTACAACCGCTTCTCCAAGGGCCTCTTCTCCTGGATCGGCTTCGACACCGTCCACTTCGACTACCGCAACGCCCAGCGCGGGGCCGGCGAGACGAAGTGGAAGTTCGGCAGCCTGCTGAACTACGGCATGGACGGGCTGATCTCGTTCAACAACCGTCCGCTGCGGATCGGGATCTGGCTCGGCGTGTCGCTCGTCGGGCTGACCGGCCTGTACGCCCTGTGGATCACCGTCATGGCGATCACCAACGGCATCGACTCCCCGGGCTACGTCACCCTCGTCGCGATGATCGCCGGCATCGGCGGCATGCAAATGATCATGCTGGGCCTGATCGGCGAGTACATCGGCCGCATCTACTACGAGACCAAGCGCCGGCCTCACTTCCTGGTCAAGGAGGCCCACGGAGCCGAGCGCATGCCCGAGATCTCCGAAGCCGTGATCGCGGAGCGCAGCCGAGGATGACGAAGAAGGAACAGCTCGGCCAGATCTTCCGGTTCGGCCTCGTCGGCGGCGTCAACACCTGCAGCTTCTTCGGGTGCTACCTGCTCCTGCACCCGTGGATGCCGTACTTCGCCGCCTACACCCTGGCCTTCCTGCTGTCGATGATCGGGTCGTTCTTCATGAACACCTACTTCACCTACCGCACCCGGCCCACCTGGAAGAAGTTCCTCTTCTTCCCGCTGACCAACGTCACCAACTACGTCATCCAGTCCGTCGGCCTCTACGCCCTGGTCAGCTGGGCCGGCATGGACACCCGGATCGCGCCGCTCGTCGCGGCCGTCGTCGCCATCCCCTTCACCTTCCTGCTGTCCCGCAGGATCCTGGTACCCGGCGCCCCCCGCGAAGCGGAACCCGCACCGCGGCCGCCGTCCTCGTCCACGGTCTGAAACCGCCGAGCGCGCGCTCACGGCCACCCCGTAGATTGGGCGGGTCGGCCGGACCAACCGTCCGGCCGTCCGGCAAGGGGCAAGGGGACAGACGTGTCAGCGGCAAGGCAAGGCGTGCTGGACGCCCGCAGGATCGTGGTCAAGGTCGGTTCCTCGTCCTTGACCACGGCCGAAGGCGGACTCGACGCCGACCGGGTGGACGCCCTGGTCGACGTACTGGCCAAGGCGCGCGGCGGCGGGGAGAAGGAGATCGTCCTGGTCTCCTCCGGAGCCATCGCCGCCGGACTCTCCCCGCTCGGGCTGCGCCGCCGGCCCAAGGACCTCGCCCGCCAGCAGGCCGCCGCCAGCGTCGGCCAGGGCCTGCTCGTCGCCCGGTACACCGCCTCCTTCGCCCGCTACGGAATCCGCGTCGGCCAGGTCCTGCTCACCACCGACGACACCAGCCGGCGCGCGCACTACCGCAACGCCTACCGGACCCTCGACCAACTCCTGGCCATGGGCGCGCTGCCCGTCGTCAACGAGAACGACACCGTCGCCACCGACGAGATCCGCTTCGGCGACAACGACCGGCTCGCCGCCCTCGTCGCCCACCTGGTCCGCGCCGACCTCCTCGTCCTGCTGTCCGACGTCGACGGCCTCTACGACGGCGACCCCTCGCAGCCCGGCACCACCCGCATCGACGAGGTGCGCGGCCCCCAGGACATCGCCCACGTCAGCATCGGCAGCGCCGGCAAGGCGGGCGTCGGCACCGGCGGCATGGTCACCAAGGTGGAAGCCGCCCGGATCGCCGCCGCGGCGGGCATCCCCGTCGTCCTCACCTCCGCCAGCCAGGCCGCCGACGCGCTCTCCGGCCGCCCGACCGGTACGCACTTCCACGCCACCGGCCGTCGCTCCGCCGACCGGCTCCTGTGGCTCCAGCACGCCTCGACCCCGCAGGGCCACCTCGTCCTGGACGACGGCGCCGTCCGCGCCGTCACCGAACGCGGCAGCTCCCTGCTGCCCGCCGGGATCGCCGCCGTCGAGGGGGACTTCGTCGCGGGGGACCCCGTGGAGCTGCGTTCCGCGGACGGCCGCGCCGTCGCGCGGGGCCTCGTCAACTTCGACGCCAAGGAGCTCCCGCAGCTCCTCGGCCGCTCCACCCGCGAGCTCGCCAGGGAGCTCGGACCGGCGTACGAGCGGGAGGTCGTACACCGTGACGATCTGGTGCTGCTCCAGGGCTGAGGTTCGGCAAAACCGCCGCGCGGGGGGCCGGGGACTGGTCAACTGTGAGGGGCGGACAGGCGTAGCGCAGACAGGAGGCGGCTGGTGAGACGAGCGCTGACCAGCGTCGGCACCGGGGACGGCCACGGCCGGGGGAACGGGCACGGAAACGGGGACGGGGACCACGGCCACGGGGACGACGGCCACGGGGACCGGGACGAGTCCCGCCTGTGGCACATCACCCTGAGCGTCTCCGGAAAGCCCGCACCCCTGTCGGAGGTCCGGCGCGGGCTGGAACAACTCGCCCACGACCACCCCTTCCTGCTGACCAGCCGGTACGCCGACGACCACGCGGAGATCCGCTACTGGGAGGAGGCCCGCGACCTCCACGACGCGGCGGCCGTCGCCCTGCGCCTATGGGGCGAACACCGCTCCTCGGCACAACTGCCGCCCTGGGAGATCGTCGGCCTGGAGGTCATCGACCGCGCGACCTACCACCAACGCGTGGCGGAGGGCTACGGCCCACCCCCGGCCCACCCGGTGGGCGTCCACCCGTACTAGGCGGGGACGGGGCGCCCGAAGTCCCCGTCGTCCGACGTCGGAGCCCGGCCCATCCGGCCCCGCCGGCGTTCGAGGCGCGGGGTCCGGGGCGGAGCCCGGCCCCCGACCGACGGGAGCCGGGGGAGCAGCCCCGCGCAGCGTCCCGCCCCCGTCTCGGGGTATGGAACCCCTTCGGACCCGGCCGGACCGGGGACTACCCTGACCGCATGACCTCGCTCGACGACGCCCCCGCCACCACCCCTGTCCTCGCCACCGCGCAGCGGTCCCGTACGGCGGCCGCCACCCTCGCGCCACTCCCGCGGTCCGCCAAGGACACGGCCCTGCTGGCCATCGCGGACGCCCTGGAGGCCCGTACGGCGGAGATCGTCACCGCCAACGCCGTGGACACGGCCAAGGCGCGCGAGGCCGGTACGAGCGAGACGGTCATCGACCGCCTCACCCTCACCCCGGAGCGGATCGGGGCCATCGCCTCCGACGTGCGCGACGTCGCCGCCCTCCCCGACCCCGTCGGCGAGGTCGTCCGCGGCTCGACCCTCCCCAACGGCATCGACCTCCGCCAGATCCGGGTACCGCTCGGCGTCGTCGGCATCATCTACGAGGCCCGCCCCAACGTCACCGTCGACGCCGCTGCCCTCTGCCTGAAGTCCGGCAACGCCGTTCTCCTGCGCGGCAGTTCGTCCGCCTACGCCTCCAACACGGCCCTCGTCGCCATCCTGCGCGACGCCGTCGAGAGCGTCGGCCTGCCCGCCGACGCGATCCAGCTCGTCCCCGGCGAGTCCCGCGACTCCGTCCGCGAACTGATGCGCGCCCGCGGCCTCGTCGACGTCCTCATCCCGCGCGGTGGCGCCTCCCTCATCAAGACCGTCGTCGAGGAGTCGATCGTCCCGGTCATCGAGACCGGTACCGGCAACTGCCACGTCTACGTCGACGCCCAGACGGACCTCGGCATGGCGGTGGACATCCTCGTCAACTCCAAGGCGCAGCGGCCCTCCGTCTGCAACTCCGCCGAGACCCTCCTCGTGCACCGCGACATCGCCGACGCGTTCCTCCCGCTCGCCCTCGACGCCCTCGCCGACGCCGGCGTCACCGTCCACGGCGACGAGCGGGTCCTGGCCGCCGCCGAGGGCACCAAGGCCACCGCGCTGCCCGCCACCGACGAGGACTGGGCCGCCGAGTACCTGTCCTACGACATCGCCGCCGCCGTCGTGGACTCCCTCGACGACGCCGTCACCCACATCCGGCGCTGGACCTCCGGCCACACCGAGGCGATCGTCACCACCTCCCAGGCCGCCGCCCGCCGGTTCACCCAGCTGGTCGACTCCACCACCGTCGCCGTCAACGCCTCCACCCGCTTCACGGACGGTGGCCAGTTCGGCTTCGGCGCCGAGATCGGCATCTCCACCCAGAAGCTGCACGCCCGGGGCCCGATGGGCCTTCCCGAGCTCACCTCCACCAAGTACATCGTCACCGGCGACGGTCACATCCGGTAACCGCCCCACGAACACGCTGTGGCCGGATGCCGGCGTACGCCTGCCCAAAGCCGCCCCCCAGGTCTACGCTGGTGCTGTGCCGGACGACGTGGGGGGCAAGCCGTTCCCGGACGACGGGGCCCCCGAAGACGATGCAGACGACCGCGGAGGCGCGGAACACGACTTCGCCTCCGTGGTGTTCGACGAGGCCTTCGTCCGGAACGCCGAGATCCATGAACCGAGCGCCGCCGAGCGCCAGCGGGCCGCCGACCGGGCCCGCGCCGAGGCCGAGGCCGCCCGCGTCGCCGGAGGCTGGAACGGCGACGACGACCACGGCTACGGCCACCCCGACGGCTACGGCCTCGACGACCCCGGCTGGGACCCCGACCACCACGGCTACGCCGAAGGCCCGTACGGGGCCTACGGCGGCAGCCTGCGCCCCTACCGCGGCCGGTCGCCGTGGCTGCGCCCGGTCGCCTGGGTGCTCGCCTTCGTCATGGGGCTCGGCATGGTCGCCCTCGCCTTCAGCGCCGTGTACCGCAACACCTCCGGCGAAGCGGACCCCACCCCGACACCCGCCAGCACCCCGCTCAGGGAAGTCGGGGACGTCGGCGCGTTTACGTACCCCGTGGTTCGCCAACCCTGAAGGTACGACCCCGCTTGCGCGAACCGGAGACGGGGGCTTCTCTGAAGCGGGGACAGCGGGGAGAAGCGATGGCCGTTCCAGGAGATCCACCAGGCGGCACCCCTGACGGCATCGGCGGGGGCGATGACGAACCGCGCCCGGACGAGTACCGGTCGGTGGTGTTCGACGAGGACTTCGTCCGCGCTGCCCGGCTCCAGGAGTACTCCGCCGAGGAACGCATGGGCGAGCACGCCCGGGCCGTCCGCAGCCGCTCCCTCTGGTCGGCCGGCGGAGCCGCCGCCGGGCAGGGGACGAGCACTCCGGGGCGCGGCGCCCGCCAGGGCATGCTCCTCGTCCTGCTCATCGCCACCGCCTTCGCGGTCGCCGTCTACATGGGCCTGCGCAACCCGTACGTCCCACCGCCCGGTGGCACCGCCGAGCCGCTCAGCAGCGTCGTCGTCCCCCTCGCCCCGGCCGAGCCGGTGCCCGGCGGGAAACCCGCCGAGCTGTACGAGAGGAGCCGGGCGGCCGACTACCGGGTCGGCGCGGCCGGGATCACCCTTCCGGCCCTGCGCCGCACGCACCACTTCACCGAGGGGCAGGTCGTCGCCGCGCTGTCCATCGCCAAGGACTACCTGGTGCAGTCCTCGCTGGACCCCGACGTGCTGTCCGGGACCGCCTCGCGGCCCGTCCGGGTCCTGCTCGACCCCGGTCAGCTCACCCAGTTCGACCGGAGCATGACCGCGCCCGCCGGGGACGGCGGGCACGCCGCGACCGGCTGGCTCGTCCGCTTCGACCCGACCGTCGCCCTGGTGGCCGACACCAGGGTCAGGGTCAGCGGCACCCTCGCCTTCCGGGAGCTGACGCCGGAGGCCCTGGAAGTGACCACCGACCACACCTTCGTGTACGCCGTCCGCCCGGCGGGCGGCGCGCCGGCCGGCGCCGACGGGGCCTCGCTGTTCACCGTCCGGCGCGAGCTGCGGATGCGCATCGACAAGGACGACCTCACGGCCCGCCGCACCGAGCTGACCTCCGCCTACGTGCTCGCCGGCCCGCAGGACTGCGCCAGTGACCCCGCGGGCGGCTTCCGCCCGCTGACGGCCGGGGCGGCGCCCACCACCGTGGGCCCGCCCGCGACCGATCCGTACACCGACGGCAGGCCCCGGCGCACGGCCGGGCTGTGCGGGGTACTGGCTCCGGGCGCGGCGCCCACGGCGCAGCCGCCGCCGGCGTCGCTCGTGCCGGCGCCCGCGCCGCAGGTGGCGGTTCCCGTCAGCCCTGCTCCGGTCCCGTAGCGCCCTTGCCATCGGTACCGCCGCCGGCGGTACCCGTACCCGTACCCGTACCCGATCCGGATCCCGTGCCCCCGCCGGCCCCGGCTCCGGTGAACCGGTCGCGGAGCTTGCCGCCGAGGTCACCCGCGCCGCCGGCGATGTCGCCGACCAGCTTCATCAGCGGGTCCTTGCTGGTGCGCACGGTGTCCGCGTAGTGCGAGGCCGACTGGCGGAAGGAGTCGGTCACCGAGGTGTCCTTGTCCTCCTCGCGCCGCGGGTAGTGGCCGTCCATGATCCGCTGGTAGTCGCGGTGCTGGGACCACTTCTTCAGCTCGGCCGCGCGGACCGTGGTGAAGGGGTGGGTGCGCGGCAGCACGTTGAGGATCTTCAGCACGGAATCGCGCAGGTCCCCGCTCTTCTCGTACTCGTCCGCCTGGGCCAGGAACGCGTCGACGTTCATCTCGTGGAGGTGGTTGCCGCCCGCGATCTTCATCAGGCCGCGCATCGAGGCGTTCAGGTCCTGGCCGACCAGCAGACCGGCCCGGTCCGCGGACAGCTCCGACTTGCGGAACCACTCCCGCAGCGCGGTGACCAGCGCCATGATCGCCACGTTGCCCAGCGGGATCCACGCGACCTTCAGCGCCAGACCCGTCAGGAACAGCAGGATCGTGCGGTACACGGAGTGCCCGGACAGCGCGTGGCCGACCTCGTGGCCCACCACCGCCCGCATCTCCTCCTCGTCGAGCAGCTCCACGAGGCCGGTCGTCACCACGATGATCGGCTCGTCCAGGCCGATGCACATGGCGTTGGGCGTCGGGTCCTGCCGCACGTACATCTGCGGGACGGTCTCCAGGTCCAGGATGTAACAGGCGTCGCGCAGCATCCCGTGCAGGTGCGGGAACTGCGTCTCGCCGACCCGCACCGAGTCCGACAGGAAGAGCAGGCGCAGACTGCGCTCCGGGAGCAGCCCGCTCAGGGTTTTGAACACCGTGTCGAAGCCGCTCAGCTTGCGCAGCGCGACCAGCGCGGAACGGTCCGCGGGGTGCTCGTACGCCCGTGAGGAGATTCCGGGGAACCTCCTGCGATTGCGTGCCGGTGCCTTCTCGAAACCCGTGTCCGTCATAGCGCCTCCCCCTCGATCGACCTGTGCCCTGTGGCGTCCATCCTCTCCAACGACTGAGTCGGCGTGAGCGTGCCCAGGGGCCCCGCTTACGATGTGAGCGAAGTCTCCGCACGCTCCCCGACTCGATAGGTATCTGCCTGATGAGCCTCTCCACCACCGCCCACAACATGGTCGTTCTCGCATCGGGGGGCGCCGAGCACGGCAGCAACCACGACAGCCTGAGCCCCTACCTCACCGGTGGCGCTGCGTTCGTCATCCTGATGCTGATGCTCTGGGTGACCACGCGCCTGAACCGCGACCGCTAAGCCCCTCCGTGCACGCGGCACCGGGCCAGTAGGCTCTGCGCTCATGGGAGAGCAGGAAATGCCTACCGGCCCGGTCAAGCGCCGGCTCGGCGTGATGGGCGGGACATTCGACCCGATCCACCACGGCCACCTCGTGGCCGCCAGTGAAGTCGCCGCGCTGTTCCACCTCGACGAGGTGATGTTCGTACCGACCGGTGAGCCCTGGCAGAAGTCGCAGCGGGCCGTGTCACCCGCCGAGGACCGGTACCTCATGACGGTCATCGCGACGGCCTCGAACCCCCAGTTCTCGGTGAGCCGCATCGACATCGACCGCGGCGGCCCGACGTACACGATCGACACCCTGCGGGACCTGAGCGCGCTCAACGACGACGCCGACCTGTTCTTCATCACCGGCGCCGACGCCCTCGCCCAGATCCTGACCTGGCGCAACGCCGAGGAACTCTTCTCCCTCGCGCACTTCATCGGAGTGACCCGCCCCGGCCACGTGCTCACCGACGACGGACTGCCCGAAGGCGGCGTCTCGCTCGTCGAGGTCCCCGCACTGGCCATCTCCTCCACGGACTGCCGAGCCCGGGTCGCCCAGGGCGATCCGGTCTGGTATCTCGTTCCCGACGGTGTGGTGCGCTACATCGACAAGCGTGAGCTGTACCGGGGAGCCTGAGCTTCCGGAAGAGAGGGGCCCGCGGTGAACGACCCACAGGATCCGTACGACCCGTACGCCGCCCAGGAGCGCGAGCTCATCGGCTACGACCCGTACGGCAGACCCGTGTACGGCCCGGTCGCCGCGCCACCCGCCGCCCCGCCCCCGGCCGCGCCCCCTCCGTACGGGTACGCGTACGAATACGGATACGAGCAGCAGCCTTACCCGCAGCAGCAACAGCAACAGCCGCCCCAGCAGTACCAGCAGCCGTACCAACAGCAGCAGTACCAGCAGCCCCCCTACCCACAGGAGCCCGATCCCGGGTACGACACCCGGCAGGCGCAGCAGTGGATCCCGCAGCAGAGCGCCCCGGAGCCGACGTACCGGCCCCAGGACCCGGAGCCGCCGCACCAGAGGTACGAGGCGGCTCCGGAGCCGCCCCCGCAGATCCCCGAGCCGCGCCGCGAGCCGACCGGCGACCCGGGCGCCGGCGCGGACCGGCGCGCCGAGCGGTTCGACTTCGTCGACCAGCCCGACGAGGACTCCGAGGACGTCATCGACTGGCTCGCCTTCACCGAGAGCCGCACCGAGCGCCGCGAGGAGGCCCGCCGGCGGGGTCGCAACCGCGGGGTCGCGCTGATCGTCGTCCTGTCCCTGTTCGTCGTCGGGGGCGCCGGCTACCTCTGGTACGCGGACCGGCTGCCGTTCCTCGACGGCCCCGGCGAGCAGCGGAACACCGCGGCTCCCGCCGGCGAGCAGAAGCGCGACATGATCGTCGTCCACCTGCACAACACCAAGCGCGGCGGCACCTCCACCGCCCTCCTCGTGGACAACGTCACCACCCGCCGGGGCGCCACCGTCCTGTTGCCCAACACCCTCGGAGTCACCAAGCAGGACGGCACCCCGGCGGCCCTCGGCAAAGCCGTCGAGGAGGGCGCCCCCGGCACTCGCGAATCCCTCGACACGGTCCTCGGCACCCGCATCGGCGGGACCTGGCGCCTGGACACCCCCTTCCTGGAACGCCTCGTCGAGCTGGTCGGCGGCATCGAGACGGACACCGACACCGCCGTCCCGGCCGACGAGCGGGCCAGGACCCCCGCCGTCGGACAGGGCCCCGAGCAGAGCCTCACCGGGGCGATGGCCGTCGCGTACGCCACCCACCGCGCTCCCGGGGAACCGGAGGCCAAGCAGTTGGAGCGCACCGGCCGCGTGCTGTACGCCGTCCTGCGCAAGATCCCCGGCGATCCGAAGTCGGCCGCGACGACCGTGGAGAGCATGGGCCAGATCCTGGACCCCGGACTCGACGCGCAGAACCTCGGCGCGCTCCTGTCGCGGATCGGCGAGCACGCCAAGGTCGGCGCGTACCGCACTGACGTCCTCGGCGTGAAGCCCGACGGCGGCCTGACCGACGAGGCGAACAAGAAGGTCGTCAAGGAGGTCCTCGGGGGTTCCTTCACCGCGGCCCAGCCGGGCGCCGCCCCCCGGGTCGGTCTCAAGGACGCCACGGGCGACGAACGGACCGGGACCGCGGCGAAGGCGGCCCTGCTCAACGGCGGCTACGCGTTCGTGGACGGCGGGAAGGCCGACAGGACCGACGCCACCTCGCGGATCACCTACCAGGACGACGCCCAGCGGGACCGGGCGATCGACGTCGCCAAGACGCTCGGCCTGCCGGAAACGGCCGTGAAGAAGGCGGAGAACGCGGTCAACGCGGACGTCGTGGTCGTCCTGGGCCGCGACTACAAGGCGTCCTGAGGGCTCCTGAGCTCCCCCGCAGGGGCCCTGAGCTGGGCCTGTGCCCGCGCGGAACGTTCTGCGCGGGCGGGGTCGGCGGTACATGAGACCCTTGTAAGGATCTGCCCGTCAACCCGAAAGCATGGCCACGTGACCGCCACGGACCGCTCCATCGAGCTCATCACCGCCGCCGCCCAGGCCGCGGCCGACCGGCTCGCGCACGACATCATCGCGTACGACGTCAGCGATGTGCTGTCGATCACCGATGCCTTCCTCCTCGCCTCCGCGCCCAACGACCGCCAGGTCAAGTCGATCGTGGACGAGATCGAGGAGCAGCTCCTCAAGAAGCTCGGCGCCAAGCCGGTCCGCCGCGAAGGCGACCGCGACGCCCGCTGGATCCTGCTCGACTACGTCGACATCGTCGTCCACGTCCAGCACAGCGAAGAGCGCGTCTTCTACGCGCTGGAGCGCCTGTGGAAGGACTGCCCCGAGATCGAGCTCCCCGAGGACGCCAAGCTCACCATCGGCAAGGCCGAGGAGCACGCCAAGCTGCGCGAGGCGGCGGGCGACGAAGACGAACTGGACGGTGATCTGTTCTGAGCACCAGCCAAACGGGCACGACCAGCAGGAAGATCGTCCTCTGGCGGCACGGCCAGACCTCGTGGAACCTGGAGCGACGCTTCCAGGGCTCCACGGACATAGAGCTGACCGGGACGGGTGTGGCGCAGGCGCGCCGCGCCGCTCGGCTGCTCGCCTCGCTGCAGCCGGACGCCATCGTGGCCTCCGACCTCCGGCGGGCCGCGGACACGGCCGCCGAGCTGGCCGCCGTCACGGGCCTGTCCGTCCAGCACGACGAGGCGCTGCGCGAGACCTACGCCGGCGAGTGGCAGGGCCTCACCCACGACGAGATCCTCGCGAAGTACGGCGAGCAGTACGCCGCCTGGAAGCGCGGCGAGCCCGTCCGCCGCGGCGGCGGTGAACTGGAGACCGAGGTCGCCGACCGCGCCGCTCCGGTGGTGCTGCGGCACGCCGAGGCGCTGCCCGCGGGCGGCACCCTCGTGGTGGTCAGCCACGGCGGCACCATCCGTACGACGATCGGCCGCCTGCTGGGCCTGGAGTCGTACTACTGGGAGGGTCTCGGCGGACTCTCCAACTGCTGCTGGTCCGTCCTCGGCGAGGGCGCGCGCGGTTGGCGGCTGTTGGAACACAACGCCGGCACGCTGCCCGAACCGGTGCTCGGCGACGACGACTGAGCCCGCGCGGAGCCCGGCCCGAGGCGTCGGAACGGGCCTCCCACCCGGATTTCACTTTCCGGCTGGTCGCAGGCTAGAGTTCTTCTTGTTCGCAGCGAAGAACACCGGAAACGGGGGGAACGCGGCGAAGAGCGGGGCTATAGCTCAGTTGGTAGAGCGCCTGCATGGCATGCAGGAGGTCTGGAGTTCAATTCTCCATAGCTCCACAATCAGGATCCCGTCCCCAACAGGGGGCGGGATCCTTGCGTTTGTTCCTTTTGCGACGGCTGCCCCCGCCGGCACCGGCATGGCAGAATCGGACGGCCGGAGGGGGTCACGACGGCCCGACGCGGGAGGGAGTCGCTGACGGATGGGTGCACACCGGCGGCGGTGCGACTGGTGCGACAACGGCACGCCGATCGTGCGGGACATGGAACCGGTCAACCACGACTACCAGTACTGGTGCGAGGAATGCGCGCGGGCGCTGATCATAAAAGGCGACCCGATCGAGACGTACCGGGAGCTCGAAGGGGAACCGATCTACGGGCGGCTGCTCGATGAGCACTGCACGTTGAAGCGGTTCTACCAGTTCGCGCGGGCCTGACGAGCCCGACGAGCCCGACGTGAAGGTGGCGAGAAGGCGGCGATACACCCCAAAGCGGACATGGCCCGGGATCGGCGGAAACCGGTTTTTGGACCAGGGCCATGACCGTGTAATGTTTGGGACGTCGCCAAGGGAAACCGGCAAGGGAAACCGAAGCGGCAAGCGGAACAAGGGGCTATAGCTCAGTTGGTAGAGCGCCTGCATGGCATGCAGGAGGTCTGGAGTTCAATTCTCCATAGCTCCACAAGATCCAAGATGAAGAAGCGGGCCACCCTGATCGGGTGGCCCGCTTCTCGTTGTGCCCACCGCTCGGAACGGCAGAGCGGTCGCGGGGGCCGCTGCGGTACCCTGACGCCATGCGTGCCGTACGCCTTCTGCTTACCGAGCCGCGCTGATCAGTACCGACCCATCGAGCCCACGGATGCGTTCGGCATCGGCGTGGCGTCCCCTCCTGTGCGAGGGGTTTTTTCGTTTGGGCAGGCAGAGACGGCAGAGTCGATCGATGGAGCTTCAGGAATCATGAGCGAGACGAACACCCCGGCCCCCGAGGCGGCCGAGGGGCACCGCTACACGGCTGCCATGGCCGCCGACATCGAGGCACGCTGGCAGGACGTATGGGACGCGGAGGGCACGTACGAGGCCCCGAACCCGAGCGGGGACCTGGCCGGTGACCCCGCCGTGGTCGCCCGGCCCAAGAAGTTCATCATGGACATGTTCCCGTACCCGTCCGGTGCGGGCCTGCACGTCGGCCACCCGCTCGGGTACATCGCCACCGACGTCTTCGCCCGCCACCAGCGGATGACCGGCCACAACGTCCTGCACACCCTGGGCTTCGACGCCTTCGGCCTGCCGGCAGAGCAGTACGCCGTGCAGACCGGCACGCACCCGCGCGTGTCGACCGAGGCGAACATCGAGAACATGAAGGTCCAGCTGCGCCGGCTGGGCCTGGGCCACGACAAGCGCCGCTCGTTCGCGACGATCGACCCCGAGTACTACAAGTGGACGCAGTGGATCTTCCTGCAGATCTACAACTCCTTCTACGACACCGAGGCGCGCAAGGCCCGCCCGATCTCCGAGCTGGTCGCCGCCTTCGAGGACGGCAGCCGTGAGGTGCCCGGCGGCCGCGCCTGGGCCCAGCTGACCGCGGGCGAGCGGGCCGACGTGCTGAACGGCTTCCGGCTGGCCTACGCCTCCGACGCGCCGGTCAACTGGTGCCCCGGGCTGGGCACCGTACTGGCCAACGAGGAGGTCACCGCGGACGGCCGCTCCGAGCGCGGCAACTTCCCCGTCTTCAAGGCCAAGCTGAGCCAGTGGAACATGCGGATCACCGCCTACGCGGACCGCCTGCTGGACGACCTGGACGCGCTGGACTGGCCCGAGGCCATCAAGCTGCAGCAGCGGAACTGGATCGGCCGCAGCGAGGGCGCCCGCGTCGACTTCGCCGTCGGCGACGCCGGTGCGATCACTGTCTTCACCACCCGCCCCGACACCCTGTTCGGCGCGACCTACATGGTCCTGGCGCCCGAACACGAGCTGGTCTCCGCGATCGTCCCGGCCGCGTGGCCCGAGGGCACCCACCCGGTGTGGACCGGCGGCTGGGCGACGCCCGCCGAGGCCGTCGACGCGTACCGCAAGCAGGCGGCGTCGAAGTCGGACGTCGAGCGACAGGCCGAGGCCAAGGACAAGACCGGCGTCTTCACCGGCGCCTGGGCGACCAACCCGGTCAGCGGCGAGCAGGTCCCCGTCTTCATCGCCGACTACGTGCTGATGGGCTACGGCACCGGCGCGATCATGGCCGTACCCGCCCACGACGGCCGGGACTTCGAGTTCGCGCGCGCCTTCGAGCTGCCGATGCGCTGCGTCGTGCAGCCGACGGACGGCCGGGGCACCGACCCGGCCGAGTGGGACGCCGCGTTCGTCGCGTACGACGCCACCCTGGTCAACTCCGCCGGCGAGGGCATCTCGCTGGACGGCCTGGGCGTCGTCGAGGCCAAGGCCGCCATCACCGACTGGCTGGCCGAACGCGGCATCGGCGAGGGCACCGTCAACTTCCGCCTGCGCGACTGGCTGTTCAGCCGCCAGCGGTACTGGGGCGAGCCCTTCCCGATCGTCTACGACGAGGACGGCGTCGCCCACCCGCTGCCCGCCTCGATGCTGCCCCTGGAACTGCCCGAGGTCGAGGACTACTCGCCGCGCACCTTCGCCCCGGACGACGCCGCCTCCCAGCCCGAGACGCCGCTGTCGCGCAACGAGGCCTGGGTCAACGTCGAACTGGACCTGGGCGACGGGGCGGGCGTCAAGCGCTACCGCCGCGAGACCAATACCATGCCCAACTGGGCCGGCTCCTGCTGGTACGAGCTGCGCTACCTGGACCCGCACAACGCGGACGCGCTGGTCGACCCGGAGATCGAGCAGTACTGGATGGGCCCGCGGGAGGGCGCCCCGCACGGCGGCGTCGACCTGTACGTCGGCGGCGCCGAACACGCCGTCCTGCACCTGCTGTACGCCCGCTTCTGGTCGAAGGTGCTGTTCGACCTGGGTCACGTCTCCTCCGTCGAGCCGTTCCACAAGCTGTTCAACCAGGGCATGATCCAGGCGTACGCGTACACCGACTCGCGCGGTGTGTACGTCCCGGCGGCCGAGGTCGAGGAGCGCGACGGCGGCTGGTTCCACCAGGGCGAACCCGTCAAGCGCGAGCACGGCAAGATGGGCAAGTCCCTGAAGAACGCCGTCACGCCGGACGAGATGTGCGAGGAGTACGGCGCGGACACCCTGCGCCTGTACGAGATGGCCATGGGCCCGCTGGACGTCTCGCGTCCGTGGGACACCCGCGCCGTCGTCGGCTCGTACCGACTGCTGCAGCGCCTGTGGCGCAACGTGGTGGACGAGGAGAGCGGCGAGGTCACGGTCGTCGACGCGGAGCCGGGCGAGGACACCCTGCGAGCGCTGCACAAGGCGATCGACGGGGCCGGCGCCGACATGGCGGCGCTGCGGTTCAACACCGCCATCGCCAAGATCACCGAGCTGAACAACTTCCTGACGAAGGCGGGCCGCCCGCTGGAGCGCTCCGTCGCCGAGCGGCTGGTGCTGCTGGTCGCGCCGCTGGCCCCGCACATCGCGGAGGAGCTGTGGCACCGCCTGGGCCACGGCGACTCGGTGGTCCACCAGGACTTCCCGGTCGCGGACCCGGCGTACGTCGTGGACGACGCCGTCACCTGCGTCGTCCAGGTCAAGGGCAAGGTCAAGGCGCGGCTGGAGGTGCCGCCCACGATCTCCGACGCGGACCTGGAGCAGCTGGCCCTCACCGACGCGGGCGTGGTCGCCGCGCTGGGCGGCGCGGAGGTCCGCAAGGTGATCGTGCGGGCGCCGAAGCTGGTCAACATCGTCATCTGAGGAGGGCCTCGTGCGGGGCGCCCTGAGTGAGGGGCGGTTCCGGGTGAGGGACATCCCGTAAGGGCAGGTTGGGGGTTCGACGGGAACCCCCGACCTGCCCTTGGCGTTTACGGTGGAGGGGACGGATTCGGCGGAGGAAGGGAACCTCATGGAGGCGGGCGCTTTGATCATCTTTGCCCTGTTGGTGCTGTTCGCCTTCTTGGGGCTGGGTGCCTGGGCCACGGTGAAGGTGGTGGGCGCGGCGAAGCGCGGCGTGGACCGTACGATCACGCAGGCCCGCCGGACGGTCGAGGACACGACCCTGAAGGCGAAGAGCTTCGGCCAGGTCGGGGTCACGGGGGCACTGGCGCAGCTGCGGCTGGACCTGCGCAACTCCATGCGAGCCACGCAGCAGGCGCTGTACCAGGGCGTGCAGGCGGACAGCTCGCTGAAGGAGTCGATCCACCTCTTCGAGCGGCTCAGCGCCCACGGGTACGAGCTGGACGACGAACTGAAGCGGCTGGAGCACGACCCGGACCGCAAGCGCATCGAGGAGAGCCTCCCGGACCTCCGCGAGCGCACCGCCAAGATCACGCAGGCCGCGGACGCGCTCCGCTGGGCCGCGCGGGATCGTGCCCGCCGGTTCGCGCAGGACGACCTGGACCTGCTGTCGACCCAGATCGGCGTCGAGTCGGACGCGCTGCGCGACTGGTCCCCGGAGTCGGTCGACGAACTGGCCGCCGCCGCGGCCGCGTGGGACGCGCAGCAGGCCGGGGCTGGTGCGCAGGGCGTGCCGGGCGGGCCGGGCGGGCCGGAGGCACAGGGTTCGCAGGCGCCGGCCGGGTGGGCGGCTCGGGAGGGGCGGCCGGAGGCTGCCGCGCTGAACCCGCCCACGCCGCAGGTGCGGTACCCGTGGCAGAAGGCTCCCCGGCCTGAGGCCACCACCTGAGGTGGCCGGTGAGCCGGTGCGGTGAGCCGGTGAGCCGGTGAGCCGGTGAGGTGAGGTGGCCGGTTACGTGGTGGGGCGCGGTGGGTCGGCTGAGGTGGCCGGGCGCGGCGGTTGGCCGCCGTGACCCGGGGCTCGGCGCGTCGTGGTGATGGGCTGAGGTTCGTGGTGGTGGTGAGGCGTGCCCCGGCGCTTTTGGCTCCCGTGGGTGGGGGCTCGGGTCCGTCGTGATGAGGGGCCGGGGCTGACGTACGCGCGGGGCTCGGACATGCTGTTCTTCAGGAGAGCAGGGGCCGGGCTGCCGGATCGCCGCCGGTGGCGGTAACCTCCGGCTCATGTCCCGCCATGTCGCGATCATCACCGATTCCACGGCCTATCTGCCCCCACCGGCGATGGCGCGGCACGGGATCAGTTCCGTCCCCCTGACCGTGGTCCTGGGGGGCGAGGCCCTGGAAGAGGGCACCGAGATCTCGGCCCGCAGCCTTGCCACCGCCCTGCAGAAGCGCCGCTCGGTCACCACCTCCCGGCCGGGCCCGGAGGAGTTCGTACGGGCCTACCGGGCCGCCGCGGACGCCGGTGCGACCGGCATCGTCAGCCTCCACCTCTCCGCCGAGTTCTCCGGCACCTACGACGCCGCCGTGGTGGCGGCGAGGACCGCTCCGGTACCCGTGCGGGTCGTCGACACCGGCATGGTCGCGATGGCCCTCGGCTTCTGCGCCCTCGCCGCCGCCGAGGCGGCCGAGGCGGGCGGTTCCGTCGACGAAGCCGTGGCCGCGGCGGAGAAACGGGCCGCGGAGATGTCGGCGTACTTCTACGTGGACACCCTCGACTACCTACGCCGCGGCGGCCGGATCGGGGCCGCGCAGGCCCTCCTCGGCTCGGCCCTGGCGGTCAAGCCGCTGCTGACGCTGGACGGCGGCCGCATCGAGATGCTGGAGAAGGTGCGTACGGCCTCCAAGGCCATTGCGCGGCTGGAGGAACTGGCCGTCGAGCGGGCGGGTTCGCGCAGTGTCGACGTCGCCGTGCACCACCTGGCGGCGCCCGAGCGCGCCGAGCAACTGGCGCAGCGGCTTCGGGAACGGATCCCGGGGCTGGTCGAGCTGCACGTCAGCGAAGTCGGCGCGGTCATCGGCGCGCATACGGGTCCGGGGCTGTTGGCGGCGGTCGTTTCGCCGCGTTGAGCGTTGGGTGCTGGGTGCTGGGTGCTGGGCGCTGTTGGGGGCGGGGCGGGGCGGGGTCGGGTCCGGAGTCGTGCACGTGCGTTCGGTGCGGGTTGGGCTCGGGGGTCCGTCACCGGAACGGGTGGTCGGGTTATCCACAACGCGACTGATATCCCCTGGAATTGAGGGTTCCGAGCGGGGGTCGGGATTCGTTCCTAACGTCGTGGCATGACTGTGCGAACGCGCTCCTCGCGCCACTCCGTAGCCCTCGGCGCCACCCGTGGCCCCAGCCGGCCCCGCCGTTTCGACGGCCGTCTCCGCGACCGTCGTCGCACCCATCCCGACGCCGACCGCATGCGGCGGCGCGCCGAGGCGCTGCTGTCCGGTGGCGCGGTCGGGGGCGGCCGGGAGACCGGGCGGGCCCCCGATCCGCCACCGCCCGACGTTCGGGAGGGGCCTGACGGGTTCGGCTTGCGCGGGGTGCGGACCGCGGGTGAGGGGCTCGGGCTCGGCGTGGATGCGGAGGGGGTTCGGCCCGCCGTCATCGGTGCGGCGGGGGCGCGGGCCGGAGCGCGGGCTCCGGTGTCGGGTGGATCGGCGGAGGAAGCCGGTGCGCTGAGCGGGGCGGTCGTGCGGCGGCTTGCCGTGCGGGAGCGGCTGCCGGTGTGGGTGCAGGCCCGCTGCGGGGTGGAGCGGCGCACGGTGGCCGCCGTGGCCGTGGTGCTGGCCGTGGCGGTCGGATGCGCCGCCCAGCAGTACTGGTCGGGCCGGCCGCAGCCGGTGACGGCGCCCGCGGTGCTCACCCCGACGCCCGCACCGGCTCCCGGCCCGGCGCCGGGGGCCGTCCCCGCGGTGGCGCCGGGCGGGCGCATCGTGGTGGACGTCGGCGGCAAGGTCCGGGACCCCGGCGTACGGAGGCTGCCCGCCGGTTCACGGGTGGAGGACGCGCTGGCGGCGGCCGGGGGAGTGCGGCCGGGCACCGACACCACCGGGCTCAACCGGGCCCGGATCCTGGTGGACGGCGAACAGGTGCTGGTGGGGGTGGCGTCGCAGCCGCCAATGGCGGGCGCTGCGGGTGCGGGTGCCGGTGGGCGTGCGGGTGCCGGTTCGGGTTCGGGCGTCGTGCCGCTGAGCCTTGCCAGTGCGACCGTCGAGCAGTTGGACGGGCTGCCCGGCGTGGGTCCGGTACTGGCCCGGCACATCATCGACTTCCGTACCGCCCGGGGTGGATTCCGGGCCGTGGAGGAACTCCGTCAGGTCAACGGCATCGGTGAACGCCGCTTCGCCGACCTACGCCCCCTGGTCCGGCCATGAGTCCCCCGGACGGGCGTGGTCCTGAGGGGTACGGGTCCGCCCGGCGTGCTTCAGGCGCCGGGTGTGGCTCGGGTGGGTGCGGTTCGGACGGGGGTGGTGTGGGCGGGTGTGGCTCGGGTGGGTGCGGGGCGTGTGGACCTGGTGAGGGGAGTGGCGGGGGTGCCCCTGGTGGGCGCGTGTCCGGCCGGGTCGGGGTCGTGGGGCGCGTGCGGCGGCCGGCCTTGTCGGTGGAGGCGTCCGGTGGGGCGGAGGGGGCGGGTGGTGCTGCAAGGTTGCGGCGGGGGCGGGGTGGGCCGGTGGATCTGCGGCTCGTGGTGCCGGCGCTCGGCGCTTGGGCGGCGGCGGCCGTGGCCCTAGTGGTTCCGGGGTTCTGGAACGCCGTCGGGGTGGGGGTCGCGGTGGTCGCGGCGGGGGTGCTGCTGGTGTGCGGCGCCCGCGGGCCGCAGCTGTTGCGGGGGGTCGGGGTGACCGCGGCCGCCACCCTGCTCTGCGCGGCCGCGGCGGCGGGCGTGGCCGGGCTGGAGCGGGCCGAGGCGCGGGCGGGACCCTTGCCCCGGCTGGCCGGGGAGCACGCCCGGGTCCTCGTGGAACTCACCGTGGGCACTGACCCCCGATCGGCCCGCGCGGGAACCGGGCCGCCCGTGGTGGTGCTGGACGCGGTGGCCACCCGGGTGACGGGCCCCGACGGGACGGTGAGCCGGATCCGGACCCCGGTGCGGGTGCTCGCCGCGCACCCCGGATGGCTTGGGCTGCAGCCCTCCACCCGGGTCGCGGTGCGGGCCCGCCTCGCGCCGGCCCGGAGCGGGGAACGGGCCGTGGCGTTGGTCCGCCCCGCGGGCGATGTGCCGCCCCGGGTGACGGGCGGCCCGGAGGCCGCGCAGCGCCTCGCCGGGACCCTGCGGGCCGGCCTGCGCGAAGCCACCGACGGCCTCGCGCCGGATGCCAGGGCCCTGCTGCCGGGCCTGGTGGTCGGCGACACCTCCCGGGTCCCGACCGATCTGCACGACGCGTTCAGGGCCACCGACCTGCTGCACCTGCTGGCCGTCTCCGGGGCGAACCTGACCGTCGTGCTGTACCTGCTCATCGGGCCTCCGGCCCGCGCGCAGCACGTCGAGCGGCAGGGGCTCGCGCCCCGCCTGGGGTTGTCGCTGAGGGCCACCGCGTGGTGCGGGGCGGCGCTGACCCTGGCCTTCGTCGTGGTCTGTCGCCCCGAGCCGAGCGTGCTGCGCGCCGCCGCCTGCGGAGGGATCACCCTGCTGGCCCTCGCCACCGGGCGGCGCAGGTCCCTGATCCCCGCGCTGGCCGGGGCCGTCCTGCTGCTGGTGCTGCACGAGCCGTGGCTGGCCCGCAGCCCCGGGTTCCTGTTGTCCGTCCTGGCCACCGGGTCGCTGCTCACCCTCGGGCCCCGCTGGAGCGAGGCCCTGCGGCGGCGGGGGATGCGGCCACGGTTCGCCGACGCGCTGGCGGCCGCCGTCGCGGCGCAGGCCGTGTGCGCCCCCGTCGTGGTCGTGCTCTCCGCCCGGGTGAGCCTCGTCGCCATCCCGTGCAACCTGCTGGCGGAGCTCGCGGCGGGGCCGGCCACGGTGCTGGGCTTCGCGGTCCTCGCCACGGCTCCGTGGTGCATGCCGCTGGCGGAACTGCTGGCGAGGTGCGCGGGCGTGCCCGCCGGGTGGATCGCCGCGGTCGCGCGGGCCGGGGCGGCGCTGCCGGGGGCGGAGCTGCCCTGGCCGGGCGGGCTGGGCGGAGCCGGGCTGCTGGTGGCCGCCACGGTGGTCCTCGTAGGACTCGGCGTCAGGTTCGGCCGGCGGCGGGGCGTGTGCGTCGCCGTCGCCGTGGTGCTGCTGGTCGTGGTGCTACGGCCGCCGTTGCTGATCCGTACGTTCACGGGCTGGCCGCCGCCCGACTGGAGCTACGTACAGTGCGCCGTGGGCCAGGGCGACGCCGCCGTGCTCGCCGTCGGCCCGGGCACCGCCGTCGTGGTGGACACGGGGCCGGAGCCCGGTCCGGTGGACGCCTGCCTGCGGGCCCTGGGTGTGAGTCGCGTCCCACTCCTGCTCCTGACGCACTTTCACGCCGACCACGTGGGAGGGCTCCAGGGGGTGCTGCGGGGTCGGTCCGTGGGTGTGATTCAAACCACCACCGTGCGGGAGCCTCCCGGGCAGGCGGCGTTCGTCGGGCGGGCCGCGGCGGCCGCCGGGGTGCCCGTGACGCAGGCCGTGGCGGGGGAGCGGCGGAGGGCCGGAAGGCTGGAGTGGCAGGTGCTGTGGCCCTCGGCGGCGGGGCCTGCGCCCGAGGGTGCCAACGACGCCAGCGTCGCCCTGCTGGTACGTACCTCCGGATTGACGTTCCTGCTGCTGGGGGACCTGGAACCGCCCTCCCAGGAAGCCCTCTTGAGGGAACATCCCGAGCTGGGACCGGTGGACGTGCTGAAGGTCGCCCACCACGGTTCGGCCCGCCAGGACCCCGCTCTCCACGACCGCGTACGACCGCGGATCGCGATCGTTCCGGTCGGCCCGGACAACCGCTACGGCCACCCCGCGCCGAGCGCGCTGGCCCGGTTGCGGGCCCTCGGGACGACCGTCCTGCGCACCGATACCGACGGTTCGGTCGCGGTTTCCGGCAGCGGCCCCCGGATGCGGGCCTTTCCGGCCGGCCGCCGACGGCGCGGGCTCGGGCATACCGGGGCCGACCATTCTGTTTGCCCACAACCCGGCAGCATGATCGAATGCGTCTTCGCCGGATCGGTCCAGGTCCACACAGCACGGGGGTGCGTCAACCATGTTCGGTCGTCGACGGGGGATGGAGTCGGCCGGAAGCGTCGACTCGCAGAGGACCGCGACGCTCACGCTGCCGCCGACGGCGCGGCTGTTGAGCTGTCGGGTCCTCGACACGGTCCACCAGCCCATTCGGCAAGCCAAGTTCGAGGTCACGGATCCGATCGGCAGACGGGTCGTCAGCGGCGAGACCGACCCGTACGGAGGGTTCACCGCCGCGATGCCGGAGGGCGAGTACCGGCTGGCGGTGACCGCCGAGGGGTACGCGCCGTTCCACGGGGCGATGCTCGTGGGCGACCCGGCGCAGCTCGACACCGCCGAGATCATCCTGGACGCGGTGGAACCGCCGCGGCTGCCGCAGCCGGGGCACTGGGAGCTCGATCCGTCGCACTCCTCGATCGGCTTCGCCGCACGGCACATCGGCTTCGCCCGGATCAACGGCCGCTTCAACACCTTCGCGGGCGCGGTGCGGATCGCGGACCGCATGGAGGAGTCCTCCATGCACGTGATCATCGACGCGACGAGCATCGACACCGGATTGCGCCTACGGGACGACCACCTGCGGTCCGCGGACTTCCTCGACGCCGCCCGGCATCCGACGGTGGAGTTCTACAGCGAGCGGTTCATCCACCGCTCCGGCAGCCGCTGGGCGGTCGCGGGCGCCCTCACCCTCCACGGCGTCAGCCGTTCCGTCACCCTGGACACCCAGTACCTGGGCAACGGCACGGGCCTGGAGGGCGAACCGCGGGCCGCCTGCCGCGCCACGGCCGAACTGAACCGCGAGGACTTCACCCTGAACTGGCAGTCGATGTTGGCGGCCGGGGTCGCGGCGATCGGCGCCAGTGTGGAAGTGGCGCTGGACGTGCAGATCGTCCACAAGGCCTGACGTCGCGTCCCCGCCGCCCGGGCGGGCCCGGCCGGCCGTCAGGGGGCTTCCAGCCAGCCCTCGTACTCGGCGGCGAGGTCGTCCAGGGAACCGGCGTCGAGCCGTTCCCGCGGGTCCTCCACGACCACCAGCCACTGGGCGTCCTCGGCGTCGTCCTCACCGGCGAGGGCGTCGCGCACCAGCTGGGGTTCTTCGGGCAGGCCGAAGCGGTCGACGGCTTCCTGGGCCACCTCTTCGGCGGCGTCGCGGTCCGGGAGGACCAGTACATGTCGCACGTTCACCCGACCATTCTCGGGTACCGGACGCGGGGGACTGTCGGTGCGGCGTGGGATGCTGGAGCCGATGGCCACCAGGAAGAACTCAACCGACGACCTGCTCGCCCCGCTCACCCTCGCGGTGGGGCAGGAGGACCTGCTGCTCGACCGTGTCGTACGGGACGTGGTGACGGCGGCCCGCGCGGCCGACGCCGACACGGACGTCCGGGACCTCACCTCCGACCAGCTCCAGCCCGGCACGCTGGCCGAGCTGACCAGCCCCTCGCTCTTCTCCGAGCGCAAGGTCCTGATCGTGCGCAACGCGCAGGACCTGGGGGCGGACACGGTCAAGGAGGTCAAGGCCTACCTCGGCGCACCGTACGAGGAGATCGCCCTCGTCCTCCTCCACGCGGGAGGCGTCAAGGGCAAGGGCCTGCTCGACGCGGCACGCAAGGCGGGTGCCCGCGAGGTCGCCTGCCCGAAGATGACCAAGGCGGCGGACCGGCTGTCGTTCGTGCGCGGAGAGTTCCGGACGTTGGGGCGCTCCGCGACCCCCGAGGCCTGCCAGACCCTGGTCGACGCCATCGGCAGCGATCTGCGGGAGTTGGCGAGTGCGGCGGCGCAACTGTGCGCGGACGTCGAGGGGACCATCGACGAGGCCGTGGTCGGCCGCTACTACACCGGCCGGGCCGAGGCCTCCAGCTTCACCGTCGCCGACCGGGCCGTGGAGGGGCGGGCCGCGGAAGCGCTCGAAGCGTTGCGCTGGTCCCTGTCCACGGGGGTCGCGCCGGTCCTGATCACCAGCGCGCTGGCCCAGGCGGTCCGGGCGATCGGCAAGCTGGCCTCCGCGCCGCGCGGGGCCCGCCCGGGCGACCTCGCCCGTGACCTCGGCATGCCGCCGTGGAAGATCGACCGGGTCCGGCAGCAGATGCGGGGTTGGTCGGCGGACGCCGTCTCCGACGCGTTGCGTGCGGTGGCCGCGGCGGACGCGGGCGTCAAGGGCGGGGGCGACGACCCCGAGTACGCACTGGAGAAGGCAGTCGTGGCGGTGGCCCGCGCGGCCCGCCCGTCCCGCCAGTAGAGCCCGCGAAGGCATCCGTACCGACCCTGCGGGTTCTGTCGGAGGATCAACGCTGCTCCCGGCCCGGCCCGAGATGACCCGGGCCGGCCCACACGTCCGACGGCCGCAGCCCCACACGGGCGGCCCGCTCCACGGCGCACGCCGCGAGTAGGCCGGCCGAGGGCCGCTCCCGGTAGGCCCCCGGGGCTCGGCCCGTGGGGAGGTGCCGGGCGCCACCGTGAGGGGGCAGCGCGAAGGCCCGCAGTCGGTACCGGCATGCCCCCGGGGCTCGGCCCGTGGGGAGGTGCCGGGCGCCACCGTGGTGGGCAGCGCGAAGGCCCCGGCGGTCCGTCCTGGGGAAGGGCGGAGGCCGGGGCCTTCGGTCACTGCTTGGTTGCGCCGCACCCGCGTGGCGAACGCAGGCCGCGTGCGGCGCGTTGTGCCGGTACGGAGCGGGAGAGAGGGCCCGCTGAGTCCCTACCGGCGATTCACATCGAGAGCTCAGCCCTGGAGGGAGCCAACCTTGGTGGCCAGCGCCGACTTCTTGTTGGCGGCGGCGTTCTTGTGGATGACACCCTTCGAGACAGCCTTGTCGAGCGCACGCGCGGCGGCGCGAGAAGCCACGGTGGCCTTCTCGACGTCACCGGCGACGACGGCCTCGCGGGCCTTGCGGATCGCGGTCTTGAGCGAGGACTTGACGGCCTTGTTGCGCAGGCGCGCCTTCTCGTTCGTCTTGTTCCGCTTGATCTGGGACTTGATGTTCGCCACGAAAGAGCCTTTTCAGGTTCAGAGTTTTGTTCTTCGGATTGCGTCCCGCAGCTGAGAGGGCATACGAGACACAGCTGCCCAGGCTACCAGGCACGCTCCGACCGGCCCAAACCGAGCGCACTGCCCCGTCCATGGGACCATGGGAACCTGCGTACAGATCCCCCATCGCGCCGACGAGGCGACGAGAGCCGAACTTCACTTCGGACAACGCTTCCGACTCCGACCGAGAATCAGGACACTGCGTGCCCGCGATCCCCAGCCACGTGCCCGAGCCGAGCCGTACCGACCCGGCGCTGATCCGCAACTTCTGCATCATCGCGCACATCGACCACGGCAAGTCGACGCTCGCCGACCGGATGCTTCAGCTCACCGGTGTCGTCGACCAGCGGCAGATGCGCGCCCAGTACCTCGACCGCATGGACATCGAGCGTGAGCGCGGCATCACGATCAAGTCGCAGGCGGTCCGTCTGCCCTGGGCGCCCACGGAGGGCGAGGGCAAGGGCACCACGCACATCCTGAACATGATCGACACGCCCGGTCACGTCGACTTCACGTACGAGGTCTCGCGGTCGCTGGCGGCCTGCGAGGGCACGGTCCTGCTCGTGGACGCCGCTCAGGGCATCGAGGCGCAGACCCTCGCCAACCTGTACCTGGCGATGGAGAAGGACCTCGCGATCGTCCCGGTCCTGAACAAGATCGACCTGCCGGCCGCCCAGCCGGAGAAGTTCGCCGAGGAGCTCGCGAACCTGGTCGGCTGCCAGCCGGAGGACGTGCTGCGCGTCTCGGCGAAGACCGGTCTCGGCGTGGACGCGCTGCTCGACAAGATCGTCGCCACGGTGCCCGCCCCGGTCGGCCCCAAGGACGCCCCGGCCCGCGCCATGATCTTCGACTCGGTCTACGACTCGTACCGCGGCGTCGTGACGTACGTCCGTGTCGTCGACGGCCAGCTCAACAAGCGCGAGCGCATCCGGATGATGTCCACCGGCGCCACGCACGAGCTGCTGGAGATCGGCGTCTCCTCCCCGGAGATGACCCCGGCCGACGGCATCGGCGTCGGCGAGGTGGGTTACATCATCACCGGCGTGAAGGACGTCCGTCAGTCCAAGGTCGGTGACACCATCACCAGCCTGCACAACGGCGCGACCGAGGCCCTCGGCGGCTACAAGGACCCGCGTCCGATGGTCTTCTCGGGCCTGTACCCGCTCGACGGTTCGGACTACCCGGACCTGCGCGAGGCGCTGGACAAGCTCCAGCTCAACGACGCCGCGCTGGTCTACGAGCCGGAGACCTCCGCGGCCCTCGGCTTCGGCTTCCGCGTCGGCTTCCTCGGCCTGCTGCACCTGGACGTGGTGCGCGAGCGCCTGGAGCGCGAGTTCGGGCTCGACCTGATCGCCACCGCGCCGAACGTGGTCTACCGCGTGGTCCTGGAGGACGGCAAGGAAGTCACCGTCACCAACCCGAGCGAATTCCCCGAGGGCAAGATCTCGGACGTGTTCGAGCCGGTCGTACGGGCCACCGTGCTCGCGCCCACCGAGTTCATCGGCGCGATCATGGAGCTCTGCCAGACCCGCCGCGGCACGCTGCTCGGCATGGACTACCTCTCCGAGGACCGGGTCGAGATCCGCTACACCCTCCCCCTCGCGGAGATCGTCTTCGACTTCTTCGACCAGCTGAAGTCCAAGACGCGCGGCTACGCCTCCCTCGACTACGAGCCCACCGGCGAGCAGTCCGGCAGCCTCGTCAAGGTCGACATCCTGCTGCACGGCGACAAGGTCGACGCCTTCTCCGCCGTCACCCACAAGGACGCCGCCTACGCCTACGGCGTGCGCCTGGTCGCCAAGCTGCGCGAGCTCATCCCGCGGCAGGCCTTCGAGGTGCCGATCCAGGCCGCGGTCGGCTCCCGCGTCATCGCCCGCGAGACGATCCGAGCCATCCGCAAGGACGTCCTCGCCAAGTGCTACGGCGGTGACATCTCCCGTAAGCGGAAGCTGCTGGAGAAGCAGAAGGAGGGCAAGAAGCGGATGAAGATGGTCGGCTCCGTGGAGGTCCCGCAGGAGGCCTTCATCGCCGTCCTCTCCAGCGACGAGTCCGGCGGCAAGAAGAAGTAGCCGTACCCGCGGCCGCCGCGCGCGGCAGCCAAGGGAACACCAAGGGCGGGTCAAGAAGCGGCATCGCCCAAGTCGTACGAAACGGGCCCACATGCACACGCATGGGGGCCCGTTTCGTTATGAAGCGGCCGCTCGCGGGCTCTTACGTGCCGGGCACGCGGCCTCTAGTCTGATCACTGCCCCATGGTTACTCGCCAGTTCTATTGCGCCAGTCGAACCGCCATCCGCACGGGTGGCGGCTGCACCCCGCCAGCCCAAGCGCCCCACGCCCACGCCCTGCCGCGTGGACCCGGTCCGGAGGATGTCGTGAGCGACACACAGACCATGATCGAGAACCGTCCGCCCTCCGTGGCGGCCCTCTTCCTTGACCGCGTCGCCGCCACGCCGAACAGGGAGGCCTACCGCTTCCCCGTGCCGGCGGCCGGCCCCGAGGGCGGACCCGACGACTGGAAGTCGCTCAGCTGGGGACAGGCCGCGGAACGCGTCTTCGCCATCGCCGCCGGACTCATCGAGCTGGGCATCCAGCCCGAGCAGCGCGTCGCCCTCGCCTCGAACACCCGGGTCGAGTGGATCCTCGCCGACCTCGGTGTGATGTGCGCGGGCGGCGCCGTCACCACGATCTACCCCAGCACCAACGCGGAGGAGTCGGCGTACATCCTCGCGGACTCCGAGAGCCTGGTGCTGATCGCCGAGGACGGCACGCAGCTGGCGAAGGCGCGCGAGCGCCGCGCCGACCTGCCGCACCTCGCCCACGTGGTGGTCGTGGAGGCCGCCGACGCGGTCGCGGTCGACGGTGACCCCGAGGGTTGGGTGCTCTCGCTCGCCGACCTGGAGGCGCGCGGCGCGGAGTACCTCGCCAAGCACCCGGAGGCGGTGAAGCAGCGGATCGCGGACATCACCGCGGACCAGCTCGCCACCCTGATCTACACCTCCGGCACCACCGGCCGGCCCAAGGGCGTACGGCTGCCGCACGACAACTGGTCGTACATGGCCAAGGCCACCGTCGCCACCGGTCTGATCACCGCGGACGACGTCCAGTACCTGTGGCTGCCGCTGGCGCACGTCTTCGGCAAGGTGCTCACCTCCGGCCAGATCGAGGTCGGGCACGTCACCGCCGTCGACGGACGCATCGACAAGATCATCGAGAACCTGCCGATCGTCCAGCCGACCTACATGGCGGCCGTCCCGCGCATCTTCGAGAAGGTCTACAACGGTGTCGCGGCCAAGGCCCGGGCGGGCGGCGGCGCCAAGTACAAGATCTTCCAGTGGGCGGCCGGCGTCTCCCGCGAGTACGCCAAGGTCACCCAGGACAACTTCCGGCGCACCGGCCGGGCGAGCGCCCCCTTCGGCCTCAACACCCAGCACAAGATCGCTGACGCGCTCGTCTACTCCAAGCTCCGCGAAGCCTTCGGCGGCAACCTCCGCGCCGCCGTCTCCGGGGCCTCCGCCCTCGCCCCCGAGATCGGCTACTTCTTCTCCGGCGCCGGCATCCACATCCTGGAGGGCTACGGCCTGACGGAGTCCAGCGCGGCCTCCTTCGTCAACCCCGGCGAGGCCTACCGCACCGGCACCGTCGGCAAGCCGCTCCCCGGCACCGAGGTCCGCATCGCCGACGACGGCGAGGTCATGCTGCGCGGCCCCGGCATCATGCAGGGCTACCACCAGCAGCCCGACAAGACCGCCGAGGTGCTGGAGTCGGACGGCTGGCTGCACACCGGTGACATCGGGGAGCTCTCGCCCGACGGCTACCTGCGCATCACCGACCGGAAGAAGGACCTGATCAAGACCTCGGGCGGCAAGTACGTCGCCCCCGCGGAGATCGAGGGCCAGTTCAAGGGCATCTGCCCCTACGTCTCCAGCATCGTCGTGCACGGCGCCGACCGGAACTTCTGCACCGCGCTGATCGCCCTCGACGAGCCCTCGATCCTGGTCTGGGCCGCCGACAACGGCCTGGAGGGCAAGTCGTACGGGCAGGTCCTGGCCGCGCCGGAGACCGAGCGCCTCATCGAGACGTACGTCCAGACCCTCAACGAGGGCCTCCAGCGCTGGCAGACGGTCAAGAAGTTCCGGCTGCTGCCCCGGGACCTGGACGTCGAGCACGGCGACCTCACGCCCAGCCTCAAGCTGAAGCGCCCGGTCGTCGAGCGCGAGTTCAAGTACCTCATCGAGGAGATGTACGAGGGCTCGCGCGAGGCCTGACACCCGCCCGTCCGGACCCGCCCGCGGCCACCTCGCGGGCGGGATCCCGGGCGCCCCGCCGCCGGCGGGCCGCCCGGGGCGGCGGGTGCGGGACAATGGGGGCATGCCTTCCGCACTCCCCGACGGTGAACCCATGCCCGAAGACGGCTCGCTGCCGTCGCACGCCCTGGTGGGTGCGGGGGACCGGCCGCTCGGGTTCTACCTGCACGTCCCTTACTGCGCCACCCGCTGCGGGTACTGCGACTTCAACACCTACACGGCCACCGAGCTGCGCGGCACCGGCGGCGTGCTCGCCTCCCGGGAGAACTACGCCGACACCCTGATCGACGAGGTCCGCCTCGCCCGCAAGGTGCTCGGCGACGACCCGCGCGCCGTGCGCACCGTCTTCGTGGGCGGCGGCACGCCCACGCTGCTGCCCGCCGGTGATCTCGTACGGATGCTCGCGGCGATCCGCGACGAGTTCGGCCTGGCCGAGGACGCGGAGATCACCACCGAGGCCAACCCCGAATCGGTGCACCCGGCCTACCTCGCCGAACTGCGGGCCGGCGGCTTCAACCGGATCTCCTTCGGCATGCAGAGCGCCAAGCAGCACGTCCTGAAGGTCCTCGACCGCACCCACACGCCCGGGCGCCCCGAGGCGTGCGTGGCGGAGGCCCGGGAAGCCGGCTTCGAGCACGTGAACCTGGATTTGATCTACGGCACCCCCGGGGAGTCCGACGACGACTGGCGGGCCTCCCTGGAGGCCGCGCTGGGCGCCGGGCCCGACCACGTCAGCGCCTACGCCCTGATCGTCGAGGAGGGCACCCAGCTGGCCCGCCGCATCCGCCGCGGCGAGGTCCCCATGACCGACGACGACGTGCACGCCGACCGGTATCTGATCGCGGACTCGGTGATGGCCGACGCGGGCTACCACTGGTACGAGGTGTCGAACTGGGCGACCTCGCCGGCGGGCCGCTGCCTGCACAACGAGCTGTACTGGCGCGGCGCCGACTGGTGGGGCGCCGGACCGGGCGCCCACTCGCACGTCGGCGGGGTCCGCTGGTGGAACGTCAAGCACCCCGGCGCCTACGCGGCCGCCCTCGCCCAGGGCCGCTCCCCGGGCGCGGGGCGCGAACTCCTCTCGGCGGAGGACCGGCGGGTGGAGCGGATCCTGCTGGAGCTGCGCCTCGTGGACGGCGTCCCGCTGACGCTGCTCGCCCCCGCCGGGCTCGCGGCGGCCGGCCGGGCCCTGTCCGACGGCCTGCTGGAACCGGAACCGTACGCGGCCGGCCGGGCGGTGCTGACCCTGCGCGGGCGGCTGCTGGCCGACGCGGTGGTCCGGGACCTGGTCGACTAGCCCGGGCGCGGGGCCGGTCGGCCGGGCGCCGGGCCCGTCGGCCGGGCCCTCAGGGCGCCGTCACGAAGTCGATCAGCTCTTCGACGCGCCCCAGCAGGGCGGGCTCCAGGTCCCGGTACGAGGTCACCCGCGACAGGATGTGCTGCCAGGCGGCCCCGGTGTTCTCCGGCCAGCCCAGCGCACGGCAGATGCCCGTCTTCCAGTCCTGGCCGCGCGGCACCACGGGCCAGGCCGCGATGCCCAGCGCGGACGGCTTCACCGCCTGCCAGACGTCCACGTACGGGTGGCCCACGACCAGCACGTCCGCGCCGGTCACGGCCGCCGCGATCCGGGACTCCTTCGAGCCGGGAACCAGGTGGTCCACCAGGACGCCCAGGCGGGCGTCCGGAGCCGGGTCGAACTCCGCCACCACGGCGGGCAGGTCGTCGACGCCCTCCAAGTACTCCACGACCACGCCCTCGACGCGCAGGTCGTCGCCCCAGACCCGCTCCACGAGCTCCGCGTCGTGCCGGCCCTCGACGTAGATGCGCCCCGCCCGGGCCACCCGGGCCCGGGCCCCGGGGACGGCCACCGAACCCGACGCCGTACGGGCGGGCGCGGCCGGCGCCCGCGCGGCGCGCACCAGGGTCACGGGGGCGCCCTCCAGCAGGAAGCCGGCCGGCTCCAGGGGGAAGGCCCGGCGCTTGCCGAAGCGGTCCTCCAGGGTCACGACGCCGGCCTCGCACTCGACGACCGCGCCGCAGAAGTCGCCGCCGGCGACCTCGACCACCAGGCCGGGATCGGCCGGCACCTGGGGCACAGCCCGGGGGCGCTTCCACTGCGGGGTCAGGTCGGGGGAGTACTCGCGCATCCGGCCGAGCGTAGGAGAGCCGCGCCGATCACGCCTCCGACACGCCGAACCTGGCCGCCAGTGTGGCGCGTTGCTCACGTACGAAGCCGGCCGTGACCAGCGCTCCGTGACCCGGCACGTACACGGCGTCGTCCCCGCCCAGCGACAGCAGCCGGTCCAGGGCGGCGGGCCACTGCCCGGGAACCGCGTCCCGGCCCGCCTGGGGCTCGCCCGACTCCTCGACGAGGTCCCCGCAGAACACCACCTCGCGCTCGCCCGGCACGAAGACGGTCAGGTCGTACTGCGAGTGCGCGGGCCCCAGATTGGCCAGCAGCACCTGCACCCCGCCCAGCTCCAACGTCCACTCGCCCGACACCAGGTGCCGCGGCGCCCGCAACAGCTCCGCCGCCTCGGCCGCGTCCTGCGGCGCCAGCCCGTTGCGCACCGCGCTCGCCCGCAGCTCCTCGCGGCCCTTGGCGGACGCCAGCAGCCGCTCCAGGCCGACCGCGCCGAAGACCTCGGCCTCCGGGAAGGCCGGCGCACCCATGACGTGGTCGAAATGTCCGTGTGTGAATGCGATATGGGTCACGCGGCGCCCCGTCAGCCGCTCCGCCTCGGCGCCCACCTCGGCGCCCTCCCGGACCGAGGAACCCGGGTCGATCAGGAGGACCGACTCGTCCCCCACCACCAGTCCCACCGTGCAGTCCCACACCGGAAGGCGGCGCCGACCGGCCCGTCCGGTCAGTCGTTCCCAGCCCGCCTCTTCCCAACGTACGTCCATGGCGCGACGCTACCCTGACGGGCCGCCCTTGCCCCGCTCGTACCACCCGGCCGTACACTGACCGGGGGATCTCTGGCACTCGCCCGCCCGGAGTGCCAACAACGGTCGATCGAGCCGGACCGAAGCAGGGCCGAAGATCGACCGAAGCAGGACCACAGCCCGACCACAGCCCGACCGAGACCGACCGATACGACCGCTTCCGGAGGTGTGCGCGATGCTCAGTGAACGCAGGCTCGAAGTGCTGCGCGCCATCGTCCAGGACTACGTCGGGACGGAGGAACCGGTCGGTTCCAAGGCGCTCACCGAGCGGCACCGCCTCGGCGTCTCCCCGGCGACCGTGCGCAACGACATGGCCGTGCTGGAGGAGGAGGGCTACATCGCCCAACCCCACACCAGCGCCGGTCGGATCCCCACGGACAAGGGCTACCGCCTCTTCGTCGACAAACTGGCGGGGGTCAAACCGCTGTCGACGCCCGAGCGCAGGGCCATCCAGAACTTCCTCGACGGGGCCGTCGACCTCGACGACGTGGTGGGCCGCACGGTGCGCCTGCTGGCGCAGCTCACCCGCCAGGTCGCCGTCGTCCAGTACCCGTCCCTGACCCGCTCCACCGTCCGGCACGTCGAGCTGCTCTCCCTGGCCCCGGCCCGGCTGATGCTCGTGGTGATCACGGACACCGGGCGGGTCGAGCAGCGGCTCGTGGACTGCCAGACGCCCTTCGGGGAGACCTCCCTGGCCGACCTGCGGGCGCGGCTCAACAGTCGGGTCGTCGGCCGTCGGTTCACCGACGTGCCGCAGCTCGTGCAGGACCTTCCGGAGTCGTTCGAGACCGAGGACCGAGCGACGGTCAAGGCCGTCCTCGACACCCTCCTCGAAACGCTGGAGGAGGAGGCGGAGGAGCGGCTGATGATCGGCGGCACCGCCAACCTCACCCGCTTCGGACATGATTTTCCCTTGACGATCAGGCCGGTGCTCGAAGCGCTGGAGGAGCACGTCGTGCTGCTCAAGCTGCTCGGCGAGGCAGGGGAGTCGGGGATGGCGGTACGGATCGGTCACGAGAACGCCTACGAGGGGCTCAACTCCACGTCGGTCGTCTCCGTCGGCTACGGTTCGGGCGGCGAGGCAGTCGCCAAACTCGGCGTGGTCGGACCGACCCGCATGGACTACCCCGGAACGATGGGAGCGGTACGCGCAGTGGCACGTTACGTCGGACAGATCCTGGCGGAGTCGTAAGTGGCCACGGACTACTACGCCGTACTCGGCGTGCGCCGCGACGCATCGCAGGACGAGATCAAGAAGGCGTTCCGGCGGCTCGCCCGCGAGCTGCACCCGGACGTCAATCCCGATCCCAAGACGCAAGAGCGCTTCAAGGAGATCAACGCCGCCTACGAGGTCCTCTCGGACCCGCAGAAGAAGCAGGTCCACGACCTCGGCGGGGACCCCCTCTCCGCCGGCGGCGGTGGCGGCGCGGGCGGCTTCGGAGCCGGTGGCTTCGGCAACTTCTCGGACATCATGGACGCCTTCTTCGGCCAGTCCCAGCAGCGCGGACCGCGCTCGCGGACCCGCCGCGGCCAGGACGCCATGATCCGCCTGGAGCTGGAACTGGACGAGGCGGCCTTCGGGACCACCAAGCCCATCCAGGTCGACACGGCCATCGTCTGCACCACCTGCTCCGGTGAGGGCGCCGCACCCGGCACCTCCGCGCAGACGTGCGACATGTGCCGCGGTCGCGGCGAGGTCTCGCAGGTCACCCGGTCCTTCCTGGGCCAGGTCATGACCTCGCGCCCCTGCCCCCAGTGCCAGGGCTTCGGCACCGTGGTCCCCACCCCGTGCACCGAGTGCGCGGGCGACGGCCGGGTCCGGTCCCGCCGCAACCTGACGGTCAAGATCCCCGCCGGCGTCGAGAACGGCACCCGGATCCAGCTCGCGGGCGAGGGCGAGGTCGGCCCCGGCGGCGGCCCCGCCGGCGACCTCTACGTGGAGATCCACGAGCTGCCCCACCCGACCTTCCAGCGGCGCGGCGACGACCTGCACTGCACGGTCACCATCCCGATGACCGCGGCCTCCCTGGGCACCAAGTGCCCGCTGGAGACCCTGGACGGCATGGAGGAGATCGACATCCGGCCCGGCACCCAGTCCGGCCAGTCGATCCCGCTGCACGGGCGCGGCGTCACGCACCTGCGCGGCGGCGGCCGCGGCGACCTCATCGTCCACGTCGAGGTGACCACCCCGAGCAAGCTGGACGCCCCGCAGGAGGAACTGCTGCGCCAGCTGGCCAAGCTGCGCGGCGAGGAGCGGCCCACGGGGCAGTTCGCGCCCGGCCAGCAGGGTCTGTTCAGCCGTCTGAAGGACGCGTTCAACGGCCGCTGAGCGGCCCGCGACACCGCCGCAGGAGCCCGGCCCGGGTCACCCCGGACCGGGCTCCCGCGCGTTCGCGCAGGCCCGAACGGGCCGGGCGGGAAGGGGACTATGCCAGGCGAATGCCGTGATTCGGTCCGGTGGTCGGGACGTGGCACGATGCAGTCCATGTCCTCCGCACCGAACGGTCTCTCCCGGTACCCGATCGTGCAGGCTCCCATGGCGGGCGGCGCCTCCTGCCCGCCCCTGGCGGCCGCCGTGTGCGAGGCCGGCGGGCTGGGCTTCCTCGCCGGCGGCTACAAGACCGCCGACGGCATGTACCAGGAGATCAAGCAGACGCGCGGGCTCACCCGCCGCCCCTTCGGCGTGAACCTCTTCATGCCGCAGACCGGCTACGTCGAGCCGGCCGCCGTCGAGGCCTACCGAGGGCAGCTCGCCGGCGAGGCCAGCTGGTACGAGGTCTCCCTCGCCGAGGAGGACATCATCGGGACCTGCGACGACGGCTACGACGCCAAACTCGCCATTCTCCTCGACGACCCCGTTCCCGTCGTCTCCTTCACCTTCGGCTGCCCCGCGCCCGCCGTGTTCACCCGGCTGCGCAACGCCGGCACCTACGGCATCGTCACCGTCACCTCCGTCGACGAGGCCCGCGCCGCGCAGGAAGCCGGCGCCGACGCCCTCTGCGTCCAGGGCGTCGAGGCCGGCGGCCACCAGGGCACCCACCGCGACGACCCGCAGATCGACGGCACCGCCGGCGTGGGCCTGCTCGCCCTGGTCACCCAGGTACGGGAAGCGGTCACCCTGCCCCTCATCGCCTCGGGCGGCCTCATGCGCGGCGCGCAGATCGCCGCCCTCCTCGCCGCCGGCGCGGAGGCGGCGCAGCTCGGCACCGCCTTCCTCGCCTGCCCCGAGTCGGGCGCGCACCCGCTGCACAAGAAGGCCCTGACGGACCCCCTGTTCGCCCACACCGAACTCACCCGGGCGTTCTCGGGCCGGCCGGCCCGGGGCCTGGTCAACCGGTTCATGCGCGAGCACGGACCGTACGCCCCCGCCGCCTACCCGCAGATCCACCACATGACCTCCGGGCTGCGCAAGGCGGCCGCCGCCGCCGGCGACCCGCAGGGCATGTCCCTGTGGGCCGGCCAGGGACACCGAATGGCACGGACGATGCCGGCCGGCGACCTGGTGGAACTACTGACGGCCGAACTGGCCGAGGCACAGAGCACGTTGAAGATGTTGCACCCGAGGAGAGCGTCATGACGGCCCCCGTGTTCGTGGTCGAAGAGGTCCCCGCGGGGCCCGAGTTCGTACTGGACGGCCCCGAGGGCCGGCACGCCGTGTCCGTGAAGCGACTGAACCCGGGCGAGGAACTCGTCCTCACCGACGGCCGCGGCCGCTGGGCCGAGGCCGTCGTGAAGTCCGCCGAGGGCAAGGACCGGCTCGTCGTCTCCCTCTCCGAGGTGTCCGAGGAAGCCGAACCGGCCGTCCGCATCACGGTCGTCCAGGCCCTGCCCAAGGGCGACCGGGGCGAGGTCGCCGTCGAGACGATGACGGAGACCGGCGTCGACGCGATCGTCCCCTGGCAGGCCTCGCGCTGCATCACCCAGTGGCGCGGCGACCGCGGCGCCAAGTCGCTGGCCAAGTGGCGGGCCACCGCCCGGGAATCCGGCAAGCAGTCCCGCCGCGTCCGCTTCCCCGAGGTCGCCGAGGCGCTCTCCACGAAACAGGTCGCCGCGCTGCTCGCCGAGGCCGACCTGGCCATGGTGCTCCACGAGGACCGCGACGCCGCCTCCGACGCCCTCGCCACGGCCCCGCTGCCGGAATCGGGCTCCGTCGTCCTGGTCGTCGGCCCCGAGGGCGGCGTCTCGCCCGAGGAACTGGCCGCCTTCGCGCAGGCGGGCGCCCGGCCCCACCGGCTGGGCCGCAGCGTCCTGCGCACCTCCACCGCGGGCACGGCCGCGACCGCCGTCCTGCTGGCGCGCACCGGCCGCTGGTCCTGAGCCGCCGCCCCCGCCGGGGCGGCCGGGCTCCGGTGGATCTCCGGCGGACCGAGCCTTCCGCGGCGCCGGGGGCGGCTACGATGCCCGGACCGATCAACGTCACGGGAGGCGCAGCAATGGCCGGGGAACCGCAGGCGGACTGCCTGTTCTGCAAGATCGTCGCGGGCGCCGTCCCGGCGACCGTGGTCCGGGAGACCGCGACGACCATCGCCTTCCGGGACGTCAACCCGCAGGCACCGACCCACGTCCTGGTCATCCCCAAGGCGCACTACCCCGACGCCGCCTCCCTCGCGGCCGGCGCGCCGGCCCTCGCCGCCGACGTACTGGCCGAGGCCGGCCGGGTCGCCGCCGACGAGAAGATCGAGGAGCACGGCTACCGGATCGTCCTCAACACGGGCGCCGGCGCCGGCCAGACCGTCTTCCACGCGCACGCGCACGTGCTCGGTGGCCGCGGCCTCGAATGGCCCCCGGGATAAGTCGTGTCCGTACGCGAATTCGTGGTGCTCGGCACCGCCAGCCAGGTCCCCACGCGGCACCGCAACCACAACGGCTACCTGCTGCGCTGGGACGGCGAGGGCATCCTCTTCGACCCGGGCGAGGGCACGCAGCGCCAGATGCTGCGCGCCGGGGTCGCCGCGCACGACATCAACCGGATCTGCGTCACGCACTTCCACGGTGACCACAGCCTCGGCCTGGCCGGGGTGATCCAGCGCATCAACCTGGACCAGGTCCCGCACCCGGTCACCGCGCACTACCCGGCCTCCGGGCAGAAGTTCTTCGACCGGCTCCGGTACGCGACGGCCTACCGGGAGACGGTGGCGCTCGCCGAGGAGCCCGTCTCGCGGGACGGGGTGCTCGCACGGGGGCCCTCGTACGTCCTGGAAGCACGACTGCTCTCGCACCCGGTGGAGTCCTTCGGCTACCGGATCACCGAGCCGGACGGGCGTCGGATGGTGCCGGAGCTGCTCGCGCGGCACGGGATCAAGGGGCCGGACGTGGGGCGGATCCAGCGCGAGGGCCGGCTGGGCGGGGTCGGTCTCGACGACGTCAGCGAGCACCGGGCCGGTCAGCGGTTCGCCTTCGTCATGGACACCCGGCTGTGCTCCGGGGTGGACGAGCTGGCGCGGGGCTGCGACATGTTGGTGATCGAGTCGACGTTCCTGGAGGCCGACGAGCGGCTCGCCACCGACCACGGCCACCTCACCGCGGGGCAGGCGGCGCGGGTGGCGCGCGACGCGGGCGTCCGGCACCTGGTCCTGACGCACTTCTCGCAGCGGTACTCCGACCCCTCGGCATTCGAGCGGGAGGCGCGGGCGGCGGGGTTCGAGGGCGAGCTGACGATCGCGGCGGACCTGGTGACGGTGGCGGTACCGAAGCGCCCCTGACGGGGCGCCCGGGCCGCGCGAGGCGGGTGTCGCCCGGAGCGGCGATCCGGCGGTGAGGTGCGTCACACTGGGTTCGGCTCTGCCGGGCGGGACGGCGCCGGCAGTTTTCCGGCGCCCGTCAGGGCTTTTCACCCGCGACCCACGAGGAGAAACGACACTTCGCAGACCCGGCCGGAGCCGGCCGGACCGTCCGCACCCATCGGGAGCTTCATGAAGCCTCATGGAGCGCCACAGACCTTCGCGCAGCGGGGAGACCACCGTGACCAGTCGGGACAGCCTCATCGGCCCGCAGGGAGAGCCGGACGAGCCGGACGAGCCGGGCGAGCTCGACCACCTGGACCCGCTGGGTCCGGTCCGCGATCCCCACGAACCGGGCTGCGACGTCTACCTCACCGGCACCGTCTTCCTCGACATCATCTTCACCGGCCTCGACTCCGCCCCGGTGCGCGGTACGGAGTCCTGGGCGCGCGGCATGGGCTCCAGCCCCGGCGGCGTCGCCAACATGGCCACCGCGCTGGCCCGGCTCGGCCTGCGGACCTCCCTCGCCGCCGCCTTCGGCGACGACCACTACGGCGAGTACTGCTGGGACGCGCTCGAACAGGGTGAGGGCATCGACCTCGCCATGTCGCGGACCATCCCCGGCTGGCACAGCCCCGTCACCGTCTCGATGGCCTACGAGGGCGAGCGCACGATGGTCTCCCACGGCCACGAGGCCCCGCCCCCCGCCGGATCCGGGGCCGTCCCCCGCTGCCCCCCTAAGGCCCGGGCGGCCGTGGCCTCGCTGGCCGCCGGGCCGGGGGAGCCGTGGATCGCCGAGGCCGCCCGGCGCGGCTCGCGGATCTTCGCGGACGTGGGCTGGGACGAGACCGGGCGCTGGGACCTGGGCGCCCTCACCGATCTGGAGCACTGCGAGGCCTTCCTCCCCAACGCGGGCGAGGCGATGCGCTACACCCGGACCGAGTGTCCGCGCGCCGCCGCCCGGGCGCTCGCCGAGAAGGTGCCGGTGGCGGTGGTGACGATGGGCTCCGAGGGCTCGTACGCGGTCGACTCCCGGACCGGGGAGACCGCCGAGGTGCCCGCGATCACGGTGGACGCCCTGGACCCCACCGGCGCGGGGGACGTGTACGTCGCCGGGTTCGTCACCGGCAGCCTGGCCGGGTGGCCGCTGGCCGACCGGCTGGCCTTCGCCGGGCTGACGGCCGCCCTGTCCGTCCAGGAGTTCGGCGGCTCCCTCTCCGCGCCGGGCTGGCCGGAAGTGGCCCACTGGTGGCGCGCGGCCCCGGACCCGCTGCGGGAGCGGTACGGCTTCCTGGACGCACTGGTGCCCCCCGGTGCCACCCCTTCGCCGCGCCGCCGCGCCGTCCCGACGATCGGGTTCAAGCACCCCGTGTGACCGTACGCCCGTTTCCGACGCGGCCCAGCCGGAAAACCCCTCGGGGAAGCGAGGTCGTGGACGTACCCTTGGTACTCCGGAGGTCGGCGATCCGCGCGACCCTTCAGTGGGAGGTATGCGCAGGCCACAGTGCCGGCCCATGACTCAGACACCGACAGGCCACACCCCCGCGCCGGGTCAGGCGCGCGCCCACTTCACGGTTCCGGCCACCCACCCCATGGTGACGGTGCTCGGTTCCGGCGACGCCCTGCTGCGCGTGATCGAGAGGGCTTTCCCGAAGGCCGACATCCACGTGCGGGGCAATCAGGTCAGCGCGGTGGGTGAAGCGGCGGAAGTCGCACTCATCCAGCGCTTGTTCGACGAGATGATGCTGGTGCTCCGCACCGGGCAGCCGATGACGGAGGACGCAGTGGAACGCTCGATCGGCATGCTCCGGGCCAACGGCTCGGGAGGCGGCGAGGACGAGACCCCCGCCGAGGTGCTCACGCAGAACATCCTCTCCAGCCGCGGCCGGACGATCCGCCCCAAGACGCTCAACCAGAAACGGTACGTCGACGCGATCGACAAGAACACGATCGTCTTCGGCATCGGCCCCGCCGGTACCGGCAAGACCTACCTCGCCATGGCGAAGGCGGTCCAGGCGCTGCAGTCCAAGCAGGTCAGCCGGATCATCCTGACCCGCCCCGCCGTCGAGGCCGGCGAGCGCCTCGGCTTCCTGCCCGGCACCCTGTTCGACAAGATCGACCCGTACCTGCGGCCGCTCTACGACGCCCTGCACGACATGATCGACCCGGACTCCATCCCCCGCCTGATGGCGGCCGGAACGATCGAGGTGGCACCCCTGGCATATATGCGGGGTCGCACCCTTAATGAGGCTTTTGTCGTTCTCGACGAGGCGCAGAACACCACCACCGAGCAGATGAAGATGTTCCTGACCCGGCTCGGCTTCGATTCGAAGATCGTGGTCACCGGGGACGTGACGCAGGTCGACCTGCCGGGTGGCGCCCGTAGCGGTCTGCGGCAGGTGCAGGACATCCTCGAAGGCCTGCCCGACATCCACTTCTCGCGGCTCACGTCCGAGGATGTCGTCCGCCACAAGCTGGTCGGCCGTATCGTCGACGCGTACGAGAAGTACGACGACAGCCAGCAGGCCACGAACGGCCACCAGCGGAAGTAGAGCTCAGCGCACCATGTCGATCGACGTCAACAACGAGTCCGGAACCGAGGTCGACGAGCAGGCGATCCTCGACATCGCCCGCTACGCGCTCACCCGGATGCGGATCCACCCGCTCTCCGAGCTCTCCGTCATCGTCATCGACGAGGACGCCATGGAGCAGCTCCACATCCAGTGGATGGACCTGCCCGGCCCGACCGACGTCATGTCCTTCCCGATGGACGAACTGCGTCCGCCGACGAAGGACGACGAGGAGCCCCCGCAGGGGCTCCTCGGCGACATCGTGCTGTGCCCCGAAGTGGCGAAGAAGCAGGGCGAGGACGCCCCGACGCAGCACTCCATGGACGAGGAGCTCCAACTCCTCACCGTCCACGGAGTGCTGCACCTCCTCGGGTACGACCACGAGGAGCCGGACGAGAAGGCCGAGATGTTCGGCCTCCAGGCGGCCATCGTCGACGGCTGGCGCGGTGAACGCGGCGTGACCGGCCCGTCCCCGGCCCCGACCGTCTCGTGAACGCCCCCCAGCTGATCACGGGAGCGGTCCTGCTGGTGGTGGTGGCCTGGTTCGCGGCGTGCGCCGAGTCCGGGATCGCCCGCGTCTCCAGCTTCCGCGCCGAGCAGGCCGTACGGGAGAACCGGCGCGGCAGCGCGAAGCTCGCCCAGGTCACCGGCGACCCCACCCGCTACGTCAACGTGGCGCTACTGGTGCGCGTCACCTGCGAGATGGCGGCGGGCGTGCTCGTCACGTACGTCTGCCTCGACGAGTTCGGCGAGAACTGGACGGCGCTGTTCGTCGCCATCGGCGTGATGGTGCTGGTCTCCTACGTCGCGGTCGGCGTGTCCCCGCGCACCATCGGCCGCCAGCACCCGCTGAACACCGCGACGGCGGCCGCGTACGTCCTCGTACCGCTCGCCCGGATCATGGGGCCGATCCCGCAACTGCTGATCCTCATCGGCAACGCGCTCACGCCGGGCAAGGGATTCCGCAAGGGGCCGTTCGCCTCCGAGGCGGAGCTGCGCGCGATGGTGGACCTCGCGGAGAAGGAATCGCTGATCGAGGACGACGAGCGCCGGATGGTGCACCAGGTCTTCGAGTTGGGCGACACCCTCGTGCGCGAGGTGATGGTGCCGCGCACCGACCTGGTCTGCATAGAGCGGTACAAGACGGTCCGTCAGGCCACCACGCTCGCCCTGCGGTCCGGTTTCTCGCGGATCCCCGTCACCGGGGAGAACGAGGACGACATCGTCGGGATCGTCTACCTGAAGGACCTCGTCCGCAAGACCCACATCAGCCGGGAGGCGGAGACCGACCTGGTCTCCACGGCGATGCGGCAGGCGGTGTTCGTGCCGGACACGAAGAACGCCGGTGACCTGCTGCGCGAGATGCAGTCGGTGCGCAACCACGTGGCCGTGGTCATCGACGAGTACGGCGGCACGGCCGGGATCGTCACCATCGAGGACATCCTGGAGGAGATCGTCGGCGAGATCACCGACGAGTACGACCGCGAACTGCCGCCCGTCGAGGACCTGGGTGGTGACCGCTACCGGGTCACCGCGCGGCTGGACATCACCGACCTCGGCGAGTTGTTCGGGGCGTTGGCCTTCGACGACGAGGACGTGGAGACGGTCGGCGGGCTGCTGGCGAAGGCGCTGGGCCGGGTGCCGATCGCGGGTGCCTCGGCGATGGTCGACCTGCCGGACGGGCGCCCGCTGCGGCTGACGGCCGAATCCCCGGCGGGCCGCCGGAACAAAATCGTGACGGTGCTGGTCGAGCCGGTGCCGCCAGCGGCGGCCGACGGGGAGCAGGGCGAATGACGCCCGCCGAACTGCGCGAATGCTGCCTGGGCTTCAACGCGGCGGTCGAGGAGTTCCCGTTCACCCCGGAGACCTCGGTGTTCAAGGTGCTGGGCAAGGTGTTCGCGCTGAGCGCGCTGGACGCGGAGCCGCTGAAGGTCAACCTCAAGTGCGAGCCCGAGTTGGCGGTGCGCCAACGCGAGGAGCACGAGGCGATCGTGCCGGGTTGGCACATGAACAAGCGGCACTGGAACACGGTCACCGTGGGCGGTCTGCCGGACGCGCTGGTGCGCGAGCTGGTGGAGGACTCGTACGACCTGGTCGTCGCGGGGCTCCCGAAGGCGGAGCGGCTGCGGCTCGACCGGCCGTGAGCCGACCCGCTCGGGTCCGTGGGCGGGGCCGGTCGTAGGGCCCCGCCCGCGCTCTCCCTATGCTTTCGACCATGACGGAGAGCACGGGCATCGACCCCGAGGACACCAAGATCATCACGCTGGCCCGCAGTGCCCGCGCCCGCAACGGGGTGCCCGAGGGGGCGGCCGTGCGCGACGAGACCGGCCGGACGTACGTCGCCGGGACGGTGGCGCTGGACTCCCTGCGGCTGAGCGCGCTGCGGACGGCGGTCGCGATGGCCGTGGCGAGCGGGGCGCGGTCGCTGGAGGCGGCGGCCGTGGTGACGGAGGCCGGGGCTCCGGCGGAGGCCGATCGCGCCGCCGTCGCGGACCTGGGCGGCCCGGACACCCCGATCCTCCTGGCGGCCCCGGACGGCACCCTCCAGTCGACCACCCCGGCCGGCGCCCCGGCCTGACCCGCCGCAGCGGCCTGGGGCTCCGCCCCCGCGGCCGGGGGTTCCGCCCCCGCCCGGACCCCGCGCCTCAATCGCCGGCGCGGCTGGGTTTGCGGGTCCGGTTCGGCGGCTTGGGGGGCGTCGGGCGCCGGTCCCCTGGGGCTCCGCCCCAGACCCCGCGCCTCAAACGCCGGCGGGGCTGAGGTCGCCTCAAACGCCGGCGGGGCTGAGGTTGCTTCAACCGGAGGCGGGGCTGAGGTTGTTTCAAGCGTCGGCGGGCTGAGGTTGCCCCAAGCGTCGGCGGGGCCGAGCTCGCTTCAACCGGCAGCGGGGCTGAGGTGGCCTCAAGCGTCGGGCGGGGCTGGATGGGGCGGGTTGGTCTGCCGGAGCGGCTGCCGAGTCCTGGTCGGGGCGGGGCGGGGCAGAGTCGCAGGCGGGGGGTTGCGCCCCGGTCGGGGTCGGGGACGGGGTGGGGTGTCGGCCGGGGCTAAAACGTGATTTGTTGGCGCGCGGTGCCGCCCCGCAAACGAAGCTGCGGACAGGGCGCCATAAATCATGCCCGCCCCGGACGACACCCCACCCCGGCCCCGGCCCCGACCCACCCCGCAGCCCCCTGGGCCGGCAGCCGCCCACCCGCAGCCCCCCGCCCCCCAGCCTCACCCCGTCGCCCCGGACGGGCGGCCGTGGCCCCGTCCGATGACCATCGCCATCAGGGCCGCCATCGCGCACAGGCCGCCCGACGCGTACCAGACGAGGTCGTACGAGCCGAAGACGTCGCGGGCCACCCCGCCCAGGAAGGCGACCAGCGCCGCGCCCACCTGGTGCGAGGCCAGGACGCAGCCGAAGACGATCGCGCTGTCCTCCCCGTAGTGCTCCCGGCACAGGGCGATCGTCGGCGGCACGGTCGCCACCCAGTCCAGCCCGTAGAAGACGATGAAGAACACCATCGGCGGGTGCACCGACGGCGCGAGCAACATCGGCAGGAAGAGCAGCGAGATCCCCCGCAGCGCGTAGTACACCGCCAACAGCCGCCGCGCCTCGAAGCGATCCGTGAACCAGCCGGAGGCGATCGTCCCGACGACGTCGAACACCCCGATCACCGCCAGCAACCCGGCCGCCGCCGTCACCGGCATGCCGTGATCGTGCGCGGCCGGCACGAAGTGCGTCCTGACCAGCCCGTTCGTCGACGCGCCGCAGATCGCGAAGGTACCGGCCAACAGCCAGAACGGCCCCGTCCGCGCCGCCGCGAACAGCACCGTCACCGCCCGCCGCGCCGCGCCCGCCACCGGCGCCGGCTTCGGCGCGTACACGCCCCCGTACGGCGCGAGCCCCACATCGGCGGGGTGGTCGCGCAGCAGCAGCCACACGAACGGGACGACGGCCAGCGCCGCGAGCGACACGGTGACGGTCGCCGGGCGCCATCCGTGGTGTTCGACCATCCAGGACAGCAGCGGCAGGAAGACCAGCTGCCCGGAGGCGCCCGCCGCCGTCAGGATCCCGGTCACCAGACCGCGCCGCGCGGTGAACCACCGGTTGGTGACGGTCGCCGCGAAGGCCAGGGCCATCGAGCCGCTGCCGAGCCCGACCAGGACGCCCCAGTACAGGACCAGCTGCCAGGGCCGCGTCATCCACACCGTCGCCACCGATCCGCCGGCGATGACGGTGAGGGCCAGGGCGACGACCTTGCGGATCCCGAAGCGGTCCATCAGCGCGGCGGCGAACGGCGCGGTGAGCCCGTACAGGGCGAGGTTGACGGAGACGGCGAAGCCGATCGTGCCGCGCGACCATTCGAACTCCGCGTGCAGCGGCTCGATGAGCAGGCTCGGCAGGGAGCTGAACGCGGCGGCGCCGATGATCGTCACGAAGGCCACGGCCGCCGCGTACCAGGCGCGGTGGATGCGGCCGGCCCGGCGCTGGGCCGGCGGATCTTCCGCGGGGGAGGTGGAGGTGGGTGCTGTCTGCGTCACCCCGTCAGCTTCCGGCGGCTCCGCACCTGCCGACAGTGGCCTGACTGTCACCCTTCGGTACGATCGGGCCATGGAGCCGAATCCGCGGGCCCACCGCGTCGTCGTCCTCGCCCTCGCCGGGCTGCTGCCCTTCGAGCTGGGGATCCCGCACCGGATCTTCGGCCGGGCCAAGGACCCGGCCGGACGGCCGCTGTACGAGATCCTCACCTGCGGGCTCGCGTCCGGCCCGGTGTCCACCGATGCCGACTTCGCCGTCCACGTCGCGCACGGCCCGGAGCTGTTGGCCACGGCCGACACGGTGGTGGTGCCCGCCTCGTACGAGCTGGGTCCGGTGCACGAGTTCGGGGTGCTGACCGAGGAACTCGCGGCCGCCCTCGCGCACATCCGACCCGGCACCCGGCTCGTCTCGATCTGCACCGGCGGCTACGTCCTGGCCGCCGCCGGCCACCTGGACGGTCGGCCCGCCACCACCCACTGGGCCTCCGCCGAGCACTTCCAGCGGCTCTTCCCCGCCGTCCGCGTCGACCCGGGCGTGCTCTACACCGACGACGGGGACGTGCTCACCTCCGCCGGCGTGGCCGCCGGGATCGACCTGTGCCTGCACATCGTGCGCCGCGACCACGGCGTGGCCGTCGCCAACGACGTGGCCCGGCGGACCGTCGTACCGCCCCACCGGGAGGGCGGTCAGGCGCAGTTCGTGGACCGGCCGCTGCCCGAGCCGCGGCAGGCCTCCACCACGGCGGCCCGCGCCCGGCTGCTGGACCGGCTGCACGAACCGCTGCGCCTGAGCGACCTGGCCCGGCAGGAGGCCGTGTCCGTACGGACCTTCACGCGCCGGTTCCGGGAGGAATGCGGGGTCAGCCCGGGGGAGTGGATCACCGGTCGGCGGGTCGAGCGGGCCCGGCGGCTGCTGGAGCGGACGGAGCTGTCGATGGAGCAGATCGCCCGGGAGGCGGGCTTCGGCACGGCCCAGTCGCTGCGCAAGCACGTCCAGGCGGCCCTGGGCGTGAGCCCGACGGCGTACCGGCGCACCTTCCGCCCGGCGGCCGAGGGCGCCGCGGCCGCGGCCCCCGCCGGCGGCACGCGGACCGTCACCCTGCCGTCTTCTGATGGCCCATCAGACGCTGCGGGATCCGTGCATTGACTTCTGCCGCCACCCGCTCGTGAATGGCCCCCTGTCGGGGCGACGGAACGCAGGGGGCGGGCAGTGCGAACAGGCGCGCGCAGCAGGAGACGATCGGCGGCCGTCGGCATGGCGGTACTCGCGGCGGTGACCGGGGGAGCGTTGAGCGCACCGGCCGCCGCCGTGGGGGAAACGCCCCCCGGGCAGGTGGAGTTCCCCGCGCACTGCCTGCCGCCGCAGGAAGCCGGCCGTCCGCCGGCGGACGGCCCCACCACGGCCCGGATCACCGTCGACGACCCGGCGCCGCGCGTGGGCGACACGGTGACGGTGACCTACCAGGTGGCCGCGACCCCGGCCGTGAACCCGCTCCCCTCCGAACTGCCCGCCGACGTGCTCACCCCCACCGGACGGGTCCTGCTCGGCGGTGCGCAGAGCGGCGAGGTCACCGTCACCGGCGCCCAACGCAACGAACCGGTGCCGCCCGGCGGGGCCCTGCCGGCCGTGACCATGACCGGTACCTTCACCGTCACCGCACCCGGCGCGATCACCCTCACCCCGGGTTCCTACACCCTGCGCACCGGCCACCTCCTGGACCTGTCCACGCTCTGCACCGCCGGCCCGGGCACCCCGGTCTCCGAGCGCCTCACCGCGACCCCGCTGCCCACCGCCAACCTGCGCCGCCTCACCCTCACCACCGCCTACGGAACCCCGGGCGCCCGCGTCGAGGTCACCGGCGCGGGCTTCGCCCCCGGCGCCGCCGTGACCGTGGCCGGCCGGGCGGGCGCCGCCGAGACGGCCGACCGGGTCGCCGCCACCGCCGACCGGCGGGGGGAGCTGGTCGCGTGGCTGCCCCTGACGGACCGGGCGACCACGGGGGTGGTCGCGTACGAGGGGACCGCCTGGTCGGCGCCGTTGGGCAGCGCCCCGGCCGCCTACACCGTGGTCGCGCCCGCCCCGCCGGCGGCGCCGCTCCCGGCGCCGCTGACCCGGCAGGTGACGGCCACCGTCGAGCGGGGCACCCTCGCCATGAGCCAGGCGGGCGAGTCGGTGACCCTGGGCGCGGTCCCGTACGGGGACGGCGGTGCGGCCCCCGGCCGGATCGGCACCGTCACCGTCAAGGACGCCCGGGGCGGGCCCGCGGGATGGTCGCTGGTCGGGAAGGTCACCGACTTCGCCGGTCCGGGCGGCGTGCGCATCCCCGGCGCCTCGCTGTCCTGGACCCCGACGTGCACGGCCGCCGAGGGCAGTCCCGGCGCGTGCGCCGCGGGCAGCGCCGGCGTGGTCGGTCCGGACGGGGCCGTGCTCGCCTCCACGGCGGACGCCCCGGTAGCGGGCGGCACCTTCACGGTGGACGCCGGCGTCTCCCTCCAGGTGCCGCCCTACACCCCGCCGGGCGCGTACACGGCGGTCCTGACGCTGACCCTGTCGTGACCCCCGACCGTCACCCGGCCGCCGCGGCCCGGGCCGTGCGGGTCGCGCTGGTCGGCGCGGCCCTCGTCCTGCTGGGTTGGTCCGGACCCGCCGCCGCCGCGGACAACGGCCGGTGGTCCGTCCTGCCCGCCGCCACCACCGTCGGGCAGCGCCCCTACTTCTACCTGTCCGCCGCACCCGGCGCGGAGGTGCGGGACACCGTCACCGTCGCGAACCGCACCGACCGGCCCCGCACCTTCCTGCTGTACGCCGCCGACGCCCACAACACCGCCCGCGACGGCGGCTTCGCCCTGCGCGGCCCCGACGAGCCGCGGCGGGGCGCCGGCGCCTGGACCCGGCTCGCGCGGGAGCGGATCACCGTACCCGCCGGCGGCACCGCGGACGTGCCCTTCACCGTCGCCGTACCCGACCGGGCCGAGCCGGGGGACCACCCCGGCGCCGTGGTCGCCGTCGAGGACGGGCCCGCCACCCCCGCCGGCGGCGGGATCGGCGTCCGGCAGGCCGTCGCCGCCCGCCTCTACCTGAGGGTGACGGGACCCACCGCCCCCGCCCTCGCCGTCCAGGACGTCCGGGTCACGGGCGGCGGCTCCGGCGCGGTGGTCACGTACACCCTGCACAACCTCGGCAACGTGACGTTGCGCCCCCGAGCCACCCTCACCGCCTCCGGTTTCCTCGGTCGGAACCTGCTGCGGCGCGAGCTCACCGCCCTGCCGGCCGAACTGCTCCCCGGGACGCGGGTCACCCTCACCGCCCGCTGGGACGACCCGCCCGACCTGGAGTGGAGTCGCCTGACGGTGCGCGCCGAGGGCGGGGGAGCGAGCGCCCGGGGCGCCGCCGACCACGCCGCGCACCCCCGGCTGACGGTCGCCCTGACCCTCGCTTCGGCCCTCGTGGCGGTGGCCTGGTCGGCGCTGGGAGCCGCATCGGGGAGAATGGCCCGTATGAGCGATCGTTCCCCCGAGCCCACCGCCCCGCACCGCGCGGGCTTCGCATGCTTCGTCGGCCGCCCCAACGCGGGCAAGTCGACCCTGACCAACGCGCTCGTGGGCACCAAGGTCGCGATCACCTCCAACCGGCCGCAGACCACGCGCCACACCGTCCGCGGCATCGTGCACCGCCCCGACGCGCAGCTCGTCCTGGTCGACACACCGGGCCTGCACAAGCCGCGCACCCTGCTCGGCGAGCGCCTGAACGACGTCGTGAGGGCCACCTGGTCCGAGGTCGACGTCATCGGCTTCTGCCTGCCCGCCGACCAGAAGCTCGGCCCCGGCGACAAGTTCATCGTCAAGGAGCTCGCGGGGATCAAGAAGACCCCCAAGATCGCCATCATCACCAAGACCGACCTGGTCGAGTCCAAGGCGCTGGCGGAACAGCTCCTCGCCGTGCACCAGCTCGCCGCCGAGCTCGGTTTCGAGTGGGCCGAGATCGTGCCCGTCTCCGCCGTCGGCGACAGCCAGGTCCAGCTGCTGGCCGACCTGATCGCGCCGCTGCTGCCGGAGAGCCCGCCGCTGTACCCGGAGGGCGACCTCACCGACGAGCCCGAGATGGTGATGGTCGCCGAGCTCATCCGCGAGGCCGCGCTGGAAGGCGTGCGCGACGAGCTGCCGCACTCCATCGCCGTCGTGGTCGAGGAGATGATCCCCCGGGAGAACCGCCCGGCGGACCGTCCGCTGCTCGACATCCACGCCAACGTCTACATCGAGCGTCCGAGCCAGAAGGGCATCATCATCGGCCCGAAGGGCTCGCGCCTGAAGGAGGTCGGCATGAAGTCGCGCAAGCACATCGAGGCGCTGCTCGGCACGCCGGTCTTCCTGGACCTGCACGTGAAGGTCGCCAAGGACTGGCAGCGCGACCCCAAGCAGCTGCGCAAGCTCGGCTTCTGACCCCCCGGCGCCGCTGCCGCCGCGCGGTCCGCGGCGACGCGTCGTCCGCCGTCCGGGTCCGGACCCGCCTTCGGGCCGGGTCCGGACCCGTTCGCGTACCGGCCCGCTTCCCGTCCTCGCCGGCCCGCCCCGCCTTACGCCCCGCGTTACGCCGGGGGTTCCGCGATCATGGCCGTGCCCACCCGGCGGAACCCGGCGCGGCCGTAGATCCGGGCCACGTCCTCGTCGCCGGCCGACAGGAACACCGTCCCCGCGCCGCGCTCGCGGGCCTGCGCCACCAGCGCCGCCGTCACCCCGAGGGCCAGGCCCTGCCGACGGACGGCGGGCAGGGTGCCCACCCCCACGATCTCGGCGACGTCCCCGACCGGGTTGAACTGGCCCGAGCACAGCACCACGCCGTCCCGGACGGCCGCCGCCATCCCCGTGCGGCCCGACGCGAGCAGTTGCGCGACGAAGGCGCGGCGCTGTTCCACGCCCGGATCCGCCAGCGCGCCGGCCAGTTCGGCGGGGCCGGCTTCGCCGAGCGCGGTGCCGGGTGCGGAGAAGGCCAGCGCGGGCACCGTCACCGCCGCCGCGAGCAACGGGTCGTCCGCGCCGAGGACCCGTACGTCCGGATGCGGCGGGGGAGGCGTCGCGTCGGCCTCCAGGACCATGAGGGGGTGCGCGTGGACGTGCAGGCCCGCCGCCTCCACCGCGGCCCGCAGGGCGGGGCTGTTTTCGGCCACCCATTCGAAGGCCTCGGGCACCTTCAGTTCCCGCTGTCGCTCCCGTACCCGCTCCACGTCCGCCGCGGTGGCGTCCGGGGCGCCGGGCGCGGGGCGCGCGTAGTACTGCCAGCCGTCACCCTCCTGTACGAAGAGGGTCAGCGGTCCGAAGTCCTCGCCGCGGGCCCCGCCCCGGCGGGGGACGCCGTCGTAGTACCGCTCCAGCGCTGTCAGGATCATGTCGGTCATCCGGACATCCAAGCGCACGGGGCCGGACCGGGCATCCGGGTTTCAGGCGCCCTCCTTCAGCACCCGCGAGACCAGGTTCCGCTGGGCCTCGGAGAGGTGGGGGTCCTGGCAGGACACCGTCCGCCCGTCCACCGTGATCCGGTACGAGAACCCGTCCCGGACGCCCCTCGCGTCCTGCGGGCCCGCCGGGTCGGGCCGCAGGGCGAGCAGGGCCAGCGCCCGCCACTCGTCCTCGTCGGACCGGCCCGAGGTGTCCACCTCGGCCCGGCGCTCGATGCCCGCGAAACCGCCCGTCCTGACCACCTGGATGCGCATGGGGAGCGTCCTACCCCGCCGCCGGGACGCCTACCGTCGCCCAGGCCTTCTGCAGCGCCCGGTGTTCGGCGCCGCCGTCCCCGAAGCGGGTGACCGCCGCCGCCACCGACAGCCGGGCGAAGTCGGCGAAGTCGGCCCGCTCCGTGAGCTCCCCGCCGGTCAGGGTGTCGTACCAGATCTGTCCGGCCCGCTCCCAGGCCCGGCCGCCCAGTTCCGTCGCCGCGATGCAGAAGGCGTGGTTGGGGATGCCGGAGTTGATGTGGACGCCCCCGTTGTCGCGCGAGGTGACCACGTAGTCGTCCATCGTCGCCGGCTGCGGGTCCTTGCCGAGCTCGTCGTCGTCGTACGCGGTCCCCGGCGCCCGCATCGACCGCAGGGCGACGCCGGTGACGTTCGGGCCGAGCAGGCCGGCGCCGATCAGCCAGTCGGCCTCGTCGGCGTTCTGGCCGAGGGTGTACTGCTTGATCAGGGAGCCGAAGACGTCCGACATGGACTCGTTGAGGGCGCCCGACTGGCCGTGGTAGTCGAGGTTGGCCGTGTACTGGGTGACGCCGTGGGCCAACTCGTGTCCGATGACGTCCACGGCGACGGTGAAGTCGAGGAACAGGTCGCCGTCCCCGTCGCCGAAGACCATCTGCCGGCCGTCCCAGAACGCGTTGTTGTAGTCCTCGCCGTAGTGCACGGTCGCGTCGAGCGGGAGCCCGCCATCGTCGATGGAGCGACGGCCGAAGCCCTGGAGGAAGAGGTCGAACGTCGCCCCGAGGCCGGCGTAGGCCCGGTTCACGGTGGCGTCGCGGCCCGGCTCGTCGCCCTCGCCGCGGACCATGGTCCCGGGCAGCCGGGTGCGGTGCCCGGCGTCGTAGACGGTCCGCCGGGGTGTGTCGCTACCGGGTGCGGCCGCGGTGGGGACGATGCCCCGGACGGTGCTGATGCGCCGCCGGGTCCGCAGGAAGGCGTCCTGCTCCAGGGTGCGCTGGGCGGCGTCGGCGCGGGCGGCGTCGGCCGAGCGGGCGGCCTTGTCGAGCAGGTGCGGGGGCACCACGGTGCAGAAGACGGGGTGGTGGCGGGTGTGGCCTGGGGAAAGGGGGGCGCTCATGACCGCAATGTGGCAGTCCGTAATGGCTCTGTCACTAGCTGCAACCATGATTCATTCTCTTGTCTGAAAGCGGCCGCGCCGCGTTGACGGATCGCCCGGACATCGGACCGCGGACACCACCAAATAAGAGAAATACCTCATGAAGGGTACAAATCGGACCCTCGGGTCTTGCATACTGAACAGGTCCTCGCGATACGGCGCGGCTCGGATAGGCTCGGTCCATCATGCGTTTCGGGCTGCTTCTCCTTAGCTGCCGCGGCGAGGGTCTGTAGTCGTAGGCCGGCCCCCTCCCCGCGGAGTTTGGTGTTGCGGTTTTCACGACCGCCCGTCGGCCGTCCCAGCGAACTACACGCGGACACGCGAGGAGCCCAACGCCATGAGCCAGCAGCCTTTTGTCGGTCGCCCCACGCCCATCACGAACGCGACCCACACCCAGAAGCCCTCCGGCATGCCGATCCACAAGTACGGCTTCTACGAGCAGGTCGAGATCCCGGACCGCACCTGGCCGAACGCCCGCGTCACCAAGGCCCCGCGCTGGCTGTCCACCGACCTGCGCGACGGCAACCAGTCGCTGATCGACCCGATGACCCCCGCCCGCAAGCGCGAGATGTTCGACCTGCTGGTGCGCATGGGCTACAAGGAGATCGAGGTCGGGTTCCCCTCCTCCGGCGACACCGACTTCGCCTTCGTGCGTTCGATCATCGAAGAGGGCGCGATCCCGGACGACGTCACCATCTCCGTACTGACCCAGGCCCGCGAGGACCTGATCGAGCGGACCGTGGAGTCCCTGGTCGGCGCCCGCCGCGCCACCGTCCACCTGTACAACGCGACCGCCCCGACCTTCCGCCGGGTCGTCTTCCGCGGCTCCAAGGAACAGATCAAGCAGATCGCCGTCGACGGCACGCGCCTGGTCATGGAGTACGCCGAGAAGCTGCTGGGCCCCGAGACGGTCTTCGGCTACCAGTACAGCCCGGAGATCTTCACCGACACCGAGCTGGACTTCGCGCTGGACGTCTGCGAGGCCGTCTGCGACGTCTGGCAACCGGCCGAGGGCCGCGAGATCATCCTGAACCTGCCCGCCACCGTGGAGCGTTCGACGCCCTCCACGCACGCGGACCGCTTCGAGTGGATGGCCCGCAACCTGACCCGCCGCGAGCACGTCTGCATCTCCGTCCACCCGCACAACGACCGCGGCACCGCCGTCGCCGCCGCCGAGCTGGCCCTGATGGCCGGCGCCGACCGCGTCGAGGGCTGTCTGTTCGGGCAGGGCGAGCGCACCGGCAACGTCGACCTGATCACGCTGGGCATGAACCTGTTCTCGCAGGGCATCGACCCGCAGATCGACTTCTCGCAGATCGACGAGATCCGTCGCACGAGCGAGTACTGCAATCAGATGGAAGTGCACCCGCGCCACCCCTACGCGGGCGATCTGGTCTACACGGCCTTCTCCGGCTCCCACCAGGACGCCATCAAGAAGGGCTTCGACGCGATGGAGGCCGACGCGGCCGCGGCCGGCAAGACCGTCGACGACCTGGAGTGGGCGGTCCCGTACCTGCCCATCGACCCCAAGGACGTCGGCCGCTCCTACGAGGCCGTCATCCGCGTCAACTCGCAGTCCGGCAAGGGCGGCATCGCGTACGTCCTGAAGAACGACCACAAGCTGGACCTGCCGCGCCGCATGCAGATCGAGTTCTCCCGGATCATCCAGGCCAAGACCGACGCCGAGGGCGGCGAGGTCACCCCGAAGGCCATCTGGGACATCTTCTCGGACGAGTACCTGCCCAACCCCGAAAGCGCCGGGTCGCGTTGGGGTCGCATCCAGCTGCGCTCCGGTTCGACCGCCACCGACAAGGACGGCACGGACACGCTGACCGTCGAGGCCGTCGTGGACGGCGTCGAGGCCGTACTGAACGGCACCGGCAACGGTCCGATCTCGGCCTTCTTCGACGCGCTGGCCGGCATCGGGATCGACGCCCGCCTGCTGGACTACACCGAGCACACGATGAGTGAGGGCGCCTCCGCCGTGGCCGCCTCGTACATCGAGTGCGCGATCGACGGCCGCGTCCTGTGGGGCATCGGCATCGATGCGAACACCACCCGCGCCTCCCTGAAGGCGGTCATCTCCGCCGTCAACCGCGCGGGTCGCTGACCCACCCCGCCGGAGCCCCGTCCCTTCGCCCGTCCGGGCGGGGACGGGGCTCCGGCGTTCGCGGGGCCCGCACGGGCCGGCCGGCCGCCGTTCACCGGCCGGACACCGCCCGCCGCGCCCGGTTCGGGAGGGGCGCAGATCGGCCAAGTACGCCCCCCTGCGCGAGGTTGTCCTGTCACACGGCTGACGCATCCTCACCGATGTGGCTAACATCACGCCAACCCGGCGATGTTGCCGGAAGGTTACGGAGGTGCGACGTGCTGCCAGTTCGGGGTGGGGACGGCCGGAAGCTGACGGCCTGGGGCATCCGTACCACCTGGAGCACCGTGGGCGACGGGGAGTTCTTCTGCCCCGGTTGCGGCGGTGACCGCAATTACCGACGACGCACCGGGCGGCGCCGGTTCACCGTGCTCGGCGTCCCGCTGCTGCCGCGGGGCCAGGCCGGGCCCGTCGTCGAATGCCACGCCTGCCGGGAGCGCTACGACACCGAGGTCCTCGACCACCTCACCACCACCCGCTTCTCGGCCCTGCTCCGCGACGCCGTGCACACCGTCACGCTCGCCGTCCTCGCCGCCGGCGGCGCCGGCTCCCGCAGCGCCCTGGAGGCCGCCGTGTCGGCCGTACGGGCCGCCGGGTTCCAGGACTGCACCGAGGAGCAGCTGGAGGCCCTCGTGGAGGCGCTGGCCACCGACGAGGGCCGACTGGGGCTGTACGACGGCCCCGAGTGCTGCGGGGCCGCGCTGTCGATAGAGCTCCACGAGGCGTTGGAGCCCCTGGCCCCGCACCTGGCCGGTCCGGGCCGGGAGTCGATCCTGCTCCAGGGCGCGCGGATCGCCCTTGCGGACGGGCCGTACATCCCGGCCGAGCGCGAGGTGCTGGCCACCGTGGGCGCGGCCCTGCGCATGGAAGCGGACGAGGTCGCGCGGCTGCTGTCGGCGGTGCGCGCTCCGTAGCGCCCGCCCGAGCGGGACGCGTCGCATACGGTCTCCGGGCCCGGCGGGCCACCCGCCGGGCCCGGCCGCGTGCGCGGGCGGCCCCGGAGCGTGACGTGAACGTCCGAAACGAGCCCCCCGGGGCGTAACGATCCGGCCTCACAGGGCGTGAACCGGCCTCCCCGGGCGGCCTCGCGCAGGGGTGGAGGGTCCGCCTCCACCCCGGACCGTCCATCCCTCGGACGGTCGGAAACAGGGGTTCGGACGGGGCCCGTCCACGGCCCGCACGGCCATGTCCGCGCAGGTCAGGGCAGGTAGCCGCCGTCGATGCGGGCGGTCGGAGCGGGTGGTTCGGCGACCCCGGAGCATACGCCCGCGCAGAGATCCGCGCCACTGGCGGAACCTACAGATCGCGCCCGCCGGAACTTCCACAATTTGTAGAAGTCGACGATATCTGTGAGCCCTCCCACAGGCGTTCAATTCCGGTCACACGACGAGACGCCGCCGGAAACACAGCGGGGCTTCGATTCACGTGTTCTCACCGACGGCCCCGACGGATCAACGGGTTGACGACCCACTCCGGCCGGGGCGATCAATCTCCTCTCGTCACCTACCCCATGAAAGGGCAAGGCAGAGATGGCACGTGTCGCCGCCCGGCTTTCCCCCAACGGAGAGCAGAGCACGCACCCGGTCGACGAGGTGCTCCCCCTCCCCAAGCTCGCGCTGTACGGCTTCCAACACGTACTCGCCTTCTACGCCGGCGCGGTGATCGTCCCGATCATCGTCGGCAACGCGCTGAAGCTGAGCCCTGAACAGCTCGTCTACCTGATCAACGCCGACCTGTTCACCTGCGGCATCGCCTCGATCATCCAGGCCTGGGGCATCGGCCGGGTCGGCGCGCGCCTCCCGCTGATCCAGGGCGTCACCTTCACGGCCGTCTCCCCGATGATCGCCATCGGCCTCGGCGCGGGCGGCGGGACCGCCGCGCTGCTGGTCATCTACGGCGCGGTGATCACCGCCGGCATGGCGACCTTCGCCTTCGCCTGGCTGCCCGCCAGGGCCTTCCGTACGGTCATGAGGCTGTTCCCGCCGGTCGTCACCGGCACCGTCATCACCGTCCTCGGCATCGTCCTGATCCCGGTCGGCCTCAACGACGCGGCCGGCGGCCTCGGCAGCCCCGACTTCGGCGACCCGAAGAACTTCGCCTACGCCGGCGGCACCATGCTCGGCATCCTGATCCTGATGAAGATCGGCAAGCCGTTCCTCTCCAGCATCTCCATCCTCCTCGGCCTGGTCGGCGGCACCGCGGTCGCCTTCCTGCTCGGCGACGCGAAGTTCGGCGACGTCGGCAACTCCGGCTGGATCGGCGTCACCACCCCCTTCCACTTCGGCGCCCCGAAGTTCGAGTGGTTCCCGATCGTCCTGATGCTCATCGTCATGCTGATCACCATGGTCGAGACGACCGGTGACACCTACGCCGTCGGCGAGATCGTCGAGAAGGACATCGACAGCGAGACCGTGGCCCGCGCCCTGCGCGCCGACGGCGCCGCGACCGCGCTGGGCGGCGTCCTCAACTCCTTCCCGTACGTGGCCTTCGCCGAGAACGTCGGCCTCGTGCGGATGACGAAGGTCAAGAGCCGGTTCGTGGTCGTCGCCGCCGGTGTCTTCATGATCATTCTGGGTCTGCTGCCGAAGGCCGCGGCCATCGTCGCCGCCGTCCCGCACGGGGTCCTCGGCGGCGCCGCGACCGTGATGTTCGGCATGGTCGCCCTCGCAGGCATCCAGACCCTCGGCAAGGTCGACCTCAAGGCGGAGAAGAACGCCCTGATCGTCGGCGTCTCCCTCGCCTTCGCCCTGCTCCCCGCCACCGTCCCGGTCTTCTTCACCCAGCACATGGACCCGGACCTGTCCTCGCTCCTCAACAGCGGCGTCACCCTCGGGGCCACGGCCGCCATCGTCCTCAACCTGCTCTTCAACGGCCTGGCCAAGGACGAGGAGCCCGCCCCGCTCGCCCCGGTCGGACTGCCCGTCCAGGCGGCGGCGGCCCCGGCGGACGCCGAGAAGGCCCCGACCCCGGTGTCCACCGAGAAGGCCCCGACCACCACCGAGAAGGCCCCGGTGTCCACCGAGAAGGCCCCGGCCGCCGGCGAGCGGGCCGACGGGGCGGGCACCCCCGCCGGCTGACCCTCCCAAGGGGTGCCGACCCCTCGCCCGGACCCCTCGCCCGGACCCCTCGTCCGGACGAGGGGTCCGCGCCGTCCGCGCAGGCGTTCCCGTACGGGTCCCCGGGCGGGGGACAATGGGCGCATGAGCCTGTTCCGCGACGACGGCATCGTGCTGCGCACCCAGAAGCTGGGTGAGGCGGACCGCATCATCACGCTGCTCACCCGCGGCCACGGCCGCGTCCGGGCCGTCGCCCGCGGCGTACGGCGCACCAAGTCCAAGTTCGGCGCCCGGCTGGAACCTTTCTCCCACGCCGACGTCCAGTTCTTCGCCCGCGGCGCCGACCTCATCGGCCGCAGCCTGCCGCTGTGCACCCAGACCGAGATCATCGCCCCCTACGGCAACGGCATCGTCACCGACTACGCCCGCTACACCGCCGGCACCGCGATGCTGGAGACCGCCGAACGCTTCGCCGAGAACGAGGGCGAGCCGGCCGTACAGCAGTACCTGCTGCTCGTCGGAGCCCTGCGCACCCTCTCCCGCGGCGAACACGAACCGCACCTGATCCTCGACGCCTTCCTGCTGCGCTCCCTCGCCGTCAACGGCTACGCGCCCAGCTTCGACGACTGCGCCAAGTGCGGCATCCACGGCCCCAACCGGCACTTCTCCGTCGCCGCGGGCGGGGTGATATGCGGGGACTGCCGCGTCCCCGGCTCCGTCGTACCCTCGTCGGAGGCCATCGCACTGCTCAGCGCCCTGCTGACGGGCGACTGGCGTCACGCGGACGCCTGCGAGGCGCGTCACGTGCGGGAGGGCAGCGGGCTGGTCTCGGCCTATTTGCACTGGCATCTGGAGCGCGGGCTACGCTCCCTGCGATACGTCGAGAAATAGGAGCTGGGCACATGGCACGACGCGGGATTCTGGGACGCTCTCGCCGCGAGTACAAGGTTCCCGAGCCGCACCCGTCCGGTGCGCGCCCCCCGAAGATCCCCGGCGAGCTGGTCCCGAACCACGTGGCCATCGTCATGGACGGCAACGGCCGCTGGGCCAAGGACCGCGGGCTCCCGCGCACCGAGGGCCACAAGGTCGGCGAGGGCGTCGTGCTCGACGTGCTCAAGGGCTGCCTGGAGATGGGCGTCAAGAACCTGTCCCTGTACGCCTTCTCGACGGAGAACTGGAAGCGCTCGCCCGACGAGGTCCGCTTCCTGATGAACTTCAACCGCGACGTGATCCGCCGCCGCCGCGACGAGATGAACGAGCTCGGCATCCGCATCCGCTGGGTCGGTCGCATGCCGAAGATGTGGAAGTCGGTCGTCCAGGAGCTCCAGGTCGCCCAGGAGCAGACCGTCGACAACGACGCGATGACCTTGTACTTCTGCGTCAACTACGGCGGTCGAGCCGAGATCGCCGACGCCGCGCAGGCCATCGCCCGCGACGTCGCGTCCGGCCGGCTCGACCCGTCGAAGGTCAACGAGAAGACCTTCGCGAAGTACATGTACTACCCGGACATGCCGGACGTGGACCTCTTCCTGCGCCCGAGCGGCGAGCAGCGCACCTCGAACTACCTGCTCTGGCAGAGCGCGTACGCCGAGATGGTCTTCCAGGACGTGCTGTGGCCGGACTTCGACCGCCGCAACCTGTGGGCGGCGTGCCTGGAGTACGCCCAGCGCGACCGCCGTTTCGGCGGAGCCGTCCCGAACCAGGCCGAGGGTCCGACGGGCTGACCCCACCGGTACGCTCTGCCGCCATGAACATGACTGATCAGGCGGTGGGGCTGTACTACGGCACGGCGCGCTCCGACGTGCGCCAGGTCCAACGCTGGTGCCTGCGCGAGCGCCCCCAGGACCGGCGGGGGCTGCCGTCACGGCTGCTCTCGGTGCCGGTGCTCGTCGTGGCGTTGGTATGGATCACCAACGGGGGCAGCGTGCCCCATCCGGTCGTCGCCGTCGCGGCGGGTCTGTTCATGGGCCTGCTGTGGTGCCTGACCGACTTGGCGCTGCGCTGCCGCCGCTGGTACGCCTGGGCCGCGGAGTACCCGGCGTACCACTGCGTGGTCTCGGAGTCGGGGATGTCCAACCAGCGTCCGGACGGGACGATGGTCGACCACCCGTGGACGCAGTACGGCGGCTGGGGCGAGACCCGACACCTGTTCGTGGTGGTCTTCACGACGGGGGACGTCGGCTGGCTGCCCAAGCGGGCGGCGGCGGGCCCGCGGGACATCGACCGGATCCGATCGATCTTCGACCGGAACCTGCCCCGGATCGGCCGGGCCGGCTAGCCCGGCCCTCCGACCGGGCGGCCGCGTCGGCTCAGCCGGCGGCGGCGCAGTCCGCGCAGGTGCCGAAGATCTCGACGGTGTGGGCCACGTTGACGTAGCCGTGTTCGGCGGCGATGGACTCGGCCCACTTCTCCACGGCCGGGCCCTCCACCTCCACGGCCTTGCCGCACTTGCGGCAGACCAGGTGGTGGTGGTGATCGCCGGTGGAGCAGCGCCGGTACACCGACTCGCCGTCGCTGGTCCGCAGGACGTCGACCTCGCCCGCGTCGGCGAGGGACTGGAGCGTGCGGTAGACGGTGGTCAGGCCCACGGAGTCACCGCGGTGCTTGAGCATGTCGTGCAGCTCCTGGGCGCTGCGGAACTCGTCCACCTCGTCCAGCGCCGCCGCGACGGCGGCCCGCTGCCGGGTGGACCGTCCTCGTACTGGCGCGGTATTCGTCTCGCCAGGCGCAGTCGCCACCGGTTCCTCCTCGTTTCGGCCTGCCGCCATTGTGCCAGGCGGCCGACCGCCCTAGACCTTGACGTCGTCGCGCGAGCAGACCTCTTCCCCGGCCGCACGGGCCGCCTTCGCCCGACGCCTGGCCAGCGGCGCGGAAACCGCCGTCATGACGACGAAGACGGCGATGGCGAGCAGCACGATCGCCGCGCCGGAGGGGGCGTCGAGGTAGTACGTCGTGGTCACGCCGGTCAGCGAGACCACGACGCCGATGGCCATGGCCAGCGTCAGGGTCGCGGTGAACCCGCGGGTGACCCGCTGGGCGGCGGCGACGGGGATCACCATCATGGCGCTGACCAGCAGCAGGCCCACGATCCGCATCGCGACGGTGACGGTGAGCGCGGCCGTGACGGCCAGCAGGAGGTTCAGCGCCCGCACCGGCAGCCCGGTGACCCGCGCGAACTCCTCGTCCTGACTGATCGCGAACAGCTGGCGGCGCAGTCCGACGGTGACGGCCAGCACGCAGACGGCGAGGACGGCCGCGGCGGTGACGTCCTCCGGCGCGACGGAGGTGATGCCACCGAAGAGGTAGCTGCTCAGGCTGGCGGTGGACCCGCCGGCCACGTTGATGATCATGACGCCGCCGGCCAGGCCGCCGTAGAAGAGCATCGCGAGCGCGATGTCGCCGCTGGTCTTCCCGCGGGAGCGGATCAGCTCCATGCCGACCGCGCCGACGACGGCGACGATGCCGGCCATCCACACCGGGTTCGTGTTGAGCAGGAAGCCGAGCGCGACGCCGGTCATCGCCACGTGCCCGATGCCGTCGCCCATGACGGCCTGCCGCCGCTGGACGAGGTACGTGCCGATCGCGGGCGCGGTCAGGCCCACCAGGACGGCCGCGAGCAGCGCCCGCTGCATGAAGGCGTAGTTCAGGAGGTCCATCAGCTCAGCAGTCCCGTCCGCAGGGGCTCGGCGTCGTGCGCCGCGTGGGGGTGTACGTGGTCGTGGCCGGGCAGGGCGTGCTGACCGACGGCCTCCGGCGGCGGGCCGTCGTGGACGACGCAGCCGTCGCGCAGCACGACGGCCCGGCCGATCAGCGGCTCCAGCGGACCCAGTTCGTGCAGGACCAGCAGGACGGTGGTGCCGGCGGAGACCTGCTCGCGCAGCGCGTTCGCGAGGACCTCCTGGTTGGCGAGGTCGACGCCCGCCATCGGCTCGTCCATGATCAGCAGCTCGGGCTCGACGGCGAGGGCCCGGGCGATGAGCACGCGCTGGTGCTGGCCGCCGGAGAGGGCGTTCACCGAGGCGTCGGCGTACGGCTCCATGTCGACGAGGGCCAGGGCGCGGGTCACGGCGTCCTTGTCGGCCCGGCGCAGCATTCCGAAGCGGGAGCGGGCCAGCCGGCCGGAGGAGACGACCTCGCGGACGGTGGCCGGGACGCCGCTGGCGGCGGTGGTGCGCTGCGGGACGTAGCCGATCCGCGACCACTGCCGAAAGCGCGGGAACTCGGTGCCGAAGAGGGACAGCGTGCCGTCGCTCAGCGGGACCTGACCGACCACGGCGCGCACGGCCGTGGACTTGCCGGAGCCGTTGGCGCCGAGGAGCGCGACGACCTCGCCGCGGTGGACGGTGAGGTCGACGCCGCGCAGTACGGGGCGCGAGCCGAGCGAGGCCGTGGCCCCGCGCAGGGATATGACGGGCTGGTCGTCCGCCGTGCGGGGCGTGGACTGCATGGCTCGCACCTCCGTGACTGCTGGTGTCATTACTTGGCTCCGAGTGCCTTCTGGAGGTTCTTCAGGTTGGACCGCATGACCTCGAAGTAGTCAGCGCCCTGGGACTTGTCGGTGATTCCCTCCAGCGGGTCCAGGACATCGGTGGTCAGCCCGGTGTCCTTGGCGAGGGTCTTGGCCGTCTTGTCGCTGGCCAGCGCCTCGAAGAACACCGTCGTGACGTTGTCCTTCTTGGCCAGGGCCTGGAGGTCCTTCATGCGGGCCGGGCTGGGCTCGGCCTCGGGGTCGACGCCGGAGATGCCCTCCTGGTCGAGCCCGTAGCGCTCGGCGAGGTATCCGAAGGCGGAGTGGGTGGTGATGAACGTCTTGGTGGCCGTGTTCTTCAGGCCGTCCTCGAACTCCGTGTCCAGGGCCTGCAGTTTGGCGACGAGCTCGGAGGTGCTCTTGCGGTAGTCCGCGGCGTGGGCGGGGTCGGCCTTCTCCAGGGCGGCGCCGAAACCGGTCGCGATCTCCGCGTACTTGGTGGGGTCGAGCCAGACGTGCGGGTCCTCGCCGGCCTCGCCGTGGTCGTGGCCGTCGCCCTCGGAGTGGCCGCCGGCGTGCTCGTCGCCGTCGGTGTGCTGGTGGCCCTGCTCGCCGTGGCCCGGCTTGTCGTGCGCCTCCAGCTTGGTGAGGGCGGTGGCGTCGACGGCGTGCTCCAGGCCGGAGTGGGCGACGGCCTGTCCGACGGCCTTGTCGACGGCGGGCTGGAGGGTCCGCAGGTAGAGGACCACGTCGGCCTCGGCCAGCTGCGCGGTCTGCTTCGGCGTGATCTCCAGGTCGTGCGGTTCGACGCCCGGCTTGGTCAGGGTCTCGACCTTCACGTGGTCCCGGCCGATCTCCTCGGCTATGAACTGCATCGGGTAGAACGACGCCAGCACGCTGACCTTGCCGTCCTTGTTCCCGGCCGCGTCGGCGGCTCCGGAGCACGCGGTGAGGGCCGTGGCCGCGAGGGCGACGGCACCGGCGAGGGCGGCGCTGGGTATGAGGCGTCGTACGTTCATGACATCCATTTTCATCAAAGATGGAAACGATTGTCAAAAACCCAGGTGGGGAGCCCGGGCGGTGGGCGTGGAAGGGGATCCCGATTTGAAGAGGGGGGTGTGGGCGCCGGTAACCTAAGGCCTTCGCCGTTCGTCCTCGTAATGAAGAGAGCACCGTGGCCGCCGACAAGATCGAAACCATCGTCAGCCTGAGCAAGCGCCGTGGCTTCGTTTTCCCGTGCAGTGAGATCTACGGCGGCTCCAAGGCCGCCTGGGACTACGGCCCGCTCGGTGTCGAGCTCAAGGAGAACATCAAGCGTCAGTGGTGGAAGGCCATGGTCACCGGACGTGAGGACATCGTCGGTATCGACTCCTCCGTGATCCTGGCCCCCGAGGTCTGGGTGGCCTCGGGTCACGTGGGCACCTTCTCGGACCCGCTGACCGAGTGCACCTCCTGTCACAAGCGTCACCGCGCGGACCACCTTGAAGAGGCGTACGAGGCCAAGCACGGCCGCGTGCCCGCCAATGGTCTTGCCGATATCAACTGCCCCAACTGCGGTGTGAAGGGCCAGTTCACCGAGCCGAAGCAGTTCTCCGGCATGCTGGAGACCCACCTCGGCCCGACCCAGGACACCGGTTCCAAGGCGTACCTGCGGCCCGAGACCGCCCAGGGCATCTTCACCAACTTCGCCCAGGTGCAGACCACTTCGCGCAAGAAGCCCCCGTTCGGCATCGCGCAGATGGGCAAGTCCTTCCGCAACGAGATCACGCCCGGCAACTTCATCTTCCGCACGCGCGAGTTCGAGCAGATGGAGATGGAGTTCTTCGTCAAGCCGGGCGAGGACGAGCAGTGGCAGGAGTACTGGATGCAGGAGCGGTGGAACTGGTACCGCGACCTCGGCATCCGCGAGGAGAACATCCGCTGGTACGACCACCCGAAGGAGAAGCTGTCCCACTACTCGAAGCGCACCGCTGACATCGAGTACCGCTTCAACTTCGGTGGCAACGAGTTCTCCGAGCTCGAAGGCGTGGCCAACCGCACCGACTTCGACCTGAAGGCCCACTCCGCCGCCTCCGGCCAGGACCTCGTGTACTTCGACCAGGAGTCGAAGGAGAAGTACACCCCGTACGTCATCGAGCCGGCGGCCGGTGTGAACCGCGCGATGCTCGCCTTCATGCTCGACGCCTTCAACGAGGACGAGGCCCCGAACGCCAAGGGCGTCATGGAGAAGCGCACCGTGATGCGCTTCGACCCGCGCCTGGCCCCGGTCAAGGTCGCCGTCCTGCCGCTGTCCCGCAACGCGCAGCTGACGCCGAAGGCCAAGGGCCTCGCCGCCGACCTGCGCAAGTTCTGGAACATCGAGTTCGACGACGCGGGCGCGATCGGCCGCCGCTACCGCCGCCAGGACGAGATCGGTACGCCGTTCTGCGTCACCGTCGACTTCGACACCCTGGACGACAACGCGGTGACCGTGCGCGAGCGCGACACCATGAAGCAGGAGCGCGTCTCCCTGGACCAGATCCAGAGCTACCTCGGCAGCCGTCTGCTCGGCTGCTAGAGCACCCCGGGCCCTCTTCGAAGTGGCCTGAAAACGACCGGTGGCCCGGTGCGCGATCCGCGCACCGGGCCACCGTCGTTCCTCCCCGCGTCCTACGCGGACCCCCCGCCGCGCCCGGCCTCTGCCGGCTCGCTCCGGGCCTCGGGCGCGGCTCGGGGAGCGCCCGCGGGCGCGGCTTCGGCCTCGGCCCGCGCCTTGGCCTCGGCCTCGCGGCGCTCACCCTCGGCCTGGGAGCGCTTGCCGTAGAGGGCGGTCCAGACACCGAGGGCGGCCAGCACGCCGTAGACCATGATCGGGCTGACGACCACCATGGTCTTGGTGTTCACGCTGTACGAGAGGACGACGCGCACCAGCGCCTCGATCACGTACGCCACGCCCCAGACCAGGGTCATGCGGCGCATCGTGGTGCGGAAGCCCTCGTACTGCCACAGGCCGTTCCACCAGGCGGTGCTCCTGGCGGTGCCGTCGGTGGCGAACTTGCGGCCGAAGTAGAACATCAGCGGGCGCTTGGCCAGCAGCGTGGCCAGGCAGAGCACGCCGAACAGCCCCGTCACGACGGAGTCCTTGACGAGCAGGGTCCGGGCCGAATGGTCCCCGACGAGGCCCACCACGGCGGTGATGACCAGGAACACCATGGTGACCACGGCGAACTCGTCGACCTTGCGGCGCCAGATCACGTGGATCACGGTGTCGAGGACGGGCCACGCACCGCTCAGCAGGAGCGCCGGGAACTCCTCCCAGCCCCGGCTGCCGGTCAGGAAGTTGTAGGTGAGGATCGGCGCGACCACGTTGAGCGCGATGGTCAGGAGCCAGCCGAGTGCGGTGGCGACGCCCGATCGGGCGGGTGCGTCGGGTCGAGCGACCTGGGTGGACATGCTTCCCCCTGGGGTGCCTTGTGCGTGCGGTACAGGGGACCGTAGGCAGCAAGATGGCATGGGCAAGCCATCGAGTGCCCAAAAAGATCGTCAAGACACCCGGACCATCGAATTCCGGACATCGCGGCGAACGGCCCGGGGGCGACGCGGTGACGCGGTGACGCGGACACAGGGGTGCACGGGGGAGCGGGGCGACCGCGGCCACAGGGGTGCGCGGGAGTGGGTAGGGGATCGGAAGGCGCGGAACCCGTGTCCGCGACCCGGGGCGGGAGTCGGGTGCCGCAACCCGCGGCCGGAACCCCGGCCCGGAACCCCGGCCGGGAGCCCGCAGCCCGGAACCAGCACACCGCAGCAGCACGCGGCCCCGGCCCGGATCAGGCGCGCAGGCCCCGGATCACGAGGGCGGTGACCGCCTCGAATTCCGTGAGGATCGACGGCGAGAGCCAGTCCGCCGCGTACTGCGGGTCGTGGAACCGCCCGGTGGCGTGGAAGACCGCGCGGGCGGCGCCCTGGACATCGGGTGCGGACAGGGTCCCGGCTTCGACGCCCTCGGCGATGATCGCGGCCAGCTGGTCGATCAGCTCGGTGAGGTGGGCGTCGACCGTGCCGCTGTTCTCGGCGAGCAGCACCGTGTAGGTGGCGAACAGTTCAGGGTCGTCACCGGCCTTGTGGCGCTTGGCCTCGAAGAGGGCCTCCAGCCACGCTTCCAGCTTGGACGGGGCGGGCTCGGCCGGAGCCGAGGCGATCTTCTCCAGCATCACCACGCTCTTGGCCAGCCACCGGTCGGTGACCGCCTCGCGCAGCGCCGCCTTCGAGGGGAAGTGCCGGTACACGCTGCCGTGGCTGACACCCAGGGCGCGCGCCACATCCACCACGGTCGCCTTGGTCGGGCCGAAGCGACGCAGCACCTCCTCGGTGGTTTCGAGGATGCGCTCGGGGGTCAGGGGCTCGGCAGCAGGGGGGGGCATGAGTACGACCGTACAGCCGCGTCAGTGCTCGCTGTCGAGGTGGGCCATCTGCGCCGCCGGGTAGCGGTCGCCGGCCGCCGCTCCGGCCGGTACGGCCTCCTCGACGGCCGCCAGGTCCGCCGCGGTCAGCTCCACCCGCATGGCACCGAGTGCCTCGGCGAGCCGGTCCCGGCGCCGTGCGCCCACCAGCGGCACGATGTCCTCGCCGCGCGCGAGCACCCAGGCGATGGCTATCCGGGCGACGCTCACGTCCTTCTCCTCGGCGACCTTGCGCAGCGCTTCGACCAGGGCGAGGTTGCGGTCGAGGTTGTCGCCCTGGAAGCGGGGGCTCATGCCCCGGAAGTCGCCGGGGGCCAGTTCCCGCTCCCGCGAGAAGTGCCCGCTGATCAGGCCGCGGGACAGCACCCCGTACGCCGTGACGCCGATGCCGAGCTCGCGGGCGGTCGGCAGGATCTCCGTCTCGATGTTCCGCGAGATCAGGGAGTACTCGATCTGGAGGTCCGATATGGGGGCGACGGCCGCGGCCCGGCGCAAGGTGTCCGCGCCGACCTCGGACAGGCCGATGTGCCGGACGTGTCCGGCCTGGACGGCCTCGGCGATGGCCCCGACCGTCTCCTCGATCGGTACGTCCGGGTCCACGCGGGCGATCCGGTAGACGTCGATGTGGTCCCGGCCGAGTCGCTGGAGCGAGTAGGCCAGGAAGTTGCGGACGGCGTCCGGCCGGCCGTCGTACCCGGCGAAACCGCCTTCGACCGTCCGCAGGGCGCCGAACTTCACGCTGGTCAGGGCCCGCTCGCGGGCCGCCGCCGGAGCGGTGCGCAGGGCCTCGGCGATCAGCAGTTCGTTGTGGCCCATCCCGTAGAAGTCGCCGGTGTCCAGGAGGGCGTTCGTGCCCTCGGGGACGGCGTCGAGGAAGGCGTGGAGGGTGGCGATGGACTCGCCGCGGTCGGCCTCGCCGTACAGGGCGGACATGCCCATGCAGCCCAGACCAAGCGGGAAGACGGTCGGACCGGTCGCGCCGAGCGTGCGGGGGCCGTGGGAGGTGCTCGGGGTGTTCTGGTTCGTGGTCATGGAACGAGAATGGCATGACGAGTGACAGATTTCAATATCTGTCACTCGTCAGTGCGACGGGGCGTCCGCGCCGCAGCGGGAAGGGGAGTGCGGGAGCTACCGCGGCGCCCCGACCGGGGCCGAGCCCTGCCCGGGCGAACCCGGTTCCAGGGCCGCCGCGGTGCGCAGGGCCGTCCCGCGGGCCCAGCGGCCGTTGGTGGCGGCGCCGACCAGCAGGACGAGCAGTCCGCAGACGGTGATGATCCAGTAGGCGGGCTTCGCCGCCGCGGTGAACTCGCCGCCGCCCGCCGTCCCGGCGGCCAGCACGGCGCCGATCACGGCGACCCCCAGCGTCCCGCCGGTCTGCCGGCTGGTGGCGGCCACGGCGGCCGCCACCCCGGCCTGGGCGCGCGGCATCCCGGACACGGCCGTATTGGTGATCGGGGCGTTGACCATGCCGAAGCCGAGGCCGAAGAGCATGAACCCGACGAACATCAGGGGCGTGGAGGTTTCCGCCGAGAAGGCCGCGAACAGCAGCCCGCTCGACCCCATCGCCCCGCCCGCGATCAGCAGCGGCAGCCGGGGCCCCCGACTGCCGGTCAGCCGCCCCGACAGGGGTGCGAACAGCAGGGTCAGCCCGGCCATCGGCACCATGTACAGCCCGGCGTGCAGGGCGCTGAGCCCCCGTACGTCCTGGAGGTACAGGGTGTTCAGGAAGAGGAACCCGGACAGCGCGGCGAAGGCGCTGACGGCGCACACCGTCGCCCCGCTGAACGGGGCGCTGCGGAAGAACCGCAGGTCGATCAGGGGTTCCTCGCGCCGGGGCTCGTACAGCAGCAGCCCCACCAACGAGGCGACGGCGATCACGGCGCAGCTCAGGATCAGCGGGGAGCCGATGCCGGCGGCCGGGGCCTCGATGATCCCGTACGTCAGGGAGCCCAGCAGCCCCATGATCAGCAGCTGCCCCACCGGGTCGGGCCGGCGCGCGTGCGCGGCCCGGGAGTCGGGGACGTGCCGCAGGGTCAGCCAGAGGGCCACCAGCCCGATCGGCAGGTTCACCCAGAAGATGGACCGCCACCCGACGGTGTCCACCAGGACGCCGCCGATCACGGGACCCGCCGCCATGGAGAGACCGGCCACCGCCCCCCAGATGCCGATGGCCCGGGCACGTTCGGCCGGATCGGTGAAGGTGTTGGTGATGATCGAGATGGCGACGGGGTTGAGCATCGCCGCGCCCACGGCCTGCACCATGCGGAAGGTGATGAGCCAGCCCAGCCCGGGGGCGAGCGAGCACAGCAGGGAGCCCAGGGTGAAGAGGATCAGACCGGTGACGAACACCTTGCGGCGGCCGATCCGGTCGGCGGTGGAGCCCGCGAGCATCAGCAGCGAGGCCATGACCAGGGTGTAGGCGTCGATGGTCCACTGCATGCCCGCGACCGAGGCACCCAGGTCCTCGCGCATCGAGGGCAGCGCCACGTTCAGGACGGTGTTGTCGAGGCTGACGATGAGCAGGCTGATGCAGCAGATCGCCAGGATGAGCGTGCGTTGCCGGTGACTCGGCTCGATCATGGGGCCGATCGTACGTCCGCACCCGCGCCCCGGCATGCGGGACAATGGGCGGATGACCACGCTTCCCCCGCCCCTCGCGATCGGCCCGCACACCGTGCAGCCCCCGGTGGTGCTCGCGCCGATGGCCGGGATCACCAATGCCCCCTTCCGCACGCTCTGCCGCGAGTTCTCCGGCGGCAAGGGGCTGTTCGTGAGCGAGATGATCACGACCCGCGCCCTGGTCGAGCGCAACGACAAGACCATGCAGCTGATCCACTTCGACGAGACCGAGAAGCCCCGCTCGATCCAGCTGTACGGCGTGGACCCGGCGACCGTCGGCAAGGCCGTCCGGATGATCGTCGACGAGGACCGCGCGGACCACATCGACCTGAACTTCGGCTGCCCCGTCCCCAAGGTCACCCGCAAGGGCGGCGGCTCGGCCCTCCCGTACAAGCGGAACCTGCTGCGCGCGATCCTGCGCGAGGCCGTCGCGGGCGCCGGCGACCTGCCGGTCACCATGAAGATGCGCAAGGGGATCAACGACGAGCACCTCACCTACCTCGACGCGGGCCGGATCGCCGTCGAGGAGGGCGTCACCGCCATAGCCCTGCACGGGCGGACGACCGCCCAGCACTACGGCGGCACCGCCGACTGGGAGGCCATCGCGCGCCTCAAGGAGCACGTGCCGGAGATCCCGGTCCTCGGCAACGGCGACATCTGGTGCGCCGAGGACGCGCTGCGCATGGTCCGCGAGACCGGCTGCGACGGCGTCGTGGTCGGGCGCGGTTGCCTGGGCCGGCCGTGGCTGTTCAACGACCTGGTCGCGGCCTTCGAGGGCCGCCCCGAGGACTTCCACAAGCCGAACCTGCGCGAGGTCGCGGCCACCATGCTCCGGCATGCCGAACTGCTGGGGGAGTGGATCGGTGACGAGGCGCGCGGGGTGATCGACTTCCGTAAGCACGTGGCCTGGTACCTGAAGGGCTTCGCCGTCGGATCCGAGATGCGCCAGAAGCTGGCGGTCACGTCCTCCCTGGCCGAACTGGACGCTCATCTGAGCGAGCTGGATTTGGATCAGTCGTGGCCCGAGAGCGCGGACGGCCCGCGGGGCCGGACGTCCGGAAACAACCGAGTTGTCCTGCCTGAGGGCTGGTTGAAGGATCCCTATGACTGCGCGGGTGTGAGCGAGGACGCGGAGCTGGACACTTCCGGAGGCTGACAAATCGCCCTCCGTGGCGCGTGATATACGCCACGCAGGGGCGAGGTTTCGCTCAGATGAGCAGAAAGGTCACGGGTAAGACTTTCAAAGGGTGGCACTGGGTGCCACCCTTTGAGCGTTCAAGACTTGAACGCAAATGTATCGATGATCGCTCATCCGAGCGTCAGTGGGCCTTTATGGGCCCCTTCGTCTTCGGGAGGTGAACGCTCTTCGGGCCTTCCGATTACCCGTGAGTTACTTTCGATCTGCTGGCGCACGGGTGGTTACAGCCGTATGACGACCAAGTGGACGTACCCATAAGCCTTCGATCTGGGTATGTTCCTGGCCGTCAGGGCAGCCACCCGAGTCCTCGAGGAGTCGAGACCCGTGTCGGAAAACAAAGATCAGAAGTTCGTCTACGACTTCACCGAGGGAAACCGGGACCTCAAGGACCTTCTCGGCGGCAAGGGAGCCAACCTCGCCGAGATGACCAACCTGGGTCTCCCCGTCCCTCCCGGCTTCACCATCACCACCGAGGCCTGCAAGGTCTACCTCGAAAGCGGCGAGGCCCCGGCCGAGCTGCGCGACGAGGTCAGCGCACACCTTGCCGCCCTTGAGGCGCGGATGGGCAAGAAGCTCGGCCAGTCGGACGACCCGCTGCTGGTCTCCGTGCGTTCCGGCGCCAAGTTCTCGATGCCCGGCATGATGGACACGGTCCTCAACATCGGCCTCTCCGACGAGTCCGTCGTCGGTCTCGCCGCGCAGTCCGGTGACGAGCGCTTCGCGTGGGACTCCTACCGCCGCCTCATCCAGATGTTCGGCAAGACCGTCCTGGGCGTCGAGGGCGAGCTGTTCGAGGACGCCCTCGAAGAGGCCAAGGCCGCCAAGAAGGTCACCGTCGACACCGACCTCGACGCCGCCGACCTCAAGAAGCTGGTCAAGCACTTCAAGAAGATCGTCGCGAAGGAGGCCGGCCGCGAGTTCCCGCAGGAGGCCCGCGCGCAGATGGACCTCGCCGTCGAGGCCGTCTTCAACTCCTGGAACACCGACCGCGCCAAGCTCTACCGCCGCCAGGAGCGCATCCCGGGCGACCTGGGCACCGCCGTCAACATCTGCTCCATGGTGTTCGGCAACCTGGGCCCCGACTCCGGCACCGGCGTCGCCTTCACCCGCGACCCCGCCAGCGGCCACCAGGGCGTCTACGGCGACTACCTGCAGAACGCCCAGGGCGAGGACGTCGTCGCGGGCATCCGCAACACCGTGCCGCTCGCGGACCTGGAGTCGATCGACAAGGTCTCGTACGACCAGCTCATGACGATCATGGAGACGCTGGAGACGCACTACAAGGACCTGTGCGACATCGAGTTCACCATCGAGCGCGGTCAGCTGTGGATGCTCCAGACCCGGGTCGGCAAGCGCACCGCCGGCGCCGCCTTCCGCATCGCCACGCAGCTCGTGGACCAGGGTCTGATCGACGAGGCCGAGGCCCTCCAGCGCGTCAACGGCCACCAGCTCGCGCAGCTGATGTTCCCGCGCTTCGACGACACCGCCTCGACCACCCTGCTGGGCCGCGGCATCGCCGCCTCCCCGGGCGCGGCGGTCGGCAAGGCCGTCTTCGACTCGTACACGGCCGTCAAGTGGTCGCGCTCCGGCGAGAAGGTCATCCTGATCCGCCGCGAGACCAACCCCGACGACCTGGACGGCATGATCGCCTCCCAGGGCATCCTGACCTCGCGCGGCGGCAAGACCTCGCACGCGGCCGTCGTCGCCCGCGGCATGGGCAAGACCTGCGTCTGCGGCGCCGAGGAACTCGACGTCGACACCAAGCGCCGCCGCATGACGGTCGGCGAGACCGTCATCGAAGAGGGCGACGTCGTCTCCATCGACGGCTCCACCGGCAAGGTCTACCTCGGTGAGGTACCCGTCGTACCGTCCCCGGTCGTCGAGTACTTCGAGGGCCGCATGCACGCCGGCGCAGACGACGCCGACGAACTCGTCGCCGCCGTGCACCGGATCATGGCGTACGCGGACCGCGTCCGGCGCCTGCGGGTGCGAGCCAACGCCGACAACGCCGAGGACGCGCTGCGCGCCCGTCGCTTCGGCGCCCAGGGCATCGGCCTGTGCCGCACGGAGCACATGTTCCTCGGCGAGCGCCGCGAACTGGTGGAGCGACTGATCCTCGCGGACACCGACGGGGAGCGCGAAGAGGCGCTCGGCGCCCTGCTGCCGCTGCAGAAGAAGGACTTCGTCGAGCTGTTCGAGGCGATGGACGGACTGCCCGTCACCGTGCGCCTGCTGGACCCGCCGCTGCACGAGTTCCTGCCCGACATCACCGAGCTGTCGGTCCGCGTCGCCCTCGCCGAGTCCCGCAAGGACGCCAACGAGAACGACCTGCGCCTGCTCCAGGCCGTGCACAAGCTGCACGAGCAGAACCCGATGCTGGGTCTGCGCGGCGTCCGTCTGGGCCTGGTCATCCCGGGTCTGTTCAAGATGCAGGTCCGGGCGATCGCCGAGGCCGCGGCCGAGCGCAAGAACGCCAAGGGCGACCCGCGCGCCGAGATCATGGTCCCGCTCGTCGGCACCGTCCAGGAGCTGGAGATCGTCCGAGACGAGGCCGACCAGGTCATCGCCGAGGTCGAGGCCGCCACCGGCACCAACCTCAAGCTGAGCATCGGCACGATGATCGAGCTGCCGCGCGCCGCGCTGACCGCCGGCCAGATCGCCGAAGCCGCGCAGTTCTTCTCCTTCGGCACGAACGACCTGACCCAGACGGTGTGGGGCTTCTCCCGCGACGACGTCGAGGCCAGCTTCTTCACCGCGTACCTGGAGAAGGGCATCTTCGGGGTCTCGCCCTTCGAGACCATCGACAAGGACGGCGTCGGCGCCCTCGTGCGCAGCGCGGTCCAGGCCGGTCGGGCCACCCGCCCCGACCTCAAGCTCGGCATCTGCGGCGAGCACGGTGGCGACCCCGAGTCGGTGCACTTCTTCCACGAGGTCGGCCTCGACTACGTCTCCTGCTCGCCCTTCCGGATCCCGGTGGCGCGCCTGGAGGCGGGCCGCGCGGCCGCCGAGTCGAAGGGCTCCGACAGCCGCTGACCGGAGAGCGTCACCGGCCCCTCGACCACGCCCGCCCCGGGTTCCCTGACTGCCCGGGGCGGGCGTCCACGTCTTTTCGAAGGTCCCGTTCCGCAAAGCATTCAACAAAGTTTTACGGCGTCAGGCGGTGGACGGATCCCCACCCGTCCACCGCCTGACGCCTATCCGCCAGGCACGTCGGCGCTTCCCTGTGCGACCGACCGCCAGGCCCCGCAAAGCCCCCCACGGCCTTCACGGAGCGTTTCGGTCGCACCGGAGTGTGCCCGGCGGACTACAGGATTTCGCTTGTGACGCCCCTGCCGAAAGGGGTTTCAACTGTGGCCGAAAGGGCGTGGTGACCACGTGTGACGGCATGCATACTCATGGGGCGGGGGGATTGCGGTTGCACAGCTGGGGGTTCGGTGCTTCGTATCCATTTCACTGGAGTGGACCTGGCACGCGTAAGGATGGCAGGGCGTCCCGATGCGTTGTGGGAAACGATTCTTAGTTTTCACCGCTTAAGAGACCGGCGCGACGCCCGGCTGTTCGGCGAATGGCGTACGGAAACCCGGAGCCGGTTGAATAGTGAAACAAGGCTGCTCGGTGCCTTGATACCGGCGCGCGGCTATTTCCCGGATTTCCTGACCCCCACCGAGGGGCAGTACGGCTGGGACGTCGCCCTCGACGCGCTGCGCGGGCTGCGTCCCGAACGGCTGCGGCGCGAGCTGTCGCTCGTCGGCGCGGGTGCCGGAACGGGCTTCGGCGCGGCCTTCGGAACTCCGACGCCCAACCGGCTGCGGGAGTTCATGGACGGCGGCACCAAACACATGCCCCGGCTGCTGGGCGAACTGCGCGGGTACCACCGGGCGGCCGTGGAGCCGTACTGGACGCACATACAGGCGCAGATAGAGGCCGAACGGGCCGCGCGCGGCCGGGCCCTGCTCGACGGCGGCGCGGACGAACTGCTCGCCTCGCTGCCGCCGATGCTGCGCTGGCGGGCGCCCGTCCTGGAATGCGAGTACCCCGTGGACCGGGACGTACGGCTGCGGGGGCGCGGGCTGCTGCTCCAGCCGTCCTTCTTCTGCCGGCGCACCGCGGTGACCCTGCACGATCCGGAGCTGCCGCCGGTGCTGGTCTACCCGGCCGCCGCGCAGCTGGCCTCCGCGTCGGCCGGCGGCGAGTCCGGGCGGCCGGAGGAGCTGCGCCAGCGCACCCTGGGCAAGCTGGTCGGGCACACCCGCTCGGTGGTCCTGCGGGCCATCGGGGACGGGGCCACCACCAGCGAGCTCGCCCGCCGGGCGGGGGTTTCCCTGGCCTCGGCGAGCCAACACGCCTGCGTGATGCGCGAGGCGGGCCTGGTCACCACCCTCCGCCACGGCAACGCCGTCCTGCACACGGTGACGCCGCTCGGCGCGGCCCTGCTCAAGGGCGGCGCCGTCGTCTCGTGAGGGCCCGCGGGCGCTCCCGTACGCCTCCGCGCGGCCCCGGGGTCGCCGGGGCCGCGCGGAGGGCGTCAGGGGCGTCAGGTGCGGAACGGGCCGGTCACCTCGTAGGTGATGCCGCCGGAGGAGCTGCCCGTCGTGCCGCGCTGGCTGCTGAAGTACAGCCGGTTGCCGGCGGGGGAGAACGCCGGTCCGGTGATCTCCGAGGAGGACTGGCCGGTGACGCGCAGGAACGGGGCCACCACGTCGTCCGGGGTGATCACGCAGATCTCCAGGTTGCCGCCGTCCTCGGCGACGTACAGGTCCCCGTACGAGGACCCGGTCACGTTGTCGACGCCGGTCAGCGGGGCCGCGCCGCCGGGGACCAGGGAGTCGTCGTAGGCCAGCTCGTAGGTGCTGGTGGCGAGGTTGAGCTGCCAGACGCGGTTGTCCCCCTTCGTGGTGAACCAGACGGTGTCGTTGGCGTAGTGGCAGCCCTCGCCGCCGTTGAACTTCTTCGACCCCGAGACCTGGCTGCGGGTGACCGTCGGCGAGCCGTCCGGGTCGGGCACGTTGGCCCAGGTGAAGGAGCCCGAGGAGGCCGTGCCGGCCTTGAGGACCTGGAGGGTGCCGGAGGACAGGTTGCCCCAGGTGGTGGGGATGAAGCGGTAGAAGCAGCCGCTCGTCTCGTCCTCGGTCAGGTAGATCACCTTGCGCACCGGGTCCGCCGCCGCGGCCTCGTGCTTGAAGCGGCCCATCGCGGGGCGCTGCACCGACGCGTTGACGCCGTACGGGTCGGCCTCGTAGACGAAGCCGCGGTCGACCTCCTCGCACGAGAGCCAGGTGTTCCAGGGGGTCTTGCCGCCCGCACAGTTCTGCCGGGTGTTGGAGAGGATCCGGTAGGCGCCGGTGACGGTGCCGGACGAGTTGAAGCGGACCGCGCTCGCGCCGCCGGAGGGGTTGATCTCCGAGTTGGAGACGTAGATCCAACCGGAGCCGTCGGGGTAGCAGGCGCCGCCGTCGGGGGCGCTGTGCCAGGTGTACGAGGTGCCGGGGACGGTCTGGCCGGAGCGGGCGATGACCCGGCTGGTGAACCCGGCGGGCAGCATGATGCCGTTCGCGTCGGCCGCGCCGAGGCCCCCGTAGGGGCCGGCGCCGGGCTGGGCGGGGGCCGCGTAGGCGGCTCCCCGCATCAACGTGCCCCCGAAGGCGGCGGCGGACGAGCCGATGACAGCACCGCGCAGGAAGGTACGACGTTCCACGGTCACTCCTGTGGGAGGGAAGGCCCCGCGTCCGGTCGGGCGCGAGGTCGCATGCGTCGAGGAACCTAGAGGCGTCGAGTTGACGTGACGTCAATTCCTCATGACGCACGAGCGACCGGCTCGGGGTCAATCCTTCGGCGGCGACTTCCGTACACACGGACGTTGCCCGGAGGACGCGTGGACGGCCGACGGGGGCCCGGGTGGTGCCCCTGGGGCGCCGCGCGCGGGGCGGCGGGGCGGCGCCCGGCACCCGACCCGAGCATGACCTGGTCCGCCGCGCTGACCTGCGATTTCCTCGTGCTGGCCGGGTTGTCGAAAAACTTTGCCGGACAGCGATGAGTTTCAGCGGCGGCCCCCGTCTACCCCTCGAACAGCACGGAACGGCGCAGCGCCGCACACGAGAGAAGAGGGACCGAGATGTCCGCCACCATGATCTTCGTCAATCTGCCGGTCAAGGACCTGGACGCCGCCAAGGGCTTCTGGAGCAAGCTCGGGTACTCCTTCAACGCCCAGTTCTCCGACGAGAACTGCACCTCCGTGGTGATCAGCGACACGATCGTCGCCATGCTGCTGACCGAGGCCCGCTACAAGGACTTCACCCACAAGGAGATCGCCGACGCCACCCGTACCTCCGAGGTGCTGCTGTGTCTGAGCGCCGAGAGCCGCGCCGCGGTCGACGAGCTCGTCGACGCCGCCGTGGCGGCCGGTGGCACCGAGCCCCGGCCGGCCCAGGACCACGGCTTCATGTACGGGCGGGCCTTCGACGACCTGGACGGCCACACCTGGGAGATCATGTGGATGGATCCGGCCGCCGTCCAGGGCTGACCCCCGACCGCCGGGGACGGGGGCTCACGAGGTCGCGGCGGTCCGCACCGGGTAGGTCCGGACCGTCACCCCCTCGTCGTCCAGGCAGCGCCCCGACTCCAGGTCGAAGCGCTGCTTGAGCAGCGGCGAGGCCACGAAGGGCCGGCCCGCCGCGCGACCGACCAGCCCGCGCGAGAGCACGTGCGCGCCGGTGAAGGGGTCCTGGTTGCCGATGGCGTACGGCCGCCCCGAGCGGTCCAGGAACACCGCGGCCTGGCTCCCGTCGGGGAGCAGCGCGGCGACCCCCCGGCCGGGAACGAGCGAGGACAGCTCGCACACCGTCAACCAGCCTTCGGCAACCCGTAGTTCCACGGTCATCGGACGGCTCCTCCTATGGTCAGCACGGCCAGGTCGGGCTTGACCTGGTCGCGTTCGGCGACGAACCTCACGGTCGGGTCCGGAGCCCCGGGCGCGTTGACGAACGACACGAACCGGCCCAGCCGCTCCGGGTCCTGAAGGGTCTCGGCCCATTCGTCCCGGTAGTGCGCCACGTGCTCGGCCATCAGCGACTCCAGTTCGGCGCACAGGCCGAGCGAGTCGTGCACGATCACGTCCCGCAGGTGGGACAGGCCGCCCTCCAGCCGGTCCAGCCAGGTGGAGGTGCGCTCCAGCCGGTCGGCGGTGCGGATGTAGAACATCAGGAACCGGTCGATCAGCCGGACCAGTTCGGCGTCCGACAGGTCCTGCGCGAGGAGGTCGGCGTGGCGCGGGGTGGCCCCGCCGTTGCCGCCGACCCAGAGGTTCCAGCCGCTCGCCGTCGCGATGACCCCGAAGTCCTTGCTCTGCGCCTCCGCGCACTCGCGGGCGCAGCCCGACACCGCCGACTTCAGCTTGTGCGGGGCGCGCAGGCCCCGGTAGCGCAGCTCCAGGTCGATGGCCATCCGTACGCTGTCCTGGACCCCGTAGCGGCACCAGGTCTGCCCCACGCAGGACTTCACCGTCCGCAGGGCCTTCCCGTAGGCGTGCCCGGATTCGAATCCGGCGTCGACGAGGCGGGCCCAGATGCGCGGCAGCTGGTCGACGCTCGCGCCGAACAGGTCGATGCGCTGCCCGCCGGTGATCTTCGTGTAGAGGCCGAAGTCGCGGGCCACCTCGCCGATCACGATGAGCTTGTCGGGGGTGATCTCGCCGCCGGGGATGCGCGGGACGACCGAGTACGAGCCGTTGCGCTGGAGATTCGCGAGGAAGTGGTCGTTGGTGTCCTGGAGGGCGGCCTGCTCGCCGTCCAGGACGTAACCGCTGGCCCCGAGGGAGGGGGCGAGCGAGGCGATGATCGAACCGACGGTGGGCTTGCAGACCTCGCAGCCGTCGCCGCCGCGCGCCTCCGGTCGGCCGTGGCCGTCGAGGATCTCCTCGTACGAGGCCAACCGGCGGGTCCGGACGATCTCGTAGAGCTCCGCCCGGGTGTACGGGAAGCAGCCGCACAGCCCCTGGTCGGCGGCGGCCGGCAGCAGTTGCCCGATCACCTTGACGCAACTGCCGCAGCCGGTGCCCGCCTTGGTGCACTTCTTGACCTCGGGCAGGTCGACGCAGGCGCTGATGGCCTTCTTGGTGACGTTGTGGCAGGAGCAGATCACCGCGTCGTCGGGGAGCGCCGACGGGCCGAGCTGGGCGGCGGGACCGAGCCCCGCGGGCAGCACCAGCTGCTCGGGGGAGACGGGCGGGACGGTGCCGGTGAGGGGGCGCAGCAGACCGTACGCGTCGGCGTCGCCGACCAGGACCCCGCCGAGCAGCACCCCGTCGGGGGAGACGACCAGCTTCCGGTAGACGCCGGAGCGGGAGTCGGACCAGACGACGTCGAGGCTGCCGGGGGCGGCGCCGTGGGCGTCGCCGAAGGAGGCCACGTCCACGCCGAGCAGCTTGAGCTTCGTGGACAGGTCGGCGCCGGTGAACTCCTTCTCGCGGCCCAGCAGGTCCTCGGCGGCCGTCTCCGCCATCTCGTACCCGGGGGCGACCAGGCCGTAGACCCGGCCGTCGCTCGCCAGCGCGCACTCGCCGATGGCGTAGACGCGCGGGTCGGAGGTGCGGCAGCGGGAGTCGACGGCGACGCCGCCGCGCTCGCCGACGTCGAGGAGGGCGTCGCGGGCGAGCTGGTCGCGCGGGCGGACGCCGGCCGAGAAGACGACCAGATCGGTGTCGACGGTCGAGCCGTCGGAGAGCCGCATCCCGCTGACGGCGCCGTCCTCGCCGGTGAGCACCTCCTGGGTGCCGACCCCGGTGTGCACGGTCAGGCCCATCGACTCGATGGTGCGCAGCAGCGCGGCGCCGCCGCCCTCGTCGACCTGCACGGGCATCAGGCGGGGCGCGAACTCCACGACGCGGGTGGCCAGCCCCAGCCCCTTCAGGGCGCCTGCGGCCTCCAGGCCGAGCAGACCGCCGCCGACGACCGCGCCGCTGGTCCGGGTCCTCGCGTACTCCTCGATCGCGAGGAGGTCCTCGATGGTGCGGTAGACGAAGCAGCCGGGGGCGTCCTTGCCGGGCACGGGCGGCACGAACGGGTAGCTGCCGGTCGCCAGGACGAGCACGTCGTACGGGAACACCCGCCCGGAGCGGGAGGTCACCGTGCGGGCGTCGCGGTCGATGCGCTCGGCGGGGTCGTCGAGGTGCAGGTCGATGCCGTGGTCGCGGAGGAAACCGGCCGGGGTCAGCGAGAGGTCCTCGGGGGTGGAACCGGAGAAGTACGAGGTCAGGTGCACGCGGTCGTACGCGGGCCGGGGCTCCTCGCACAGCACGGTGACGCGGTGCGTGGCGGTGGCGCCGCGTTCGGCGAGCGCCTCCAGGTAGCGCTGGCCGACCATGCCGTGCCCGATGAGCACGATTGCGGGCAAGGGCTCGGTCATGTCAGTGGCCTCCGTCGTCGGTGAGCGGGTGGAACGGGTCGGGCGGCGGACGACGACCTTCCGGTAGGGCCGGCGGCCGGCGTCGGCGGGGCGGACCACGTCGTCGCCGGGTTCGCCGAGGGCGACCGGGTCGAAGCGGTGCCCCGGCGTGCGCGGTGGTCGCGGGGGCCGTGCCCGCGCCGAGCCGGCGGCCCGCCGGCCGACACCACCGCACGCTGCTCCGAGGTCATGGCACGAGCGTGCGGGGCCGCTGTTTCCCCTCGGCACCGCCCCTGTTACCCGTACGGAACGCCGACCTCAGCGCCGGGATTAAGGGCCGGTGAGGCGCCCCTCAAGGCCGCCTTAAGGATCACCCCGGGCGTCCGGACGGGCCCCGGGAGCCGCCTAGCGTGAGCGGCATGCGAGATGCGGCGGTGCGGGTCAAGGGCGGGATGCTGGGCGGAGCGGGGCTGGTGACCCTGCTCTGGGCGGCCCAGGTGCGCCCCTCGGCCCGGCTCGACGCGCTCTTCGCGACCGCCGCGCACCTGACCGGCCTCCTCGCCGGGTACGGGGTGCTCGTCATGCTGTTCCTGATGGCCCGGGTGCCCGCCGTCGAGCACGGCGTCGGCGCGGACCGGCTCGCCCGTTGGCACGCCCTAGGCGGTCGGTACGTCCTCCTGCTGTGCTTCGGCCACGGCCTGTTCGCCCTGCTGGGATACGCCGTGCACGAGGGCGTCGACGTGCTCTCCGCCGGCCGGGAACTGCTCGGCTACCCCGCGCTCGCCGCCGCCGCGGCCGGCACCGTCCTGCTGGCCGCAGTCGGCGTGACCTCGGCCCGCGCCGTACGCCGCCGGATCCCCCACGAAACCTGGCGCGGGGTCCACCTGCTCGTGCACCTCGCCGTCGCCCTGGGCTTCGTCCACCAGCTCGCCGGGCCCGACCTCGCGGCCGTCGCCTGGTTCTGGGCGCTCGCCCACGCGGTCGTGGCCGTCCTGCTGGTCTGGTACCGGATCGTGGTCCCCGTACGCCAGGCCCTGCGGCACGCGCTGCGGGTCGCCGAGGTGCGGGTGGAGGGGCCCGGGGTGGTCTCCGTCGTCGTGTACGGGCAGCACCTCGCCGAACTGCGCGCCGAGCCGGGACAGTTCCTGCGCTGGCGGTTCCTCCAGCGGCGGCTCTGGTACACCGCCCTGCCGTTCTCCCTCTCCGCCCCCGTCGACGGGGGCCGGCTGCGGATCACCGTCAAGGCGCTCGGCGGCCACTCCCGCCGGATCCGCCGGCTGCGCCCGGGCACCCGTGTCCTGGCCACCGGGCCGTTCGGGGCGCTCACCGCCGCCCGGCGGACCCGGACCAAGGTGCTGCTGATCGCCGGCGGGGTCGGGATCACCCCGATGCGGGCCCTGTTCGAGACCCTGCCCGGCGGGCCGGGGGAGATCACCCTGCTCTACCGGGCCGGCGCCGAGGAACACCTCGTGCTGCGGGCCGAGCTGGAGGCCATAGCCGCCGAACGGGGGGCGGGGCTGCACTACCTGCTCGGGCCGTCGGGAGCCGCGTACGACCCGCTCGCCCCGCAGGCGCTGACCGCGCTGGTGCCGGACCTCCCGGAGTACGACGTCTACCTGTGCGGGCCGCCCGGGATGACGGAGGCGACCCTGGCCGCCCTGCTGCGGGCCGGGGTGCCGGCGGAGCGCGTGCACAGCGAGTGCTTCAGCTTCTGACACCACACGAATCCCGGAGCACGGAACCCGGGAATCCGGAGCTCGGGACCCCAGCCCGCTCCCCGCTCCCCGCTCCCGAACGTCCCGTCGAGAGGTCACCGCGCCCATGCGTCACCCCCTGCACGTCACCCTGCCGCCGCCCGCGACCGCCCCCGCGGCCCCGTCCGGGGCTCGGCACCGCAAGCCGCGCCGGGAGTCCCCCGTACGGCTCGGACTGGGCGCGGCGGCCCGCGTACCGGCGCCACGTCGGCTGGCGGCGGGGCTCGGGCTGGCCGGGGCGCTGATCGCGACCGTGCTGACGGCCGTGGTGGAACCGGCGGCTCCGGTGGCCCCGGACCGGGTGCCGGCCAGGCAAAGCTCAACCTTTGCGCAAGTTTCCGGGGATTGATGGCCGCTGCACCGAACCGCTCCATAGGGTCGGCAGGTGCCTGACATATCGACGACGATGATCATCGTGCTGTGCGTGGCCGCCGCGGCGGCCGGCTGGATCGACGCCGTGGTGGGCGGCGGCGGACTGCTCCTGCTGCCCGCCCTGCTGCTCGGCCTGCCCCACGCCCACCCCGCGACCGTGCTCGGGACCAACAAGGCGGTGGCGATCGTCGGCACGGCCGGCGCCGCCGTCACCTACGCCCGCAAGGCCCCGGTGGACGTGCGGACCGCCGTCCGGATCGGTCTGGCCGCGCTCGCCGGGTCGATGGGCGGGGCCACGCTCGCGGGCGGCATCAGCAAGGACGCGCTGCGTCCGCTGATCATGGTCGTGCTGGTGGTGGTCGCCGCGGTGGTGATCTTCAAGCCCGGGTTCGGCGCGGCGCCGTCCGCCGCGCCGGTCACACGCGGTCGGGTCCTGCTGACCATCGCCCTCGCGGGCCTCGGCATCGGTTTCTACGACGGCCTCATCGGGCCGGGCACCGGCACCTTCCTGGTGCTGGCCCTCACCGCCCTGCTCCACCTCGACCTGGTCACCGCCTCCGCCACCGCGAAGATCGTCAACACCTGCACGAACGCCGGCGCGCTCGCGATGTTCGCCCACCAGGGCATGGTGCTGTGGCAACTGGCCGCCCTGATGGCGGTCTTCAACCTCGCCGGCGGCATGATCGGCGCCCGCATGGCCCTCAAGAAGGGCAGCGGCTTCGTCCGCGGCGTGCTGCTGACGGTCGTGGGCGCGCTCGTCGTCAAACTCGGCTTCGAACAGTGGGGATAGCCGCCCGGCGGATCAGTACGTCCCCGTCAGGTGGGCGAAGACGACGACGTTGCCCTGGTATCCGGTCCGCGGCGAGAAGCCGCCGCCGCAGGTGATCACGCGCAGCTCCGCGCGCGGGGCCGGCCCGTACACCCGCTGGTCGGGGAACGCGTCGGCGTCGTGGACCTCGACGGCGTGCACGGTGAACACGGCCGTGCGTCCGTCCTCGCGGACGACCTCGATCGACGCTCCCCGGCGCACCGCGCCCAAGTGGTAGAAGACGGCCGGGCCGCGCGCGTGGTCCACGTGACCCGCCACGACGGCGGTCCCGGTAGCCCCCGGGGTGGTCCCCTCCCGGTACCAGCCGGCGAGGTTGACGCGGTTCGGCGGGGGCACGTCGAGGCTACCGGCGCGGTCCAGGCCCAGGCCGGTCAGCGGCGCGTCCACCCGGATCGAGGGGATCCGGATCCGCCGCGGCGGGGATCCGGGCAGCGGGTCGATGCTCCCCGGGTACGCGGCCTGCGCGCTCAGCGCCTCACCGGGGGAGGGCAGCGGGGGCCCGACCGTCTCGCCGGAACCGCTGCTCACGAGCCATACGCCGACGCAGGCGACGAGGGCGACGAGCCCTCCCCGCCCGGAGGTCCGCCCGGAGGTTCCCATGGCTGCCCCCTCGTCTCTCCGTTCCTGTGACTGGCCGTCGCCCGGCCCCGCGAACGGGGGGGACCTCGCGGGGGCGGGCGACGGGGACGGTACCGGTCGGACCGCGGCCGGAGCCGCGGTGGGCGTCCGTCAGCTCCGCGTGCCGCTCGCCCGGCGACGCAGGAGCCAGGTACCGCCGACGGCGGCGGCGGCCAGCGCGGCCACCCCCGCCGCGATCTTGGCGGGGTCGTAGGTGGTGGTCGTCCCACCACCCACCCCGGTCCGCACGTGGCCCTGCGGGCCGCGTTCGGTGATGGCCAGGTCACCGGTCGCGAACTTGCCGTTCGCGCAGGTCACCCCGATGCCGTAGGTGCCGGTTCGGGTGCCGTGGGCGACCTGGAACTGACCCACGACGACCTCCTTGTGCGTGCCCGGGGCGAGTTTGAACCGCCCGCCGCCGACGGTGCTCGCATCGCCCTCGGCGTGGCTGCCCTTGCCGCAGGCCGTGGTGTTCACGGTGACGGTGGTGCCCGCCGGGGCCGACTTCGGCCAGACCTCCAGCACGGCGAAGTCCCCGGGGGCGAAGGCGGTCATGCCGAGGTCCGCGGCGGCGACCGCTCCGGCGACCGGACCGGCGAAGGCGACGGCGGTCAGCGCGGTGGCGGTGAGCACGTGGGCGGTGCTGCGGCGCATGGGGGCTCCTGAGGACACGGGGTCGTGTCCTGAGGTAAACCGCCGGACCCGCCGGCCGCCTGCTGAGCCCCCGTCAGATCACCGGAACTCCGCCCGCCGAACCGGCATCCGTGCACGTCAGAGCCGGTTTGACGGCATCCGTGTCCCCCCACCCCGTCCGGGTGAACCGGCCCCCGCACCGCCGCCGCCGCCACCGCCGCCACCGCCGGGGGCGGGCCCGCCGGCTCACGCCGACGGCAGGGTCACCGTCGCCGCCGCCCCCGACGGGGCCGGACCGGCCAGGGTCACCTGGGCGCCGATCACCCGGGCCTGCCCGAAGGCGATGGTCAGCCCGAGCCCGGTGCCCCGGCCGCGCTCGGCCGTGCCCTTTCGTCCTCGCCGAGCCCGCCCGGCGCGGCGCAGCCCCCGACGGCGCGGCGGCCGGCAGGACGGCGCAGAGCAGCGGGGAGACGGGGGAGCGGCGGGGTGATCGCGTCATGGGGAGAAGAAGCCGGCGGGTTCAGGGGGTTGGGGGTCCGCGCCGGCCGCGCGGGCGGGGTGCGTACGGTGTGGGTCGAGTCGGTCTGCGTCGAGGGAGGACCCCGTGGCATCGGTCGATCGGCCGGAATCCGGCACGCTGCCGTTCTTCGTGTACGGGACGCTGCGGCCGGGCGAGGTCAACCACGACCTGTTCCTCCGGGGCCGCACCGCCGCCGAGGAACCGGCCCGACTGCCCGGAGCGGTCCTGTACGAGGGCCCCGGCTACCCGTACGCCGTGGACCGCCCGGGCTCGGCGACGGCGATAGCCGGCGAGCTGATCACCGCGCTGCCGCAGGCGTACGGGGAACTCCTGGCCGCGCTGGACCTGCTGGAGGAGTACGCGGGCCCGGGCCGCCCCGGGAACCTCTACGACCGGGTCGCCCGCGACGCGGTCCGCCCCGACGGCGTCCGCGTCCGCGCCTGGGTCTACCTGGCGGCCGAGCCCCTGGCCCGCCGACTGGCCGACTCGGGCACCCCGATCCCGGGCGGCGACTGGCACGCCCGCCGCCGGACCGGGGCCCGGCAGGATCCGAAAGGGACGGTCTAGAGCCCTTCGGCGCCGCGGTTGCGCAGCCGGCGGCCGTACTGCTGGAGCACCCACAGCTCTTCCTGGACCGCCGCGTGCTGCTCCGGCGGGGCCTGCGGGCCGAGCCGGGACATGGTGCCCTGGACCTCGTGGACCCGGCGGTCCACGGCGCGCAGCCGGACCTGCACCAGTTGGTCCCCGGCGTACACCTCGTCCACCGTCTTGGCGTGGATGGCCTCGACGGCCAGCTCCGTCACCAGGGCGCGGACGGTGTCGTTCGGCGCCGCCTCGCGGACCCGGATCAGGTAGTCGTCGGTGTCCTGCGCGGCGCCGCCGGCGTCCTGGATGGCTTGGCGGACCGCCGCGTAGGGCGGGGCGGTGAACTCGTCGATGCCGTACGCGTCGAAGGCGGGGGAGACCAGGGCCGGCCGCTGGAGCGCCAGCTTGAGCAGCTCGCGTTCGGTGCGGTGGGCGGGGCTGCGCAGGTTCAGCGCGGGACCGCCGGGCGCCGCGGCCGGCGCGGAGGGCGCCGACTCGGGGGACCGGTTGCCGCCGCGCCCCTGCTGCTGCGGCTGGTTGCCGCGCTCGCGGGCCCAGCGGGCCAGCTGCGCGACCCGCTTGACGACGAACTGCTCGTCACGGATGCCGAGCATGCCCGCCAGCTGGACGGCCGACTCGTGCTGGATCGCGATGTTCTTGATGTTGGCGACGATCGGTGCCGCCTCGTCCAGCGCCGCCGCCCGCCCCGCCGGGTTCTCCAGGTTGTGCCGGGACACGATGTGCCGCAGCGCGAACTCGAACAGCGGGGTGCGCGACTCCACCAGCCCCGACACGGCCGCGTCGCCCTGCGCGAGGCGCAGGTCGCAGGGGTCCATCCCGTTCGGGGCGATGGTGATGGAGGTCTCGGCCGCGAACTTCTGGTCGTCCTCGAAGGCCCGCAGCGCGGCCTTCTGGCCGGCGGCGTCCCCGTCGAACGTGAAGATCACCTCGGCGGTCGCGTTGTCCATCAGCAGTCGGCGCAGGATCTTGATGTGGTCCCCGCCGAAGGCCGTGCCACAGGTGGCGATGGCGGTGGTGACCCCGGCCATGTGGCAGGCCATCACATCGGTGTAGCCCTCGACGACCACGGCCCGGGAGGTCTTCGCGATCTCCTTCTTCGCCAGGTCGATGCCGTACAGGACCTGGGACTTCTTGTAGATCGCGGTCTCGGGGGTGTTCAGGTACTTGGGGCCGTTGTCGTCGTCGCGGAGCCGGCGGGCGCCGAAGCCGACGACCTCGCCGCTGATGTCCCGGATCGGCCACATCAGTCGGCCGCGGAAGCGGTCGATGGGCTTGCCGCTGCGGCTGTCCTGGGCGAGCCCGGAGGTGACCAGTTCCTTGTCGGTGAAGCCCTTGCCGCGCAGGAACCGGGTCAGGTGGTCCCAGCCGGCCGGGCTGTAGCCCACGCCGAAGTGCTCGGCCGCCGCCTGGTCGAAGCCGCGTTCCGCCAGGAAGCGGCGCCCGATCTCGGCCTCGGTGCCGCCCAGCTGCTCCGCGTAGAAGAGGGCGGCGGCCTTGTGCGCCTCGACCAGTCGGATCCGCTCGCCGCGGCCGCTGGTGCCGGCGGTGTAGCCGCCCTCCTCGTACCGCAGGGTGATGCCGGCCTGGCCGGCCAGGCGCTCGACCGCCTCCGAGAAGGAGAGGTGGTCGATCTTCATGATGAAGTCGAGGGTGTCCCCTCCCGCCTGGCAGCCGAAGCAGTGGTAGAAGCCCTTGCTGGGACTGACCTGGAAGGACGGGGACTTCTCGTCGTGGAAGGGGCACAGGCCCTTGAGGTTGCCGCCGCCGGCGTTGCGGAGCTGGAGGTACTCGGAGACCACGGCGTCGATCGGGACCGCGTCCCGTACCGCCTTCACGTCGTCGTCGTTGATCCGTCCTGCCACGCGTGAAGTCTACGGCCGGGCGACGACAATCCCGTCAGGCACCCTTCCCGGTGATCAACGACGCGAGCGGAACGGACGGGTCCGCCAGTTTGTCGCGGTCCACCGGCGTCTTCGACCTGATCAGGGCCTGGATGTGCTCGGTGACGTCCCACACGTTCACGTTCATTCCGGCGAGCACGCGGCCCTCCGACAGCCAGAACGCGATGAACTCCCGCCTGCCCACGTCCCCGCGGATCAGCACCTGGTCGTAGCCGCCCGCCGGGGCGTACCCGGAGTACTCCAGGCCCACGTCGTACTGGTCGGAGAAGAAGTACGGCACCCGGTCGTAGCCGACCTCCTGCCCGAGCATCGCCCGCGCCGCGGCCGGCCCGCCGTTGAGGGCGTTCGCCCAGTGCTCGACCCGCAGCCGGGTCCCCAGCACCGGGTGGTGGGCGGCGGCGACGTCGCCGACGGCGAACACGTCCGGGTCCGAGGTGCGCAGGGACGCGTCCACCGCGATGCCCCCGCCGTGCTCGCGGTCCACCAGCGCCAACCCGGAGGTCTCGGCCAGCGCCGTGCGGGGCGCGGCCCCGATCGCGGCGAGCACCGCGTGCGCCGGGTGTTCCTCGCCGTCGTCCGTCCGGGCCGCCAGCACCATCCCGTCGTGGCCGACGATCTCGGTGAGCCGCGCCCCGAAGTGGAACCGGACCCCGTGCGCGGCGTGCAGGTCGGCGAAGAGCCGGCCGATCTCCGGCCCGAGGACCGAGTGCAGCGGGGTCGCCTCCGCCTCGACCACGGTGACCTCCGCGCCGTAGCCGCGCGCCGCCGCCGCGACCTCCAGGCCGATCCAGCCCGCGCCCGCGATCAGCAGGTGCCCGTTGTCCCGGCCGAGGGCGGCCAGGACGTTGCGCAGCCGCTCGGCGTGCGCGAGCCGCCGCAGGTGGTGCACCCCGACCAGGCCGGTGCCCGGGACGTCCAGGCGCCGCGGCTCGGCCCCGGTGGCCAGCAGCAGCTTGTCGTAGTGCAGCAGCGTGCCGTCACCGAGGCGCACCGTCTTGTTCTCCCGGTCCAGGTGGACGGCCGGCTGCCCCAGGTGCAGCTCGATGTCGGCGGCCGCGTACCAGGACGGTTCGTGGACGAAGACGCTCTCGCGCTCCTCCTTGCCCGTGAGGTACCCCTTGGACAGCGGGGGCCGTTCGTACGGATGGTCGCGTTCGTCGCCGATCAGGATGACCCGGCCCGTGAACCCCTCCGACCTCAGCGTTTCGGCCGCCTTCGCCCCGGCGAGCCCTGCCCCGACGATCACGAACGTCCGGTGTGCGTCGACCACCTGATGCCTCCTCATAACCTCTCCGCCACATGCGACCACATGCGAGCGTCCCGCACCGAGCCTGCCGCGTGAAGGGGGAATGGCCCGATCGGCTCACCCTTCGGCGCGTTGCGGACGTCTGGTGAGGCGGGCGTGGAGGGAGCGGGCCGCGGCGTCGGTGAGGCAGGCGATCTGGTCGATGACCGCGCGTTTGCGCGCCCGGTCGTCGGGCGCCGCGTCGAAGGTCGCCCGGAACTGCGGGTCCAGGCCCTCCGGAGCGCGGGCGCTGAGCGCCTCCGCGAGTTCGGCCAGGACGATGCGCTGATCGGCCCGCAGCCGCTCCTGCTCGTCGCGCTGCATGACGTACAGGTCGGCGACGGCCTTGAGGACGGCGCACTCGTTGCGCGCCTCGCGGGGCACGACCAGTCCGGCCGCGTACCGGGTCAGCCGGCCGGGTCCGTACGCCTCACGGGTCGCCCCCTCCGCCGCCTGGCAGAACCGGCCGATCAGCTGGCTCGTGGCGTCCTTCAGCCGAGCTTGGGCGACGGCCGAACCGTCGTAGCCGTGCGGCCACCACTCCTGGTCCATCAGCCGGTCCAGGGCCTCGCGGAGTTCCTCCGGGGCGGTGTCGGCGGGCACGTACCGGCCGATGGCGACCTGCCAGATCGCGGCGCGTTCGGGCTCCGCGAAGAGCAGGTTCGGATCGAGGTGACCGGCGTGCAGACCGTCCTCGAAGTCGTGCACCGAGTACGCGACGTCGTCGGACCAGTCCATGACCTGCGCCTCGAAGCACTTGCGGTCGGCGGGCGCCCCGCGCCGCAGCCACTCGAAGACCGGCAGGTCGTCCTCGTAGGCGCCGAACTTCACCGAACCCGGGTCCGTCGGGTGGTCGCCGCGCGCCCACGGGTACTTGGTGGCGGCGTCCAGGCAGGCGCGGGTCAGGTTGAGGCCGACGCTCACCGGCTCGCCGGTCACCGGATCGGGCACGAACCGCTTGGGCTCCAGCCGGGTCAGCAGCCGCAGCGACTGGGCGTTGCCCTCGAAGCCGCCGCTGTCCTTCGCGAACTCGTTCAGCGCCTCCTCGCCGTTGTGCCCGAACGGCGGGTGGCCCATGTCGTGGGACAGGCAGGCCGCCTCCACCAGGTCGGGATCGCAGCCGAGGGCCGCGCCGAGCTCGCGCCCGACCTGCGCGCACTCCAGCGAGTGCGTCAGCCGGGTACGGGGGCTCGCGTCCCAGTCGTAGGAGCGGGAGCCCGGGGTGACGACCTGGGTCTTGCCGGCGAGGCGGCGCAGCGCGGCGGAGTGCAGGACGCGCGCGCGGTCGCGCTGGAAGGCGGTGCGGCCGGGTTGTTTGTCGGGCTCGGGGACCCACCGCTCGGTGGCGGCGGGGTCGTAGGACGCGTAGGCGGGGGAGTGTGCGGTGCCTTCCATGCTCCGACGTTAACCGCAATGGCCGACGAACCGAGCGATCCGTACGGGGGCGGCCCTCAGGCGGTGACCAGTTCGAGGGGCCGCGCCCACCGGGCGAGGGCCTGCTCGTAGCGGAGCACGACCAGCCGGGCCAGCGCCGGATGGTCGCCGAGCGGAGCGGCCGCCGGGCCGGACGCGGCGGCCGCGCAGGCGGCGGCGAACCGGCCCGGGGCGGCGAAGTACGAGGCGACCGCGACCCGGTGGCCCCGTGCGGCCAGCGCCCGGACGGCGTCGGGCACGCGGGGCGCGGCGGCCGAGGCGTAGGCCGGGACCACGGGGACCCCGTCGAGCCGCTCCGACAGCAGGGCGGCGGCGCGCCCGGTGTCGGCGGCGGAGTCCGGGTCCCTGGACCCGGCGGCGGCCAGCACCACCGCCGTCCCCGGGGTCCAGCCGGCCTCCAGGAGCCGCTCGTACAGGGCCTCCACGAGCAGCGGGTGCGGGCCGAGCGGGGCGGCGACGCGGACGCGCAGCTGCCCGGCGCGGGCGGCGGCCGCGGGGAGGTCCCGCTTGACGTGGGTGCCGCGGCCCAGCAGCAGCGGCACGAGGACCGCCTCGCCGCCGCCGGGCAGCGCGCCCAGGGCGTCGCCGAGGAGCGGCTCGTTCAGCTCGACGTGCCCGAGCCGGACGTCGAGGTGGGGACGCAGTTCGCGGACCCGTTCGAGGAGGGCGCGGACGGCGAGCGGGGCGCGCGGGTCACGGCTGCCGTGGGCCACGGCGACGAGGGTGGGCTGCATGCGGGGGCTCCGTAGGCGCGGGGCGGGCGCAGGCCGCCGAGCTGCGTGCCGAGTCGTGCCGTGATCCGGGTCAGCAGCTCGGCCGCGCTGCCGAAGGGGAGGGCGAAAGGGTTCGGGAGGGTGCACCGGCTCCGTCACGGACCGATCCTGCCGGGTGCAGGTTGCGCGGGCGTTGCGTCGGGGTGACGGGTGTTTACGGCCCGCTCACCGACGGGTGCACGCCGCCGTGCGTCCGGCCGGGCGTCGGAGGGCCGCGGGCTCGGCCCGGGGCGGCGCCGGGGTCCGGGTGTGACGCGTTCGGTGAAACCGTCCGCCCTCCTCGTACGTCCTGACCTGCGGGTGCGGCGCCCGCCGCACACCGGCCGGCACCACCAGGGGGAACCTCATGCGCACACCGCGCCCGCACCGGATCGCGCGCGCCGCGCGGGGGCTGGTCCCGCGCACCGTCAGGGCCCGGCGCCGGCTCGTGCGGCTCGTGATGGCGGGCTGCGCCGTCGCGCTGCTGCCCTCGGCGTGGACCCACGCGGTCGCCGCCGACCGACTGCGCACCACGGCCGACGCGCCGCGGGCCGAGGTGGCCGTCGTGTTCGGGGCCGGCCTGCTCTACGACGGCCGGCCGACCCCGTACCTCGCGGACCGGCTCGACGCGGCCGTGGAGCTGTACCGCGCCGGGAAGGTGAAGGTGGTCCTGGTGACGGGTGACAACAGCCGTACCGAGTACGACGAGCCGGACTCGATGCGCGCCTACCTCACCGCCCACGGGGTGCCGGACGGCCGGATCGTCAGCGACTACGCCGGCTTCGACACCTGGGACTCCTGCGTGCGCGCCCGGGAGATCTTCGGCGTGCACCGGGCGGTGCTGATCAGCCAGGGCTTCCACATCCGCCGCGCGGTCGCGCTGTGCGAGGCCGCGGGCGTGGACTCGTACGGGGTCGGCGTCCAGGACGTGCACGACGCCACCTGGTACTACGGCGGGGCCCGCGAGGTCTTCGCGGCGGGAAAGGCGGCGCTGGACGCCGTGTTCGAGCCGGCGCCCCGGTTCCTGGGGCCGAAGGAGGAGGGGGTGTCGCGGGTGCTGGCCGCTCTGGCAGACTGACGGCCCGTCGGCGTATGCCGATTAGTCATATACCAGTCTGTGCGTCAGGGGTGTGGAACCGTGGCTGTCGTGGATCTGGGCGGCAAGGCCGTCGTCATCACCGGTGGGGCCCGCGGCCTGGGCGCGGCGACCGCGCGGGCCGTCGTCGACGGCGGCGGCCGGGTGCTGCTCACCGACGTGCTGGAGGCGGAGGGCGCGGAGACCGCCGCCGAGCTGGGGGACGCGGCGCGCTTCCTGCGGCACGACGTGACGAGCGAGGCCGACTGGGAGGCGGTGCTCGCGCACGCGGTGTCCGAGTTCGGCCGGATCGACGGGCTCGTGAACAACGCCGGCATCTCCACCGGCCAGTTCCTGGAGCACGAGAGCGTCGAGGACTTCCGCCGGGTGATCGACATCAACCTGGTCGGCGTGTTCATCGGGATCAGGACCGCGATCCCGCTGATGCGGGCGAACGGCGGCGGCTCCATCGTCAACATCTCCTCCGCCGCCGGCCTGACCGGTCTCGCCCTCACCGCCGGCTACGGGGCCTCCAAGTGGGGCGTGCGCGGCCTGTCGAAGATCGGCGCCGTCGAACTCGCCGAGGACCGGATCCGCGTCAACTCCGTCCACCCGGGCATGACGCTGACCCCGATGACCGCACCGATCGGCATCGCGGCGGGCGAGGGCAACTACCCCGGCGCCCCCCTGGGCCGCGTCGGCCTCCCCGAGGAGATCGCGGCCGCCGTCACCTTCCTGCTCTCGGACGCCGCCGGCTACATGACCGGCGCCGAACTCGCCGTGGACGGCGGTTGGACCGCGGGCCTGACGGTGAAGTACCTGACCGGCCGGTGACCCGCCCCCGGCGCCCGGTCCCCGCCACGGCGGACCGGGGGGCCGCCACCCGCGGCGATCCAGGATCCGGACGGGACGCCCCGGGCGCCGTCGCCGTCGAAGGTCGGCCGCGGGGCCGCCGCCGGGCGGGCGACGAACGCCTCCTCGCCCGGTCCGCACCAGTACCCCCGGAAGCGGTGCCGCGGCGACGGGTCGCAGAGGGCCCGTTGCCGTACGTCGTCCCCGGCCACCGTCCGCGACGTGCGCGGCAGGGCCCCCGGCGCCCGCGTCGCGTCGTCCAGCGACTCCCGCGGCTGGTGCGTGCTCCGCGTCCCGAGCGCGCGCCACGGGCTCATCGGGACACCTCCCCGCACTCGATCCAGCCCTCGTCCACCGACAGGTCGCTGTCGTACAGCACGAACTCCCGCTCCTCCGCGAGGATGTCGTAGCCGGCCTCCACCAGGACGGAGATCAACGTGTCGCAGGCCGCCGTCGCGCCGGACGCGGTGCCCCGGCAGCGTTGCGTGACGAAGCGTTCGTGCGTGCCGTCCGGATCCGGCAGGGTGTGGCGGGCGTTCCACGACAGGTGCGCCCGGTGCTCGGTGACCAGGGACTCCAGGGCCTGACGGTCGTAGTCCGCCGGCAGCGCCAGCTTCAGGTGGTGCTCGTAGTAGCCGCCGCCCGGCCCCGGGCTGTCCGTGCTCCACGGAACCGTCTCGACCTTCACCCGGACCGGGTCGAAGCCCGCCGCCCGCAGCTGCGGCACGAGCCGCTCGTGGCTCGTGCCGTCCGGCAGCGTCAACATCGGCTGCGACAGCATCCGGCCCCGGGCCAGCAGGATGTGCGTGACCTTCAACTCCCGCGCCGCGGCCCAGGATTCGAGCCGCTCCAGCTCCGCCGCGTCCGGGCAGCGGACCGTCACGTGGGTTTCGTAGGTTCCGTGCGAAGACATGACATCGATCATCTCGGACATGCGTCCGATCCGCATCGGGGTTCCCGCCGGGGGGTAACCATCCGGTCACGCACCGGACTCAGAAAGTGCTCGCACGCCCCTCGTGGCGGTGATGTGCCGTACCCCACACTGAGGTGCGGTGCCACCGTCCTCGGAGCCCTGGAGGTCGCCCCCGTGCAGACCCGGACCCTGACCGCGAACGTGAGCCACCCTGCCCACCACGCCGCCCACGCCGGCCCGGCCGACGAACCCGAAGCCGTCGCAGGCGCGGAGCCCGACCCCGAGGCCGAAGCCGTGGACGACGAACCCGGAGCCGACGCGCCCGAGGCCCTGGAGCCGGTGGACCGGGAACCCGCGCCACGTACGCGCAGCAGGGACAACGCGGCCGGAGCGGGGCCGTCCGCGGACCTCTTCCGGCAGTACCTGCGCGAGATAGGCAGGATCCCGCTGCTCACCGCCGCCGAGGAGGTGGACCTCGCGCGGCGGGTGGAGGCGGGCCTCTTCGCGGAGGAGAAACTCGGCAACACCCCGGACCTCGACTCCCGGCTCGCCCACGACCTCGACCAACTCGTCGTCATGGGCCGGATGGCCAAACGCCGCCTCATCGAATCGAACCTGCGGCTCGTCGTCTCCGTCGCCAAGCGCTACGTCGGCCGCGGCCTCACCATGCTCGACCTGGTCCAGGAGGGGAACCTCGGACTGATCCGCGCCGTCGAGAAGTTCGACTACGCCCGCGGCTACAAGTTCTCCACCTACGCCACCTGGTGGATCCGCCAGGCGATGTCCCGGGCCCTCGCCGACCAGGCCCGGACCATCCGCGTCCCCGTCCACGTCGTGGAGCTCATCAACCGGGTCATCCGCGTCCAGCGCCGCATGCTCCAGGAGCGCGGCTACGAACCCACCGCCGAAGAGGTCGCCGTCCACCTGGAACTGACCCCCGAGCGGGTCATGGAGGTGCTCCGGCTCGCCCAGGAACCGGTCTCCCTGCACGCCCCCGTCGGCGAGGAGGACGACGTCGCCCTCGGCGACCTCATCGAGGACGGCGACGCCGCCTCACCCGTGGAGTCCGCCGCGTTCTTCCTGCTGCGCGAACACCTCGAAGCGGTCCTGTCGACCCTCGGCGAACGCGAACGCAAGGTCGTCCAACTCCGCTACGGACTCGCCGACGGCCGGCCCCGCACCCTGGAGGAGATCGGCCGGATCTTCGGCGTGACGCGCGAACGGATCCGCCAGATCGAGTCCAAGACCCTCGGCAAGCTCCGCGACCACGCCTTCGCCGACCAACTCCGCGGCTACCTCGACTGAGCCGACCCACTCCGCGGCTACCTCGACTGAGCCGACCCACTCCGCGGCTACCTCGACTGAGCCGACCAACTCCGCGGCCACCGCGACCGAAACGGGCAGGGGGCGCCCCGAAGGACGCCCCCACCCCGCTCGACCCCGCGGGTCAGTCGACCTCGGCCACCGCCTGCGCGAACTGCGCCGCGTACAGCCGCGCGTACGCGCCGCCGGCCGCCAACAGCTCCTCGTGCGTGCCCTGTTCCACGATCGAGCCGCTCTCCATGACGAGGATCACGTCGGCGTCCCGGATCGTGGACAGCCGGTGCGCGATCACGAAGGACGTACGGCCGTGCGCCAGCCGCGCCATCGCCTTCTGGATCAACACCTCGGTACGGGTGTCCACCGAGCTGGTCGCCTCGTCGAGGACCAGGATCACCGGATCCGAAAGGAACGCCCGGGCGATCGTGATCAACTGCTTCTCGCCCGCGCTGACGCCCGCGCCCTCGTCGTCCAACACCGTGTCGTAGCCGTCCGGCAGGGTGCGGATGAACCGGTCCGCGTGCGCCGCGCGCGCCGCCTCCTGGACCTCCTCCCGGGTGACCTCGCGGGAGGAGCCGTAGGCGATGTTCTCCGCGATGGTCCCGCCGAACAGCCAGGTGTCCTGGAGCACCATGCCGATGCCGCCGCGCAGCTCCTCGCGGCTCATCTTCGCGATGTCCACGCCGTCCAGGGCGATCTCGCCGCCCGTCACCTCGTAGAAGCGCATCAGCAGGTTGACGAGCGTGGTCTTGCCCGCGCCCGTCGGGCCGACGATCGCGACCGTGTGGCCCGGCTCCACCGTCAGCGAGAGGCTCTCGATGAGCGGCTTGCCCGGCTCGTACCGGAAGGCCACCTTGTCCAGGGTGACCTGGCCGCGCAGGGTCTCCGGACGCTCCGGAACCGCCACGTCCGGTTCTTCCTCCTCCGCGTCCAGCAGCTCGTACACCCGCTCCGCCGAGGCCACGCCCGACTGCACCAGGTTCGCCATCGACGCCACCTGCGTCAGCGGCATCGAGAACTGGCGCGAGTACTGGATGAAGGCCTGCACGTCACCGATCGACAGGGCGCCCGAGGCCACCCGCAGACCACCCACGACCGCGATCAGCACGTAGTTGATGTTCGACAGGAAGAACATCACCGGCTGCATGAGGCCGCTGACCAACTGCGCCTTGAACGAAGCCCGGTACAGCTCCTCGTTCTGCTCGGCGAACACCGCCGCCGACTCCTCCTGCCGCCCGAACACCTTCACCAGCGTGTGGCCGGAGTACATCTCCTCGATGTGGGCGTTCAGGGTGCCCGTGGTCTTCCACTGCGCCACGAACTGCGGCTGCGACTTCTTGCCGATCCTCGCGGCGACGACCACCGACAGCGGCACCGTCACCAGCGCGACCAGCGCCAGCAGCGGCGAGATCCAGAACATCATCACCAGCACGCCGACGATCGTCAGCAGCGAGTTCAGCAACTGCCCCATCGTCTGCTGGAGCGTCTGCCCGATGTTGTCTATGTCGTTCGTCGCCCGGCTCAGCACCTCGCCGCGCTTCTGCCGGTCGAAGTACGACAACGGCAGCCGCGACAGCTTCCCCTGGAGCTCCTCGCGCATCCGGTAGACGGCGCCGTTCATCACGTGGTTCGACAGCCGCGTCGCGACCAGCATCAGCAGACCGGCCAGCGTGAACACCAGCAGCGCCCACAACGACACCACCCCGACAGCGCCGAAGTCGATGCCCTCGCCCGGCGTGAACGCGGTGCCCGACAGCATGTCGGCCATCCCGCCGTCACCGTTCGCGCGCATCCGCTCCAGCGCCTGCTCCTTGGTGACCCCCGCCGGGAACTCCCGGCCGACGATCCCCGCGAAGACCAGGTCCGTCGCGTTGCCGAGGATCTTCGGGCCGACGACCGCGCAGCCCACGCTGCCGACCACCGCCGCGACCATGCCCCACAGCTTCGCCCGGTCCTGCGCCAACTGCCCCAGCAGCCGCTTGCCCGACCCCTTGAAGTCCATGGACCGCTCGGTCGGGCCCATCATCATCCGTCCTCCGGGCCCGCTCATGCGGCCTCCGCCTCCGTCAGCTGGGAGAGCACGATCTCCCGGTAGGTCTCGTTGTCGGCCATCAGCTCGTGGTGCCGGCCCTCACCCACGACCGCGCCCTCGTCCAGCACGATGATCCGGTCGGCGTCGCGGATCGTGGAGACCCGCTGCGCGACGATGACCACCGTCGCGTTCTCGGTCTCCCGGGACAGCGCCGCGCGCAGCGCCGCGTCCGTCGCGTAGTCCAACGCCGAGAAGGAGTCGTCGAAGAGGTAGATCTCCGGCCGCTGCACCAGCGTCCGGGCGATCGCCAGCCGCTGGCGCTGCCCGCCGGAGACGTTCGTACCGCCCTGGGAGATGGGCGCGTCGAGCCCGCCCTCCAACGCGGAGACGAACTCCTTGGCCTGGGCGACCTCCAGGGCCTGCCACAGCTCCTCGTCGCTCGCCCCGGGGCGCCCGTAGCGCAGGTTGGAGGCGACCGTCCCGGAGAACAGGTACGGCTTCTGCGGCACCATGCCGACCGTCCTGGCCAGCAGCGCCGGATCGATGCGGCGCACGTCCTCCCCGTCGACGAGGACCTCGCCGCCGGTCGCGTCGAACAGCCGCGGCACCAGGCCCAGCAGCGTCGACTTCCCGCTGCCCGTCGAGCCGATCACCGCCGTGGTCTCACCGGGACGGGCCACCAGGTCCACCCCGCGCAGCACCGACGCCTCGGCGCCCGGATAGCGGAAGTCGGCGCCGCGCAGCTCCAGGCGGCCGCGCACCGCCAGCTCGCGCACCGGATCGGTGGGCGGGACCACGCTCGACCTGGTGTCCAGGACCTCCTGGATGCGCTCGGCGCAGATCTCCGCGCGCGGCACCATCATGAACATGAAGGTGGCCATCATCACGGACATGACGATCTGCATCAGGTAGGCGAGGAAGGCCGTCAGCTGGCCGATCTCCATGCCGCCGCTGTCGACCCGCATCGCGCCGAACCAGATCACGGCCACGCTGGACACGTTCACGACCAGGATCACGACCGGGAACATCAGCGCGAGCAGCTTGCCCGCCGCCAGCGACACCCCGGTCAGATCGGCGTTCGCCTCGCGGAACCGCTCCTTCTCGTACGGGTCGCGGACGAAGGCGCGGATCACCCGGTTGCCGGTGATCTGCTCCCGCAGCACCCGGTTCACGGTGTCCAGGCGGTCCTGCATCTGCCGGAACAGCGGCCGCGTCCGGAAGACGATCGCACCGACCGACAGGCCGAGGACCGGCACCACCGCGAGCAGCACGCCGGACAGCTTCACGTCCAGCGAGAGCGCCATCGCGATGCCGCCGACGCACATGATCGGCGCCGAGACCATCAGCGTGAACGTCATCAGGGCCAGCATCTGGACCTGCTGGACGTCGTTCGTCGTACGGGTGATCAGCGACGGGGCGCCGAACTGGCCCAGCTCCCGGGCGGAGAAGCTCTGCACCCGGTCGAAGACCGCGGCCCGGACGTCGCGGCCGAGGGCGGCCGCGGTGCGGGCGCCGTAGTAGACGGCCCCGACGTTGCAGACGAGCTGGACGAGCGAGACGCCCAGCATCAGGGCGCCGAAGCGCAGGATGTAGCCGGTGTCACCGTTGACGACACCGTTGTCGATGATGTCGGCGTTGAGCGTCGGCAGGTAGAGGCTCGCACTGGTCTGCAGCAGTTGCAGCAGCACCAGGACGGCGATCGGTTTCCGGTACGGACCCAGATGGGTCCGCAGAAGTCGTATGAGCACGCGCAGGCTCCGGTCGGCAAGATCGAGGGGGTTCGCTCCATCTTGTGCCAACCGGCGCCTCGATCCCCACCGGATTTCGTAAAGCCCGGTCAAAAGGAGGAGGCCGCCCGCGCCCCCGGACCTACGGCCGTGACCCGCGCCCCTAGTACTGGAAGGCGCCCGGGTGCAGCTGTTCCCGGGTGGCGATGTACTGCTGGCGCACCGCCTGCCACGCCGGATAGTCCTCACCCGGCTCGAAGACCTGAGCGGCCGCGGCCGGCCAGATCGGCGGGGTGTGCGGGGCCAGCGTGCCCCGGTGCGCGCCGAGCGCCCACGCCGCCTGCCGGGCCGCGCCCAGCGCCGCGTAGTCGGCCGGAGCCGGCACCACCACCTGCGTCCCGAACAGCCCCGGCGCCGCGATCTGTACGGCGGGCAGGTCGGCCGCCGCGCCCAGCAGGAACACCCGCCGGATCCCGACGCCCCGGTGCCGCAGCACGTCGAGGGCGTCCACCAGCCCGCACAGCATGCCCTCGAAGGCCGCCCGCGCCAGGTGTTCGGGCTTCATCGAGTCCCGGCGCAGCCCGCTCAGGGTGCCCGCGGTGTGCGGCAGGTTCGGCGTGCGCTCTCCCTCCAGGTACGGCAGGAGCACGAGCCCGTGTGCACCGGGGGTCGACTTCAACGCGAGGGCGCTGAGCCCCTCCAGGTCGGTGCCGAGCATGTCGGCGGTGCCCCGCAGGGCCCGTACCGCGTTGGAGGTGTTGACCACGGGCAGGTGCATGCCGCCCGCGTCGGCGAGGGAGGTGATCAGCCCGCCCGGCTCCGCGAGGGCCTCGTGGTGGACGGCCATCACCGAACCGGAGGCGCCCAGCGACACCACCGCGTCACCCGGACCGATCCCGAGCCCGAGGGCGGCGGCCATCGTCTCGCCGGTCCCCGCGGAGATCAACAGTCCTTCGGGCGTCATCCCGGCGGCCTCGGCCGGCCCGAGCACCTCGGGCAGCAGCGCCTGCCGGCCGAGCGCCAGCTCGACCAGGTCCGGACGGTAGGAGCCGGTCGCCGCCGACCAGTAGCCGGTCCCGGAGGCGCCGGCCCGGTCGGTGGTGCGGCGGGCGGGCCGGCCGAGCAACTGCCAGACGAGCCAGTCGTGCGGAGACATCAGGACCGCCACCCGGCGGGCCGCCTCCGGCTCCGTACGGGCCAACCAGGCCAGCTTCGCGATCGGCTGCGCGGCGTGCGGCACCGAACCCACGGCCTGCACCCACGCCTGCCGCCCGCCGAGCGCCTCGATCAGATCCGCCGCGGCGACCTGCCCCCGCTTGTCGTTGCCGACGAGCGCGGGCCGCACGAGCGCGCCCTGCGAGTCCAACGGCAGGACGCCCTGCTGCTGCGCCGAGACGCCGATCGCCTCGACGCCCTCCAGCAGCCCGCCGCCCGCGGCCTCGCCGAGGGACAGCAGCCATGCCTGTGGATCGGTTTCGTGGGGGACCGTCTCACCCGCGGACTGCGGATGGGGCGCGTAGCCCTGGCGCAGCACGGCGCCCGTGTCCGCGTCGCAGACGACGATGCGAGTGAAGGTGGAACTGCTGTCCAGTCCGGCGACTATCCCCATGCGGAGAATTCTGCCGCACGCCGCGCCGGCACTCCCGCGCGGACTCCGCCCCACCGCGGGCGGGGCGCCGGGCGCCGCCCGCACCCGGTCCGGACGGGGAGCGCCGGGCATCGCCGGCGCCCCGGTCGGGCCGGGGTACCGGCGTCGCTCGTACCCCGGCCCGACCGGGGCGCGGGGCGACGCCGCGCCCCGTCCGAACCCGGCTGTCAGGTGTTGCTGGTTCCCCACTCGTCCTCGCGGCCGGCGCCGCCGCCGACCCGACCGCGCAGGGTCCGTACGCGCTCGGTCAGCGACTCCGGGACGGCGTCGCCGACCTTGTCGCTCACCACGGCGAAGGCCTTGCCCGCGAACTGGCGCCCGCTCTGACCGGCCGTTTCGGCGGCGTTGCGGACCGCCGGGTTCTGCGCGACCTGGCGCGCCGACTTCTTCAGTTGCTCGTAGCGCTCGCGCCCGGCCCGTGTTCCTAGGACGTATCCGAGGGCCAGTCCGACCACGAACGTGACCTTGTACCGCATGCTTGCCACCCTTCGTCGTGTGGTGCCCGGCCCGCTGGCGATACCGATTGGCGGAGCACCCCCCTGCTTGCGCTAATCTATGACTCGCAACGAGCGCTCGCCCCCCGGCAAGGCCGGAGGTGGGCCGTTCGATGCACCCGCAGCAATCCCCTGTAGCTCAATTGGCAGAGCAGCCGACTGTTAATCGGCAGGTTACTGGTTCGAGTCCAGTCGGGGGAGCGCGGTCCCCTGTAGCTCAATTGGCAGAGCAGCCGACTGTTAATCGGCAGGTTACTGGTTCGAGTCCAGTCGGGGGAGCAAAGAAGAAGGGGACCCGGGCGGGTCCTCTTTTTTTTGCCCGCATCCTGGAACCGGGCAGCACTCGATACGGTCTCTCAGGACAGCGAAGCCGATCATGCGAGGCATCCGAGGCAGGAGATCGTATGAGCGGCTATGCTGCGGCAGACGGCGCGCACACATGTACGCGCCACGCCGTAAAGGGGCGGTAGCTCAGCCGGTTAGAGCAGCGGACTCATAATCCGTCGGCCGTGGGTTCGAGTCCCACCCGCCCCACCGCGGAGCAGTTCTGCAGAAACGATAAGGCGGTCCTTCGGGGCCGCCTTTCGCGCGTTCCGGGGCCGGTCGCGGGGTGCGGTCCGGCGCGGTCGCAGGCGTTCGGGGCGGCTGCGACCGGCGCCGGGGCGGGTGCGGGTGGGGGAGGGCTAGAAGTTCTCGGTCTCCTCCACCAGGTGGCGCAGTACGTCGTCGAGGTCGTGGCGGCGGGCGAAGGCGGCGCGCTGGCGGGCGGCGCCCGAGCCGTCGCGCAGCAGTCCGCCCAGGGTCTTGGCGGCGTGGTCGAGGTCACCGGCGGCGGCCAGCGCCGGGGCGACCAGGTCGAGCAGGGCTTCCGCCAGGTCGGCGGCCGGGAGTTCGACCCCGGTGTACGGGTCCAGGCCGAAGCCCTCCAGCCCGTCGTGAGCGGCCCGCCAGCGCGCGAGCCGTAGGACGTCGTCCCGCAGGGCCGGCTCCGGTACCCGCTCCGCGATGTCGCGCAGGGCCGTGGCCACCAGGGCGCGGCCCAGTTCGGCCTGGAGGACGGCCGTGTCGAGGTCCGGCGACATGTCGAGCGCCCGGATTTCCAGCGTCGGCCAGTTCCCGGACGGGCGGAGGTCCCAATAGACCATCTTGGTGTCCAGCGCGGCCCCGGAGCCGAGCAGGGTCTGGACGGAGCGCCGGAAGTGCGCGGTGGACGTGAAGTGCGGGGGCGGACCGGCGGAGGGCCAGCCCGACCAGGCCATGGCCCGCCAACTGGAGTGGCCGGTGTCGCGGCCGCCCCAGAAGGGGGAGTTGGCCGCCAGCGCGATCAGCGTGGGCAGCCAAGGTCTGACCCGGTTCGAGACCGCGACGGCCGTGTCCACGTCGAGGGTGCCGATGTGGACGTGGCGTCCGCAGCTGACCAGGGTGTCGGTCAGGGCGCCGAAGCGGCGGTGCTGCTCGCGCTGGCGCGGCTCGTCGTCGGTCAGGTGCAGCGGCCCTTCCAGGGCCACGACCGGCGAGGGGGCGGCGAGCAGGAGGCAGCCGTGCGCGCGGGCGGCCCCGGCGAGGGTGCGCCGCAGGACGGCCAGCTCCTCGCGCAGGGTGACCGCGGAATCGGCGACGGGGGTGGCGATCTCCACCTGGTACCGGGTCCCCTCGGCGTGCAGTTCGTGGGGGAGCCCGGCGGCGGTGGCGAGGACGTGCTGAGCGGCCGGGACCACCCGCAGGGTGCGGGCGTCGACCAGGAGGAACTCCTCCTCGACCCCGATGGTGAGGGGGGAGGTGCGGCCGCTCGCGGTGCGCAGGCCGTGGCCCGTGGGGCTGGTGTCACTGGTGCTCGTGGTGCTGTTGCCAGGTTCGATCACTACGCCTCCCTGGACATACGAGTCTTTTCATCATGAGCCGAGCGGGAGGCGAGGAGGTACGACGATTCGGTCAAATGTCCGGTGATGGTGGCGGGTTAGCGGCAGGACCCGGCCAACCCTGGGACACCGGATCCGGGTGGGGAGGGCGTTGCTGATGTGTGAACAACGGCGGACGGCCCCGGGGCCCTCCGCGGCCGCTGGTTATCATCCGCTGTGACCGGTACCGCCTCTCCTCCACAGCCCCGCCGACGGATATTCGCCGACCTGACCCCCTTGCGCACCTCCGCCGACTACCGGCGGCTGTGGGTCGGGAGCACCATTTCCTGGCTGGGACAGGCGATGACCGCCCTCGCCATCTCCCTCCAGGTGTACGAGATCACCGGTTCCAGTTTCTCGGTCGGGTTGGTCGGGCTCTTCTCCCTGGTCCCGCTCGTCGCCTTCGGCCTCTACGGCGGCGCCATCGCCGACACCGTCGACCGGCGCAAGCTCGGCCTCCACAGCTCCCTCGGGCTCACCGGGCTGTCCCTCGCCCTGGCCGGAGCGGCGCTGCTCGACTACCACCGGGTGTGGCTGCTCTACGCGGTCGTCGCCCTCCAGGCCGTCTGCGGGGCGCTGAACGGACCGGCCCGGTCGGCCATGATCCCGAGGTTGCTGCCGAAGGAGCAGCTGCCGGCCGCCAACGCGCTGAACTCCGTCACCATGACCACCGGCATGATGGCCGGGCCCGTGCTCGGCGGCGTCATCGTCGGCTGGTGGGGCTACCAGGCGGCGTACGTGATCGACGCCGTGACCTTCGGCGCCGCCCTGTACGCCATGTGGCGGCTGCCGTCGATGCTGCCCGAGGGCGATGGCAAGCAGGGGCGGGCCTCGGTCATGGACGGGCTGCGCTTCCTCGGCACCCGGCCCAACATCCGGATGACCTTCTTCTCCGACCTGGCCGCGATGGTGCTGGCCCAGCCGCGAGCGCTGTTCCCGGCCATCGCCGTGCTCTGGTACGGCGGTGACGCCAGGACGGTGGGTCTGCTGGTGGCCGCCCCCGCGGTGGGGGCGCTGCTCGGCGGGCTGTTCTCCGGCTGGCAGGGGCGGATCCGCAGCCACGGGCTGGCGATCCTGATCTCCGTCGCGGCGTGGGGGCTGGCCGTGGCGGTCTTCGGACTGACCCGGAACCTGTGGGCCGGCCTGTTCTTCCTGGCCGTGGCCGGCTGCGCCGACACCGTGTCCATGGTGTTCCGCACCACGATGCTCCAGGCCGCCACCCCGGACGGCATGCGCGGCCGGCTCCAAGGCGTCTTCATCGTGGTCGTGGCGGGCGGGCCCCGGCTCGGGGACTTCCTCGCCGGAACCACCGCCGAACTCACCTCACCGGCCGTCGCCGTCACCGGCGGCGGACTCGCCTGCGTCCTCGTGGTGGCCCTGCTCGCCACCCGGTGGCGCGACTTCGCCCGCTACGACGCCCGCTCGCCGCAGGCCTGAACCCCGGGCCGGCCCTCGGCCGCGGGAGACGGCCTACGCGTCCACCGGCTCGCGGGTGCGTTCGCCGCCCCGGTCGCCGGTGTTCCGGGTGCCGGTGGGTTCGAAGAGCAGGATCGACACCTCCTCCTGCGCCACCGGGAGGTGCTCGACCCCGCGCGGGACCACGTACAGCTCGCCCGGGCGCAGGACGACCTCGTCGTCCCGGAGCCGGATCGTGAGGGTGCCGCTCACCACGAGGAACATCTCGTCGGTGTCCTCGTGGCTGTGCCACACGAACTCGCCGTGGAGGCGGGCCGCCTTGACCTCGTAGTCGTTGACGCGGGCGATGCGGCGCGGAGCCCACCGCTCGGTGAAACCGGCGAACTTCTCGGCGATGTTGACCTTCTGTGTCGTCATGTGGACAGGCTGCCCCGGTGGGCGGGGCCGGTCTTGTACGTTCCTGACATGGCCGCCGCCGCACCCCCGCGCAGTTCCGTCTCCGCCTGGCGGCCGCCGGTCGCCGGCATCGCCGAGGTCTTCCACGCCCGCTTCACCGCGCACGCCTACCCGGCGCACGTCCACGACACCTGGACCCTGATGCTCCTCGACCGCGGCCGGGTGGACTTCGCCCTCGACCGGGAGCGGCACGGCGCGGGGGTCCAGGATCCGGTGATCCTGCTGCCGCCCGGCGTTGCCCACGACGGCCGGACCGTCACCGAGACCGGCTTCCGCAAACGGGTGCTGTACCTCGACACCTCCGTCCTGCCCGAACGGCTGACCGGGGCGGCCGTGGACGCCCCGCTGCTGCGCGATCCGGCCCTGGGCGCGCGGCTGGACGGGCTGCACCGGGCGCTGGCCGCGCCCGATCCGATGGAGGCCGAGACGCGGCTGGCCTTCGTGGGGGAGCGGCTGCGGTGGTGGTTGGCGGGGCGGCGGACCGCGCCGTACGAGGCCCCGGGCGCGGGGGTCGCCGTACGACTGCGGGAGCTGCTGGACGCCCGGGTGGTCGAGGGCGTCACGCTCGCGCAGGCCGCGGCCGTACTGGGCGGCGTACACCCCACCCACCTCGTACGGGCCTTCCGGCGGGCCTACGGGCTGCCGCCGCACGCCTACCTGATCGGGCGGCGGGTGGCCCGGGCGCGGGAGCTGCTGTTGGCGGGGACGCCGGCGGCGGAGGCGGCGACGGCGTCCGGGTTCCACGACCAGGCGCACCTGACCCGGCACTTCGGGCGGCACGTCGGGATCGGGCCGGCCGGATTCGCCCGTTCCGGCCCTATGTGAAGGGAAGTTGGCGGGTTCGTCGCGATGCCGTCGCCACCCCTTCCGTTTTATCTCTGTTCGACATGTGACAGTTCGGCGGTCCTCGCCCGCGCCGATGCCCGCGCCGGCGCCGACATCGGCGGACAACGTCGAGGGCATGGTCGTCCTCGACGACGACGCCCGCGGCCGCACCCGACTGCTGCTCGCCAGCGACGACAACGAGTTCCCGCAGCAGATCACCCGGCTCCACCCGCTGGACGTCCGCCTGCCGGCGCGGCGCCACCGGTAGCCCGGGCCCGGGTCCTACGGCCCGACCACGCCCCGGGCCACACCGAGCGCCACCAGGTCCTGGGGACGGATGCGCAGCTGCTCCGCCGTCTCCGGGGCCCGGTCGGCCGGGCGCTTGAGGATGGCCGCCGCCAACTCCGGTGCGATCACCGAGAAGTAGCTGTCCGGGGTCGCCCAGGTGTTCCCGGGCGCGGCCAGCGCGAGCGCGCCGCCCGAACCGCCCTCGCCGATCAGCAGGGTCGTCACCGGGACGGTGGCCGCGGCGAGCGCCGCGAAGGTGTCGGCGATGGCCGCGCCGGCCCCCGCGTGCTCGGCCGCGGCGTCGTTGGCCGCGCCCGGGGTGTCCACCAGGGTCAGCACCGGGATGCCGAGCCGGTCCGCGAGGCGCACCACGCGGGCGGCCGTACGGTAGCCCGCCGGGCGGGTGGCGGTGCCGCACTGGGCGGCGTACGCCACGGCCCGCCCGCCCCGCAGCCCGAACCCGCACAGCATCCCCGGGTCGACGCCGCCGGCGCGGTCCCCGGAGAGCGGCAGCCGCAGGTCGAAGTACGCCTCCAGGTACGCCTCGGCGCGGGGCCGGTCCGGATGCCGGGCCTGGAGGACGGCGTCCCAGCCGGTGGCGGGCGGCGCCACGTCGGCCAACGCGGCCGGGGGCGGCACGGGGTCGGTCGTCCGGGGCGCGGCCAGCACGCGCAGCCAGTCGGCCAGTACGGCGGGCAGCTCCGCGGGGGGCACCACGGCGTCGACGTGCCCGGCGGCGTACTGGCCCTCGGCGGTGTAGGCGGCCGGATCGGCGTCGGCGGGCCGCACCCGGGACCCGGCGAAGCCGACCTGCGCGCCGGGGAGCGCGAGCACCACGTCGGCGCCGGCGCCGAGGGTGGCCCAGCCGCCGCCGGTCGTCGGATCGCGCAGCACCGCGAGCTGCGGCAGGCCGGCCGCGCGGGTCCGGACGCACTGCGCGGCCACCCGCTGGAGCTGGGCCAGCGCGAGCATCCCCTCCTGCATGCGGGACCCGCCGGTGGCGATGAGCGAGACCAGCGGCAGGCGGTGCTCGCGAGCGTGCGTGTACGCGGCTTCGAGCCGGTCTCCGGTGCGGCGGCCGAGGGATCCGCCGAGGAATCCGAACTCGAAGGAGATCACGGCGGCTTGGCGGCCCCCGATGCGGGCGGTGCCGGTCACGACGGACTCCTGCTCGCCGGTACGGGCCGTGGCCCGGGCCCGGGAGGCGTCGTAGCCGGCCCAGGCGAGGGGGCCGTCGACCGGTGACTCCCCTGGCGGGACCGGGAGTTCGGCGAAGCTGTCGGGATCCACGAGGGCGGCGATGGCGGCACGGGCCGAGAGGCGGGTCGTCACCCCCACACCCTAGGCCGCCGCCGTCCGCCCCCGCCCCTCGACCACCGCCGACCCCGCCCCCCTACAACGGTGACTCCCAGCGCAGCGTCGTGCCCCGGGGGCCCGTGGTGGTGCGGCCGTCGTCGGAGACGGTGAGGTGGACGCGGGTCGGGGTCGCGTCGATGGAGACTTCGATCGCGGTGACCCCGCTGCGCCGGTGCGCCGCGGCCAGCGCCCCGCGCAGGGCGGCGAGCAGGTCACCCGCCACCGCGTCCGGCAGCAACGCGTCCACCGCTCCCGCGAAGTGCACCGACGGCTGGAAGCCGAGCAACACCGCCGCCCCACCGGTCTCCCGCAGCACCCGCCCCCGAAACGTCGTCGGCGCGTCGGTCGGCGGCTGCTGAAGGGCGAAGATGGCCGTCCGGACCTCCTGGATCGTGGAGTCCAGCTCGTCGACGGCCCGGCCCAGTTCCTCCCCGACCGTGTCCCCGGAAGGCGCGTTCGAGGATCGTCGCCGGGTGCTCTCCAGCATCATCTCCGTCGCGAACAGCCGCTGGACCACCAGGTCGTGCAGGTCCCGCGCGATCCGGTCGCGGTCCTCGTACACGGCGAGCTGCTCACGGTCGTGCTGCGCGTCCGCGAGGACGAGCGCCAGCGCGGCCTGCGAGGCGAACTGCGAGGCCAGCAGCCGGTCCACGGCGTCGTACGGCGGCCCGCCCCGCTCCCGGGGCAGGGCCAACGTGCCGATCAGCTGCCCGCCGCTCTGCAGCGGCAGCATCATGCTCGGGCCGAAGCGCTCCCGCACATGGGTGGTCATCCGCGGATCCGTCGCCGAGTCCTCGATGAACACCGGTTCCCCGCCCAGCAGTTGCTCCAGCACCGCCGACCCCGGCGCGATCGCCGTACCGACCAGGTCCCCGGGGTCCCCGTGCGTGGAGGCGGCGACGATCTCCATGCCGCCCTCCGGGGTCGGCTGGAGCACGACCCCGGCCGCCGCGTCCGCCAGCAGCCGGGCCCGCTCGGCCACGCACATCAGGGCGTCGGCGGCCGGCCTGCCCGCCAGCAGGGTGGTGGTCACCGCGGCGGCGCCCTCGATCCAGCGCTCCCGCCGGCGCACGGTCTCGTACAGCCGCGCGTTGCCGATCGCTATCCCCGCCTGCGAGGCCAGCACCCGCAGCAGCGCGAGGTCCTCCTCGGTGAAGGGGCCCCCGCCGCGCTTCTCCGTGAGGTACAGGTTCCCGAAGACCTCGGTGTGCACCCGGATCGGTACGCCGAGGAACGCGCGCATCGGGGGATGGCCCGGCGGGAAACCGGCCGAGCGGGGGTCCCGCGTCAGGTCGTCCAGGAGCAGCGGTCGCGGGTCGGTGATCAGGGCTCCGAGCAGGCCGGAGCGGCCGTCGGGCAGCCGGGGGATCGCGGCCCGTTCGGCCTCCGTCAGGCCGACGGTGAACAGCCTGGTCAGCCGGGCGCGCTCGGGGTCGATGACCCCGAGCGCGCCGTACCGCGCCGTGCACAGCTCGGCGGCGGATTCCACGATGTGCTGGAGGGTGGCGTGCAGTTCCAGTTCAGAGCCGACGCTGAGCACCGCTTCCAGCAGGACCGGGAGACCGGCCGTCGTGGCGGGGGCCGATTCCCGCGTCATCCGGCCAGCGGGTTGAGAACCATGGGGGCGATCTTTCCTTCCAGCATCGCGCCGAGGCCGAGCACGGCGCACACGTCGGGCCGTTCCGCGATGGCCACGGGCATTCCGGTCTGGTCCCGCAGCATCTGGTCCAGGCCGGGCAGCAGGGCGCTGCCGCCCACCATCATGATCCCCCGGTCCGTCAGGTCGGCGACCAGGTCGGGCGGGCAGTCGCGGAGCACCTTGCCGATGCCGTCGAGCACGGCGGTCAGCGGGGTGTGGATGGCGTCGCGGACGGCCGCGGTGTCCACGTGGACGGAGCGGGCGAGTCCGGTGGCCACGTCGCGGCCGTGGATGAGGGTGGAGGTCGGGCCGCCGGCGGTGAGGCCGTTGCCGTGCAGGGCCAGCTGGAGCGGGCGGACGGCCTGGCTCGGGAGCATCAGCTCGTGGGCGTGGCGCAGGTGCTGGACCACGGCGTGGTCGATGGCCTCGCCGCCGACGGGGATCCGCTGGGCGGTGACGATCGAGCCGAGGGACAGGACCGCGACCTGGGTGGCCGCCGCCCCGCACACCATGATCATCGTCGCGGTCGGCTGCTCCACGGGCAGGCCGCAGCCGACGGCCGCCGCGATCAGGGTGTCGACGAGTTCGACGCGCCGGGCGCCGAGCCCCACGAGGGTCTCGACGGTGGCCCGCTGGGCCAGCGGGTCGGCATCGTGCGGGGTGCACGCGGCGGCGCGCAGTCGGGGCTTGCGGCGCAGTGCGCGGCGCAGCTTCTCGCCGAGCAGGTGACGCAGCATCCGCTGGGCCATTTCGATGTCGACGACGGTGCCGCCGGAGACCGGACGCGCGACCCGGATGTAGTCGGGCGTACGGCCCGTCATCCGTTCCGCGAAGGTACCGACGGCGATCAGCGCGCCGGTCCGCGTGTTGACGGCGGCGACGCTGGGCTCGTCGACGACCAGTCCGGCGCCCTTGACGTACACGCGGGTCCTGGCGGCTCCCAGGTCGACGGCGACGTGGCAGCGGCGCAACTGCTCAAGACTGACGGTCACGGCAGATCCTCCCGAGAGCACTGACGCAAGGGACCGGCGGGTGCCGGTCGCATTTCATATCTTCTCGGGTAAATGGGGTGCCGCGCCCGTTGGAATGCTCCGGGCGGGGTGGGTCGCACGGGTCCGGAGGTGCTGCACGGGGGTGGATTTCTGTACCGACAGGCCGCAGGATGCGCGCACGTCCGCGCTACTGGCGCGTAACAAGGTAAAGGGGACCCGATGCTGACGCCCCGCCAGACGATCCTCGCGCTCCTGGCGCTCTGCGCCGCCCTGCTCGCGCCCCTGCCGGCCCACGCGGCCGCCGGCGGCGCCCAAGCCGGCGCCGCGCCCGCCGCCGTCCGCAAACCGGTGGTCCTCGTCCACGGTTACAACGCCGACCCGGGCGTCTGGGGATCCCTGCGGGAGGACCTGAAGGCCGACGGGTACACCGACTCGGAGCTGTTCTCGTGGGGTTACGACACCCACCAGTCCGTCAACGAGGTCCTCTCCGGACGCCTCGCCGCGTACGTCGACCAGGTCCGCCGGCAGACCGGCGCCGCCCGGGTCGACATCGTCGGCCACTCCTTCGGATCCCTCGTCAGCCGCTGGTACGTCAAGTACGGCGGCGGCGGCGCGACCGTCGGGCGCTGGATCTCGCTGGCCGGCCCCAACCGCGGCACCTCCACCGCCTGGGCCTGCGCCCTGTGGGACCAGGCGTGCCGGGACATGACCCCCGGCTCCTACGTCGTGAAGAACCTGGCCGCCGGGGACGAGACCCCGGGGGAGGTGCGGTACGCGACCTTCTGGTCGGAGTGCGACGAGATCGTCAACCCCGACAGCAGCGTCCCGCTCACCGGCGCGACCAACACGCCGGTCGGCTGCCTGGACCACAACGACCTGCTCGGCGATGACGCCACCTCGGCCGGAGTCCGCGCCTTCCTCGCCTCCTGACCCGCTCGCGCTCAGGCCGCCCCGGGCGCCCCGCCGTCGACGTCGACCACCCGCTGGAGCAGTCCGTACGTGAACTCCGCCACGCGGGGGCGGCCCGACGCCGTGAACGCGAGGCGCAGGCGGGTCGGGGCGGTGCCCTCCATGGGTAGCGCCGGGGCGAAGGCCCGCGCGACCTCGTCCACCGTCGCCGACCAGGGCCGCAGGTCGGCGGCCGTCTCCAGGACGGGCCCCGGCAGGCCCGGGGCCCGGACCAGCCACTCGTTCCACACCGCCCCGTCCGGCGCGGCCAGCACCTCGAAGCGCAGCTCCGGCCAGAGGGGGAGCGCCCACAGCAGCGCCTCGCACTCCAGGTCGCCGATGGTCCGTCGCTCCACGGACTCCGCCGGCCCGAGCACGGAGCGGTAGCGGGCCAGGGCGCCGCGGGAGCGGGGCGAGCGGACCATGGCCTGCCAGCGCTTGTTGGCCTCGCGCTGCTCGGCGAGGCCGGCGCCCGTGCGCAGCCGGGCCTGCTCGGCGAGGTCGGGCTGGAAGTCGGCCATCCGGCGCAGCAGGACCAGCTGGAACGCGGTCGGGCCGAAGGTCGTGCGGGCGCCGGGACGCGGGTGCGCAGTCATGGAGGCAAAGATTCCACACAGGATCCTTACGAACCCGCGATGCGGAAGTCGCGGTCGACCGCGTAGCCTGCGGGCGCCATGGACTACTGCCACGCCTGTCGGAGGCACCTCAACGGCGCACTCGCGTGCGCCGGCTGCGGAACTCCGGCCGCCCACCTGATACCCGCCGCGCCGACCACGGGGGCAGTGCCCCCTGCCGTGCCGCCCGGCTCCGACCCACCCGCCGCGTTGTCGGAGGTGTTCGCCGACTCGCTCGTGGTGCTGTCCGGCCCGGACGAGGGCAGGGCCGGTGCCCGTCGGCGGGCCGGCGGCCGCCGACGGACCCGGCGCACCGTGCTGTCCGTGGGCCTCGGGCTGGCGCTCGCGGCCGGCAGCTCGATCGCGGTGGCCCGGATCGTGACCGAGGACGATGGCGTCGACCGCGCCGCCAAGGTCGTCATGAAGGACGAGACGGAGCCGCAGCAGGCGGTTCCGGCGCCGACCCTGACCACCGGTGCGGCGCCGTCGGCCAAGGCGGGCGGGGGCGCCGGGACGGCGAAGTCCACCGCGGGCGCCGCGAAGTCGGCCGGGCCCGCGGGGTCGCCGAGCGCGTCCCCGTCCGGATCGGCGGCGCAGGCCTCCGCCTCGGCGAAACCGGAGCCCTCGCAGAGCAGTACCGGGGGCGGGGTCTCCGTACGGCCTTCGAGGCCCGCGCAGCCCGCGCCGAGCACCTCCGCGACGTCGAATCCGCCGCAGCCCACGCCCACGAAGACCAAGCCGGCGAAGCCGACCCCCAAGCCGACGCCCACCGAGGACGACGACTGCTGGCTGTTCTGCTGGTGAGCCGCCGGGCGGTCAGCCCAGCATCCTCCTGAGCAGGTTCCGCAGCGCCGTGCGCTCGTCCGCCGACAGCCCGGCCAAGGGCTCGCGGGCGAAGTCCAGGGACTCGCGCAGTCGCTCCGCCGTGTGCAGGCCCTCCTGCGTGGGCGCGGCCAGCTTCACCCGGCGGTCGGCCGGGTCCGGACGGCGTTCGACCAGGCCGCGGGTCTCCAGCCGGTCGATGATGCCGGTCACGTTGGACGGCTCGCAGCGCAGCTTCTGCGCGATGCGGCGCATGGGCAGCGGCTCCATGGACAGCAGCGCCAGTACCCGGGCCTGGGCTCCCGTGAGCTGGTGGCGCGCGGCGGCGTCCTCGTACTCCATGTGGTAGCGGGCCACGACGTCGCCGATGAGCTCGACGACCTCAAGGGTCACTGGGTCTGTGCGACGACTGGGCATGACACCAGCGTACCCATTTACTTGACAACATGAAATATCCAGCTGCATGGTTGTTTCATGTGGTGAAGCACTTTCGGGTGCGACACCGTCCTCCCCCTCAGGTCATCAGGAGTGCCCCATGTCCGAGATCCCTGCCGTCAGCCGCGAATGGCACCTCGTCCGCCGCCCGCAGGGCTGGCCCGTCGCCGAGGACTTCGCCCTGCGCGAGGTTCCGGTGTCCGCCGAGCCCGCGCCCGGCCGGATCCTGGTCCGCAACCTGCACATGTCCGTCGACCCGTACATGCGAGGCCGGATGAACGACACCAAGTCCTACGTACCGCCCTTCCAGCTCGACGAGCCGATGCAGGGCGGTGCGGTCGGCGAGGTCGTCGCCTCCGCCGCCGAGGGCTTCGCCGTCGGCGACCACGTCCTGCACCACCTCGGCTGGCGCGAGTACGCGGAGCTCGACGCGAAGTACGCCACCAAGGTCGACGCGAAGCTCGCCCCGCTCTCCGCCTACCTCGGCGTCCTCGGCATGCCCGGCCTGACCGCCTACGCGGGCCTCTTCGAGGTCGCCTCCTTCAAGGAGGGCGACGCCGTCTTCGTCTCCGGCGCCGCCGGTGCCGTCGGCGGTCTCGTCGGCCAGTTCGCGAAGATCAAGGGCGCCTCCCGGGTGATCGGCTCCGCCGGCTCGGACGAGAAGGTGACGCTCCTCACCGAGAAGTACGGCTTCGACGCCGCCTTCAACTACAAGAACGGCCCCGTCGCCGAGCAGCTGCGCGCCGCCGCCCCCGAAGGCATCGACGTCTACTTCGACAACGTCGGCGGAGACCACCTGGAGGCAGCGATCTCCTCGCTGAACGTCCACGGCCGCGCCACCCTCTGCGGCGCCATCGCCGGCTACAACGACACCGAGCCCGCACCGGGCCCGCGCAACCTGATGATGGTCATCGGCAAGCGGCTGCGGCTCCAGGGCATCCTCGTCGGGGACCACTCCGACCTCCAGCAGCAGTTCGTCCAGGACGTGGCCGGCTGGCTGAACTCCGGCGAGCTCCGCTACGACGAGACGGTCGTCGAAGGCGTCGAGAACGCCACCTCGGCCTTCCTCGGAATGCTCCGCGGCGAGAACACCGGAAAGATGATCGTTTCCTTCACCGGTTAGGCTCACTGCACACCGTCGTGATCGTGGGCGCGCATCACGGCGATTCATCCGGAGGATTTGCTTTCATGTCCATCACCCAGTCCGACGTCAAGTACACCGCCGTGGCCACCGCCGAGAACGGCCGTGACGGCCGCGTCGCCACCAGCGACGGCACGCTCGACGTCGTCGTGAACCCGCCGAAGGAGCTCGGTGGCAACGGCGAGGGCACCAACCCCGAGCAGCTGTTCGCCGCCGGCTACAGCGCCTGCTTCCAGGGTGCCCTCGGTGTCGTCGCGAAGAACGAGAACGCCGACATCTCCGGCTCCACCGTCACCGCCGAGGTCGGCATCGGCAAGAACGACGACGGCTTCGGCCTGATCGTCAAGATCTCCGCCGTGATCCCCAACGTGGACGCCGCCACCGCCAAGGACCTCATCGAGAAGGCCCACCAGGTCTGCCCGTACTCCAAGGCGACCCGCGGCAACATCACGGTCGAGCTGGCCGTCTGACACCCGCCGTACGCGGCGAAGGCCGCACCCCTCCCGGAGGGGTGCGGCCTTCGCCGTAAACTGACCCCATGCGTGATCTTGCGGGGGGCTTCCGGTACTTGCTGGCCGGACAGCGATGGGTGTTCGGACACGGCCGCTGGCTGGGCTTCGGCCTGCTGCCGGGCCTCGTCGCGCTGGTGCTGTACGTCGGCGCGCTGATCGGGCTGTTCCACGGCGCCGACGACTTCACCGCCTGGGCGACGCCCTTCGCCTCGGACTGGTCCTCGCCGTGGCTCGACGTCTTCCGCGGCACGCTGACCGCGCTGGTCTTCGCCCTCGGCCTGTTCCTCGCCGTGATCACCTTCACCGCGGTGACCCTGCTGGTCGGCCAGCCCTTCTACGAGTCGCTCTCCGAGCAGGTGGACCGGACCGAGGGCGGCGAGGTCCCCGAGTCGGGCCGCTCCCTGTGGGCGGACCTCTGGATCTCCGCCCGGGACAGCCTGCGGCTGCTGCTGCGCGTGGCCCTGTTCGGCATCCTGCTGTTCGCCCTCGGCTTCATCCCCGTGATCGGCCAGACCGTCGTCCCCGCCCTCGGGTTCTGCGTCTCCGGCTTCTTCCTCACCCAGGAGCTCACCTCCGTCGCCCTCCAGCGGCGCCGCGTGGACCTCGACGAACAGCTGACCCTGCTGCGCGGGCGCCGCGCGCTGGCCCTCGGCTTCGGGGTGCCGCTGGTGCTGGTGTTCCTCGTCCCGTTCATCGCCGTGTTCCTGATGCCGGGCGCGGTGGCCGGGGCGACCCTGATGGCCCGCGAACTGGTCGGCGCCGACGAGGAGCCCCCGACGGGCGGGGCGCCGGACGCGAAGGGTGGGCCCGGCGGGTTCGGCCAGGCGCCCCCGGTCCCGGGCTTCGGCCCGCCGCCGTCCTCGTACGCGTAGGCCCGCGGACCGGAGCGTCACGCCGCCCTGCGGCGCAGCAGGGTGATCGCCCCGGTGGTGTCCTCGCCCGCGTGGGCGGCCGGATCGGCGGCCAGTCGCTCCCGCATCAGGTCCAGGTACGGGGTGATCAGCTCGGCGCTGACGCCCTGCTCGGCGGCGGTCGTCAGCAGGGTCGCACCGGCCGCGACCTGCATGGCCAGGTTGGACTCGACCCCGGAGGTGAAGTCCCGGGAGGCCAGCCGCTCGGCGGCGCCGCCGACGAAGAACCCCATCGCGCCCAGCCATTCGGACAGCAGCGGGGACAGGCTCGCGGGGGCGATGTCCTCGCCCTCGATCAGGGCGTAGGCGTGCGAGATCCCCGCGAACAGCCCGTACATCGCGCTGAGCAGCGCCACGTCGTGCAGGGCCGCGTGCCCCGGGTCCTCGCCGACGAAGCGGGCCCCGGCCGGGACCTCCAGGGCGCCCCGGTGGGTGTCGAACAGGGCGCGCGAGCCGCTGTAGAAGACGTAGCCGCCGGCCGTCGGGGCGCCGATCATCGATGGCGTGCCCATGATCCCGGCGTCCAGGAAGCGGGCGCCGCGGGCCTGCGCCCAGGCGGCTCGGGCCCGGCCCTCGGCGGGGGTGCCGGTGGTGAGGTTGACCAGGTCCTTGCCGTTCAGGTCGACGCCGTCGAGGGCGGCGTCGACCGACTCGTCGTCCAGCAGGCAGAGCACGATCAGGTCGTTCGCCGCGACCGCGGCGGCGGGGTCGGCGGCGACGAGGGCGCCTTCGGGGGCCAGGGCCTCGGCCTTGGCGGCGGTGCGGTTCCAGACGGTGAGCGGGTGCCCGGCGGCGAGCCAGGTGCGGGCGAGGGCGGTCCCCATGGCGCCGAGGCCGAGGAGGGTGAGCGGGGTCTGCGGGGTGTGCGTGTCGGTCATGCCGTTTAGCCTGGTGGCAGGCGGTGAACCGCTCAAGTACGCACTTCGGAGTGGGTGGTTACCTCGAAGTGAGCGAGCAGGTGGGGAGGGGTGCGCGATGGCGCTGACACGCAGGCCCGGGGCGGATCACTGCGGGATCGCCGCGGCGATGTCGGTGATCGACGGCAAGTGGAAGGTCTCGCTGCTGTGGGAGTTGGACCAGCATCCGGGGCGGCGCTTCGGCGAGCTGCGCCGACTGGTCCCGGGCGTCTCGGAGAAGGTCCTCGCCGCGCAACTGCGCGAGCTGGAGGCGGACGGAATCGTCCACCGGGAGGTGTACGACGAGGTCCCGCCCCGGGTGGAGTACTCGCTGACCCCCCTCGGCCAGGAACTGAACACGGCCCTGGAGGCGCTGGGCGCCTGGGGCAGCCGACACCTCCTACCTACCCCTGCTCCGGCCGCCGCCGGCTGACCGCCGCCCGACGGGTCGGGCGGCGGCGCGGGCGGTCCCGTCGGGCGGCTCCCGTCAGGCGGTGGGCCGGGCGGGGCCCTCGGCGGGCACCTCCGCCGTCACCACGCCCTCCCGCGTCGGGCCCGCCTCCGCGAGCAGCGTCCCGCCCGGGGCCCACACGGCCGAACGGCCGCAGCCCGTCCACCGCCCGGCCGGGCCGACGTGGTTGGCGAGGACCACGTACAGGCCGTGGTCCCGGGCGATGCCCGGGTAGATCCGGGCCCGTTCGGCGATCCCGTCGCCCGAGCCGTACAGGGTGCTCGCCAGGTGGACCCGGCAGCCGTCGGCCGCCGCCCGGCCGGTCAGCTCCGGGAAGTGGTTGTCGTAGCAGACGCCCAACGAGAAGCGGATGCCGCCGAGTTCGAAGCGTCCGTCGCCGGTGCCGGCCCGGAAGGCGTCGTGTTCCCGCTGGTAGAGGTGCTGCTTCGGGTACGTGGTCAGCAGCGCGCCGTCCGCGCCGTACACCAGCGTCGCGATGAAGGGCCGGCCCCCGTCGGCGGCCGGCAGCGCCACGTTGACCGCGACGGCGACGCCCGCGGAGCGCAGCGGGTCCAGGCGGGGGTCGTCGGCGGCGGTCCACAGCCCCGGATCGGCGGCGAGCGCCTCCAGTTCGTAACCGGTGAGCGTGAACTCGGGGAACACGACCAGCTCGGCGTCCTGTGCGCGGGCGGCGGCGGCCAGGCCCGCCGCCCGCGCGGCGTTGGCCCCGATGTCGGCGGGGACGCAGCTCAGTTGCGCGGCGGCGATCCTCACGTGCCGGCCCCGGCCGTTTTGACCGGCGACGCGACGAACCGCGCCTCCAGGGACTCGACCACGACGTGGTGGTCGGAGTACGGCGAGTCGGTCACCGCGCATCCGCGCCGGACCTCGCTGCTGAACAGGTAGTCGATCTTCGCGCCGGAGCCGTGCGTGGCCCGCCCGGTGCGCGCGGTGCCGCTCTGGTCGCACTCCCGGTAGCCGCCGTCCAGTTCGGGGCGTGCGGTGTAGAGACCGGCGGGCCAGACCCAGGCGTCCTTGGGGTTCGTGGAGTCGGGGGAGAGGGCGTTGAAGTCCCCGCCGAAGACCGTGCCCGGGAAGGTGTTCACGACCGCCTTGATCTCCTTGAGCTGGTCGTCCCGGTAGTCCCACGTCGGGTGGTCCGGGTTGCTGCCCAGCGGCGAGAGGTGGACGTTGCACAACCGGACCTTCAGCTCCGCCGACGTGGCGCACTGGAAGGGCCGCTGCTGGCCGACGTACGGCTGCGTCGTCGGGTACTCCCGGGCGTCCGTCAGCTGCCCCTTGAGCACGATCGCGGTACCGATCCGGTCGGCCCGCCCGGTGTCCTCGCCGCAGCGGCTGTTCCACTTGCCGGCGGCGCCCTGGGACCACTGGTACGGGGCGAAGCTCTTCGTCCAGTCCGGGCCCAACTGGGTCATCAGGGCGGTGAGGTCGTCCTCGCAGACCTCTTGGAGGAGTACGGCCCGCACGCCCTGGTCCCGGACCTGGCCCTTCACCACGTCGATCTTCTGCTGCGGCGTACCGGTGCCCTCGCAGTGCCACGTGGCGCGCTGCGAGCCGCACATGTTCCAGGACATGACCTGGTACGGCGTCGTGGCGGCGCTGGCCGACGGCGCCCCCGGGCCGGTGGCGAGCAGCAGGGCGGTCAGGACCCCCGCGCCCCTCCTCAGTACTGCGGACGTGCTCATGAAAACTCCCCGTTCTCGGACGACTTGGTCGCCGATCAAGGTATCCGCACGTCCGGCCGGGTCAGTTGGCGGGCCCGGGACCCCGGAGCAGGGTCAGGAAGGAGCGGAACGCGGCGGGCATGTCCACCGATTCGGGGGCGAGGAGCCACTGGTACTGGAGGCCGTCCATCACCGCCGTCAGCAGCGGGGCGGCCTCCTCCGGGGTCAGGCCCGAGGGCAGTCGCTCCCCGAACTCGGTGCGCAGCACCGCCGCCATCTCGCCGCGCACCTGCGCGTAGCGCTCGGTGAAGAAGTCCCGGGCCGGGTGGCCGTCGGTCACGCTCTCGCCCAGCAGCGCGGAGAAGGTCTGCACGATGCCGGGCCGCATGGCGTTGTACTCGACCAGCGAATCCAGCAGGTCCAGCCGCCAGGCGCCGCCCGCGACGCGCGAGCCGCCCCCGGTGTCCCAGCGGTCGCGTTCCTCCAGCACCGCCACGAGCAGGGACTCCTTGGTCGGGAAGTAGTGCAGCAGCCCCTGCTGGGTCAGCCCCACGCGCTCGGCGACCGCACCCAGGGCGGCGCCCCGGTACCCCCGCTCCGCGATCACCTCGACCGCCGCGCGGACGATCTCGCCGCGCCGCTCCTCGCTCCTCGCCCTGGCCATCGCCGGCACCCCTTCCGTTTCGCCCGCCAGCAGGACCGTACGGCATTCGAATGTCACGAACCCATCACGAACCCTACCGTTCACCAGGCAACGGGTCCACCATGGGGCCACCGCACCCACCGCACCGCACCCAACGAGGAGGCACGGCCGTGACCGATGCTGCCCAGAACGGCGACCGGACCCGCGACGAGATCCGGAACGAGATCCGGAACGAGACCCGCGACCCGAGCGGGGACCGGATCCGCGAGGACGCCGTGGAGGCGGCGCTCGGCAAGCTGGACCTCGACACCAAGACCCGCCTGTTGGCCGGTCAGGACATGTGGTCCCTGCCCGCCCTCCCCGAGATCGGCCTCGGCTCCCTGATCATGTCCGACGGCCCCATCGGCGTGCGCGGCGTGCGCTGGACCGCCGACGACCCGTCGATCGCCCTGCCCTCGCCGACGGCCCTGGCCGCGTCCTGGGACCCGGCCCTCGCCCGCCGGGCGGGCCGCCTGCTGGCCCAGGAGGCCCGCCGCAAGGGCGTCCACGTCCTCCTGGCGCCGACCGTCAACCTGCACCGCTCGCCGCTCGGCGGGCGGCACTTCGAGTGCTACTCCGAGGACCCGTACCTGACCGGCGAGATCGGCAGCGGCTACGTCAACGGCGTGCAGGACGGCGGGGTCGGCACCACCGTCAAGCACTTCGTCGGCAACGACGCGGAGACCGAGCGCTTCACCGTCGACTGCGTCATCGCCCCGCGCCCGCTGCGCGAGCTGTACCTGGCGCCCTTCGAGGCCATCGTGGCCAACGCCCACCCGTGGGGGATCATGACCTCCTACAACCGGATCAACGGCACCTCGATGACCGAGAACGCCCACCTGGTCAACGAGGTCCTGCGCGACGAGTGGGGCTTCGACGGGTACAACGTCTCCGACTGGATGGCGGCCCGCTCCACCACCGGTGACATCCTCGGCGGCCTCGACGTGGCCATGCCGGGCCCCGACACCGTCTACGGCCCCGCCCTCGCCGCGGCCGTCCGGGCCGGCGAGGTCCCCGAGTCCGCGGTGGACTCCGCCGTGCGCAACGTCCTGCGCCTCGCCGCCCGCGTGGGCGTCCTGGAGGGCGCCCCGCCCGCGGTCACCGAGGTGCCGGACGCCGTGGACGGGCAGGCCCTGGCCCGGGAGATCGCGGCCCGAGGCTTCGTCCTCGTACGCAACGAGGGCGGCGCGCTGCCGCTCGCCGGCGGCCGTACCGTCGCCCTGCTCGGCGCCGCCGCCCGCGACGCGCGCATCCTCGGCGGCGGCAGCGCCACCGTGTTCCCCGAGCGGCTGATCACCCCGCTGGGCGGCCTCACCGCGGCCCTCCCGGAGGGCGCCCTGACCTTCGCCGTCGGCGCCGACCCGAGCGACGAGCTCGCCCCCGCCGACACGGGCTTCACCCTGCGGGCCGTCTGCCGCGACGCCTCCGGCGCCGTCCTCGGCGAGGGCGGCCTGCCGAGCGGCCAGGTCCAGTGGATCGGCGAGGACCTGCCCGCGGGCGTCTCGTACGGGACCATGGCGAGCATCGAGGTCACCGGCACCTTCCTGCCGCGCGAGAGCGGCGACCACGCCTTCGGCACACGGGGACTGGGCGCCTTCGCCCTCACCGTCGACGGTCAGCTCCTGTGGGAGGGCGTCCAAGAACCGGGCGACGAGGCCGACCCCTTCGAGGCCTTCTTCGGTGCCCCCAGCGAGCGCGCCCGGATCCCGCTGACCGAGGGGCAGCCCGTGGAGGTGTCGCTGACCTACCAGGTCCCCGACACGGGGGCGATGCCGCTCAAGGCGATCATGTTCTCGCTGCTCCACCTCGGCCCGCGGCGCGACGCCGACGACCTGATCGCCGAGGCCGTGGAGGCCGCCCGGAACGCCAACACCGCCATCGTGGTCGTCGCCACCACCGAGCGGGTCGAGTCCGAGGGATTCGACCGCGAGGACCTCGCCCTGCCGGGCCGCCAGGACGACCTGGTGCGGGCCGTCGCCGCCGTGAACCCGAACACCGTCGTCGTGGTCAACGCGGGCTCCCCGGTGGAGCTGCCCTGGCGCGAGGAGGTCGCCGCGGTCCTGCTGACCTGGTTCCCCGGGCAGGAGGGCGGGGCCGCGCTGGCCGACGTGCTCCTCGGGGACGCCGAGCCCGGCGGGCGCCTGCCCACCACCTGGCCCGTCGCCCTCGCCGACGCGCCCGTCACCGAGGTGATCCCGACCGGGGGGCGCCTGGAGTACGCGGAGGGGCTCCTCATCGGCTACCGGGCCTACGAGGCCCACTCCGTCGTGCCCGCCTACCCCTTCGGACACGGGCTCGGCTACACGGACTGGGCGTACGAATCCCTGGAGGCCGGCCCCGAGGGCGTGCGGGTCCGGCTCACCAACACCGGCACCCGGCCGGGCCGCGAGGTCGTCCAGATCTACCTGGCGCCCGTCGCCGACAGCGTGGAGCGGCCCGCCGGCTGGCTGGCCGGCTTCGCGGGCGTCGACGCCGGCCCCGGGGAGAGCGTCGAGGTGGACATCGCCCTGCCTGCCCGCACCTTCGAGATCTGGGACGAGGAGGCCCGCGACTGGCGTCGGATCGGCGGCCGCTACGAGGTCCGCGCGAGCCGCTCGTACGCCGACACGCGTCTGACGGCCACGCTCGACCTGGCCTGAGCCGCGCGGACCCGGCTCGGCTCGGCTCGACCTGACCCGGGCGGACCGGGCCCGGCGCGTGACGCGCCGTCACCCGAACCGCCGTCGCGCGACCCGGCGGCCCCGGCGCGGACCCCGCGCCCTCCGCCGCCCGACACGCCGAGAGGCCGAATGGCCTGAAGTCGACCCTCGCGCGGCCCCGGAACGGACCGGAGGTGGGACCTGACACCCGCCTCCGGTCCTCCGCGTCAACGCGGCGGCTCGGCCGCCGTCACCTGCCGGTGGGCCAGTTCGGCCAACCGTGCCTGCCCGCCCTTGCCCGGGTGGAACCAGTCCCAGTGGCTCAACTGATCCGCCGCGAACGGGTACTGGAACACCGCGCCACCGTCGTAGCGGCACAGCGCGTCCTTCCCGCAGACCTCGCGCAGGACCTCGTTGTACTCGACCACCCGCGCCCGCACCTGCTCCCGGCGGGCCGTGGCCCGGGCGGTCACCGACAGCGGTTCGGCCAGCATGGACTGACAGATCCCCAGCTTCCAGATCTGCCGCACCATCGGGGTGTCCTTGCCCTGCTCCCACAACCGTTGCAGGTCGGGCACGGAGGACACGTACACCTGGGAGGCCGGCGAGGCCGCCCGCAGCTCCTTGAGGGCCTTGTCGAACCCGTCGCGGAACTCCGCCACCGGGGTCATCGACGAAGCCGTCGGCCGGCAGGCGTCGTTCGAGCCCACCATCACCGTGACCAGGTCGGGCTTGTGTGCGGCCGCCGCGGTCAGCTGCGCCGACAGGTCCGCCATCCGGGAGCCGGTCACCGCGTAGTTCCAGCTGCGCGACGGCGCCTGCGCCTCGCCCAACAGGCGCGCGGCGAGGGAGCGGACCAAGGGGTCGTTCCCGGTCGCCCAGGACGCCTCCGGGCAGTCCGCCAGCACCGAACACGCGTCGAAGCCCCGGGTGATGGAATCGCCGACGGCCGCGATCGAGGTGGGCGCCGTGTTCCAGCGCGGCGCGGACTGCGCCCCCCGCTCGCCCCCGTCCGCCGGACCGCTCCCGTCGCAGGCCGTGAGGGACGCGGCCAGGGCGGCCACCGCCACGCCCGCGCCCGCGAGGGCCCGGCGCGCGCGGCGGCGCGGAGCGGTGGTGCGCATGGGGTGGTCCTCCCTCGTCGCCCCCGGTCCTCCGGGGACGTCCTGCTGAGTGAATGCTCGGCGTTCGACGGCCTCCGAGCGACCGTACGTCACACCATGACCCTTGGCGCACGGTAGCTTTTTCCCGTGGCGTTTCGGCCGCCAGTGCCGATGCGCAATGTCAAATAATTTCCGTTACATTACATCACGTCACATACTGTCCGTTTTATGGAGTTTATTCCCGACCTCGTCCCACACTGGAGGTCCCGGTGACGACACGTGGAGTTCTGTACGTGCATTCCGCGCCGCGCGCGCTCTGCCCGCACGTGGAATGGGCTGTGGCGGGCGTGCTCGGGGTGCGGGTGAACCTCGACTGGATCCGTCAGCCCGCCTCCCCCGGCACCTGGAGAGCCGAGTTCTCCTGGCAGGCCGAGGCGGGCACCGCTTCCCAACTCGCCTCCGCGCTGCGCGGCTGGCACCTGCTCCGCTTCGAAGTGACCGCCGAACCCTGTCCGACCGCCGAGGGCGAGCGCTACAGCTCCACCCCGGAACTCGGCATCTTCCACGCCGTCACCGGCATGCACGGCGACATCCTGATCCCCGAGGACCGGCTGCGCGCCGCCCTCGCCCGCTCCGTACGCGGCGAGACCAACCTGGAAGCCGAGATCGCCAAACTCCTCGGCAAGCCCTGGGACGACGAACTGGAACCCTTCCGGTACGCCGGCGAGGGCGCCCCGGTCCGCTGGCTCCACCAGGTCGTCTGACGGCCCCGCCCGAGGTCGGTACGTGAAGGGCCCCGCCCGGCAGCAGCCGGGCGGGGCCCTTCACGTCGTACGGGACCGCGGATCAGACGCTGCGGAACGCGAGCGTCACGTTGTGACCGCCGAAGCCGAACGAGTTGTTGATCGCCGAGATCGGGCCGTCGACGGGCAGCTTGCGCGGCTCGCCGCGCACGATGTCCGCGTCGATGTCGTCGTCGAGCTCGGTGACGTTGATCGTCGGCGGGGCGATCCGGTGGTACAGCGCGAGGACGGTGGCGACCGTCTCGATGCCGCCCGCGCCGCCCAGCAGGTGACCGGTCATCGACTTCGTCGCGGAGATCGCGATGTGGTCGAGGTCGTCGCCCAGGACCTTGCGCAGGGCCTTCAGCTCGGCCGTGTCGCCCTGCGGGGTCGAGGTGGCGTGCGCGTTCAGGTGCACCAGCTCGGACGGGTCCAGGTTGGTGTTGTCGAGCAGGTTCTGCACCGCGGCCGCCACGCCGCGGCCCGTCGGCTCCGGCTGCGCGATGTGGTGGCTGTCCGCGGACAGGCCCTGGCCCAGCACCTCGCAGTAGACGCGGGCGCCGCGCTTCGCGGCGTGCTCGGCGGACTCCAGCACCACGACGCCCGCGCCCTCACCGAGGACGAAGCCGTCACGGCCCTTGTCGTACGGACGGGAGGCGCCGGTCGGGTCCTCGTTGTTCTTCGACATCGCCATCATGTTGGCGAACGCGGCGATCGGCAGCGGGTGGATCGCCGCCTCCGTACCGCCGGCGACGACCACGTCGGCACGGCCCGTACGGATCATCTCGACGGCGTAGCCGATGGCCTCGGCGCCCGACGCGCACGCGCTGACCGGGGTGTGCACACCGGCGCGGGCGTTGACCTCCAGGCCGACGTTGGCCGACGGGCCGTTCGGCATGAGCATGGGGACGGTGTGCGGGGAGACCCGGCGCACACCCTTTTCCTTCAGTACGTCGTACTGGTCGAGCAGCGTGGTGACGCCGCCGATGCCGGAGGCGATCACGGTGCCCAGTCGCTCGGGAACGATCGACTCGTCCTCGCCCGCCGGCGCGGTGTACCCGGCGTCCGCCCAGGCCTCACGGGCGGCGATGACGGCGAACTGCGCCGATCGGTCGAGCTTGCGGGCCAGGGGGCGGGGCAGTACCTCACTCGGATCCACGGCAGCCTGCGCGGCGATGCGGACCGGAAGTTCGGCGAACCGCTCGCCCTCCAGGGGCGTGACACCGGACCGGCCGGCGAGCAGGCCTTCCCAGGTCGAAGCGCTGTCGCCACCCAGCGGAGTGGTTGCGCCGATACCGGTGACGACCACGGTGCGATTGGTCGGGCTCACAGGAATTCTTTCTCCACGTCTCAGGGGGTGCTGAATTGTCACGGCGCCACCGCCAGGTGGCGACAAACGCTCGGCAGGCTTTAGGCCTGGTTCTTCAGGATGTAGTCCGCGGCGTCGCCGACCGTCTTGAGGTTCTTGACGTCCTCGTCCGGGATCTTGACGTCGAAGCGCTCTTCGGCGGCGACGACGACCTCGACCATGGACAGGGAGTCGACGTCCAGGTCGTCGGTGAAGGACTTGTCGAGCTGGACGTCCTCCTGCGGGATGCCGGCGATCTCGTTGACGATCTCGGCGAGACCTTCGACGATCTCTTCCTGGGTGGCGGCCATGTGGCGCTCCTTCTATAGCTGAATGGGTTGATCAGGGGCGGAACGGATTCCGACCCTAGGGGAGGGTAACGACCGTCGCGGCGTAGACGAGTCCCGCCCCGAAGCCGATGACGAGCGCGGTGTCGCCGCTCTTCGCCGCTCCGGTCGCCAGGAGCCGCTCCATAGCGAGCGGGATCGAGGCGGCCGACGTGTTGCCGGTGGTTTCCACGTCACGGGCGACCGTGACGTGTTCCGGCAGCTTGAGAGTCTTCACCATCGAGTCGATGATCCGCATGTTCGCCTGGTGCGGAATGAAGACGTCCAGGTCTTCGGCGGTGATCCCGGCGGCGTCGAGCGCCTGCTGGGCCACCTTGGCCATCTCGAAGACGGCCCAGCGGAAGACCGCCTGACCCTCCTGCGTGATGGCCGGGAACTTCTCCCCGCCGCCCTTGCCGAGGTACTCGTCCCACGGCACGGTCTGCTTGATGGTGTCGGACTTGTCGCCCTCCGAACCCCACACCGTGGGGCCGATGGCCGGTTCGTCCGAGGGGCCCACGACCACGGCGCCCGCACCGTCACCGAACAGGAAGGCCGTCGCGCGGTCCTCCAGGTCGGTCAGGTCCGAGAGCCGCTCGACGCCGATGACGAGGACGTACTGCGCCGAACCCTCGACGACCATGCCCTTGGCGAGGGTCAGACCGTAGCCGAAACCGGCACAGCCCGCGGAGATGTCGAACGCGGCGGGCTTCACCGCGCCGACCCGGTGCGCGATCTCCGTCGCCACGGCAGGGGTCTGCTTGAAGTGCGAGACCGTCGAGACGATCACGGCGCCGATCTGCTCCGGCGCGATCCCGGCATCGGCCAGCGCCTTGCCGGAGGCCTCCACCGACATCTGGGCGACCGTCTCGTGCGGCCCGGCCCAGTGGCGCGTGGCGATGCCGGACCGGGACCGGATCCACTCGTCGGACGAGTCGATCGTCTCCAGGATGACCTCGTTGGGCACCACGCGGGTCGGACGGTAGCCGCCGACGCCCAGGATGCGGGCGTACGGGGAGCCCTTGGCCGGCTTGATCTTGGACATGCTGTGTGGGCTCCTTCTCTCAGGCCGCGTGCTCGGCGAGGAGCGCCGCGGCCTTTTCGAGATCGTCCGGGGTCTTCAGGGCCACGCTCGGCACACCCTTGAGGGCGCGCTTGGCCAGACCCGTCAGCGTGCCACCGGGGCACAGTTCGACGATCCCGGAAACGCCCAGCGAAGCGAACGTCTCCATGCACAGGTCCCAGCGGACCGGGTTCGCGACCTGGCCGACCAGGCGGGCGACGACGTCGGCGCCCGAATCGATGACGAGGCCGTCCCTGTTCGACACGTACTTCAGGACCGGGTCGGCCGGGGTGAGGGCCTGGGCGGCCTTCTCCAGCTCGGCGACCGCGGGGGCCATGTGGTGCGTGTGGAAGGCGCCCGCGACCTTGAGGGCGACGACCTTCATGGAGCCTTCGGGCTTCTCGTCCACCAGGGCGGCGATCTGCTCGACGGTACCGGCGGCCACGATCTGGCCCGCTCCGTTGATGTTGGCCGGGGTGAGCCCCAGCTTCTCCAGATGTGCGACGACCACGTCCTGGTCGCCGCCGAGGACGGCGGCCATGCCGGTCTCGGTGACGGCGGCCGCGTCGGCCATGCCCAGACCGCGGGTCCGGACGAACGACAGCGCGTCCGCGTCCGACAGGACGCCCGCGACCGCGGCGGCGGTGATCTCGCCGACGCTGTGGCCCGCCACGGCGCCGAACGCCGAGGACGCGCCGAGCGCGGAAGCGGACAGGAGACCCGCTGCGACCAGCAGCGGCTGTGCCACGGCCGTGTCACGGATCTCGTCCGCGTCGGCCTTCGTGCCGTAGTGGGCAAGGTCGAGCCCGATGGCGTCCGACCAGCCGGCGACGCGGTCGGCGGCACCGGGGAGTTCGAGCCAGGGAGTCAGGAAGCCGGGCGTCTGAGCGCCTTGGCCTGGAGCGACGAGTACGAGCACCCTCACACTCTCTCTTGTGGATGGTCCCCGCCGCCCGTGGGGACAGGGACGAAGAACCGTCGGGGTAATTGTTGATGTCCGACAAAAGTCTAGGACTGCGGATCCCCGTCGGCCAGACGTCCCAGGATCAGGGCGATTCGCAACGTGAACGCCGAACGCACATCGGACGGCGACCATCCGGTGACGTCGGTCACACGTCGCAGCCGGTAGCGCACCGTGTTGGGGTGCACGAACAGCATGCGCGCGGCCCCCTCCAGGCTGCTCGCCTGCTCCAGATAGACGCTCAGCGTCTCCAGGAGGGCGGAGCCGGCCTCCTCCAGTGGTCTGTAGATCTCCTCCACCAGTTGCTCCCTGGCCGAGGGATCGGACGCGATCGCGCGCTCCGGCAGGAGATCGTCCGCCAGCACCGGTCGGGGCGCGTCCTGCCAGGCCGTACAGGCCTTCAGGCCGGCCGCCGCCGCCTGGGCGGACTTGGTCGCGTTCAACAGGTCCGGGACGACCGGCCCGGCCACCACCGCACCCGCCGCGAACGGCCCGATCAGCGACTTCGCCACCTGCATCGGATTGTCACTGCCGCCCGCGATCACCACGAGGCGGTCGCCGAGCACCCCGGTCAGCACCTGGAGCTTGTGGTGGCGGGCCGCGCGCCGGATCGCCTCGACCGTCAGCTCGCTGTCCCCGTCCGGCGCCGTGCCCAGCACGACGCACACGTGCTCCGGTGAGTTCCAGCCGAGCGCGGCGGCCCGCGACAGGGCGCCCTCGTCGGCCTCGCCCGACAGCACCGCGTTCACGACGAGTGACTCCAGGCGGGCGTCCCACGCCCCGCGCGCCTCGGCGGCCTGCGCGTACACCTGGGCGGTCGCGAAGGCGATCTCCCGGGCGTAGACCAGCAGGGCCTCGCGCAGGATCGACTCGTCGCCGGGGGCCGCGACCTCGTCGATCGCGGTCTCCATGACCTCGATCGTCGTCCGCACCATCTCGACGGTCTGACGCAGGGTGATCGCCCGGGTCAGCTCTCGCGGAGCCGTCCCGAACACGTCGGTGGAGATCGCCTGGGGGGTCTCGGGGTGCCGGAACCACTCCGTGAACGCGGCGATGCCGGCCTGGGCGACCAGACCGATCCACGACCGGTTCTCCGGCGGCATCGCCCGGTACCACGGAAGGGTCTCGTCCATGCGCGCGATGGCGTTGGCGGCGAGGCGGCCGGAGGACTTCTCCAGCCGGCGCAGCGTCGCCGCGTGCGGGTGGGCCGGATGCGCGGGACGGGTCTCGGGTGACTGCTCACGTTCGGGTTGGGGCACGGGACAAGACTGCCTTATCAGCGCCCCGGCGCGGACTCCGGTCCCGCGCCGGGGCCCGCCCCCCGGGCTACGGTGGCCCCCATGATTGATGTACGCCGAGCCGCCGACCGGTACGCGGGAGGGGATCCGGGCGCCGGGATCACCACCGGGCACGCCTTCTCCTTCGGGTCCTTCTACGACCCGGACAACATCCGCTTCGGCCCGGTGCTCGCCTGCAACGAGGAGCGCCTCGCGCCCGGCGCGGGATTCGACGAGCACCCCCACAGCAACACCGAGATCCTCACCTGGGTGGTCGAGGGCGAGCTCACGCACCGGGACGGCGTCAACGGCGGCACGGGCCTGGTGCGGCCCGGCGACGTGCAGCGGCTCGGCGCCGGATCCGGGGCCCGGCACGTGGAGCGCAACGACGGGGCGGTGCCGCTGCGGTTCGTGCAGCTGTGGCTGGCGCCGCTCGCCGCCGGTGGGGAACCCTCGTACGACCTGGTCCGCGGCCTCGCCGACGGCACCCCGTACGAGGTACCGGCGGCCGGCGCGGTGCTGCACGTCCGGCGGCCGGCCGCGGGCCGGCGGGTCCCCGTACCGGACGCGGAACGCGTCTACCTGCACGTGGTCCGCGGGGACCTGCGGCTCGACGGGGAGGAGCTGGGCCCCGGGGACTCGGCGCGGATCACCGCCGAGAAGGGGCTGGAGGTCACCGCGGGTTCCCCGGGGGAGCTGCTGATCCTGGAGCTGCCGCTGTGACGCCCCGCCAACCGCCGGCCGGCTAGCCGCGCAGTTCGGCGAGGACCGCGTCGGTGAACGGGGTCCAGGCCTGCGCGGCCCACGGGCCGAACGCGCGGTCCGTCAGCGCGATGCACGCGGCGCCGACGTCCGGGTCCACCCACAGGAAGGTGCCGGACTGGCCGAAGTGCCCGAAGGCGCGCGGCGAGGAGTTCAGGCCCGTCCAGTGCGGGGACTTGCCGTCGCGGATCTCCAGGCCGAGGCCCCAGTCGTTGGGGGACTGGTGCCCGTAGCCGGGTAGCACGCCCTTGAGGCCCGGGTGGACCACGGAGGTCGCCCCGGCGACCGTGCGCACGTCCAGCAGGCGCGGCGCCTGGAGTTCGGCGGCGAAGCGCACCAGGTCGGCGACGGTGGAGACGCCGTCCTTCGCGGGCGAGCCCTCCAGGGCGGAGGAGGCCATGCCGAGCGGCTCGAACACGGCCTGGTGCAGGTACTCGGCGAAGGGGATCCCGGTCGCCTTCGCGATGTGGTCGCCGAGCACCTCGAAACCGGCGTTGGAGTACAGCCGGCGCTGCCCGGGCGGGGCCATCACGCGGTGCTCGTCGAAGGCCAGCCCGCTGGTGTGCGCGAGCAGGTGACGGACCGTCGACCCCTCGGGGCCGGCCGGCTCGTCCAGCTCGATCGCGCCCTCCTCGTACGCCACGAGGGCGGCGTACGCGGCGAGCGGCTTGGTGACCGAGGCCAGCGGGAAGCGCTGCTCGACGGGTCCGTGCGCGCCGACCAGGGTGCCGTCGGCGCGCACGACGGCGGCCGCGGCGGTCGGTACCGGCCAGGTGTCGATGATCCGCAGACTGTCCATGCCGTTGCCGTCCCCGTGGTCTTCGTGCCCGCCGCGTCGTGCGCGCTGTTCGTGCGGCCGAGCCTACTTGCTTGGAGTGCACTCCAAGGTTTTAGCGTGGAGCCATGACCCTGACGCAGACGCGGTACACGATCAGCGAGGTCGAGGCCCGGACCGGCCTGACCCAGCACACGCTGCGCTGGTACGAGCGGATCGGCCTGATGCCGCACGTGGACCGCTCGCACTCGGGGCAGCGCCGGTTCAGCGACCGGGACCTCGACTGGCTGTCCTTCGTGGGCAAGCTGCGCGCCACCGGCATGTCGGTGGCGGACATGGTCCGGTACGCCGAACTGGTCCGCGAGGGCGAGCACACCGTCGACCAACGCCGTGAGCTGCTGGAACGCACCCGTACCGCGGTGCGGTCCCGGATCACGGAGCTGACGGACGCCCTCGGCGTACTGGATTTCAAGATCGGGATGTACGAGATGCGCACGGTCGCGGGGAAGGCACGGTCATGACGGAGCACGATCAGCACGAGCAGAACCAGCAGCACCGGCACACCACCATCGAGCGGACCGAACTGGGCGAGGGGGGCCCGGTCGTCGGTGTCCAGGGCCTCGGCTGCATGGGGATGAGCGAGTTCTACGGGGACACCGACGAGACGGCGGCCCGGGCGACCCTCGACGCGGCGCTGGACGCCGGGGTCACGCTCTTCGACACGGCGGACGTCTACGGGCGCGGCGCCAACGAGGAGTTCCTCGCTCCCTTCGTGGCCGCCCACCGGGACGCGATCACCCTCGCCACGAAGTTCGGCATCGAGCGCACCGACGACCTCCACCACCGGGGCGTCCGCAACGACCGGGCGTACGTCCGCCGGGCCGTGGAGGACAGCCTGCGGCGGCTCGGCACGGACGTCATGGACCTCTACTACATGCACCGCCGGGACCCGGCCGTGCCGCTCGCGGAGTCGGTGGGCGCCATGGCCGAGCTGGTGCGCGAGGGGAAGGTGCGTCACCTGGGGCTCAGCGAGGTCACCGGGGCCGAACTGCGCGAGGCGTACGCGGTGCATCCCATCGCGGCGCTCCAGTCGGAGTGGTCGCTGTTCAGCCGGGACGTCGAGCGCAGCGCGGTGGGCGCGGCGGCGGAGCTGGGGGTGGCCTTCGTCCCGTACTCCCCGCTCGGGCGCGGCTTCCTGACCGGCGCCTTCGCGGACGCCTCGGCGGAGCTGTCGGAGGGCGACTTCCGCCGGTACCAGCCGCGGTTCACCGGCGACAACGCCCGGGCGAACGCGGAGCTGTTGGCTCCGGTGCGGCGGATAGCGGCCGCGCACGGGGTCACGCCGGCGCAGGTCGCGCTGGCGTGGGTGCAGCAGCGGTCGGCGGTCCACGGCCTGACGGTGGTCCCGATCCCCGGCACGCGGCGGCCGGAGCGGGTCGCCGAGAACGCGGCGGCGACCAGGATCACCCTGACGGCCCCGGAGCTGGCCCTGCTGGAGCCGATCGCGGCGGGCGTCGCGGGCGACCGCTACCCGGACATGAGCTCGACCTCGGCGGCCCGCGAGGCCTGAGGCCGCACCCCCGTCAGGGCGTGAAGCGCGCCCGGAGCGCCGAGTACTCGGCGTCCGTGAGCAGGCCCGCCCCGTGGAGCTCCGTCAGGTGGCGCAGGCGGTCGTCCTCGGACGGGCCGCTCGACGGGACGGAGGCGACGGGGGTGCGGGCGCGCAGGGCCGCGAGGACGGCCGCGGCGAAGGGCAGCGACTCGTGGACGGCTCCGTAGCCGACGCCGAAGACCGCGGCGGCGAGGTCGTGGTCGGGGCGGGCGTCGGTGGTGGTGTCGCGGGGGAGGAACCGCAGGTGGCCGCCGCCCGGGCGGTCCGGGGAGGCCCACTCGACGCCGGTCAGGGAGGTCAGCGGGTACCGCTGGTCGCCGGCCTTCCACTTGGCGCTGGTGGCGCCGGTGCGCGACCACTGGAGGGTCACGACGGCGCCGTCGAAGCCGACGCGGGCGTCATAGGCCTTGAGCTGGAGCGGCGGCGGGGGCACGTCGACGAGGAACCGGTCGGCGGGCTCGTCGGCGTCCGGGCCGAGGCGTTCGCGCAGGATCCCCGCGAAGGCGTCTGCGTCGGCCGCCCGGTCGCGGGGCAGGACGAGCCGGTACGGGTCGCAGACGTCCTTGAGCTGACCGGCGGCCGCCTCCATCAGCGGGTCGGCGCCGGGCCGTGGCTGGGCGCGCAGGATCACCGTGTCCCTTCGGCCCGCGCTCACGTTCGCCCCGGACAACGCTTCGAGGGGGATCCTGCGCGGGCCCAGCGCGTGCCAGAGCCGTGGTGTTCGCATCCCCCGTGCGAAGCGGATGAGCACCGAGTCCGAGTCGAACTCCCAGACGGCATGATTTCCGGCCAGTACGTCACCCATGCGGCACATCGTAAAGGGACGCGACCCCGCACGTCTTCCTCGTCGGGGGACCAGGTTTTTTCCGGGGTTCTGCCGGTGAGGGGCGGGGCGGGTCCGCGCGACTCCCCGTCAGTCACCCTCCGTGCCGGAAATTCCGCGGCGGCAGTCGTCGCCGTCGCGCGCGCAGGCGAGGGAACCGAACGCGCCGGTTCCGATCCGGGCGAAGTTGTCGAGGGAGGCGGTGCCTGGCTCGAAATAGCCGGTGTGGCTCTTCGCGCCCGCCGAGGACAGCACCCGTGCGCCGAACTCCGGCGACACCGGGTCCGCCCCGTGGCCCAGCCCGCCGAGTTCCAGGTGCGGCACGTCCTCGATCCAGTCGCCCTCGTCCCGCATGGCCCACACCCGGGCGCTCGTCCCCAGCTCGGCGACGTTCCCGGCGCGCATGCCGGGGCTGCCGGCGACGACCACGTCCGTCACCCGGCGGGGCAGCCCGCGGGCGGCGACCCCGCACACCACGGACCCGTAGCTGTGGCAGAACAGGGCCACGCCGGCGTCCCCGGGCAGGGCGGCCGCCATGGACCGCAGTCGGGCCGCGCCCTGGACGGCGAGCCGGCCCGTGGCGGCGTCCATGCCGACGCCGGTGGGCGCGGTGTAGCCGGCCCAGGCGATGACGGCGGTGGCGTCGGCGGGCGCGGCCGCGCGCTCGGCCGCGTACAGGGACTCCGCCATGCCGGCGGGGGCGGTGAGGCGGCGTTGGCTGCGCTCGAAGGTGACGGCGTCGGTGTCCACGCCGGGCACGATCACCGAGACCCGGCGGGCCCGGTCGAGGTCGCCGAAGACCTCGGCGACGAGGCCGCTGCCGGTGGGGTCGAAAGTGAGGATCTGCCGGCCGGGCTCGGCCAGCGACGCGAAGCGGTGGGCGCGCCGGATGGCCGTGGCCCGGTCGGCCGGGGTGAGGGCGACGTCGTCGGCGCGCTCCCGCTCCACGCGCTCGGCCCGGTCCAGGGAGGTGCGGTTGGCCTCGTAGCGCAGCTGGGCGGGCACCCCGTCGAGGTTGCCGACGACGAGGGGGTAGCCGGTGGCGAGCCGGGTCCGCTGGGCACCGTCCAGGCCGGCGAAGAAGCGGGACACCGTCCGTACGGGTGCGTCGACCGGCGGCACGGCCCGACCGTCGATCCGGGCCACGGCCCACGCGGCGAGCGCGGCGGCCCGCGCCGGGGTGCCGGCCTCGGGGCGGTGCACGGCCGTCCAGCCGGTGGTGGCCAGCATGACGAGGACGACCCCGAGCACCAGCAGCGTGCGCACGGCGGCGACGGGGCGCGCGGGTACCGCGGCGGCGAGGGAGGCGGGGCCGGACAGTTTCACTGGAGTCAGACTAAAAGACCGCCGGAGCCCCTGGCGCGCCGGGTGATGGGGCTCACGGCCGGTCGTGGGACGGTGCCCGCCATCCGGCGGCGCCGCCCGCGACGCAGAGTCGCGGTCGGTCGTTCGCGCCCGCGCGGGCGACGCGATCCGGCCGCGGCCGGACGGGCGTGGTCCCCCGCGGCGGCGCCGGCCGGTCCTCGACCGGCCGTCAGCCGAGATCGGCGGGGGCGGGGCGCCAGTGCGGGGCGAGGGCCGCCTCGATCTGGTCGAGGTAGGCCTCGGTCATCCGCCGGATGGCGTCCACGCTGGCGTCCTCGCCCTGCCCCCAGAGCCGTCCGGTGACGCGCATCACGCCGCAGAACGCGGCGACGGCCACCCGGGGCCGGGGGTCGGCGTCCACGTCCAGGCCCTCGCGGGCGGCGATCAGCCGGGCGATCCGCTCCTCCAGCTCGGTGGATCGCCGCAGGTGGACGGCGAGCAGCGCGGGTGTGGACTCGATCAGCCGGTAGCCCCGCATGTACAGGTCGACGGGGACCACCTCGGAGATGGCCTCCTCGACGGTGTCCCAGGCGGCGAGGACCGCCCGGCGCATCGCCGTGAGGGGCCCCTCGGCGGCGGGGCGGGCCCGCAGTTCGGCCACGAAGTGCGATTCGACCAGGTCCTGGACGGCGAAGGCGACCTCCTCCTTGTTCGCGAAGTAGCGGAAGAAGGTGCGCTGGGAGACGTCCACGGCGGCGGTGATCTCGTCGACCGTGGTCCGTTCGTAGCCCTGGGAGATGAAGAGCAGGAGGGCCGCGCGCAGCAGGGCGTCCCGGGTGCGCCGCTTCTTGCGCTCGCGCAGTCCGGCCGCTGCCGGGGCGGTCGGTGCGGGTCGCGGATCGGTCATCACCGTGGGGGTCCTTTCTGACGCAGAGTGAGCGGTCAGGGTACCTGTGACCCACGCGACAAAAACCGGGGCGTTGAGCCGTCTGTGAAGTGTCAGTCGCTGTCATTAGCCTGTTCGCATGACTAGTCAGATCACCGTCCACGACCAGGTACCGGACAAGGAACCCGGCCCGGCGCAGGACCGGTCCGGCCTTCGCGGCCACCCGTGGCTCACGCTGTTCGCCGTGGCGATCGGCGTCATGATGGTCACCCTGGACGGCACGATCGTCGCCGTCGCCAACCCCGCGATCCAGAAGGACCTGGGCGCCAGCCTCGCCGAGGTCCAGTGGATCACCAACGGCTACCTGCTGGCCCTCGCGGTCTCCCTCATCACCGCGGGGAAGCTCGGCGACCGCTTCGGACACCGCCAGACCTTCCTCATCGGCATCGCCGGCTTCGCCGTCTCCTCGGCGGCGATCGGCCTGTCCACCGGCGTGGGCCTCGTCATCGGCTTCCGCGTCGCGCAGGGCCTGTTCGGCGCCCTGCTGATGCCCGCGGCCCTCGGCCTGCTGCGCGCCACCTTCCCCGCCGAGAAGCTGAACATGGCCATCGGCATCTGGGGCATGGTGATCGGCGCCTCGACCGCCGCCGGGCCCATCGTGGGCGGCCTGCTCGTGGAGCACGTGAGCTGGCAGTCCGTCTTCTTCATCAACGTGCCCGTGGGCATCGTCGCGCTGGTGTTCGGCCTGTTCATCCTGCTCGACCACCGGGCCGAGAAGGCGCCGCGCTCCTTCGACCTCCCCGGCATCGCCCTGCTGTCGGTCGCGATGTTCTCCCTGATCTGGGCGCTGATCAAGGCGGCCGAGTGGGGCTGGGGCGACGCCAGGACCCTGCTGTTCCTGGCTCTTTCCGTGATCTGCTTCGTGCTCTTCGCCGTGTGGGAGTCGAAGGTCGCCGAGCCGCTGATCCCGCTGACCATGTTCCGCTCGCTGCCGCTGTCCGCGGGCACGGTGCTGATGGTCCTGATGGCCTTCGCCTTCATGGGCGGCCTGTTCTTCGTCACCTTCTACCTGCAGAACGTGCACGGCATGAGCCCGGTCGACAGCGGCCTGCACCTGCTGCCGCTGACCGGCATGATGATCATCGGATCGCCCCTGGCGGGCATCGCCATCACCAAGGTCGGCCCGCGCGTGCCGCTCGTCGCCGGGATGGTCGCCACCGCCGTCGCCTGCTTCGGGATGGCGCGGCTCACGCCCGACACGGGCACCCTCACCATGTCCCTGTGGTTCGCCCTCCTCGGCCTCGGCCTCGCCCCGGTGATGGTCGGCGCCACCGAGGTCATCGTCGGCAACGCCCCGCTGGAGCTCTCCGGCGTGGCCGGCGGGCTCCAGCAGGCCGCCATGCAGGTCGGCGGCAGCCTCGGCACCGCCGTCCTCGGAGCGGTCATGGCGGCCGAGGTCGGTAACACGTTCGGGGACAGGTGGGCGCGGGCGCAGCTGCCGCCGCTCGCCCCCGCGGACCTCGAACTCGCCGAGAAGGGCGTCCAGGTCGGCCTCGCACCCGTCCCGCCGGGCGCTCCCGAGCAGGTCGCCGAGGCCATCCGTACCGTCGCGCACGACACCTTCGTGTCCGGCATGAGCACGGCGTTCACCGTCGCGGGCGCGGTCGCGGTGCTCGCCGCGGTCGTGGCCTGCTTCACCAAGCGCGGCGCCAACGCCAATGCCGGGGCGGGCGCGGCCCACATCTGAGCGGGCCCGCCGGCCGTTACGGCCGGGTCAACCCCCCGCGTACGACAGCCCTGCCGGACGGTTCCGGCGGGGCTGTCGCCTATCAGGGTGGACCCGCCCGCAGCCCCTTCCGTACCGGCGTCTTCGCAGGTCAGCGTGGTGGCGACGGAAACCTCGGAAACGGTCCGGGGCTCCTCCGTCCACCAAGGAGCTGATCCGTCATGCGTACGTGGAGCACCGCACGCCTCACCGCACTCGCCGCCACCGTCCTGGCCGCCACCGCCTTCGTCCCCGGTACGGCCGGCCGCGCGCACGCCGCCGGCCCGCCGCCGTACGCGGCCTGCGCCACGGGGCAGCTGTGCCTGTGGGCCAAACCGGAGTTCAAGGGAACCCGGCAGAGCCACGAACTCAGCACCCTGGACATCAACAGCTGCACCGCCATGCCCGCCGGAACCACCGCCCAGTCCCTGGTCAACCGGACCGGCCGTCCCGTGACCACCTACCAGTCGGCCGAGTGCGCCGAGACCGGCGAGTTCCAGACCTACCCGGGCGACGGGGTCCTGCTGCCCCAGTCGCCCTACCAGGTGAGGGCGTTCAAGGTCTGGGAACGCTAGTGCTGTGCCCGGAAAGGTCCACCGGCCTTTCCGGCCACAGCACTAGGTCGTGCCCCGCGACGCCACCCCGGCGGCCTCCGGCGTCCGCGACGGCGGTACGTCGCCCCCGGCGGCCGGGTCGGCGGGGCCGGCCGTCGGGGTGGGGACGACCGGTGCCGCCGGGCCGGCGGCGGCCTGCGCGAGCGGGCCCAGCCGGGCGACTTCGGCGCGCAGCGCCCGTACCTCGTCCCGCAGTTCGCGCACCGCCGCCAGTTGGAGCCGCTCCACCTGGTCGTCACGCTCGAAGCGGGCGATGAACCAAGCGGCGATGTTGGCCGTCACCACACCGAGCAGCGCGATCCCCGACAGCATCAGCCCCACCGCCAGCACCCGGCCGAGCCCGGTGGTGGGGGAGTGGTCGCCGTAGCCCACCGTCGTCATGGTGGTGAACGACCACCACACCGCGTCGCCCAGGTTCTTGATGTTGCCCTCGGGGGCGTCCCGCTCCACGCTCAGCACGGCCAGCGAACCGAACATCAGCAGGCCCACCACCGCGCCCGCGACGTACGTCGTCAGCTGGACCTGCGGCGCCATCCGCGCCCGCCGGCCCACCAGCATCAGCGTCGACACCAGCCGCAGCAGCCGCAGCGGCTGGATCAGCGGCAGCAGCACCGCCGCCAGGTCGAGCCAGTGCGTCCGGACGAAAGCCTTCCGGGCCGGCGAGAGGCCCAGGCGCACCAGGTAGTCGGCGGCGAAGGCCGCCCACACCACCCACTCGGTGACCGCGCACCACCGCTGCACGCCCGCGTCGGCGTCCGGGGCCACGATCGGAACGGCGTACGCGACGGCGAACGCCACGGCCAGGACGAGCAGCGGCATCTGGCTCCGCCGCTCCCACAGCAGCAAGCGGGAGGTTTCCTTCATGACGGGCATCGTAGGGACCGCACCCGACGACGGCGGCCCCCGGGGAGTCCCCGGGGGCCGCCGCCCTCACCTCACCGACCGGCCGTCAGGCGTCGCCGCCCGCCGGACCCGGGTCCGCGGCCGCCACGTCCAGGAGCTGGTAGCGGTCGATGGCCTGCTTCAACACCGAACGGTCGATCTTGTTCTCCTTGGCCAGCTCGGTCAGCACCGAGAGGACCACCGACTCCGCGTCGATGTGGAAGAACCGCCGCGCCGCACCCCGGGTGTCCGCGAAGCCGAAGCCGTCCGCGCCCAGCGAGGTGTAGGGGCCCGGCACCCACCGGGAGATCTGGTCCGGGACCGCGCGCATCCAGTCCGAGACCGCCACGAACGGACCTTCGGCACCCGACAGCTTCCGCGTCACGTACGGGACGCGCTGCTCCTCCTCCGGGTGGAGCAGGTTGTGCTCCTCCACCGCGACGGCCTCGCGACGCAGCTCGTTCCAGGAGGTCGCCGACCAGACGTCCGCCTTCACGCCCCAGTCCGCGCCCAGGATCCGCTGGGCCTCCAGGGCCCACGGCACGGCCACGCCCGAGGCCATGATCTGCGCCCCCACGGTGCCGGAGCTGCCCCGCGACACCCGGTGGATGCCCTTGAGGATCCCGTCGACGTCCACGTCCGCCGGCTCGGCCGGGTGCTGGATCGGCTCGTTGTAGACCGTCAGGTAGTAGAAGACGTCCTCACCGGGCTGGTTCGTCTCCGTCGGCCCGTACATGCGCCGCAGACCGTCCTTGACGATGTGCGCGATCTCGTACCCGTACGCCGGGTCGTACGCGACGCAGCCCGGGTTCGTCGACGCCAGCAGCTGGGAGTGACCGTCGGCGTGCTGGAGTCCCTCACCCGTGAGGGTGGTCCGACCGGCGGTCGCGCCGAGCACGAAACCGCGCGCCAGCTGGTCGGCCATCTGCCAGAACTGGTCACCGGTGCGCTGGAAACCGAACATCGAGTAGAAGACGTAGACCGGGATCAGCGGCTCGCCGTGCGTCGCGTACGCGGAACCCGCGGCGATCAGCGACGCCGTGCAACCCGCCTCCGAAATGCCGTCGTGCAGCATCTGGCCGGTCGGGGACTCCTTGTACGCGAGCAGCAGCTCGCGGTCGACCGCCTCGTACTGCTGCCCCAGCGGGTTGTAGATCTTGGCGCTCGGGAAGAAGGCGTCCATGCCGAAGGTGCGGTACTCGTCCGGCGCGATCAGCACGAAGCGCTTGCCGATCTCCTTGTCCCGCATCAGGTCCTTCAGGATGCGGACGAAGGCCATCGTCGTGGCGATCGACTGCTGCCCCGAACCCTTCTTGGCGGCCGCGTACGTCTTCTCGTCCGGCAGCTGGAGCGGCTTCGCGCGCACCACGCGGGTCGGCACCCAGCCGCCGTGCGCGCTGCGCTGGTCGTGCATGTACTGGATCTCCGGCGAGTTGCGGCCGGGGTGGTAGTACGGCGGGGCGCCGCCCTCCAGCTGCTTGTCGGTGACCGGGATGTGCAGCCGGTCGCGGAAGCGCTTGAGGTCGTCGACCGTCAGCTTCTTCATCTGGTGGGTGGCGTTGCGGCCCTCGAAGTTCGGGCCGAGCGTCCAGCCCTTGACCGTCTGCGCCAGGATCACCGTCGGCTGACCCTTGTGGGCCTTGGCCGCCGCGTAGGCCGCGTAGACCTTCTTGTGGTCGTGACCACCGCGGCCCAGGTGCTGGATCTGCTGGTCGCTCATGTTCTCGACCATCGCGCGCAGCCGCTGGTCACCGCCGAAGAAGTGCTCCCGGATGTACGCGCCGGACTCCGTCGCGTACGTCTGGAACTGCCCGTCCGGCGTCGAGTTCATCTTGTTGACCAGGATGCCGTCGCGGTCCTGGGCCAGCAGCGGGTCCCAGGAACGGTCCCAGATCAGCTTGATGACGTTCCAGCCGGCACCGCGGAAGATCGACTCCAGTTCCTGGATGATCTTCCCGTTGCCGCGCACCGGACCGTCGAGGCGCTGGAGGTTGCAGTTGACGACGAACGTCAGGTTGTCCAGGCCCTCGCGGGCGGCGATGGACAACTGGCCGAGCGACTCCGGCTCGTCCATCTCGCCGTCGCCCAGGTACGCCCACACGTGGGACTTGGAGGTGTCCGCGATCCCGCGCGCCTGCATGTACCGGTTCATCCGCGCCTGGTAGATCGCGCCGAGCGGACCGAGGCCCATCGAGACGGTCGGGAACTCCCAGAAGTCCGGCATCAGCCGCGGGTGCGGGTAGCTGGACAGGCCGTACGGGGCCTTCGACTTCTCCTGCCGGAACGCGTCGAGCTGCTGCTCGGAGAGCCGGTCCAGGAGGTAGGCGCGCGCGTAGATGCCCGGCGAGGCGTGGCCCTGGAAGAAGATCTGGTCGCCGCCGTCGCCTTCGTCCTTGCCCCGGAAGAAGTGGTTGAAGCCCACGTCGTAGAGGGAGGCGGAGGAGGCGAAGGTCGCGATGTGCCCGCCGACACCGATCCCGGGACGCTGGGCGCGGGAGACCATGACGGCCGCGTTCCACCGGGTGGCGTTGAGGACCTTGCGCTCGATCTCCTCGTTGCCGGGGAAGAACGGCTCGTCCTTGGTGGCGATGGTGTTGACGTAGTCCGAGCTGCGCATCTCCGGCACGGCCACGCGCTTCTCGCGGGCCCGCTCGATCAGCCGCAGCATCAGGTAGCGGGCGCGTTCACGGCCCCGTTCGTCGACTGCGGCGTCCAGGGAGTCGAGCCACTCCTGCGTCTCCTCCGGATCGAAGTCCGGGACCTGACTCGGCAGGCCGCCAATGATGATCGGATTGCGATCGGATGCGGAAGCCACGCTGTTCCTTCGCTGTCGGGGGAGTCGTGCCTTGGGTCGCCGCCTCCCATGGTCTTACGCTCGACCGAAATCTTCACCTCTACCCCTGGGTAACACCTGGAGCGGCGAAGGAGCGGACGAGCGGGCAGGTCCATCTCGCAACCTTACGCCCAGGTCGATCATCGGGTTCGTGAGGTCGTTCGTCCCTCAAACAAGTAGGAAAGTCCTCCTGCCGTGCCGAATGAGCCGCAATGGTGTGGGATGAATCACCAGGGGCGTTTGAGGGAAGCCTGAAAGTTGCGGCGAGACGGCCGCAATCGTCACCGTTTCGACGGTCTCGGCGGCCGGGTACTTGCGCGATCCGCCGCGCCCGTGTGGACTACGCCCAATGCTGCGCGTACGCGCGCCGCCGAAAGACATTCACCGAACATGAGCAGGAGGCACACCGTGAGCGCGACCGCGGACCACGCGGAGAGCCCGGTCACTCGACTTGGCTTCCAGTCCGAACAGGTGGTCCAGGAGATCGGCTACGACGACGACGTCGATCAGGATTTCCGTGACGCCGTTGAGAAGCACGTCAGCGAACTCGTCGATGAGGATTACGACGACGAGGTCGACGCCGTGATCCTCTGGTTCCGGGATGAGGACGGTGACCTGACGGATGCGCTGGTCGATGCCATCGAACTGGTCGATGAGAACTCCGTCGTCCTGCTGCTGACCCCCAAGACGGGCCGTGACGGCTTCGTGCAGGCCAGCGACATCAGCGAGGCCGTCGAGACCGCCGGTCTGTCCCAGGCGAAGCCCGTCAAGGTGGGCGACGACTGGACCGCCGTCAAGCTGACGACCCCGAAGGCCGCCGCCAAGAAGCGCTGAGCCGAACCCCCGCAGACGAGCGGACCCGCCCCGCCGACCCGGATCACCCCGAGGTCGGTGGGGCGCGGTCGTTTTCGGGGCGGTACGCGCCCGCCCGGACGGGCCGCTCAGCCCATAGGCTGGCCCCCGGGACCGACGGGCTCACCCGAACGGTCCAACGGGCGCGTGCGGGAATGCAGGAATGCAGAAACGAAGGGATGCGAGATGGCCATCGAGGTCGGCGACAAGGCTCCGGACTTCGAGCTCAAGGACAACCACGGCGCCACCGTGCGGCTCTCCGACTTCCGGGGCGAGAAGGCCGTGGTGCTGCTCTTCTACCCGTTCGCCTTCACGGGCGTCTGCACCGGCGAACTGTGCGAGCTGCGCGACCAGCTGCCGCGTTTCCAGAACGACGAGGTCCAGCTCCTCGCCGTCTCCAACGACTCGGTGCCGACCCTGCGCGTCTTCGGCGAGCAGGAGAACCTCGACTACCCCCTGCTGTCCGACTTCTGGCCGCACGGGGAGACCTCCCGCGCCTACGGGGTCTTCGACGGGGACAAGGGCTGCGCGGTGCGCGGCACCTTCATCATCGACAAGGACGGCGTCGTGCGCTGGACGGTCGTCAACGGACTGCCCGACGCCCGTGACCTGAACGAGTACATCGAAGCCCTCGACAGCCTCTGAGGGCCTCGGGCAGATTCCGTACCAAAACCGTGTACGAACGGGAACCCGTCACTAGGATCGACACGTTGATCCGGTAGCAACCGCACGACGGGGCCCCGCCCCGGACACATACCCAATGGAGGACCCGTGGGAGTCAGCCTCAGCAAGGGCGGCAACGTCTCGCTGACCAAGGCCGCGCCTAACCTGACGGCGGTCATCGTCGGTCTGGGCTGGGACGCTCGCACCACCACCGGTGTCGACTTCGACCTCGACGCCAGCGCGATCCTGACCAACGACCAGGGCAAGGTCGCCAGCGACTCGAACTTCGTGTTCTTCAACAACCTGAAGAGCCCGGACGGCTCGGTGGAGCACACCGGTGACAACACCACCGGTGAGGGCGAGGGCGACGACGAGGCCATCAAGGTCAACCTCGCCGGCGTTCCCGCCGACGTCTCCAAGATCGTCTTCCCCGTCTCGATCTACGAGGCCGAGGGTCGCCAGCAGAGCTTCGGTCAGGTCCGCAACGCGTACATCCGCGTCGTGAACCAGGCCGACAACACCGAGCTGGCCCGCTACGACCTCTCCGAGGACGCCTCGACCGAGACCGCCATGGTCTTCGGCGAGCTGTACCGCAACGGCGCGGAGTGGAAGTTCCGTGCCATCGGCCAGGGTTACGCCTCGGGCCTGCGCGGCATCGCGCAGGACTTCGGCGTCAACGTCTGAGCCCACACCGCAGTCAGTCAGTCCGGCGCCGTGCACTGTGTGTACGGCGCCGGACCGGCTTTGCCACCACATCACGTCGTCCGGGGAGGACCACATCATGGGCGTCACACTCGCCAAGGGGGGCAACGTATCCCTGTCCAAGGCCGCACCGAACCTGACCCGGGTTCTGGTGGGACTGGGATGGGACGCGCGCTCGACCACGGGGGCCGACTTCGACCTCGATGCCAGCGCGCTGCTGTGCAACAGCGGCCGGGTGCTCGGGGACGCGTACTTCATCTTCTACAACAACCTCAAGAGCCCCGAGGGCTCCGTCGAGCACACCGGGGACAACCTCACGGGAGAGGGCGAGGGTGACGACGAGTCGATCATCATCGACCTCACCAAGGTCCCGGCGAACGTGGACAAGATCGTCTTCCCGGTGTCGATCCACGACGCGGACGCCCGCCGGCAGAGCTTCGGCCAGATCAGCAACGCGTTCATCCGCGTCGTGAACATGGCGGACGACCAGGAGTTGGCCCGCTACGACCTGACCGAGGACGCCTCCTCCGAGACCGCGATGATCTTCGGCGAGGTCTACCGGTACGGCGGCGAATGGAAGTTCAGGGCCGTAGGGCAGGGGTACGCGTCAGGCCTGCGCGGCATCGCTCTAGACTTCGGGGTCAACGTTTCGTAAAGCCGTACAAGACGATGGGGTGCCAGTGGTTCTCAAAACCTTCGGCTGGTCGTTCGCAATCACTGCGCTCGGTCTGGTCGCAGCGGTGTTCTACGGGGGGTGGCAGGCCTTCGGGATCGTGGCGATCCTGTCCGTCCTGGAGATCTCGCTGTCCTTCGACAATGCGGTGGTCAACGCCGGAATCCTGAAGAAGATGAATGCCTTCTGGCAGAAGATCTTCCTCACGATCGGCATCCTGATCGCGGTGTTCGGCATGCGCTTGGTCTTCCCCGTCGTCATCGTGGCGATCAGCGCCAAGATCGGGCCGATCGAGGCGGTCGACCTCGCGCTGTCCGACAAGGACCAGTACCAGCAGCTCGTCACGGACGCCCACCCGTCCATTGCCGCCTTCGGTGGCATGTTCCTCCTGATGATCTTCCTCGACTTCATTTTCGAGGACCGTGACATCAAGTGGCTCGCCTGGCTGGAGCGTCCGCTCGCCAAGCTCGGCAAGATCGACATGCTGTCCGCGTGCATCGCGCTCATCATCCTGGCCATCACCGCGATGACCTTCGCCACCAACGCCCACCAGCACGGTGGCATGCACGTCGACAAGGCGCAGACCGTCCTGATCTCCGGCATCCTCGGCCTGATCACCTACATGGTCGTGGGCGGTCTCTCCGGCTACTTCGAGAACAAGCTGGAGGAGGAGGAGGAAGCCGAGCACGAGGCGGAGGAAGCGGCCAAGCGGACCGGCAAGCCCGTATCGGCCGTTGCCATGGCCGGCAAGGCCGCCTTCTTCATGTTCCTCTACCTCGAAGTCCTCGACGCCTCCTTCTCCTTCGACGGGGTCATCGGCGCCTTCGCCATCACCAACGACATCGTGCTGATGGCCCTCGGCCTCGGCATCGGTGCCATGTACGTCCGGTCGCTGACGGTCTACCTGGTCCGCCAGGGCACCCTCGACGACTACGTGTACCTGGAGCACGGCGCCCACTACGCCATCGGGGCGCTGGCCGTGATCCTGCTCGTCACCATCCAGTACGAGATCAACGAGGTCATCACCGGCCTCGTCGGCGTGGTGCTCATCGGCTGGTCCTTCTGGTCCTCGCTGCGCCGCAACAAGCGCCTGGAACTGCAGGAGGGTGCCGCCGCCGAGGCATGACCCCGGTGACAATGCGGAACGCTCCAAGTGCGGGGCGGCCGGTCGGGTCCACGGACCCGGCGGGCCGCCCCGCTTCCGTACGTGTGAGGGGTTCGTACTCGTGACGAAGCAGGGGGGCAGGGGACCATGGGGTTCTTCGACGGGATCAGGGGCGCGCGTGCCATGGGGTTCGATTCGGGGCACGCCTCGTCGAACGCCATCGAACTGACGAAACGACATCCGACGGTGTCGCTCACCAAGCAGCAGGCGGTCCACGGCAACCTGCGCGTCAACCTCTCCTGGCGGATGCGGACCTCCGACTTCGGCGGCCGCTCAGGACAGAGCGGGCAGTTGTTGCGGCACCCGTTCAAGCTGTTCAAGCCCGAGATGGTGCAGGCCCACACCCAGGGCATGGTCAACGTCGACCTCGACATGGGTTGCCTGTACGAGCTGACCGACGGTACGCGGGGCGCCGTGCAGCCGCTGGGGAACCTCCTCGGCGACCTCAACGACCCGCCGTACGTGAAGCTCAGCGGCGACGACCGGTTCGGCTCGGCCTCGGGGGAGACGCTCTACATCAACCTCGACCACGCCGAGGACATCAAGCGGCTGCTCGTCTTCGTCTACATCTACGACCAGACCCCGGCCTTCGACCGGACGCACGCCCTGGTCACCCTGTATCCGGTCACCGGGCCGAGGATCGAGATACCGCTGGAGGAACGGCATCCGCAGGCCCGCTCCTGCGCCGTCCTGTCCCTGGAGAACGTCAAGGGCGAGCTGATCGTGCGCCGCGAGGTGAAGTTCGTCTACGGGTTCCAGGCCGAGCTGGACCGCCTGTACGGGTGGGGGCTCCAGTGGGGGCGGGGCTACAAGAGCGCCAAGAGCTGACGGGCCGGCCCGGGCGGGAAGCCGGACCCGCGGGAGCCCATCCCGCCCGTCCGCGCCCGTCCGCGCACGGGCGGGGTCGGGGCGCGGCGGGCGGCTGGTGCCTCAGCGGCGGATGAACTGGGGGCCCTGCACCGGCAGCCGGAACGACGGGTCGCCGCCCGGGGACGGCACCGGTACCGGGGACACCGGCTGCGGGTACCCGTAAGCGGGCTGCACCGCGGGCGGGGCCTGCGTGGGCGGGGCCGGGACCGGCGGGCGCATGGCGGCCGTCTGCTCCGCCGTGGGCCCGGTGCCGGGCGCGGAGGCCCCGGCCTCCCCGGCGGACTCCTCGGAGGCCGCCTCGGCGGCGTTCTCGTCCACGGAGATCCCGTGGTCGGTCGCCAACCCGATCAGCCCGTCGGAGTAGCCCTCGCCGAGTGCGCGGAACTTCCAGCCGTCGCCCCGGCGGTACAGCTCGCCGCAGATCAGCGCGGTCTCGGCGCCCGTCTCCGGCCGCACGTCGAAGTGGGCGAGCGGTTCGGGGCGGCCGCCGGGGGTGGCGTCGTAGAGCAGGATGCGCAGGTCGTGGACCTTCTCGAAGGGGACGTCCTCGGCCGAGGCGACCACCAGGATCCGGTCCACCTCGGGGGGGACGGCGCGCAGGTCGGCCTGGACGGCGTCCGTGACCCCGTCGCCGAGCTGCTTCTTCCCCAGCCGCCACACGGCCCCCGAGGGGTGCCGGGGCTGGTTGTAGAACACGAAGTCCTCGTCCGAGCGCACGCGCCCGTCCGCGCCCACGAGCAGCGCCGAGGCGTCCACGTCCGGCACCTCGGGCCCCGTGGACCAGCGCAGCACCGCCCGGACCGCCACGGCGGCCACCGGGATGTTCGAGCCCTTCTGCATCGCGTGCGTCATGCCCGTCATCCTGCCCTCCCGGGCCCGACCGGGACAATGCGGCCCCCCGTTGGGCCTTGTACCGAACGTGCGAGCTGGGCATGGTGCAAGAGGGTTACCTGAACTTCATGTGCTTGAGGAACTCTTGACTCCTATTCGTACGTACTATTACCGGCCACGCCAGTTGGGCCGCCGAGGCAGTACGGGGGAAGCGCATGCGTCACTTCGGGCACATTTCGCCCAGCGTCCGGAAGGAGCTCTTCCACCAGGAGCCCACGGAATTCACCCTCGCGTCCCCCGCCCGCACGCTGGCCGCCGCACTCGGAGCCACCCTGTACAGCCCCGCCACCCGGCCGAACCTGGCTGCCGACATCCGCAAGCAGGCCGCCCTCGGAGTCGTCTCGATGGTCCTCTGCCTGGAGGATTCCATCAGTGACGCCGATGTCGTCGACGGCGAGGAGAACCTCGTCCGGCAGTTCGCGGCCCTCGACGCGGACGGCCCGGAGGCGGCCGAGCTGCCGCTGCTGTTCATCCGCATCCGCACGCCCGAACAGATTTCCGATCTGGTCCGCCGGCTCGGCGGGTCGGTGCGGAACCTGGCCGGATTCGTGCTTCCCAAGTTCACCGAGAGCCGTGGTATCGCCTTCCTCGACGCCGTCATCGAGGCACAGGCCGTCGCCGGACTGCCCCACCTGTATGCCATGCCGGTGCTCGAATCCCCGGAGCTCCTCCACCTCGAAACCCGGGTCGAGGCCCTCGCGGGCATCTCGCGCACCGTTAACCGCTACCGCGAGCACGTCCTGGCCCTGCGCCTCGGCGTGACCGACTTCTGCTCCGCGTACGGGCTGCGCCGCACCCCGGACATGACCGCCTACGACGTCCAGATCGTGGCCGGTGTGATCGCCGACGTGGTCAACGTCCTCAGCCGCGCCGACGGGACCGGGTTCACCGTCACCGGCCCGGTCTGGGAGTACTTCCGCAGCCAGCAGCGGCTCTTCAAGCCGCAGCTGCGCCGCAGCCCCTTCCTGGAGGAGGGGGTGGAGGAACTGCGCACCGCGCTGATCGAGCACGACCTGGACGGGCTACTGCGCGAGATCGAGCTCGACCGGGCCAACGGGCTGACGGGGAAGACCTGCATCCACCCCGCGCACGTGACTCCCGTGCACGCCCTGTCGGTGGTCTCGCACGAGGAGTTCAGCGACGCCCAGGACATCCTGCGCCCGGAGCGCGGCGGTGGCGGGGTGCTGCGATCGTCTTATACGAACAAAATGAACGAAGTGAAGCCCCACCGGGCCTGGGCCGAGCGCACCATGCAGCGCGCGGAGGCCTTCGGTGTGGCGCGGGAGGAGGTCGGCTTCGTCGACCTCCTCACGGCCGGTCTCCAGGTGTGAGCGGACCGGTGACGACGGAGCGTTCCACGACGGAGCGTTCCACGACGGAGCTTCCTACGGAGAAGGGCAAGACGATCGACGAGGTGTGGACGGGAACCTGGGTCGCGGAGCGGCTGGGCGTGGCCCTGGAAGCCGGCGGCGACCCGGCGCAGCCACCGCTGGACGAGCTGCTCGGGCTCGCCTTGCGGCGCAACCCCAAGCGCGCCCACCTGCTGGTGTCGCAGGTGCTCGGCAAGCACGTCCCGCAGTCCCCGGCGGTCGTCCACGCCGCCGGGTACGGCCTCGGCGAGCGGGTCCGCGAGCTGCTCGGCGCCGAAGCGGCAGCCACGGCGGTGGTCCTCGGGTACGCGGAGACCGCGACGAGCCTCGGCCACTGCGTCGCCGACGGCCTGGGCACCGCCCCCTACCTGCACTCCACCCGGCGACCCGTACCCGGCGTCGAGCCCGCCGGCGGCTTCGAGGAGGCGCACTCGCACGCCACCTCGCACCTGCTGCTCCCCGAGGACCCGCTGCTGCTCGCCGGCGACGGGCCGCTCGTCCTCGTCGACGACGAGTTCTCCACCGGCAACACGGTCCTGAACACCATCCGCGACCTGCACGCCCGCCACCCCCGCACGCACTACGTGGTCGTGGCCCTCGTGGACATGCGCTCGGCCGCGGACCGGGACCGGCTGACCGACTTCGCCGCCGAGATCGGCGCCCGCGTCGACCTGATCTCCCTGGCCGCCGGCACGGTCTCCCTCCCGGAGGGGGTCCTGGGCAGGGGCCAGGCCCTGGTCGAGCGGTACGAGAGCGCGGCGCAGGGCGGGGCGGGCGCCGCCGCCGGCTCCCGTGCCCCCGGCGCCGCCACCGGGTCCGGTGACTACGTCGCGCCCGTCGAGCGGGTCGCGCTCGGCTGGCCCGCCGGGGTCCCCGACGGGGGTCGGCACGGCTTCACCCCCGCGCACCGCGCCGCCCTGGAGGCGGCCCTGCCCGGGCTCGCCGACCGGCTCGCCGACGCACTGGGCGCGGAACCCGGGCGGGTCCTCGTCCTCGGCAACGAGGAGCTGATGTACGCGCCGCTGCGGCTCGCGCTGGCCCTGGAGCGGTCCGGGGCGGCGGCCGAGGTGCGGTTCTCCACCACGACCCGCTCGCCCGTGCTGGCCGTCGACGACCCCGGCTACGCCATCCGCACCCGGCTGGTCTTCCCCGCCCACGACGCCCCGGCCGACGGGCCCGGCGACCGCTACGCCTACAACGTCGCCCGCACCGACGGGACCGGCTTCGACGCCGTCGTCGCCGTCGTCGACTCGGCCGGCGACACCCCCGAGCTGCGCACGGGCCTGCTCGCCGCCCTCGCCCCGCACACGGGCCGGGTCCTGCTGGCCGTCGTACCGTCGTACGTGCCGGCGCCGCGCGGGGCTTCGTCCGCCGCGACCCCGGCCCCCGCACCGTCGTCCCACGCATCCGACCGGCTGGAGCCGAGCATGTCCGAGCCGACCCTGCCCGATCCGCTGCGCGGCCCGGCCTTCTCCTCGTACGCCGCCCAGGACGTCGGCTGGCTGCTCCAGGACCTCTCCGGCGTCGAGCTGGAGGCCCCGACCGAGGAGCGGGAGGAGGCCATCCAGGCGGGCGGCGCGCACTACGCCGAGTCCCTGCCCGTCGAGTACCAGCCCTCCGACGCCTACCAGGAGCTCTACCGCAGCGCCCTGGCCGGCTCCGCGACGCGGATAGCCCGGGCGGTCGGGACCGTCACCGAGACCGTGCTCGCCGAACGCTCGCCCTCCCCGGTGCTGGTCTCCCTGGCCCGCGCCGGCACCCCCGTCGGCGTGCTGATGCGCCGCTGGGCGCAGGCCCGGCACGGCCTGGACCTGCCGCACTACGCCGTCTCCATCGTGCGCGGCCGTGGCATCGACACCAACGCGCTGCGCTGGCTGGCCGCGCACCACGACCCCGCCGACGTCGTCTTCGTGGACGGCTGGACCGGCAAGGGCGCCATCACCCGGGAACTGAAAGACGCCCTCGCCGCGTTCCCGGGCTTCGACCCGGAGATCGTCGTCCTCGCCGACCCCGGCTCGTGCGTGCGCACGTACGGCACCCGCGAGGACTTCCTGATCCCCTCGGCCTGCCTGAACTCCACCGTCTCCGGACTGGTCTCGCGTACGGTGCTGAGGTCCGACCTGGTCGGGCCCGCCGACTTCCACGGCGCGAAGTTCTACCGCGAACTCGCCGGAGCCGATGTCTCCGTCGGCTTCGTCGACGCCGTCGCGGCCCGCTTCGACGCCGTCGCCGACGCCGTCGACGACGAGGTCAAGGAGCTGCTCGCGGCCGACCGCACCCCCACCTGGGTGGGCTGGGCGGCGGTGGAGCGGATCAGCGAGGAGTACGGCATCCACGACGTGAACCTGGTCAAGCCCGGCGTCGGCGAGACCACGCGGGTGCTGCTGCGCCGCGTCCCGTGGAAGATCCTCGCCCAGCGCGGAGCCGGAGCCGACCTGGACCACGTACGTCTGCTCGCCGAGCAGCGCGGGGTGCCGGTCGAGGAGGTCGACGGACTGCCCTACACGTGCGTAGGACTCATCCACCCCCGATTCACGCGCGGCGCCACGGGCGCCGACGGAAAGGCCGTGTCCGCCAAGTGACTGTCCTCGTAGCCAGTGACCTCGACCGCACGCTCATCTACTCGGCGGCCGCCCTCGGCCTGACGATGCCCGATCCGGTCGCCCCGCGGCTGCTGTGCGTCGAGGTGCACGAGAGCAAGCCCCTGTCGTTCATGACGGAAACGGCGGCCGCCCTGCTGGCGGAGCTGACCGAGAACCCCGCGGCGGTCTTCGTCCCCACGACGACCCGGACCCGCAAGCAGTACCAGCGCATCCGCTTCCCCGGCCGGCCGGCCCCGTACGCGATCTGCGCCAACGGCGGGCAGCTGCTCGTGGACGGCGTACCCGACCGGGACTGGCGGCGGGCGGTCGCCGGACGCCTCGCGCAGGAGTGCGCCCCGCTGGAGGAGGTCCACCAGCACCTCCTCGCGGTGTCGGACCCGGCGTGGCTGCGCAAGGCGCGGATCGCCGAGGACCTGTTCGCGTACCTGGTCGTCGAACGGGCGCTGGTCCCCGAGGAATGGCTGAAGTCGCTCGCCGAGTGGGCGGACGCGCGCGGCTGGGGGGTCTCGCTCCAGGGCCGCAAGATCTACGCGGTGCCGCGACCCCTCACCAAGAGCGCCGCGATGGCCGAGGTGGCCCGCCGTACGGGTGCGACCACCACGCTCGCCGCGGGCGACTCCCTGCTGGACGCCGACCTGCTGCTCGCGGCGGACCGCGGCTGGCGCCCGGGACACGGCGAGCTGGCCGACGCGCGGTGGACGGCCCCGTCGGTCACCGCCCTGACGACGGTCGGTGTGCTGGCGGGTGAGGAAATCATCCGCGCGTTCGGCGGGACGGTTGCGACACTGACCGCATGACCAAGGGCAACAGCACCAAGATCACTGACGAGCTCTACCAGTACGTCCTGGCGCACAACCCCCCGCTGGACGCCGTCCAGCGGGGGCTGGTCGCCACGACCCACGAGAAGTTCCCGCAGTCGGCGGGCATGCAGTCGGCGGAGGAACAGGGGCCGCTGCTGGCCTTCCTCGTCCGGCTGACGGGCGCGCGGCACATCGTGGAAGTGGGCACCTTCACCGGCTTCTCCGCCCTGTCCATGGCCCAGGCGCTCCCGGCCGACGGCCGCCTCATCGCCTGCGACGTGTCGGAGGAGTGGACGGCGTACGGGCGCGAGGCCTGGGAGGCCGCCGGCGTCGCCGACCGCATCGACCTGCGCATCGCCCCCGCCCTGGACACGCTCCGCGCGATGCCGGCCCGGGAGCACATCGACCTGGCGTACGTGGACGCCGACAAGCAGAGCCAGATCCTCTACTGGGAGGAGCTCGTGCCGCGGCTGCGCCCGGGCGGCCTCATCGTCACGGACAACACCCTGTTCCACGGGACCGTCCTGGACGAGTCCCCGGAGAGCCGGGGCGCGAGCGTGCACGCGTTCAACGAGCACGTCGCGGCCGACTCCCGGATGGAATCCGTCCTGCTGGCGATCTCGGACGGGCTGACGCTCTCGCGCAAGCGGTAGCCGTCGCGCGGTGGGGGCCGTCGACCGGGGTGGGCGGCGGGCGGGACCGGGCTAGCCGCAGGCGCCGCCGCCGCAGCAACCGCCCCCGCCGCCGCCACCCATCGCGGGCGCGGGAGCGGCGGAGCCACCGCCGCTGCCGCCGACCGCGACGGCGGACAGCAGCTTGACGGTGTCGGCGTGACCGGCGGGGCAGTCGGCGGGGGCGGACGACTCGGCCATGGGACGGCTGACCTCGAAGGTGTCGTCGCAGGTCCGGCAGCGGTACTCGTAACGGGGCATGCGCACCAGGCTATGCGGCCGGACGGCATCCCGGTATCCCCGGACACACCGCGACCCCCGTCCGGACACCGGCGGCGGCGTCGGCCGGGCGCGACGCTACCGGGCCGGCCCCCTACGGCCCGCCGCCCGCGCCTCGCGCGCGGCTTGTTCGGGGTGGCGGGCGCGCCAGTACGGGTTGTCGTGCGGGAGGGCGCTGCCGACCCGGCCGTACATCCCGAACCACATCAGCATCACGCCGACGACGAAGCTGAACAGCACGTTCGGGATCTTGAAGGCCAGGAAGTTCAACCCGGTGTCCAGCAAAGCGAGGTTCACGAACCCGCTCGCGATGAACAGCAGGCCCAGCACGATGTTCAGGGTCGACGCGAAGTTCCCGCCCACCACCATCCCGCCGAACAGCAGCAGCCCGACCAGGATCGACAGCACGCTGAGCGCGCCGTTCGTGTTGAGGCCCGCGACCGTGTCCCCGCCGGTGTCGAAGAACCCGATCCGGTCGATCAGCCCCAGGACCCCGAACACGAGGAGCAGCAAACCGGTCAACCCCGCACCGATCCGGTACACCTTGCTCAGCTTGTGGTCGACGGGGAGGTGCTCGTTCAGCCGTGCCCCGGCGGCCGGCCGGGGGACGCGCGGCGCCGTGTGCGAAACCATCACGGCCTCCTCTACCTCGGGCCGGCCGTACGTCCCTCCAGGATCCGCCGCCGGGGGGCGGGGGACAACCGGGGGAGGGGGGTGGGGGTGGGGGACGGCTGTCGGGACGGGCGCTCGACTGTTCCGTCTGTCCCGTCCCGTCTGTCCCGTCTCGACTGTCCGTCCCGACCGGGCCGGGCCGGACGGGACGTCCGTTCCCGGCGTCCGCGCTCGCGCGGTGTTCCCGATCAGGCGTGGCCGCGGTCGGCCCGGATCTCGTTCACGACCCGGTTCACGACGGTCCGTACGTCCTCCATCTCCTGGAGGAACGCCCAGTAGTCCGGGTGCCGCCCCTCCAGACCGGCGAGGGCCCGATCCACCCGTGCCACCGACTCGTCCAGCGGCCGGGCGTGCCGGGGATCGGGCACGCTGCGGCCCGCCATCGCCAAGCGCTGGGCGTCCCGGATCGCGAACCGGGTCCGCTGCACCTCCGCCTGCGGGTCCCGCGCCACCGCCTCCAGCCGGTCCAGCCGGTCCTGCGCCGCCGACACCGCCTCGTCCGTGGCGTCCAAGGAACCCCGCACCGCCTCGATGGCCGCCGCCACGTCCGCCCACCGCTGCTCGTCCCGCGCCCGGGCGGCCTCCGCCAGCCGGTCCTCGGCCCGCGCGACGTCCCGTACTGCCTCGTCCGGCACCTGCTGGAGGTCCTGCCAACAGGCCGCGCTGAACCGCCGCCGCAGCTCGCTGAGCACCGGATCCACCCGGTCCGCCCGGTTGCGCAGCGCCTGGGCCCGGGTGCGCAGGCTGACCAGGCGCCGATCGATCTCCGCCGCGCGCTCCGGGAGCCGCTCGGCCTCGGCCCGTACGCCCTCCGCGTCGCGCAGGATCCGGTCGGCCCGCTGCACGGTCTGCTGCACCCCGTGCTGCGCCGCCCCCTGGGTCAGCTTCGTCAGCTCGGGGCCCAGCGCCGCCAGCCGCGCCGCCAGGTCATCGGCCCGCATGCCCTTGGCGCGCACCGAGTCCAGCGCGTCACTCGCCGCCAGCAGCGCCGCCCTGGCCCGCTCCCGGGCCGGCGCCACCCGGGCCAGCTGCGTCTCCGCCTTGTCCAGCAGCGGCTGCAGCCCCTGCGCGAACCGCTCCAACTCCTGCTGGACCCGCACCAGCTCGTCCCGGGCCCGGGTCAGCTGCTCACGCGCCTGGGCGGCGACGGACCCCTCCAGATCGACCCGGTCCAGGTCGTGCGCGTCCACCGCCTCGATGTACACCTGGCTCACCTGGTCGATGCGCACCCCCAGCGCGGCGAACCCGTCGGTCGCCCGCCGCGCCGCCGGCGACCCGTCCGCCGCCGCGATGGTCTCGATCGAGATCCGCAGATCCCGCTGCGCCGTGTCCAGCTCGTAGAACGCGGCCGCCGCGGCATCCTTCGCCGCCTGCGCGTCCGCCCGTCGACTCTCGTCCCGCCCGCCGAACCACCGCCGGGATGCCGTCGTCACCATCGCTCTCCCGTGCCCCGTCCGCCATGCCCCGGTCCATTCTCCCCCACGGGAACGGGTTTGCGTGGGGGGTGCGGCCTCCATGTAGGCTGTCCACTCATCCACGGGTGCGTAGCTCAGGGGTAGAGCGCTGCTCTTACAAAGCAGATGTCGGCGGTTCGAAACCGTCCGCGCCCACCGGCGAAAAGCCCCCAACCGATCATGGTTGGGGGCTTTTCCATGCCTTCTCGACGCCACATGGCCTCCACGATCGGCATCGACGGGAACGGTCTTGAACGGCCATGCCGGCTTCTGGGCAGCGGGCCCGCGTTTCGACCGCCTCGCGCAGCGTGGCCGCCTGCGCTGTCGGAAACGGTCTGCCGAAAGTCGACGTCGTGCTGCGGAGCGTGCGGGTCCTTCCGCCTTCACGGACTGGTCGAGCACCCCGATCGGCACCGGGACGCGGCAGCACGTTGTGTGGTGACGGGCGGGGCCGGTGAGCTTCGGTGGAAGCCGAGGGAGGCTGGTCGAGCTACGGAGTCGCGCAGCGGAAGCCGGGGCGAAGTCCGTCCGTCTGATGGAAAGCCCCCCGCGGATTGAGGTGCGGGGGGGGGGCCCCTATGGGTTTGGTCAAGGTGATGGGGCGGGTTGGGGTTCGTAGAAGGTGCCGTCTCGGAGCATGGCGAAGAGGACGTCGGCTCGGCGGCGGGCGAGGCAGAGGAGGGCTTGGGTGTGGTGTTTGCCCTGGTTGATCTTCTTGTCGTAGTAGGCCCGGGAGACGGGGTCGGCAAGAGCGGCGAACGCGGAGAGGAAGAAGGCCCGTTTGAGTTGCTTGTTTCCGCGTCGGGACGGTTGCTCGCCCCGGATCGACGACCCGGAACTGCGGGTCGTCGGGGCGAGGCCGGCGTAGGCGGCCAGGTGGGCGGCGGACGGGAACGAACTGCCGTCACCGACGTCGATGAGGATGCGGGCTCCGGTCCTGACGCCGATCCCCGGCATGGACGTCAGGACCTTGGAAAGAGGGTGGCGCTCCAGCAGTTCCTCGATCCGGGCGGCGAATGGTTTTCGCTGGTCAAGCACCGCCTGGAGAGAGTTGGCGAGGCTGGGAACGATTAATGCGGCCGCGTCCGTGCCCGGGACGACGACGGTCTGCTCATCCAGAGCCGTGAAGATGTCCTCGACGAGGCGCTCGGCCATCCGCGGCGCCTTGGGACGTATCAAGGTCACGAGCCGACGGCGTCCGGCCTTGCGGATCTGGGCCGGAGAACCGAACTGGTCGAGGAGCTTAAGCACGGCCGGGTGCTGCACTCGCGGGCCCAGGACCCGTTCCAGCGACGGATGGATCTGCGTCAGCAGGCCGCGGAGGCGGTTGCTGATCCGGGTTGCTTCGCCGGTGAGGTCGTCGTCGAAGCCGACGATCATCTCGAGCTCGGCGATGGTCTCTTCCTCGAGGTCGACCGAGCGGAGCGTGTGCGGCATCACGCGGGCTGCGTCCGCGATCACGAACGCGTCGCGGGCATCGGTTTTGGCCTCGCCCGGATAGAGATCGGCGATCCGCCTCATCGTCAGCCCCGGCAGATAGGCCACCGGGCAGCCCATGTCACGGGCCACCGCGAGCGGCAGAGCGCCGATCGAGGCCGGTTGGTCCACCACCACCAGCACGGTCCCGTGCTTGGCCTGCAGTTTCCCGAAGACCTCGCGGAGCTTGGGCTCGCTGTTGGGCAGCCGTTTGCCGAAGGCCTTCTTCCCGGCCGGGGTGACGGCGGTGGCGTGGTGTTCGCTCTTGCCGACGTCCAGGCCGAGGAAAGCGCCGATGCCGCTGATGTCGATCACGTGCGTCCTCTGGTCGTCCCCATCGCCCGGCCGTCCCACGGCACCGATCGCCACATCCACATCACGAAGAGCCTCCCGACCTGCGGAAAGGCCGGTGGTCATGCCCCTAATCAGCGGTCTGTCGATGCCTCCGGAGCCGGTGACACCACCCCCCAAGACATGCGATCGACAGGGGGAGAAAGTCATGCCAACTCCGGAGGCCGGGCGCCCCGTTGCGGGGCAACCAAAACGGTAATGGGGGGGGCTGTCGCTTGCGCCGTCGGGTTGTCCGGCCGTTCGGGGGAGATGCGGGCGTCCCAAGGGGGGTGCCGGGCGCGCGCGGGCATCCCTTGAGGGAACGGAAGGGAGATCTCGTGCCGCTCTACCTATCGCGGTTCAGCTACACACCGGAGACCTGGGCGCGGTTGACCGGCCATCCTGAGGACCGGTCGGAGGCCGCTCGGTCGTACATCGAGTCCGTCGGCGGGAAGCTCCACGGTTTCTGGTACGCCTTCGGCACGCACGACGGCTACAACCTCTGGGAGGCACCGGACAACGTGTCCATGGCGGCGGTCGCCCTGGCGATCAGTGGAGGGGGCGCGCTCAGCTCGTTCGAGACGACGGTTCTGCTCACCGTCGATGAGACGTTGGACGCCCTGCGCACGGTCGAGAGGGTCCGGTACCGGGCGCCCGGTGCCTAGCGGGTTGACCGGACCGGGGTTTGAGGTGGGGCTCGGTGGCCGCTGGCGATGGCTCCCGGCGGGCCACCGAAGGAAGGGGAGCGGGATGGCGGGTGCGTCCGAGCGCTTCGGTGCAGCGCTGAGCTTCGCTTGCAGGTCGGTGTGGAGGAGGGGAGTCACGTACTGGGCCTCTTCCTCCACGACGGTCGGGCGCGCCTCCGGCGGGAGGAAACCCGGTCCGGTGGGGGTTCTCCTCGTCGAGTTCTTCCGTGCCGAGGTCGAAGGCGAGCCGCGTCGACGTCCGGCCGTGGCGTCCGATCAGGTCGGCTCTGGTGGGCTGCGTTTCGGTGGCCGAGGTGCTCCTCCTCGCGTGGCGGACGGGCAGGCTCGCGTTGCCGCCCGTGGTCATGAGCGTTCGGCCTCGTAGCCGTGGGGGAGTCGCTCCGTCGAGGGGGGCGGGGCGGGCCGGCGACGAGCGTCTCGTACCCCGCTGCGTGGAGCCCGTGACCGTACGCCTTGCGCGTGCGTGGCCACCCCTTCGTGGGCGAGCGGGCCCTCGCACTGACCTCCGGGAGGCGGGATCGGTTCGGTTCGGCCGGCCGGACCGCCCCACCGCCCAACGTTTTCCTGGCCCGGCGTGACACCGTCCTTCTCGCCGCGTGGGGCGGGCGAGTGGGGGTGGCAGGGGGCGGCGGGCGTGCCGGGGGGATGGGGCGGGTTGGTGGCGGAAAGCCCCCCGAGTGTGGCGGGGGGCTTTCGGCGGGGTCAGGCGTTGGGGCGCTTGCCGTGATTGGCCTTCTTCTTCTTGCGGGCGCGGCGCTTGTTTCCTCGCTTGGCCATGGAGCGTCTCCCTCATTCCGGGCAATTCGGGCGTTCGTCAGTCTAGGTTCGGGGCGGACGGCCCGCATCAGGGGCGGGTGGTTTTCCCTCGTCCGCGGGCGGGGATCCCCGGATGGGGGTGATGGCGGTGACCGGGGTGGGGGAGTGGCTCTGGGCGCTCGGGGCGGCGGCGTTGGTGGTCTCCGCGGCGGCGGTGTTCGGCCGGCTGGGCGCCGACCGGTTCGAGCGGAGGCGGGACGAGGAGCGGGCGCGGCTGCTCGCTTCGTTGGCCGCCGGAGCAGGAGTCGGAGGAGGAACGGGAGCCGGGAGCGGGGAGTCGTCGGGCAGGGGTGATCCGCGGTTCCTGGACGCGGGGGCGAGTCGGCGCGGGCAGGCCGAACTGGGCGACCGGCGCGACGACTTCACGCCGATCCTCGTCGAGTACTACGCCTACGGACTGACCCAGGCCCGCAGCAGCTTCGCGACCAGCCAGTTGTTCGCGGCGATCGGGGCGGCCGTGCTGCTCTTCGGGGTCGGGCTGGCGGTCTGGAAGGCGGAGGCCTCGGGGGACGCGTACGTCGGGGTGGTGACGAGTTCGGTCGGGCTGGTCGTCACCCTGGTCGGGCAGTTGTTCCACCGGCGGGCCGACATCGCGCTGCGGCACATGGCCGCGCAGACGGCCTCCCTCCGTGAGGACCGGCGGGCCGCCGAGAGCACGCAGCAGGCGATCGGATTGCTGGAGGAGGTCGCCGATCCGGAGCTGAGAGCGCGGCTCCAGGCCGGACTGATCATGAAATTGTCCGGGGCCGAGCTGCCGCGGTAGCGCCATAGTGGAGGTATGTGCCGCTCCATTAAGACCTTGCGCCCGCCCGCCATCCCCGAGAAGGCCACCGAGGAGGAGATTCGCGCCGCCGCGCTCCAGTACGTACGGAAGGTGTCCGGGTTCCGGGCGCCGGCCGCGCACAACCGGGAGGTGTTCGACGCCGCCGTGGACGCCGTCGCGGAGGCGACGAGGCTGCTGCTCGACGGGGTGCACGTACGTGGTCGGGCCGCCGCCGAGGCCTGATCGCCTGATCGCACCGCCTGGTCGGTCCCACCCGGCCTGGCCGGGTGGGACCCCGGGTCGGCTGCGCCGGAGGTGCCACCCGGATGCCTCGGCCCCGTCGCTCGGGTGGGGGCCTTTGGTGGCGTGCGCCCGCGTGGTGGTCCTGTCGACGGGGCCGCCCGGGTCGTCTCCTTCGGAACTCGCCGGTCGGACCCGTATCGTCCGGTGCCGTTGATTCGAAGGCGGAGGGGCGCCCTCGTACGGGGTACTCGGGCGACCCGACCACGCGCGGAGCGCGGTGCCGGGTGGCGGGGGCCGGGCAGGGTCCGCACCAGACGACCTCGTGCTCCCGGTGCCGGTTCAGCCGGCGGATGCCGAGCGGCGGCGCAGTACCCACACGCCGGCGCCGAGCGCGCCCGCGGCGAGCGCGCCGCCGATGGCGATCTGGGCGCTGCTGATCGATCCGACGCTGCCGCCCAGGCCGCCGCGGGCGGCGCCGGAAGCGACCTGGAGGGCGACGGTGACGCGCTGGCCGCCCGCGCCGCCGCACTCGAAGGTGACGGGGTGCGAGCCGACGGCGGCGTCACGGTAGACGGTGGCGGCGCCGAACAGGTTGGTCGCCTCCAGGTTGCCCGGGGTCAGTGTCACGTCACCGAAGGCGCGGGAGGTGGCCCGGCCGGTCTTGGTTCCGCAGCCCTCGATGTTGAGGCTGACGCGGGCGCCGGGGGCGACGGTCCCGGGCGAGACGGTGGCGAAGGGGGCGGCGGCGGCGAGTGTGGCCGGGGTGACGGCCGCGACGGCGAGTGCCGCGGCCGCGACCCCTGCCAGGCGGTGCCGGTTGCGCGTGCGGGTCATGGAGTGAACTCCTCGGGCTCCTCGAAACGGCGCGGCCAGGGCACGGATGTGACGCGGATTCGGCTGCACGCCGTGCTCTGGACGCTAGAAGGCCCACCGTGACGCGGCGATCGCTGCCGGGTGAACGGGTGACCGAGTGCGCCACTCGGGCTACTCCTGAGGTGGGCGCGGTACTCGCGACGGCCGCGTCACCGGTGTGGGTTCGGTGCCTGGCGCTCGTACGGTGATCCAGGGGCGCCGGTGTGCCTGTTGCAGGGGTTGGCGGAGCGCTCCCGTGGGAGCCGCCGTTCGGGGCGGCGGGCGGGCCGGTGTGCGGGAGATGCGTGGTGCGCCGCCGGGTGGGAGGGGGTTCGGCGTTCCTACGTTGCCGGGGCCGGGGACGTAGGGGGGCGGCGGATGAGGAAGGCCGCCAGGGAGCCGGCTGCGAACAGGGCGATCAGGGAGACCGCGCCGCCGAGCCAGGTCGTTCCCAGCCACTGGGTGCCGTAATAGCCCAGGGCCACGCTGTAGCCGGCCCAGCTCATGCCCGCCAACACCGACCAGGGCAGGAACTCCATCACCTTGCGCTGCGTCTTCCCCGCGCCCAGCGACACCACCGACCGGCCGGCCGGGGCGAAGCGGGCGATCACGACCAGGGCGCCGCCGCCCCTGGCCAGTGCCGAGCCGAGGCGTTCGTGGGCGCGGGTCAACCGGCGTGAGCGGGCGATGGCCCGGTCCAGCCGGGCTCCGCCGCGCCGTGCCAGTCGGTAGGCGGCCATGTCACCCAGTACGGATGCGGTCGTGGCGATGACCAGCAGCGCCAGGATGTCCGGGACCTCCGCGGGAGCGCCCGCGGCCGCCGCGGCGGCCGCGGACATGATCACCAACATGCCGCTCGGCAGCACCGGAAGGAACACGTCGAGCACGACCGACACCGCCACCACGACGTAGATCCATGGGCTCGCGGTCAGCGACCCCAGCGTCTCAAGCAAGGCGGAACTCCCCAGTCCGAAGCGCCGCGTCGTCGCGGGGAGCGGCAGGGGCGGCTTGACAGCCATACAGCGTACGCCCGGAGCCCGATGCGTGAAGCCGCGGGGCGGCCGCCGAGCCGAGGCCCCGGCCCGCCCCGGCCCGGGCGGATACCGGGCGCCACGGCCCGTGCCCGTCGTACGCGAAGCGGTTGGAGTTACTCCGCATCGGTGAGTTCACGGTCCAGCACCGCCACCAAGCGGGCCCCCGAACGCCCCTTGCGGCTCTGGTCCAACCGCAGACGGGCGCTGCGGCCCACCAGCGCCAGCGTCATCAACTGGTTGCCGAACCACGGGCCGCCCGTACGCTGCCAGCTCAGCGGCGGTCGGCCCGTCCGGCCGTGCCGGGAGAAGCCCCGGCCCAACCATCGGCCCACCCGCGACCAGCCCAGCCGGAATCCCAGCTTCACCGCCGTGTGGATGGAGTTGTGCACCGGCGAGCAGGTCAGCTGGAACACCCGCGAGGTGCTGGGTATGCGGGGCTCGGCCACATACGCGTGATGGACGTCCCCCGAGAGCACGCACACCGTCGCCGGGGCGCGCGGGCCCGTCCCGACCTCCTCGATGAGATCGCTCAGCGCCTCGAACGAACTCGGGAACGCCGCCCAGTGCTCCAGATCGCTGCGCCGCCGCAGGTCCTCACCGATCCGCGCCCACCGGGGACCCCGTATGCCCCGGCACAGCGCGGCGTTCCACACCTCGGCGTCGTGGATGAGCGGGGGCATCAACCAGGGCAGTGAGGACCCGATCAGCAGGTGGTCGTACCCGCCGTGCCCGGCGAGCGCGTTCTCCCGGAGCCAGTGCTGCTCCGCCGGGTCGAGCATGGCCCGGCCGTCCTCGGCCAGTACCCGGGCCGCCCGGGTGTCGACCATCAGCAACCGCGTCCGGCCGAAATCCCGTCGGTAGCTCCAGCGCACCGAGGCCGGGTCGGCGTCGGCCCGCGCGGCGAAGGTGCGCAGCACGTCCGTACCGTCCGGCGTGGCCCGTACCGCCGCGTACAACGGGTCGGTGGCGAGCTCGGCGGGGGAGAGGTTCCCCAGGTGCTGGTGCACCCAGTACGACATCAACCCGCTGAGCACCCGCTCCGGCCACCACGGCGTCGCGCGCATCTCGGCCAGCCAGGCCGCGCTGGTGTTCCAGTCGTCGATCACGTCGTGGTCGTCGAATATGTGCAGGCTGGGGACGGTCGACAACAGCCAGCGGATCTCGGGGTCGAGCCAGGACTCGTAGTAGAGCCGGGTGTACTCCTCGTAGTCCGCGACCTGGGCACCCGGCGCCTCGCGCAGGTCGCGCCGGGCCGCCAGCCACCGCCGGGTGTCCCGCGACAACTGGTCGGCGTACACCTGGTCGCCGAGCAGCAGCAGGAGGTCCGGCCGGACGGCCTCCGGTTCGGACGCCAACTGGGCCGCGAGGGTGTCGAGGGCGTCGGCGCCGTGCGGTCCGCGCTGGTCGGCGGGCGGTGCGGCCTGCCGGCAGGAGCCGAAGGTGACCCGCAGCCCCGGCGCGGGCCGGCCGGGGCCGCCGCCCACCGCGGGCGTGCTGACGGTGCTGGGCGGGAAGGCGCTGTCGGCCGCGGGCCAGACGAGGACCCCGTCGAGCAGGACCTCGTAAGCCGTGGTGGTGCCCGGGGTCAGGCCGGTCACGGGGACCAGCGCGTAGTGGTGGCCCGAGACCTGGAACGTGCGGGTGCTGCCGCCGGCCCCATCGGCGCAGCGCACCTCGGCGGTACACGGGCGGTCCGCCTCCACCCATATGGTGGCGGAGCCCCCCGCGTCCCAGTCCACGTACCGCAGCAACGGCCCAAGGCGCAGTCCGGCCATCCCCATCCCCCTCGTCGGCATCCCCTGTGATCACGGTACGGGGTGGAGGGTGGGCATGGCCTCCCCCTGGCGGGGGAGAAACGGCCGGTTCGGGTGAGGGGTCAGCAACCGTTCAGGACGTTCGTCAGGGCGGTCTTCTCGGTGGAGTCCATGCGCAGGCCCCAGTACTGCTTCACCTGGACCCACATGCGGGCGTACGTACAGCGGTAGGCGGTCCGCGAGGGCAGCCACTTGCCCGGGTCGAGGTCGCCCTTGGCCTGGTTGACGTTGTCCGTGACCGCTATGAGCTGCGGGCGGGTGAGGTCGTTGGCGAACTGCTGGCGCTTGGTGGTGGTCCAGGAGTTGGCGCCCGACCGCCAGGCCTCGGCGAGCGGAACCATGTGGTCGATGTCGATGTCGGACGCGGCGGTCCAGGTGGCGCCGTCGTACTCGGAGTACCAGCTTCCGCTGACGGCGGCGCAGGAGGAGTCCTGGACGACGTTCACGCCGTCGCGCTTGAGGACGGTCTCGCGGGTGTTGCAACTGCCGGAGACGGTGCTCCAGTGCGGGAACAGGTCGCGGCTGTAACCGCTGGTGGAACCTTCCGCCGCGGGCGTGACCGTGGCCAGGTAGGCGCGGGCGGCCGACGCGCTGATGGGGGTGGGGGGAGCCGCCAGGGCCGCGGGGGCGTTGACGAGCGAGGTGAGCGAGGCGAGGGCGACCGCCGACGCGAGGACTCCTGCGCGGCTGACGTGACGCGCGTAGAAGGAGGGCATGCGGAAGGAGGCGAGGGCCATGAGGGCTCCGTGGGTGCGGGGGGTGGTGGCCGTGCTGCCCCGGCGGGACGCGGCCATGTTGGCGCCGTGGGGTGTCGTCCGGGTGGGCGCCAGATGACAGGGTGCCGACATGCGCACGTCACATCAAGGAGTCCAAGGCCTTTTACTCAAGGGGAAGTTGAGATTCCGTACCCGGGGGCGGGGCAAGGCGGGACCAAACTCGCATACGGGGCCCGGGGGCGGCGTGCGGGCTCCGGCGGAGGTGCGGTTTCGGCCGGTGCGTGGGGCGCGGCGGGGTGTCGTCCTGGTGGGCGCCGGATTGTGGGGGGCCGGTCTTCCCGCGTGGGTTGGTCGCGGGCGGGTGGGGCTGCGCGTGGGGGCGGCGGGTGGCGGGTTCGGTGGGAAAACTGCTTGCGGGCTACAGGGACTTGGGGGCACCCTCGCCCGCGTGATCACACCTGCGCCCGACAGCCGCTTCGGCTGGTCCAACATGTTCGTCCACCCCGATGACGATGCCCGCTCGGACGGCGGCTTCCAGGGAGAGCGGGCCGTGCTCGTCGGCTATGTGCGCGATCAACGGCTCACCTTGGAGATGAAGTGCGCCGGGCTCGACGCCGAGGGAATGGCCCGTCGCTCGGTGGCGCCGTCGAACCTGTCGCTGCTGGGGCTGGTGCGGCACCTCGCGGGGGTCGAGCAGTACTGGTTCCGGCAGGTCATGGCGGGGGAGGGGATACGCCGTCACTACCGTTCGGCGGACGACCGCGACGGCGAGTTCACCGGTGCGGTCGCCGACCCGGAGGTCGTCGCGCAGGCGTGGGCGACCTGGCGGGCGGAGGTCGCCTTCGCCGAGCGACTGGTCGAGGAGGCGCCTGACCTCGATGTCATCGGACGGGGTGGCGATGAGCCGATGCAACTGCGCGAGGTCCTGGTGCACATGGTCGAGGAGTACGCCCGACACAACGGCCACGCCGATCTCCTGCGGGAGTGCGTGGACGGGCGCGTGGGGCAGTAGCGGCGGGTGATCGCGGGGTCGCCGGGTTGCGGGGCCGCCTGGCCTCCGGGGCGCCGGTCCGGCGGGGGCGCGGGGGCGCGGGGTCGCCAGGTTGTCGGTCCGGCGGGTGGCGGGCGCTGCGGGTCGGCGGCGTGCGGGGGCACCGGCCGGTGGGGGTGGTGCCGGTGCGTGCCGGTGCGTGCCGGTCGGGGTGGTGGGCCGGGCTCGGGTGGTGCCGGGGCGGGCGGTCCTGCTTGGACGCGGGCGCGGCGTGTCGCAGGCCCGGCGGGGCCCTGTTCGGCGGCTCGCTCCGGTCACGGGTGACGCCGGGCCGAGGGCCGGCTGTGGCCGGGGCGCGGAGGTGCGGGGTTTGCTGCGCCTCGTAGCCGGGGCTTCGTGACGGGTGGGGGCCGAGGTTGGGCGGCTGGGCGCCGACGCCGTGGCCACCTCGCCCAGGGCCGGGGCCGGGCCTTCGGGTGCGGTTGGCGGGGCATGGCGGACGGGCCGGTTCGCTGTGCGGTGCATCGCAAGGCGGGAGGGCCACGGACCGGGTCGCACTGGACGTACCGTCTTGGTCCCACAGCGCGGCGAGGCGTGGTGCGAGGTGCCGTTCCCAGGTGAACAGCTCCGGCCACGGCTGAGGATCCGATCGGGATCGGATCCTAAGCCGCTGCCC
>NZ_JBVHZI010000002.1:54791-589312 GCF_055574495.1 Streptomyces sp. NPDC029836 | reverse complement strand
CCCGCGCTGCCCGCGCTGCCCGCGCTGCCCGCGCTGCCCGCGCTGCCCGCGCTGCCCGCGCTGCCCGCGCTGCCCGCGCTGCCCGCGCTGCCCGCGCTGCCCGCGGCGGCGTGCCGGGGCGGGGTGGGCGGAGTGTGGAGGAGGGGTCAGGTGGTGGGCGGGGTGAGGGTGAGGGTGAGGTGGATGGTGCCGTCCGGGGTGGTGTCCACGCGGATCGCGGTCAGGTCGGCGACGTGGGCCGTCGGGTCGTAGGCGGCGGCGCGGGGGCCGATGCCTATCACGCGCATGCCGGCGGCGAGGCCCGCCGCGATTCCCGCGCCGGAGTCCTCGAAGACGATGCAGTCGGCCGGGTCCACGCCCAGTTCGGCGGCGCCCTTGAGGAAGCCCTCGGGGTCGGGCTTGCTGGCCGAGACGGATTCGGCGGTCACCCGTACCCGCGGCATCGGCAGTGCGGCGGCCGTCATCCGGGCCGCGGCCAGGGCGGCGTCGGCGGAGGTGACCAGGGCGTGCGGCAGGGCGTCGATCGCCGCCATGAACTCGGGGGCGCCCCCGACGGGGACCACGCCGTCGGTGTCGGCGGTCTCGCGGGCGAGCATCACCGTGTTCTCGGCGTAGTTGAGTTCCATCGGCCGGTCGGGCAGCAGGATGGCCATCGTGGCGTAGCCCTGGCGGCCGTGGACCACCTTCAGCGCCTCGTGCGGGTCGAGCCCGTGCGTTACCGCCCACTCGCGCCAGCATCGTTCGACCACCGCGTCGGAGTTGACGATGGTGCCGTCCATGTCCAGCAGCAGGGCCTTGGCGGTCAGGACGACGGGGGTGGCGGTGGTGTTGGCCGGCATGGGAGGGGCTCCAGACGGGGCGGGAAAAGAGAACAAGTGGTTCCGTCCACCGGTCAGGGGATGAGGACGGAACCACTTTGTTCCCACACGATACAAAATTCGGGACGGTCCGCGCCACCGCGCAGGACGTGACTTATCCCTCCAAGGCGCGCCGGGTCGCCGGCCCGTAGACACCCCACGGGTCGTCGTAGATGCCGAACTCCATCTGAAGGTCCTGGACGGCGCTGCGGACCGAGCGGCCGAACTTGCCGTCGAGCCTGCCGCGGTACAGCCCTTGCTCCGCGAGGAGCCGCTGCAGCTTTTCCACCTCGGCGCCGGAGTCCCCGTACCGCAGCGTCGGCGCCTGGAGCGCCGGGGGCGGCGGCGCCGCGGAGGACGGCGGCGGACTTGGGGAGGGGCTGGCGGAGGCCGACGGGCTGGGCGGCGCCGACGAACGGGACGTGCTGGGGGAGGCGGACGGCGACGCGGAGCGGGACGCGCTGGGCGAAGCGGACCGCGAAGCCGACGTGGACGGGCTCGGCGTCGGACTCGACGCCTCCTCCGAGGGGCCGCTCGGGTCGACGGGAACCACGCTGACCGCGGGGGCCGACGGTTTCGGGTCCGTCAGGGCCCGGTCGTCCGTCCCGGAGCCGGTGAACCCCAGTGCCGCGGCCACCGTGCCGGCCACGACCAGCGCGCCGACACCGGCCAACAGGGGCACCGCCAGGCGTCGGGACCGCTTGCCGGTCTCCTGTTCGGCGCCGCCGACGGGCTGCACGGGCTCGGGGGCGTGTGCGGCGGGCGCGGGCACGGCTCGCAGCTGGACCGTCTGATCGGGCCAGGCGAGTACGGGTATCCCGTACGCCGGGGTGTGCGGCTCGGACGGGCCTGCCGGCGGCACGAGCGGAAGCACCGTCGTGGCCTCGCCCTCGGGGGCGGGCGGGGGTGCGGCGGGCCCCCCACCCGAAGGCTGAGCGCGATCGGGACCCGGAGCTGGAGCCCGACCGAGACCCGGAGCCTGACCCGGACCCTGGCCTAGGCCCGGAGCCGGAGCCGGAGCCGGAGCCGACCCTGGACCGAGACCCGGACCCGAGGCCTGGGGCGGGTTCGGCCCCGCGCCCAGGGCCGGGGACGGCGGCGGGCCGCGGTGGCCGGCCGGGCGGGTCGGGGCCTGCCCCGGCTGCGGGGGCGGGGCCGCGCCGGGTGCCGGGGCAGGGCCGGCCGGGCCCTGTGCGGCGGACGGGCCCGGCGGGGGCGGGTCCGAGGGGAACGCCGGCCGGTCGGGGGCGTCGGAGGGCTGGGAGACCGCGCCCAGGACGGGCTGCGGGGACGACGGGTCCGGCACCGCCCGACCCTGGTCCGGCAGCGCCACGTACGGGCGAATGCGCAGCGGGTTGAACCCCACCCCCGCCGTGCACCGGCATTCGACGCTCACGGCGCCGCATTCTGGACAGCGCTCAGCGCTCACTGGTACCCCTCCCTGGCCAATGCCTGCGATTATGCAGACCCCTCAGGCCTCACCCAACCCGCCCGACGGGCCATAACCGGACAGACCACTCAGGATGGAGATGTTGTCCCGGCCCGAGGAGGAGCCGATGGCTCAGGATGTGACCACGCCCGCCGTGGACCCCGGTCCCGGCGCCGAGCGAGCCTCCCGAGAGGTGCTCGTCTCGATCGGAGCCCTGCTACTGGGTCTGCTGATCTCCGCGCTCGACCAGACCATCGTGTCCACGGCGCTCCCCACGATCGTCAGTGAACTCGGCGGCATGGATCACCTGTCGTGGGTGGTCACCGCCTACATGCTGGCGGCGACGGCGGCCACGCCGCTCTGGGGCAAGCTCGGCGACCAGTACGGGCGCAAGAAGCTCTTCCAGTACGCCATCGTGATCTTCCTGGTCGGATCCGCCCTCTGCGGCCTGGCCCAGGACATGCCGCAGCTCATCGGGTTCCGCGCCCTCCAGGGTCTGGGTGGCGGCGGGCTGATGGTCCTGTCCATGGCGATCGTCGGCGACATCGTTCCGCCTCGGGAGCGCGGCAAGTACCAGGGCCTGTTCGGCGCGGTGTTCGGTGCGACCAGCGTGCTCGGGCCGCTGCTGGGCGGTCTGTTCGTGGACCACCTCTCCTGGCGTTGGGTCTTCTACATCAACCTCCCGATCGGTCTCGTCGCACTGGTCGTCATCGCCGCCGCCCTGCGCATCCCGGGCCGCTCCTCCCGCCACAAGATCGACTACCTCGGCACCTTCCTCATCGCGTGCGTCGCCACCTGCCTCGTGCTCGTGGCCTCCCTCGGCGGCACCTGGGGCTGGGGATCGGCACGCATCATCGGGCTCGCCGTCCTCGGCGCCGTGCTTCTGGTGTGCTTCGTGGCCGTGGAACGGCGGGCGGCAGAACCGGTCCTGCCGCTCGGCCTGTTCCGCGTCCGCACCTTCACCCTCTGCTCGGTGATCAGTTTCATCATCGGGTTCGCGATGTTCGGCGCGATGGTTTACCTGCCGACCTTCCTCCAGGTGGTCCGGGGCGTCTCGCCGACCATGTCCGGCGTCCACATGTTGCCGATGGTGATCGGCCTGCTCATCGCCTCCACCGGCTCCGGGCAGATCGTCAGCCGCACCGGCCGGTGGAAGGTATTTCCCATCCTGGGCACCGGCATCACCGCCATCGGCCTGTTGCTCCTGCACCAGCTGCACCGCGACAGCTCCGACCTGGTGATGGGCGCTTCGTTCTTCGTCTTCGGGGTGGGGCTCGGTCTGGTCATGCAGGTGCTCGTCCTCGTCGTGCAGAACTCGGTCAGTTACGCCGACCTCGGCGTCGCCACCTCCGGTGCCACCTTCTTCCGTTCCATCGGCGCCTCCTTCGGTGTCGCCATCTTCGGCACGGTCTTCACCAACCGGCTCGGTGACCTGCTCGCGACCGCCCTGGCCGGCGTACGGCTGCCGCCGGGCGCGAGCGCCGCCGGGCTGGAGGCCGATCCGCGCGCGATCGGCGCACTGCCGGCCGAGGTGCGCACCCGGGTGTTGGACGCCTACTCCGACGCCATCACCGACGTGTTCCTCTATGCCGTTCCGGTGGTGCTGGTCGCCTTCGTGATCGCCTGGTTCCTCAAGGAGGACAAGCTCCGCGGTTCCGTCACCGCACCGGACGTGACGGAAACGCTCGCCTCCAACCCCGTTCACCGCTCCTCCCACGAGGAGGTCGCCCGCGCCCTGTCCGTTCTGGGCACCCGCGAGGGCAGGCGGCACGTCTACGAGAAGATCACCGCGAAAGCCGGCTACGACCTGCTTCCCGCGGCCAGCTGGCTGCTGCTGCGGATCAACAAGTACGGCTCCGTCGAACCGGCGGTGCTCGCGGAACGCACCATCGTTCCGCTGAGGGCCATCACGGAAGCGGCCCGTCAGGTCGAGGAGCGGGGGCTGGCCTCCCGCGACGGACTCGCGCTGATCCTCACCGAACGCGGGCGGGTGGCCGCCCGCCGACTGTCCGACGCCCGGCAGGAGTCCCTGGCCGAACTGCTCGGTGACTGGTGGGGGCCGGACCGCCCTACCGACCTGGTGAAGCTGGTCGCGGAGATCAACCGGGAACTGTGCGGTTCCGACGCCGAGGAGCCCTACGACACGTTGCCGCGTCGGGACCACTCCGCGCACTGAGGGGTGGGGCGGGTCCGGCCCACCGGGCAGGTCAGGTCAGATCAGATCAGGGGCTTCTCGAACCAGTGCTCGGCGTACGGTCCGGAGTTGTAGGCCGGTATTTCCCGGTACCCGTGGCGCGCGTACAGGGCACGGGCCTCCACGAGGTCGGAGCGGGTGTCCAGGCGGACCCGTTCGGCGCCCAGGGACCGGCCCGTCGCCTCCAGGGCGGCGAGCAGGGCGGCGCCGCCGCCGGTGCCGCGAGCACGCGGGTCGACGTACACCCTGGTGAGTTCGGCGGTGACGGTGTCGATCAGGCGGACGCCGCCGCAGGAGAGCGGTACCCCATCCAGCCGCCCGATGAGGAAGCGGCCCGAGGGTGGGGCGAGGTCGTCCGCCGGGAAATCCAGCATGCCCTGGTCTATTTCTGCATCGGTGACGGCCCGTTTCCAGTACCGGCCGGCGACTTCGGCGTAGTAGGCGCGGCGCAGGATGGTCGCGTCCGGGGTGGTGAAGGGCTCCTGGACCACGAGCCAGGCACCGGGCGCGGGGGGTGTGGAGGAAGACGTGGAGGAAGACGAGGAGGAAGAAGAGCCAGGGGAGGAAGAGGCGGGAGCGGAGGTCTCGGTGATCGTGTTGGTGTCCATGCCGCCATTGTGGGTGCCCTCCGCGTCGCCCGCGTTGGAATATCCACACGCACGGGCCGATGATGAGGAAAGGTGAAAATACGGCAATCAGAGGGTGTGAGGGTCATGTCGGAGCATCCGAATTGCGCCCTGGTACGCCGCGGCTACGAAGCCTTCGGCGCGGGCGACATGGAGACGCTGGGCTCGCTGATGACGGCCGACGTCATCCACCACGTACCCGGCAACAGCCCGCTCTCCGGGCACCACAAGGGGCGGGAAGCGGTCCTCGACCTCTACCGCCGGCTCGGCGAGGAAACCAACGGCACCCTCCGGCTCGACCCGGACCGGATCCTGGCGGACGGCCGGGGACACGTGATGTCGTTCCACCTCATGCGCGCCGACCGGGGCGACCGGGGCATCGAGATCCATGAGGGTCTCTTCTTCACCATCGTCGGCGGAAAGATCACGGACATCGACGAGTGTGTGGAGGACCTGGACGAATCGGACGCGTTCTGGTCCTGACCGCGGTCCTGGCAGCGGTCCTGGCAGCGGTCCTGGCCGTGGTCCTGGCCGTGGTCCTGGCCGTGGCCAGGACCGTGACCGTGCGCGGGCCGCGCGGCGGGCGGGGTGGCTGCCGGGCCTAGGCGACCCCCGACCCGTGCCGCGCGCTCGCGGCGGCCCGCGCGCCGAGGCCGAGCCGCGGGCTCACCGGACCGCGCCACCGACTGCCTGCCCCGGGTCGGCGCCCCCGTGGCCGAAGCCCGGCCGCCGCCCGAGCCCCGCCTCCGCGCCCGCCTCCGCGCCCCCTTCCGCGCCCGCGCCCGCCGCCGTTCGACCTTCGGCCCCCTCTATCAGCCCTGCTTCGGCTTCGGGCTCGCCTGCTGGACCACCTCGAAGGACCAGACCGACGAACCCGAGGCCGCCGGCTTCGGGCGGTCGCCGCCGGCGGGGGCGTCGCCGCCCTGGTGGGCCGCCTTCATGGGGCCCTCCATCCACGCCTGGAAGTCCGCCTCCGAACGCCAGCGCGTGTACACGAGGTACTGGTCGGTGCCCTCGACGGGCCGCAGCAGCTCGAACCACTCGAACCCGTCCGAGTTCTCCACGGTGCCCGCCCGGGAGGCGAAGCGCTTCTCCAGGACCTCGCGCTGCTCGGCCGGCACGGTCAGGGCGTTGATCTTCACGATGCTCATGGACGCCATCCTAGGGATCGCGCGGGGGATATCGTCGTCCCGGTGAGCAAACGCGGTACGAGGCACGGCAGCCGGGCGAAGTCGGGGTTGCGGTGAACTGGCGGGAGGACGGCGAGGCGTGGCCAACACGGCGGAGCGCGGCGGTGCGAACGGACACGCCGGGGTCATAGGCGGTAGCGGCGACGGCAGGCTGGGGGCGGCGCGTCTGCTCCTGTGGGCCCTCGCGGGCGTGCTCGCCGTCAGACAGGCCACCGCCGTGCTGCGGGTGCCCCCCGCCGAGTGGCTCGGCGGCCTCCACCTCCCCGCCGGCCTGCCCGGTTCGCTCTACGACGAGGGCCAGTTCACCGGCACCCCCTTCGCAGGCCTGGTCCTGAAGCCCCTGACCGGCCTGGCCGCGCCCTCCCTGGAGGTGGCCTGGACCTGCGTGACCCTGCTGTTCGTCGCCGCGATCGGGCTGGTCGCCGCGCGCGGCCTGCCCGACCCCGTGCCGCGTCGCACCGCGCTGTTGGCCGCGCCCGTGCTGGTCGCGGTGATGATGGTGTCGCTGCCCGTCCGCGAGGCCGCCTCCCCCGGGCAGACCGCCGTCCTGCCCGTGCTGTTGGTGCTGCTCGCCGTGTTCCGGGTGCCGGGGGACCGCCCCGCCGGTTTCCTCCTGGGGCTCGCCGCCGCCCTCCAGCCACCCCTGTTGATCTTCGGCGCGCTGCTGTGGCTCACCGGCCGGCGGCCCGCCGCGCAGGCCGCCGCCGTGACCTTCGCCGGAGCGACCGCCCTGTCCTGGGCCTCCCTGCCGCGCGACTCCTGGACGTACTGGGTCGAGCACGTCATCGGCACCGGCCTCGGCGGAACCCCCGGAAGCCTCGCCAACCAGTCCCTCCACGGCGCCCTCCTGCGCCTCGGCCTCGACGGCCCCGCTGAGATCGCCCTGTACCTCGCCCTCGCCGCGGCCGTCACCTGGTTCGGGCTGCGCCGCGCGGCCCGCTACGCCCGCGACGGGCAACTGCTCCTCGCCGTCGCCGTCACCGGGTGCGTGGCCGTCGCCGTGTCCCCGGCCGGCTGGCGCCACCAACTGCTGTGGGTGCTCCTGGCGGTGGCCGGCAAGGTGGGCAAGCGGGCCGCGGACCGGCGGGTGTGGCCCGTCGCCGTCGTCCTCGCCATGACCTTGCCGAGTTCCGTACTGCTGCCGAACATGGCCGCGCTGGCCCCCGTACGGGACAACGTGCCGCTCCTCGCTGCGCTCGCCGCGGCCTGCGCCGTGCCGTTCCTGCCGCGGTCCTCGCCGTACTGGCGCGAGCCGGTGCCCACCGTCCACGGGCGGCCCGCCGCGGCCCGCTGGTCCCGGGTGCCGCTGCTGCCGTTCTGGCGCCGGGTGATGTCCCGACCCAACCTGCTGCTGGAACTGCTGCTGATACGGGTCGGCTACTCGCTCTACTCGCACATCCGCGCCGCCGCCCCCACCAGCCGCCCGCTCGCCGAGGGCAACGCCCGCCGGATCCACGGGATCGAGCAGGTCCTCGGCATCGACATCGAGCACGCCGTGAACCACGCGGTCGTGAACACCCCGTGGCTGGAGGCGTTCTTCAACTTCTACTACACCTCCTTCCACTTCGTCGTCCCGCTGGGCATCCTCGCCGTCCTGTACTGGCGCCGGCCCGGCGACTACCGCTGGGCCCGCGCCTCGCTCGGACTGGCCACCGTCCTGGCCCTGTTCGGGTTCTGGCTCTACCCGCTCGCGCCGCCGCGCCTGATGCCGGGCCTCGGCTTCGTCGACACCGTGCACGGGGTGCAGGACCTGGCGAACCCCTCGTACGGGGCGATGACCGCGATCTCCAACCAGTACGCGGCGATGCCCTCGCTGCACTTCGGCTGGTCCCTGTGGTGCGGGATCGTCATCGTGGTCCTCGCGCCGAAGGGCTGGCAGAAGCTGCTGGGCGTGCTGCACCCGCTGATCACGGTGTGTGCGATCGTCGCCACCGCGAACCACTGGGTGCTCGACGCGCTGGGCGGCGCGGCCGTCGTCGCCGCCGGCTTCGGCCTCGTCCACGTCCTGTCCGGTCCGCGCGGCGTGCAGCTGAACCTGCCGGCGCAGCGCGCGTCCGCCGCCGAGGGGACGCGCGCCCCCGCCCGTACGTAGAGCGGTGAACCGGCCGCTACGCCTACCGGAGCGAGCCGTGCCGGTGGCGGGCCGGCGGCACGTCCACGTCGACGGCGTGGGCCCGGACGAGCAGGCCGGCCCCGGCAGCCGCGCCGGTTTCGGCGTCCCCGCCGGCCTCGGCACCCGCGCCGGTCGCGCCTGCCACGGATGCGCGTCCGGCCGGGTGCAGCAGGGCGCGGAACAGCCCGAGGCGGGCCCGCAGGAGCTGCCGCGCCCGGCGTTCCTCGACCGTGGACGCCCAGGACACGGAGGCGTCGCGGTGGTGGCGGGGGAAGGCGTGGACCTCCACCCGGCGGCGGATCCTGACCGGGCGCGGCCTGTTGGACTCCCGCTCCGCGTCCGCGAGGCCGCGGGCGCTGAAGCGGAGGTCGTGGAGGACCACGATGTGCCAGGGGCTGCCGGCCGGGCGGCCGGGCGGGGGCTCCTCGCCGTGTTTCGGGGGGATGTGATGAGCGGTGCGTGACATGGAACTCCGTCGGTCGCCGCCGCCAGGCCTGTCCTGGCGGGCTACCTGAAGCCCCGGGGTCCCGTCGCGCGCGCTTCTGACATGCACACACCTTACTCGCGCCGAGGCCCGGGGTCACGGGCACGCGCGACGGCGAGCCGTACGGGCACGGGACGACGACCTGCGCGGTCCTGCGGCCTTCGTGACGTGCGACGGCCTCCTCGCCCGCGACGGCCGAAGGGGCGCCGGGGCATCGAGCCCCGGCGCCCCTTCGGTGGATCGTCGCGTCCCGTCAGGATCGGGCCCCGGGCGCGATCGCGCCACTCGGGCACGTCACGGCGGCGCGCACCGCGACCCCGGTGGGCGGCAGGGGCCGGGGCGTGGGTGGAACGGCCCCTGCCGCTCCGCGTCCGGTACGGCCGCGGAGTGCTCAACCGCGGCTGACCCGGAGCTCCTTGATGCCGTTGAGCCAGGCCGCGCGCAGCCGACGCGGGTCCTCGCCGGTCAGCCGCAGGTCGGGCAGGACGTCGGCGAGGGCGTTGAAGATCAGGTCGATCTCCATGATGGCCAAGGACTTGCCGAGGCAGAAGTGCGGGCCGCCGCCGCCGAACCCGAGGTGCGGGTTCGGGTCGCGGGTGACGTCGAAGCGGCCGGGGTCGGTGAACACCTCGGGGTCGTGGTTGGCGGAGGAGTAGAACATCCCCACGCGGTCGCCGGCCTTGATCTTCTGGCCGCCCAGTTCGGTGTCCTGGGTGGCGGTGCGCTGGAAGGACACGACGGGCGTGGCCCAGCGGACGATCTCCTCGGCCGCCGTGGCGGGCCGGGTCTCCTTGTACAACTCCCACTGGTCGGGGTGGCTGAGGAAGGCGTGCATGCCGTGGCTGATGGCGTTGCGGGTGGTCTCGTTGCCCGCGACCGCCAGCAGCAGCACGAAGAAGCCGAACTCGTCGGAGCCGAGGTTGCCCTGGCCCTCGGCGGCGACCAGTTGCGTGACGATGTCCTTGGCGGGGCATTCCTTGCGCTCGGCGGCCAGGTTCATGGCGTAGCCGATGAGTTCCATCGCGGCGTTCGCGCCGACCTCTTCGGTGATCGCGTACTCGGGGTCGTCGTAGGCGATCATCTTGTTCGACCAGTCGAAGATCCGGGCCCGGTCCTCCTGCGGTACGCCGATCAGCTCGGCGATGGCCTGGAGGGGGAGTTCGCACGCCACCTGGGTGACGAAGTCGAAGCTGCCGTCGGCGGACGCGGCCAGCGCCTCCTCGGCGATCTTCCGGGCCCGGTCGCGCAGGGCCTGTTCCAGGCCGCGGATGGCGCGCGGGGTGAAGCCGCGCTGCACGATCTGGCGTACGCGCGTGTGTTCCGGCGGATCCATGTTCAGCATGATCAATCGCTGGGCATCAATGGCATCACGCGGAACGTGCTCGTTGAAGCGGATGATCGCCGTATTGGTGGTGGAGGAGAAGATCTCCGGGTGCGTGGAGACGTACTTGACGTCCGCGTGCCGGGTCACGACCCAGTAGCCCTCGTCGTCGAAGCCGGTGATGCCCCGCCGCTGCGGGCACCACCACACCGGGGCCGTCTGTCGCAGCTGGGCGAACTCCGGCAGCGGGACGCGGCTTTGGAGAAGATCGGGGTCGGTTGCGTCGAAGCCTTCGGGCAGCGCGGGACAGGGCATCGGGGCGACTCCAAGGTCTGACTGAGCATCAGAAGTTGCACGCTGGCTTGAACGTAGTAACGAGTTCTAGAAGAGGCAAGGGCCGGAGCGCGACCTGTTGGGTGTGGAAACCGTGTAAGCCGCGTGCAAGACCCTTGCGTGCCGGGGGTCCGGGTCATAAGACTGCGGGGAGAACTAGAACGCGTACTAGTTCGGGCGGGGCGCCGGGACGGCCCGCCGCGCTGGCGCTGTGCAGGAGAGGACGAGCTCATGGCCGCGGAACCCGTCATCGTCGAAGCCGTACGCACCCCCATCGGGAAACGCGGGGGCGCGCTGGCCAACCTCCATCCCGCCTACCTCCTCGGTGAGACCTACCGCGAACTGCTCGCCCGGACCACCATCCAGCCCGACTGCGTCGAGCAGGTCGTCGGCGGCACCGTCACCCACGCCGGCGAGCAGTCGATGAACCCGGCCCGCAACGCGTGGCTGGCGATGGGACTCCCGTACGAGACCGCCGCGACCACGGTGGACTGTCAGTGCGGCAGCTCCCAGCAGGCCAACCACATGGTCGCCAACATGATCGCCGGCGGGGTCATCGACGTCGGCATCGCGTGCGGCGTCGAGGCGATGAGCCGCGTCCCGCTGGGATCCGGCTCCAAGCACGGCCCGGGCAAGCCGTTCCCGGACGAGTGGAACGTCGACCTCCCCAACCAGTTCGAGGCCGCTGAACGCATCGCCCGCCACCGGGGCCTGACCCGCGAGGACGTCGACACCCTGGGGCTGCTCTCCCAGGAGCGGGCCGCGGCCGCCTGGGCCGAGGAGCGCTTCAAGCGCGAGACCTTCGCCGTCCAGGTCCCGACCACCGAGGCGGAACAGGCCGCCGGGCAGGGCATGTGGCGCCTCGTCGACCGGGACGAGGGGCTGCGCGACACCAGCATGGAGGCCCTCGCCCGCCTCAAGCCGGTCATGCCGACGGCCGTGCACACCGCCGGGAACTCCTCGCAGATCTCCGACGGGGCCGCCGCCGTGATGTGGGCCTCGCGCAAGATGGCCCGGGCGCTCAAGCTCCGCCCGCGGGCCCGGATCGTCGCCCAGGCACTGGTCGGATCCGACCCGCACTTCCACCTCGACGGGCCGATCGACGCCACCCGGGCCGTCCTGGGCAAGGCCGGCATGTCGCTCAAGGACATCGACCTCGTCGAGATCAACGAGGCCTTCGCGTCGGTCGTCCTCAGCTGGACCCGGGTCTTCGACCAGGATCTGGAGAAGGTCAACGTCAACGGGGGCGGCATCGCGCTCGGCCACCCCGTCGGCGCGACCGGCGCCCGCCTGATCACCACCGCGCTGCACGAACTGGAGCGTCGCGACAAGGAGTTCGCGCTGATCACCATGTGCGCGGGCGGCGCGCTCGCCACGGGCACGATCATCCAGCGGCTCTGACCTCCAGCGGCTCCGAGGCCGCACGGGTGCGGGGGACGGGGGCGGGGCTCCGAGGCCACGCCCCGAACCCCGCCCCGGGACTCCATCGCGCGCTGTACGCGCGCTCCGGCCGCCGACCTGCCCGGAACGCGCCCCACGCGGCGTCACCCGGGTACCCTTCGACGCCAAGTGCCTCCCGGGGGTGGGTGACGGCAGGGGTCGGACCGATCCCGCCCGCGGCCGTGGCGTCCGCCTTCCTCCGGACGCGGGGCCCCAGTGGCGCCCGGAGCAGGGAGCAGGGAGCAGGATCCATGACGAGAGCAGAGTTCTACGTTTCCGCCGATGTGGAGGCCGATGGCGCGGTGCCCGGGCCGTTCTCGATGTCGAGTTTCGGGTTGGCGGTCGCGGGGGTTCGCGACGGTGCCGGGTTTCGGGCGGTCGACCCGGCCGAGCGGACCTTCTACGCCGAGCTGAAGCCGATCAGTGACACCTTCGACCCCGAAGCCATGGCGGTCAGCGGCCTGGACCGGGACGGGCTGGTGAAGGAGGGACGGGACCCGGCCGAGGCCATGAACGCGGCGGCCGACTGGCTCGCGGCGGTGTCCGAGGAACTGTCCGCCACTCCCGTGTTCGTCGCCTACCCGCTGGGCTACGACTGGATGTGGATCTACTGGTACTTCATGCGGTTCGCCGACGCCGGCTCCCCGTTCGGGCACTCCCGGTGCTTGGACCTCAAGACCCTGTACGCGGCCAAGGCCGACGTGCCGCTGCGCGACGCGACGAAGCGGTCGATGCCGAGTCACCTCCTGTCCACGCGCCCCCATACGCACCACGCGTTGGACGACGCGATCGAGCAGGGCGAGCTGTTCCAGAACCTCATGCGCTGGGAAGGCTGACGCGCCCGGGCGGATCACGGCTGCGGGCGGCCGAACGGGAAACGGGTCCGGATGCGCAAAAGCGCCCAGCTGGAGTTCCAGCCGAGCGCGCATGCGTCTGAGCGTGTGGGGGCGTTACCGCCGGCTCAGTACCAGTGGTGGGTCTGCCAGAAGTTCCAGGCGCCGACGGGGCTGCCGTAGCGGGAGTTCATGTAGTCCAGGCCCCACTTGATCTGGGTGGCGGGGTTGGTCTTCCAGTCGGAGCCGGCGGAGGACATCTTCGAGGCCGGGAGGGCCTGGACCAGGCCGTAGGCGCCCGAGGAGGCGTTCGTCGCGGTGTGGTTCCAGCCGCTCTCACGCGAAATGATGTTGTTGAACGCCGCGAACTGCGCCGGGTCCTTGATCATCTGCTGGGCGATCGCCTTGGCGCTCGTGGGGGCCGCCTGGGCGGGGACCGTGGCGAGCATCGAGCCGGCGACGCCGAGGGCGACGACGGTGCCCGCGAGGGCCTTCTTGGAAGCGGCGATGCGGCGGATGACTGCGTTGGACACGGGTGCACCTTTCGAAGGGGACAGGGCGGTCGCCCGCACGTCCAGGACGTGCGTCAGCCACTCAGGTGGTGCGAGGGGCTTGTCCGCGGCGGGTGGAGCACCCGGGCCGTTCGGCGACTCATCCAGTTCTACAGATGCCCCGACCCCCTGGCAACGAGCCCGCTTACTACCGGACCTCGCAGGTCGGGCCCGACGCCCCTCGGCGGGCACCGCCCCGATCCGTGCGAGGGTCCGCCCCTTTGGGACGATATGGGCGGATTCACCCTACTATCGCGGTTCGGGTGTGACGTAGGCCCTGTGGGGCGGCTCACCTCGCGGGACCCCTGATCTCACTCCGCGTGAGGGGGCGTACCCCTTTGAGGGGGTGGCTCGGTGTCCGTATCGGCTGGGAATCGAAGGAAATCGGCGGATCGAAAGCCGCTTTTCGTGTGGCCCGGCGTAGGGCCTTGAGCAGGGTGGCGCCCAGGGCGAGGGTGAGGACCACGGTCAGGGTGGCCCGGCCCAGGTCCCAGCCCACCGACGTCGCCAGGCAGTACGCCACGAAGCGCGCGAGGTTCTCCGCGACCGGGTCTCCGGGGCGGAAGGAAATGCCCTGGCCCATGCCCTGCAGGATCACCCAGCCCTGGAGGTTCATGATCGTGCCGTACGCGAACGAGCCGAGGAACCCGTACGCCGCGAGCATCGCCAGTTCGGCCCGCCCCCGGATGCGTACGGGGCCGGGCAGCAGCCCGGCGCCCAGCGAGAACCAGCCCAGGGCCAGCATCTGGAACGGCATCCACGGCCCCACGCCGCCCGTGAGCAGGGCGGACGCGAACATCGTGACGGAACCCAGGACGAAGCCGAAGCCGGGGCCGAGGACCCGGCCGCTGAGCACCATCAGGAAGAACATGGGCTCCAGCCCGGCCGTCCCGGCGCCCAGCGGTCTGAGCGCCGCCCCGACGGCGGCCAGTACGCCGAGCATCGCGACGGCCTTGGCGTCCATGCCCTGGTCGGCGATGGTCGCGACCACCACGGCCACGAGGAGGGGCAGCAGGGCGGCGAAGAGCCAGGGGGCGTCCTGGGAGTGCGCCAGCCCGGACTGCCGGTCCGCGAGCAGGGGCCAGCCGAAGGCGGCGATCCCGATGAGCGTGACGAGGACGAGGGCGGCGGCGGCCCGGGGGCCGACCCGGACGGGACGGCGGGAGGTCGGACGGTCCGCGGCGGGCCGCGTCGGCGTGGGGCGCTTCACGGCGTGCGCCCCCCGTCCCGAGCGGCCCCGTCCCGAGCGGCCCCGTCCCGGACAGCCGCGCCCCGAGCGGTCCCGTCCAGAGCCGCCGCGACCTGGGCGACGGTGAGCCAGTGGCCCGGCGCCAGGATCTTCGCCACCTGCGGGGCGAAGGCGGGCGAGGACACGACGACCTCGGCGGTCGGGCCGTCCGCGACGACCTCGCCGCCCGCCAGGATCACGACCCGGTGCGCCAGATCGGCGGCGAGTTCGACGTCGTGGGTGGCCAGCACGATGGCGTGGCCCCGGCCGGCCAGCTCCCGCAGCAGCCCGACCAGCCGGGCCTTGGCCGCGTAGTCCAGGCCGCGGGTCGGCTCGTCCAGAAGGAGGAGGGCCGGGCGGCCGGTGAGGACCAGGGCCAGCGCGAGGGTCAGCCGCTGCCCCTCCGACAGGTCCCGCGGGTGGGTGTCGTCGGGTACGTCGGGCAGCAGCGCGCTCACCAGGCCGCGGCAGGTTCCCGGCGCGGCCCCCGCGTCGCCGTCGGCGGCGGCGCACTCGGCGGCGACGGTGTCGGCGTAGAGGAGGTCGCGGGGCTCCTGCGGTACGAGGCCCACCCGGCGCACCATCTCGTCCGGCCGGGTGCGGTGGGGGGCGAGGCCGCCGACCGTGACGGAGCCGCGGGACGGAGGGAGGGTCCCGACGAGGGCCGCGAGGAGGGTCGACTTGCCGGCGCCGTTGCGGCCCATGAGGGCGACGGTCTCGCCGGGTGCGACGGTCAGGGTGACGTCGCGCAGCACCTCGACCCGGCCGCGCCGGACCCCGAGCCCGTCGACGACCGCTGCGGGGGCGTCCGGGGCGCCGGCGGCACGGTCCGCGGCGGAACCCGGAGCCCGAGCCGCAACCGGCCCGGCCCCCCGCCGCAGCAGCCGCCCCAGGAACCACCCGACTCCGGAAGCGGAACCCGCCGCGTCCGTCGGCGCCGCACCACCCCCACCCACCGGGCCCGAACCCGCCACCACGGGGTCGGGGGCGGGGTCGGGGACGGCCGCGGGACCCGTACCGTCCAGCCGGGCCCGGAGCGGGGCGGCCAGGCGGCGGGCGTCGCGGACCGACAGGGGGAGCGGGGACCAGCCGGCGAGGCGGCCCAGCGAAACCACCGGCGGGTGGACGGGGGAGACGGCCATGACCTCCGCCGGGGTGCCGAGCACGGGAGCCGCGCCGGGCGACGGGAGCAGCAGCACGCGGTCGGCGTACTGGACCACCCGTTCCAGGCGGTGTTCCGCCATCAGCACGGTCGTCCCCAGGTCGTGGACCAGGCGCTGCAGGACGGCCAGGACCTCCTCCGCCGCGGCCGGGTCCAGCGCCGACGTCGGCTCGTCCAGGACCAGCACCCGCGGGTGCGGCGTCAGGACCGAGCCGATCGCGACCCGCTGCTGCTGGCCGCCGGACAGGGTGGCGATGGGACGGTCACGGAGCTCGTTGAGGCCCAGCAGGTCCAGCGTCTCCTCCACCCGGCGCCGCATCACCGCGGCCGGCAGGCCCAGCGACTCCATCCCGTACGCCAGCTCGTCCTCCACCACGTCCGTCACGAAGTGCGCGAGCGGGTCCTGGCCGACGGTGCCGACCACGTCTGCGAGCTCGCGCGGCTTGTGGGTCCGCGTGTCACGGCCCGCGACCGTGACCCGCCCGGCCAGTCGGCCGCCCGTGAAGTGCGGGACCAGCCCCGACACCGCGCCCAGCAGGGTCGACTTGCCGACGCCCGACGGGCCGACCAGCAACGTCAGCTCGCCCTCCGGGACGACGAAGTCGGCGCCCCGCAGACACGGCCGGTCGGCGCCCTCGTACGTCACCGACACCTGCTCGAAGCGGATCACCGGGAGGTCTCCTTGGACGGTACGGGTGCCACGAAGGCGGGGAGCAGGGCGATCAGGACGGCCGCGGCGGGCCACAACGGGAGCGTCGGCCACACCAGCGGCACCACCCCCGGACGCAGTCCCTCCGGATCGACCGAGCCCGCGTGGATCAGCAGGGCCGCGACCGCCGCCCCCGAACCCGCGACGAGCCAGGACCGCGGCCCCCACCGGTCCGGCCGGTAGCGGGTACGGATGCTGCGCCGGCCGCCGAGCCGCAGCCCGGCCAGCGCCAGGACCAGGCCGATGCCGAGCACGGGCAGCCCGTACGCGGCGCCCTCGGCCGCGAGCAGCCCGTACGTGCCGGCGCACATGCCGAGCAGGCCGCCCAGGGTGAGGACGTTGGTGGTGTGCCGGACGGCGGGCGGGACCGCGGCCGTCCGGCCGTAGCCGCGCGCGTCCATCGAGGCGGCGACGGCCACCGACCGCTCCAGCGCGCCCTCCAGTACCGGCAGACCGATCTGCAGGACGGCCCGCACCCCGCCCGTGGGGCGCCCGCGCAACCGGCGGGCGGTCCGCAGCCGGACCACGTCGGCGACCATGTTCGGCGCGAACGTCATCGCGACGACCACGGCCACGCCCGCCTCGTACAGGGCGGCGGGCAGCGACTTCAGCAGCCGCGCCGGATTGGCGAGGGCGTTCGCGGCGCCGACGCAGATCAGCAGCGTCGCCAGCTTCGCGCCGTCGTAGAAGGCGAACACCAACTGCTCGGCGGTGACCCGACCGCCGAAGCGGATGCCCTGCGCCCAGGCGGGCAGCGGCACCTCGGGCAGCGTGAACAGGAGGTGCGCGCCGGGGATGGGGGAGCCGAGCAGCATGGAGAAGACGAGGCGCAGGCCGATGACGAACAGGCCGAGCTTGACGAACGCCCCGTAGGAACGGGCCCAGGGCGCGTCGGTGCGGCGCGCGGCGACCACGTACCCGGCGACGCCGACGATCATCCCGAGCAGCAGCGGATTGGTGGTCCGGGACGCGGCGGTGGCGAGCCCGAGGGCCCACAGCCACCAGGCCCCCGCGTGCAGGGCGTTGCCCCGGCCGGCCTCGGGAGCCCGCCAGGGCCGCCCCTTCTCGTACGAGGACCCGTACGCCCCACCCACCCGCGACCCGGCACCGGGCCGGGCCGGGGGTGCGTCGTCGACCGCGGGCCCGTGGGGGGCGGGCGCGTCCGCGCGGCCCGTCATCGCCTGCGGCGGCGGGACTGCAGGACGCCGGCCGCTGCCAGGGCGGCGATCGCCGCGATGCCGGCGACCAGCCCCACCGAGGGGCCGGAGTCCCGGGCGTCGCCGGCCGCCGGCGGCGGGCCCTGCGCGGCCGGCGTACCGGAAGCCGCCGGGGCCGTCGCCGCGGCGGAGCCGGAACCGGAGTCGGCGATGGGCTCGCCGCAACCGGCCCGGGGGAAGCCGGAGATCCCGCACAGCATCGCCGAGGAGTTGTACCGCAGCGGCTTCGCGACCTCCGCCAACGCCTCCGCGGCCGTGGCGGCGGGGGCCACCTGGGCGCAGACGGTGCGCGGGGCGTCCTGCGGGAGGCGCTCACCGGCGGGGGCGTCCTCGGGCACGCCGAAGTCGATGACCAGCGCCACCCGCTTCTTCCCGGCGGCCGGGGCGGTGTCCGCGCAGACGGCCGCGAAGTCGGCGGCCGCGCGGGGCTGCGCCGCCTCGGCGGCGGCGTCCTTGCTCACGGAGAAGCGGAAGCCGATCACGGAGCCGTCCGCCGGGCGGGCCGTCGACGGGCCCTGGGTGGCGTAGGCCCACCGGGCGTTCGCGCCGTCCCAGAACGACCAGTAGCGGTAGCTCGCCGCCACGGCCGGGGAGGCGGCGAACAGGGTGAGGACCAGGCCGAGGAGACCCAGGACCACGCCGGCGAGCGCCGGCGGACGGCGGCGGCTCACAGCTGGTTCTTCTTGCGGCGGCCGCTCAGCAGGATGCCGATGCCCATGCCGGCCGCGGCGCCCGCGCCGACGATCCACCAGATGTTCTGGTTGCCGGAGCCCGCGTCGTCCTTGGACTCGACCTTCGTCGCGTCCGTCTTCGAGGCCTGCGGCGCGGGGCCGGTGGCGTTCAGCGCCGACACCAGGTCGGTGCCGCCGAAGGCCTTCGGGTCGGTGCCCGTGGCGTGCGCGGCGAGGATCAGGGTGCCGAGCGCGGCCGGGTTGCCCTTGGACCATTCGGCGGAGTTGCCCTTGAGCCACTCCAGCGCGCCCGCCGCCGACTGCCGGTGCCCGGCCGCGGCCAGGGCGATCACCGCGTCGGCGGTGTTGCCGGTGTCGGCGGTCGGCTGGTCGGCGCCCGGGGTGACGGCCGTCAGCCGGCCGTCCTTCTTCAGCGCCTCGGCGAGGTAGCCGGCCGCGCCCTGGGCGGCGCCCGCCGGGTCCGTCGTACCGGCCGGGCAGGCCAGGGCGGTGGCGGGGGTGTCCGTACCGGCCGGCTCGACGACGATGCCCTTGCCGAGCGCGGCCAGCGCGGCGGCGGCCGTGGCGTCGGCGTTCGCGGCGAGCTTGCCGTCGGCCGGTTGGTACCCGAAGGCGCCCCGGTCGGCGGCGGGCTCGGTGGCGCAGCCCAGCTGGAAGGACAGCAGACCGTCGTAGGCGGACTTGCCGGCCTTGGACTTCACGTCGGCCGGCTTCTCACCCGCGACGGCCAGCGAGCTGATCACGAGCGAGGTGGAGCTGCCCTCGCTGGGCGAGCCGGGCACGTAGCTCCAGCCGCCGTCCGCGTTCTGGACGGACTTCAGCCAGTCCACGGCCTTCCGCACCGTGGCGTCCTGGCCGCCCAGCGTCTTCAGGGCCTGCACGGCCACGGCGGTGGCATTGGTGTCGAGCACGGTCGTCGCGTCGCAGGCCTTGGCGGCGTCCGCGCGGAAGGAGGCGAAGCCGCCGTCCGCGCACTGCTGGGCGACGAGCCAGCGCACGGCCTCGGGGGCCGGCTCGGCGCCGGCCGTCCGCTGGGCGAGCAGCGCGACGGACTGGCGCCACACGCCGTCGTACGTCGGATCGGCCTTGCCGAACAGGCCCGAGGGGATGACGGGGGGCGCCGACGGGGACGGCGGAGCGGTGTCGGCGAGGGCTGCGGGAGCGACACCCGCACAGAGCACGGCGGAGGCGGCGAGCGCGGCGGCGCTGCGGCGGACGTTCATGGGGGGCGGGTGCCTCTCGTGCTGGGGAACGGAGACAGGCACACGCGGGTACCGGGCTCCGGCTCCGTTTACCTCGACGGTGCCGGCCGCCGGAGGATCCGACGGCGCGAGCCGCGCACCTCCGGTACGGGGCAATCCGGCTTCCCGCGCGGGCGGGTCACGGTTGCGGGTCAGCGCCGGATTCGCACCGGCTTCCGCCCGTACGGAGATGTGGACGACGCCTTCACTGTACCGGCCCGTAACCGGCGGCCCCGGGGCACCGCCCGGCCGGGGCGCGGGGGCCGGGAGGGCGCGGCGCGCGGGCCGGGCCCGCCCGGGTCGCTCACACGGCCCGGTACGTCACCGGGTCCGTGCCCGGGACCACCTCCGCCCGACCCTGCTTGACCAGCCGCCGCAGATGGGCCTCCGCTTCGGAGACGGCGATGGTGCGGGAGCCGTACGGGATCTGCGCCCAGGGGCGGTTCCACTCCATCCGCTCCGCCAGCGCCCACGGGGTCAGGGGTGCGGCGAGCAGCCGCCACAGGCCGGTCAGCCGGTCCTCGTGGTGGTCGAGGAGCTCCCGGACCCGGCCGGGGGCGTCGGTGAAGGCGTGCTGGTGGGCGGGCAGCACCTCGGCGGGGTCCAGCCGACCGATGCGTTCGAGGGAGGCGAGGTAGTCGCCGAGGGGGTCGGTGACCCGCTCGTCGGAGGGGTCCTCGTACAGGCCGATGTGCGGGGAGATGCCGGGCAGCAGGTGGTCGCCGGAGAACAGGCGGCCGTTGCCGGGGAGGTTCGCCGGGTGCTCCTCCTCCAGGTGGAGGCAGACGTGGCCGGGGGTGTGGCCGGGGGTCCAGATGGCCCGCAGTCGGCGTCCGGCCAGGGGCAGCAGCTCGCCGGGGACGATCTCCCGGTCGGGCACGGCGGCCCGCAGCCCGGGCAGGGTCCGCAGCCGGCCGCTCGCGCGGGCGGCGCGCAGCGGGGCGACGTGCTCCTCGGGGGCGCCGGCGGCGGCCAGCTTCTCGCTCATGTAGTCGTACCAGACGCCGGGTTCGGCGGAGCGGGTGCGCACGACGACCTCGGTGTCGGCGGCGTGCATCGCGATCCAGGCCCCGGAGGCCTCCCGGACCTGGCCGGACAGGCCGTGGTGGTCGGGGTGGTGGTGGGTGATGACCACGCCGTGGACGTCGGCGACGGCGAGCCCGAGCGCGCCGAGCCCGGCGGTCAGGGCGTCCCAGGAAGCGGGGTCGTCCCAGCCGGTGTCGATGAGGACGGGGCCGCGATCGGTGTCGAGGACGTGGACGAGGGTGTGCCCGAGCGGATTGTCGGGGATCGGGACCTTGATGCCCCGGACACCCCCGCCGTGGTCGGTGACCTGCGGTGCCACGTGCGCCGCGTCCTCCGGTCCGTCCTCCGGCCTGTCCCTCGGCCCGTCCTCCGACGTGCCCTTCGGCTTGTCCTCCGGCATGAGGCTCCCCTGTCCGCTGGCGAGAACTTGTTTCAGTAGTAGCCCAAGTCGACCATCATCGAAGCGCCCTGACTAGTCGTCACCGCCTCCTGGATCTTCGGGGGCTCGGGGGCCGGCTTCGGCGCGGCGGTCGCGTCCACGCCGTCGCGGCGGTTCCGTCCGCGCCGTGGACTCCTCCAACTAGAACTGGTATCAGTTCTGGAACGCCAAGCCCCAGGAGGCCTCAGCCATGACCGAGCTCGTGGAACACGGACAACTGTTCATCGGCGGGCAATGGACCGACCCGCTGGGCACCGACACCCTGAGCGTCGTCTCCCCCCACACCGAGCAGGTCATCGGCAGCGTCCCCCACGCCTCCCGGGCCGACGTGGACCGCGCCGTCGCCGTCGCCCGCAAGGCCTTCGACGAAGGCCCCTGGCCCCGCATGACCCTGGACGAACGGATCGCCGTCGTCACCCGCATCAAGGACGCCATCGCCGTCCGCCACGAGGAGATCGCCCGCTCCATCAGCTCCCAGAACGGCTCCCCGTACTCCTGGAGCATCCTCGCCCAGGCCCTCGGCCCGATGATGGTCTACGACGCCGCCATCACCGTCGCCCGCGACTTCCCGTACGAGGAACACCGCCAAGGGGTGCTCGGCCCCATCCTCGTGCGCCGCGAACCCGTCGGGGTCGTCGCCGCCGTCATCCCGTGGAACGTCCCGCAGTTCGTGGCCGCCGCCAAACTCGCGCCCGCGCTGCTCACCGGGTCGACGGTGATCCTCAAGCCCTCCCCGGAGGCGCCGCTCGACTCCTACATCCTGGCGGACATCGCACGGGAGGCCGGGCTGCCCGAGGGCGTCCTGTCGATCCTGCCCGCCGACCGCGAGGTCAGCGAGTACCTCGTCGGCCACCCCGGCATCGACAAGGTCGCCTTCACCGGATCCGTCGCCGCCGGCCGCCGCGTGATGGAGGTCGCCGCACGCAACCTGACCCGGGTCACCCTGGAACTCGGCGGCAAGTCCGCCGCCGTGGTCCTGCCCGACGCCGACCTGGACACCACCATCGCCGGGATCGTCCCGGCGGCCTGGATGAACAACGGCCAGGCCTGCGTGGCCCAGACCCGCGTCCTGGCACCGCGCGCCCGCTACGACGAGATCGCCGACGCCCTCGCGGCGGCGGCGGGCGCCCTCGTCGTCGGCGACCCGCTGGACCCGGCGACCCAACTCGGCCCCCTCGTCGCCCGGCGCCAGCAGCAGCGCTCGCTGGACTACATCCGCATCGGCCAGGAGGAGGGCGCGAAGATCCTCACCGGCGGCGGTCGCCCGGCGGGCCTGGAACGCGGCTGGTACGTCGAACCCACCCTCTTCGGCGACGTCGACAACTCGATGCGGATCGCCCGCGAGGAGATCTTCGGCCCGGTCGTCTGCCTCATCCCCTACGGCGACGAAGAGGAGGCCGCGCGGATCGCCAACGACTCCGAATTCGGCCTGAGCGGCAGCGTCTGGACCGCCGACACCGAGCACGGCATCGACTTCGGCCGCCGCATCCGCACCGGCACCTTCAACGTGAACACCTTCAGCCTGGACATGCTCGGCCCCTTCGGCGGCTACAAGAACAGCGGCGTGGGCCGCGAGTTCGGCCCCGAGGGCCTGGGCGAGTACCTGGAGCACAAGATGATCCACCTCCCGGCCGGCTACGCCCCCGGCGCCGCCGAGGCGGGAGCCTGATGGGGGACCGCTGGCAGGTCGAGGTCGACCGGGGCGTCTGCATCGGCTCCGGCATGTGCGTCAACCACGCCCCGGACGGCTTCTCCCTCGACTCGGCCCGCCAGTCACACCCCCGAACCCCCCAAACGGACGCGAACGAACCCACCCTCACGGCAGCCGAAGGCTGCCCGGTGGAAGCCATCCTGATCACCCTGGCCACCACGGGCGAACCGGTGTTCCCCCCGGAGGAGTGAGGGGGGTGGGGCGGCGGGGCCTCAGGGAAGCCGGCACGTGGGGCCGGCCGGGGTCGGGGGTGGGCGGTGTACCTTCACCCGGGTCGGGTGTGGTCCGGGGGCTTCCCGCCAGTCCACCGGGACGGATGGGCGGGAACGGGTCCGTCGGCGACGAGACGAGGGGACGGGCGCCGGTGGGCCCGGCACACGGGCACGCCGGAAGGCCTGCGGCCGGGCCGCGAGCGCGGCCAAGGGCCCTACCTGCCCGTCAGGACGACCGGATCGACGTGGATTGCAGGTAGGCGGGGCCGTGCGCCGGTTCGCCGTGCCTCGTCGCTCGGCCAAGCGTCCGGCGACCGTCCGTGGCCCACCACTCACGCATCGGGATGCTGCGGCAGGGCGCGCCAGTCCGACCAGGAGATCTCGCGGCCGAGGAAGCGCGGCCGCTCGAACGGCCAGTCGGCGGCGATCCACTGCGGCACCAGCGCGTCGAGGGCCTGCTCGACCTCGCTGCCCACCAGCTCGTCCACCACCCACCAGGAGATCTCGCCGTCCGCACCGGCCCTCTCCGGCGGGTCGATGTAGACGCAGCCGAGCAGAACTGTCTCCGCCGCGTCGAACAGCGCGTAGTTGAAGGACTGGTGCGCGGCGATCTCCTTCTCGTGCCGCAACAGGTCGGCTTGGTCGGCCTCGTAGGTCATGGTGGCCGCGGGCCAGCCCCAGACCGGGCCGAAGATGGTCCACAGCCGCTCGCGCGAACCCATCACAGCCGGATAGTCGAGCGGGGTGTCCACCTCCCGGATCGGTCGCAGATGATGACCACCGCCCGGCAGCGGTACCAGGACGGGGTGAACGAAGTCATCGGGAAGCCAGCTCATGGCGCCCGACCGTAGCAGCGCGCGGCCGTCCGCTCCCCGGCCCCCAGCCCGGACCGGTGGTCAGCCGCGGAGCCGAGCGACGAACCATGGCGAACCGGCGCACGTCCCCGCCCACCTGCACTCCAGGCCGCTCCGGCCGTTCTGACGGGCGGGTAGGGCCCTTGGTCGCCCCCCGACCCCACCCACCGGATCCGGCCTAACTTCTCGCAGCCCCCGCCACCCCGGCTCCCCCAACCCCCGCCCCCGTCAAGTCGATGAGGCGGCAGACCGTTTCGATGTCGATCTTGACCTGGGCGATCGAGGCGCGGCCCGACAGCCAGGTGATGAGCGCCGAGTGCCAGGTGTGTTCGATGACGCGGACCGCCGAGAGTTGTTCCGCCGTCGGGGCGGCGTCCAGGCCCATCGCGTCCAGGATGATGGCCGTCGTCAGGCGGGAGACGGTGTCGACCTCCGGGCTCACGCTGCGGTCCGCGAACGTCAGGGCGCGGACCATGGCGTCCGCGAGGTGCGGTTCGCGTTGGAGCGCGCGGAACGCGCGCATCAGGGTCTCCGCGACCCGGGCCGCGGGGTCGTCGCCCGCCGGGGGGCGCTTGCGCAGCGTCGTGTGCATGTGTTGGAGCTGGTCCTGCATCGTCGCGACGAGCAGGTGCACCTTCGAGGGGAAGTACCGGTACAGCGTGCCGAGGGCGACGCTGGACAGCTCCGCGACCTCCCGCATCTGCACGGCGTCGAAGCCGCCGCGGCTGGCCAGCTGCGCGCTCGCGTGCAGGATGCGACGACGGCGGGCCTCCTGGCGCTCCGTCAGGGGAGGGGACGCCGGCGTGGTGACGGCCTTCGCTTCCGCTGTCATGTGTCCCGCTCCATGGCGTTCCGTGGGCTGTTCCGTGGCGTCGCTGGTGGTGCCGCGCAGGGCTGATCCGGTCATCATCCGGGCATGATCCGGGATCAGCATGTCAGGCGCCCGAGTCGTGGCGCGAATCACCTGCTCCGCCTCTTACGGTGTGGTTTCCGGCCGGTAGATTCAATGGTCTTCAACGGATCAAGTCTGAAACTTGTTCTACATTATCCGAGCGGTTACGCTCCGGCGAAAGTCGCAGGCAGAAGGGGGCCGAGAGTGACCGCTGAGGCCATCGTGACGAGCCCTTTCGCGGGTTCCGCCACCGACGGCGACCGCCCGCTCCGCATCGCGCTCCTCACCTACAAGGGGAACCCGTTCTGCGGCGGCCAGGGCGTCTACGTCCGGCACCTCTCGCGTGAGCTCGTCCGCCTCGGACACTCCGTCGAGGTCATCGGTTCGCAGCCCTACCCGGTGCTCGACACGGGCGCCACGCTCACCGAGCTGCCGAGCCTGGACCTGTACCGCAGCCCCGACCCGTTCCGTACGCCCAAGCGCGACGAGTACCGGGACTGGATCGACGCCCTCGAAGTCGCCACGATGTGGACGGGCGGATTCCCCGAGCCGATGACGTTCTCGCTGCGCGCCCGGCGCCATCTGCGCGAGCGCGCGGGCGAGTTCGACGTCATCCACGACAACCAGACCCTCGGCTACGGGCTGCTCGGCGACCTCGGCGCCCCCCTCGTGACGACGGTCCACCACCCCATCACCGTCGACCGGCGGCTGGACATCGACGCCGCCAAGGACTTCAAGAAGCGGCTCTCGGTGCGGCGTTGGTACGCCTTCACCCGCATGCAGGGCCGCGTCGCCCGCAGGCTGCCGTCCGTGCTGACCGTCTCGGGCTCCTCCCAGCAGGAGATCGCCGAGCACCTCGGCGTCCGCGACGACCGCATCCACGTCGTCCACATCGGCGCCGACACCGACCTGTGGTCGCCCGACCCCTCCGTGGCCGAGGTGCCCGGTCGGATCGTGACGACCTCCAGCGCCGACGTCCCCCTCAAGGGGCTCGTCCACCTCGTCGAGGCCCTCGCCAAGCTCCGTACGGAGCGGCCCGACGCGCACCTCGTCGTCGTCGGCAAGCGCGCCGAGAGCGGGCCCGTCGCCCGGGCGATCGAGACGTACGGGCTCCAGGACGCGGTCCGCTTCGTCAAGGGCATCACCGACGCCGAGCTCGTCGACCTCGTGCGCGGCGCCCAGGTCGCCTGCGTGCCCTCCCTGTACGAGGGCTTCTCGCTGCCGGCGGCCGAGGCGATGGCCACCGGCACCCCGCTGGTCGCCACGACCGGCGGTGCCATCCCCGAGGTGACCGGCGCCGACGGGGAGACCTGTCTGGCCGTGCCGCCCGGTGACGCGGGGGCGCTGGCTGCCGCGCTGGGCCGGATGTTGGGCGACGCCGCGCTCCGCGAGCGTCTCGGAGCGGCCGGGCGGGAGCGGGTTCTGTCCCGGTTCACCTGGGCCAAGGCCGCCGAGGGCACCGTCGCGCACTACCGCGCCGCCATCGCACAGGCGACCATCACACAGGCTGCCGTCGGCCGGTCCGCCGTCGACCCGACCGGGGCGGCCACCACCCGTACCGGCGGGCCGCGCTGAGCTCGGGCCGCCGACGCAGCTCCACGAGCAGTTCCTTCCGCTCCTCCCACCCCTCCCACCCCCGCGACAGCGAAGGCAGGACCCCGTGCTGACCGTCGATTTCTCCCGGTTCCCGCTCGCCGCAGGCGACCGTGTGCTCGATCTGGGCTGCGGCGCAGGCCGGCACGCCTTCGAGTGCTACCGGAGAGGCGCCCAGGTGGTCGCCGTCGACCGCAACGGCGAGGAGATCCGCGAGGTCGCCAAGTGGTTCGCCGCCATGAAGGAGGCTGGTGAGGCACCCGCGGGCGCCACCGCCACCGCGATGGAGGGCGACGCGCTGGCGCTGCCGTTCCCCGACGACTCCTTCGACGTCGTGATCATCTCCGAGGTGATGGAGCACATCCCCGACGACAAGGGCGTCCTCGCCGAGATGGTCCGCGTCCTGAAGCCGGGCGGCCGCATCGCGATCACCGTGCCGCGCTACGGCCCGGAGAAGGTCTGTTGGGCGCTCTCCGACGCCTACCACGAGGTCGAGGGCGGTCACATCCGCATCTACAAGGCGGACGAGCTGCTCGGCAAGATGGAGGCCGCCGGCCTCAAGCCGTACGGCACCCACCACGCGCACGGCCTGCACTCCCCGTACTGGTGGCTCAAGTGCGCCTTCGGCGTGGACAACGACAAGGCGCTGCCGGTCAAGGCGTACCACAAGCTCCTGGTCTGGGACATCATGAAGAAGCCGCTCGCGACCCGGCTCGCCGAGCAGGCGTTGAACCCGGTGATCGGCAAGAGCTTCGTGGCGTACGCGACCAAGCCGCACCTGCCCGTCGGCGCCACCCGGTGACCGCGCCCCGGCGCACCGCACCCGAACACCTCGTCCTGGACGGCGTGCTGACCGCCGAGGAGGCCGCCCTGACGGTGGAGGGGATCCTCGCCGCGCAGCGGCCGGACGGGGCCATCCCGTGGTTCCGGGGCCACCACCTCGACCCGTGGGACCACACCGAGGCCGCGATGGCCCTCGACACGGCGGGCGAGCACGAGGCCGCGGAGCGGGCGTACGACTGGCTGGTCCGGCACCAGAACCAGGACGGTTCCTGGCACGCGGCCTACGCCGACCGGCCCGAAGGGGTGGACACCGCCGCGCCGCAGGACGCGAGCCGGGAGTCCAACTTCGTCGCGTACATAGCCGTCGGCGTCTGGCACCACTACCTGGCCACCGGCGACGACCGGTTCCTGGACCGCATGTGGCCGGCGGTCTACGCGGCGGTGGAGTTCGTCCTGGCGCTCCAGCAGCCCGGCGGCGAGATCGGTTGGAAGCGGGAGGCGGACGGCGTCCCCGTGACGGACGCCCTGCTGACGGGTTCCTCGTCCATCCACCAGGCCCTGCGCTGCGCGCTGGCGATCGCCGACCACCGGGGGGATCCGCAGCCCGACTGGGAGCTGGCGACGGGCGCGTTGGGGCACGCCATCCGCAGGCACCCGGAGCGGTTCCTCGACAAGTCGCACTATTCGATGGACTGGTACTACCCGGTGTTGGGCGGCGCGCTGACCGGCCCGGAGGCGAAGGCGCGGATCGAGGCGCGCTGGGACGAGTTCGTCGTCCCGGACCTCGGGGTCCGCTGCGTCCTGCCGAACCCGTGGGTGACCGGCGGGGAGTCCTGCGAACTGGCGCTGTCGCTGTGGGCGATGGGGGAGTCGGACCGGGCGCTGGAGATCCTGCGCTCGATCGGTCACCTGCGCGCCGACAACGGCATGTACTGGACGGGCTACGTGTTCCAGGACCGGGCGGTGTGGCCGGTGGAGCAGACGACCTGGACGGCCGGGTCGCTGCTGCTGGCCGTCGCCGCGCTCGGCGGGGACGGCGCGACGGGCGAGGTCTTCGGCGGGCTCACGCTCCCGGTGGGCCTGGAACCGGACTGCTGTCGCGGCTGAACGGGAACGCCGGCCGAGCCGGGCCCCCGCCGTGACCGCAACGCTGAGCGGAACCGGAACGCTGAGCCGAACCGAACGCCGAGCGGAGCCGGAACGGGTGCTGAGCGGAACCGGAACGCACGTGCCCGCCCCGCCTGGGTGCGGGGCGGGCACGGGTGCCCGGAGGGCGGGGTCGGCGGGGTTGGCCCCTTCGGCCCTCCGGGCGGGGCCGGTCCCGTGGACCGCCCCGGTCGGGGGTCAGCGGCGGGCCATCCAACCGGCGATGGCATGGCCGACGAGGACGTAGACGACGGCGGCCAGGCCGTAGCCGACGATGACCCGGGCCGTTTCTCCGTCGATGGTGAACAGGTCCCGGGACCAGCTCGTCAGCCAGTCGGCGATGTCGTGCACGAGGGCGACCAGACTGTTGCCCTGGTTGGCGTCCAGGAGCCACAGCACGATCCACAGGACGATGAGGAACGCGGCCACGTCCGCGACGAGGGCGATGGCCCGGGCGGGGCCCGCGCCGCGGGCGGCTCCGCGCGTATGTGCTCGGGTGTGTGGGGACATGACAACCGTGTTGCCCCAGGATCGCGGCCCAAACCCGAACGGGTCCCCCAAGTGGCGCAGCTTCACGGCCGGAGCGAGGCTGCGGGGGACACCCCCGTCCCCGGAGGAAACCGTGTCCGTACTCGTACTCAGTACCGTCCGATTCCGCCGCACCCTCACCGCGGTGATCCTGTCCTGTGCGCTGTTGGGCGGTGCGACCGCCTGCGGCGGCAGCAGCGGCGACAGCGCGCGGCAGCCGGAGCTGTCCTCCGCGGCGGCGGCCGAGTTGGCCGTCCTCGCGGCGGCGGAGCCGGCGGCCGCAGAAGCCGATGAGTTGGCCGCGGTGACGCCGACGCCGACCACGCCCGCCGAGAAGCAGAAGTTCGCCAAGACGCGCTTCGTCGCCAACGCCGGCCTCGCGGCCGGGGCGACGTACCAGTGGATCGTCAAGCCGTACCAGGCCGGCAAGTTCAAGAAGGGCGCCTCGGGCCGTACCTTCGCGCTGATCAAGGCCGGTCTCGCGGGCGCCTTCGCCTACAACCGGTTGAAGGCGGCGGTCGACAACGCCAAGGGCGACCCGCTGCTGTCGAAGGCGATGGGCCCGCTGACGGCGGGCATCGAGTCGCTGAAGGGCCTCGGCACCAAGCTCCGCAAGGGCCAGGCCGGTGACGCCGACATCAGCTCCTTCCAGGACGTCATCAACGGGGTCAAGAACGCGGGCCAGAGCGCCGGCGCCCCGGTGAAGGACCAGGTGCCGAGCCTGTCGCAACTCGGCGGTTAGGCCGAGCCGCGCCTTCGCGCGCGGGCGGGCCGGACGGGGCCGGTGGGCCACCGTCCGGCCCGCCCGCGTTCCCGGGCTGTTTCAATGGTCCGTGTGATCGAATTCCTGGTGTTGGGCGTCGTGGCCGCCGGAGCCGGTTGGCTCGTCCGCCGCAAGCACCGCACGCGTCAGGCCGCCGGTAAGCCGGTGGGCATCCCGTGCATGGCCCGCCACCCGGCCGGTGCGGGCCGTTGGCGCGCGGGCCGCGTGCACGCGGGCCGGGGCGAGGTGCTGCGCTGGGAGCCCCGGCGCGGCGAGGCCGTGCCGCTGTCGGGGGCCCGCTCGACCGGCGTACGGGTGCCGACGGTGCGCGAGGGCATCGCCATCAACCCCGGCTCACGGATCGTGGCCTGCGCCCTGCAGGGCGGCGGGGAGATCGAGATCGCCGTCATGCCCCTGGACGTACGGGAACTGCTGGAGGCCGTCCCCGAGTAGCCGGGGCTTCCCGTTCGACCGCTGGGAGCCCGAGGAGCCCGAGGAGCCCGCTCAGCCGTTCAGTTCCGCCAGGACGCGCAGGGTGTGGGGGTCGGGGGCGGTGACCAGCAGGTCGGTGACGGGGCCCTTGCGCCACAGTTCCAGCCGTTCCGCGATCCGTTCGCGGGGGCCGACGAGGGAGATCTCGTCCGCGAAGGCGTCCGGGACCGCGAGGACGGCCTCCTCCTTGCGGCCGGCGAGGAACAGCTCCTGGATGCGCCGGGCCTCCTCCTCGTAGCCCATCCGGGCCATGAGGTCGGCGTGGAAGTTGCGGGCCGCGTGCCCCATGCCGCCGATGTAGAAGCCGAGCATCGCCTTGACCGGCAGCAGGCCCTCGGCGACGTCCTCGCAGACCTTGGCCCGGGCCATCGGGGCGATCATGAAGTTCTCGGGGAGGTCACCGAGGGAGGCCCGGTAGACGTCGGTGCGGGTGGGCGACCAGTACAGCGGCAGCCAGCCGTCGGCGATCCGGGTGGTCTGGGCGATGTTCTTGGGGCCCTCGGCACCGAGCAGCAGCGGGAGGTCGGCGCGCAGCGGGTGGGTGATCGGTTTGAGGGGCTTGCCCAGGCCGGTGCCGTCCGCGCCGCGGTACGGGTGGCTGTGGAAGCGGCCGTCGACGACGACGGGCGCCTCGCGGCGCAGCACCTGGCGGATGACGTCGACGTACTCGCGGGTGGCGGTGAGCGGGCTCGACGGGAACGGGCGCCCGTACCAGCCCTCCACCACCTGGGGTCCGGACAGGCCGAGGCCGAGCGTCATCCGGCCGCCCGAGAGGTGGTCCAGGGTGAGGGCGTGCATGGCGGTGGCGGTGGGGCTGCGGGCGGCCATCTGCGCGATCGCGGTGCCCAGCCGGATCCGGGAGGTGTGCGCGGCGATCCAGGTGAGCGGGGTGAAGGCGTCGGAGCCCCAGGCCTCGGCGGTCCAGACGGAGTGGTAGCCGAGGCGTTCGGCTTCGACGGCGAGGTCGAGGTGGGCGGGTGCGGGCCCGCGGCCCCAGTACCCGAGTGCGAGTCCGAGCCGCATGGAAGTCCCCTCACCGGTGTCTGACGACGCGTCAGGTGACTGTAGGGCAACGGCCCCCCGCCCGGAAGGGCGGGGGGCCGTGAGGGCTGTCCCGGCGGGCCGGGGCGTGCTCAGCCGCGCTGGATGCCCGAGGTGTCGTTCAGGACGCCGCGCCGGCCGTCCTGGGTCTGCGCGATCAGCGTGGCGGGGCCGCGCTGGTCGACGGCCAGGTACCAGGTGCCGGGCGCGAGCTCGGCGATCGGGGTGGGGGAGCCGTCCTCACCGAAGAGGGGACGGGCCACCGGCACCGCGAACCAGAACGGCGTGAAGTCCGCGGCCGGGGTCGGGGCGGGAGCCGGGGTGGGCCGGTGGCCCGAGGGGCCCGAGTGGTCCTGCGGGCCGGGCGCCGGGTTCGGCGTACCGCCGTAGGGCGGGGCGGGCTGCGGGGTGGATCCGTAGGGCTGGGGCTGCTGCCCGCCCGGATAGCCGTATCCGCTGCCCGGCTGCTGCTGGGCGCCGAACGGCGGCGGGACGGCGGCGGGCCGCGGCTCCGGCATGAGCTTGCCGGCGAGGGCGGGGATCTTGGACCCGGCGATCGCGACACCGGCCAGGACCAGGGTCGCGAGGAAGGCGATGATGCTGCCGGCGCCGAGGTCGGCCCCGGACGGACTGGTGATCAGGGACCACAGCGCGGCCCAGGCGGCGGAAACGGCCAGCACGGTGCCCCACGCCGACAGCGGCAGGCCCGCGAGCTTGCGGCCCTCGGGCTGGAGGCGTGCGAAGACGAGCAGGCCGGCCGCGATGAAGCCGGTGAGGAAGATGGTGGGCAGGACCAACCGGTAGACGTCGGTGTCCCACGCGCTCGGGAGGTCCAGGCCGGTGGCGGAGTAGAAGTCGAGGAACGAGGCGATGAACAGCAGCGCCGCTGCTCCGATCACCACGCCGTCTCCTCGAGTGAGGGAGCGGATGTTCACTTCTCAGGTGTCCTTCTCGGTCTCGGTCGTCTCGTGGTGCCGCGGTCGCAGATCAGGGCTGGAGCGGGGCGGGCGGCACCATGGTACGGAGGTTTTCCGTGACCGGGCTGACCGGGGCGGCGGGCCGCCCGGTGGGACTACCCGCCGAGGAACCCGACGATGCCGTCGGCGATGCCCTGCGCGGCCTTCTGCCGCCACTCCGGACTCGTCAGCAGCGCCGCGTCCTTGGCGTCACGCATGTTGCCGCATTCGATGAACACCTTGGGCCGGGTCGAGAGGTTCAGTCCGCCCAGATCGTCACGAACCACCAAACCGGTACCGGATCCGAGGTAGTTGGCGGGACCGGTGCCGGTGGTCCGGGCGAAGTTGCCGGCGATCCGCTCGCCGAGCGTGCGCGACGGTCCGACGATCTTCGAGGTGTCCGCGGAACCGCCGCGGACGGCGGCCGGGAGGATGACGTGGTAGCCGCGGCTGCCCTCGGAGACGCCGTCGGCGTGGACCGAGACGACCGCGTCGGCCTTGGCCTCGTTGCCGATGCGGGCCCGCTCGTCGATGCAGGGGCCCCACGGGCGCTCCGGGCCGGCCTCGTGGGTGAAGAGCACCTTCACCCCGCGTGCCTCCAGGACCGTGCGCAGGCGGCGCGACACGTCCATCGTGAACTCGGCTTCCATGTAGCCGGAGTTGGTGGTGGTGCCGGTGGTGTCGCACTCCTTGCGGTTCGTACCGATGTCGACTTGACGGTTGATCTCGCGGGAGTGCTTGAAGTTGCCCGTGTTGTGTCCGGGGTCGATGACCACCGTCCGGCCCGCAAGCGGGTTGGGGGCGGCGGCGGGAGCGCCCGGCGAGCCGGAGGCGAGGGGCGGGCCCGACGGCAGGGGCGAGCCCGACGCGGCGGGAGAGGCGGGCGCGGCCGGGGCGCTCGGGGTGGCGCCGGCCTTCCCGTCCGCGCCCCCCGGGGCGGTGTGCGAGGCGGGCTGCGGCGCCGCCCGGGTCTGCGGGTCGCCGGCGGCCGGCCCCGCCAGGGCCTGGGTCAGCACCCAGCCGGCCAGGCAGGTCGGCGCGAGCACCGCCGCCGCGACCGCGAGGGTGGAACGCCGGGTGTACCAGGGCCGGTCCGGGCTGATCGACGAGCCGGACTCGGGGGACGGGGGGCTGTTGTCGTAGCGCACCTCGCGATGCTAGAGCGCCCGACCGTCGTCCGGAGGGACCATCCGCCATTCGTGGGCGGTGCGCTTATCGGTTAAACGCCGGGTGACGTGCGGTCCGGCCCGCTGCCCGCTCCGGTGCGGCGCAGGACGCGCAGCGAGTCCGTGACGGAGATCTCCTCGAAGGCGCCCGAGGCCAGCGCCCGCAGGTAGATCCGGTACGGGGCCTGCCCGCCGTCGGCCGGGTCGGGGAACACGTCGTGGATGACGAGCGTGCCGCCCTCCGCGACGTGCGGAGCCCAGCCCTCGTAGTCGCCCGTCGCGTGCTCGTCGGTGTGGCCGCCGTCGATGAAGACGAACCCGAGCTTGCCGCCCCAGGCGGCGGCGACCTGCGGGGAGCGGCCGACGATCGCGATCACGTGGTCCTCCAGCCCTGCCTTGTGCAGGGTCCGGCGGAAGGTGGGCAGGGTGTCCATCAGCCCGACCTCCGGGTCCACCACCGTCGGGTCGTGGTACTCCCAGCCCGGCTGCTGCTCCTCGCTGCCCCGGTGGTGGTCGACGGTGATCGCCGGCACGCCCGCCTCGCGGGCGGCGTCCGCGAGCAGGAGGGTGGAGCGACCGCAGTACGTCCCGACCTCCAGGAGCGGCAGCCCGAGCGCCGCCGCCGCGGTGGCGGCCTCGTACAGGGCGAGGCCCTCCCGTACGGGCATGAACCCCTTGGCGGCCTCGAAGGCGGCGAGGGTCTCCGGCTTGGGGGTGGCCATGTCGTTCCTCCTGAGCTGCGGATCGGTGGCGGCCCATGCTGCCCTACCCGCTGGTAGGACGCTACGGCCGGGGTGCGCGGGCGGACGTGTGCCGCCGCCGACTCAGCGCCCGAACAGGCGGGCCAGGCCGGCTCCGCGCTCCGACCTCCGGTCCTCCCGCAGCACCCGCCGCAGTTCGTCACGGGTCTCCGTGGCCTCCTGGGTCAGCCAGTGGGTGTTGCCGGCGGTCAGGTGGAGCCGGTGCAGCAACGGCTTGAGGAGCTCCAGCGCGCGGTCGGGGTCGCCCGCCTCGCCGATGCTGCGGACCACCCGGTGCGCCATCACCGCGTCACCGTGGGCCGCGAGCGCCTCCGGGTCCGGGTACAGCCACAGGTAGAGCCGGGCGGCCGTGCCGAAGTCACCGACCAGCCAGGCGTCGTGCGCCAGGCGCCGCCGTACGTCCAGCAGGACCGGGCTGTCGGCGGGCAGGCGCCGGTCCAGGTCGGGCAGGAGCGGAGCGAGCCAGGCCCGTTCCGCGTGCGCCTGCGCCGCGGTCTCCGCGCCGGCGCGGTTCCCCTCGCCCCGCTGGAGGGCTCCGGTCAGGTGGTAGCGGGCGGTCACCGTGACCGGGTGTCCGATGCCCAGGACCCGATCGGCCTGCTCGATGACCTCGCGCAGCTCGGCCTCGTACCGGCGACCGCCGCCGGGCCCGTGGGCGGCGGCCTCGCCGACGTACGTGGCGCGCGCCTCGATGGTGTCCGGATGCTCCAGCCCGAGGACCCGGACCATCCTCGGCAGGATCCGCTCCAGATCGGTGGCGGAGTGCCCGCGTACGGACATGGCCCGGTGGTACGCGGCCCGCACGGTCAGGGCGTCGTGCGCGCCGAGCTCCTCCGACAGGTCGGTGACCAGTACGCCGAGCCGGGCGGCGAGGTCCGTCGGGCGGTCCTCCAACAGCAGCGTCAGCCGCCGTTCCAGCATCGCCCGGACCGGGTCGCCGGCGGCCGTGTGCACGGTCGGCGAGTACGCCGGCGGGGGCGGGAACGACACGAGGGCGCCGCCGGCGACGGGCCGCGGGGCGGCGTCCCGCGCCGCCGCCGGCGACCCGGTGATCTCCTGCAGTCGGCGGACCACCTCCCGGCCGCTCTCCGGGCGGTCGCCCGGGGCCTTCGCGAGGAGGTCGCGCACGAGGGTGTCCAGGGCGGCCGGGAGGTCCTCCCGTACGGAACCGGGCAGGGCCGGCTCGGTCATGAGGTGCTGGGCGAGCAGTTCGTGCACCTCCCCGCCGGGGAAGGGCAGCCGGCCGGTGAGCAGTTGCATCAGCACGCAGCCGAGGGCGTAGAGATCGGCGCGGCCGTCGACGGGGACGCCGGTCGAACCGCCCGTCCAGCGTTCCGGGGCCATGTACGGGAACGAGCCGATGATCATGCCGGTGGCCGTCAGGTCCGTGGTGGGCGAGCCGTGGGACTTGGCGATCCCGAAGTCGAGGACCTTGGTCACCCCGGCGTCGGTGACCATCACGTTGCCCGGCTTGACGTCCCGGTGCACGATCCCGGCGTCGTGCGCGGCCCCGAGCGCGTCCGCGATCCGCGCGACCCACTCCAGGGCGTCCGCGAGCGGGGGCACCCCGGCGTCCAGGACCTGGGCGAGGCTGCGGCCCCGCAGGAGTTCCATCACGAGGAACACCGCGTCGCGCCCGCCGTGTTCGGTGCGCCCGAAGTCGTGGATGGTGGCGATGTTGGGGTGGGCGAGGTTCCCGGCCAGGCCGGCCTCCCGCTCGAAGCGGCGCATGTCCTCGGGCGTGTCCGGAAAGCCGATCTTCACCGCGATCCAGCGACCCACCCGACTGTCCTTGGCCCGCCACACCTCGCCGAAGCCGCCCTTGCCGAGCAACTCGGCGAGTTCGTAGCGGCCCTCGATCGTTGCGCCCACGCCCCCGGCCCCCATCCCCCTTGATCCACTTGTTCGCAGGCATTATCCCCGAGCGCGGGCGGCCGGCGCGCTGCCGCGCGTCGGGGGCGGCGGACGCGCGGGCGGCCTTCTCGACGCCCGCCGGTGGGGGCCCGTTTCGCCGTCAGGCGTGACCTGCGTCACAACCTGTCACAATCGGCGGCGCCGCGGTGTCTTCAGGGCGAACCCGAGCGACGGACCGCGAGGGCGGACCCCCGAGAGACGGAGTGGAGACCATGGCCGAGAACACCGAGGTCGTCGTGATCGGCGGAGGCTACGCCGGCGTCATGGCGGCCAACCGCCTGACGCTGCGCGGCGACGTGAGCGTGACGCTGATCAACCCGCGGCCGGACTTCGTCCACCGGATCCGCTTGCACCAGCTGGCGGCCGGGACCGGCGACGCGGTCGTCCCGTACCGGGAGGTGCTGGCCCAGGGCGTCCGGCTGGTCGTCGACAGCGTGACCCGGATCGACGCGGCGGGGCGCGGCGTGGCCCTGGCGGGCGGCGGGACGGTCGGCTACGACCACCTCGTCTACGCGGTGGGCAGCGGCAGCGCCGACCCGACGGTGCCCGGCGCGGCCGGGTTCGCCCACCCGATCGCCACCCTGGAGGACGCGCGGCGACTGCGGCCGGTACTGGAGGCCGCTCCCGCCGAGGCCGCGGTGACCGTCGTCGGCGCCGGTCCCACCGGCATCGAGACGGCCGCCGAGCTGGCGGAGGCGGGGCGTGCCGTGACCCTGGTCTGCGGCGGTCCGCTCGGCCCGTACCTGCACGCGCGCGGTCGGCGCTCGGTCGCCGGGCGGCTCGCCGGACTCGGGGTGGCGGTGCTCGAAGGCCCCGACACGGTGGTGACGGCGGTGACGGACCGGATGGTGCGGCTGCGCGACGGCCGCGAGGTGCCGAGCGCGGTGACCATCTGGACGGCCGGGTTCGGGGTGCCGGAGCTGGCGGCGCGCAGCGGGCTCAGCACCGACGCCCTGGGTCGCCTGCTCACCGACGAGACGTTGACCAGCGTGGACGACGACCGCATCGTCGCGGCCGGGGATTCGGCGGCCCCGTCGAACCTGCCGCCGCGGATGAGCTGCCAGGCAGCGATGCCGTTGGGCGCGCGCGCCGCCGACACGGTGCTGAGCCGGATCGGGGGCAAGGAGCCCGAGCCGCTCAACCAGCCCTTCGGCGCCCAGTGCATCAGCCTGGGCCGCCACGACGGCATCTTCCAGTTCGCCCGCGACGACATCGCCATCCGGTTGCACATCGACGGCGGCCTCGGAGCGAGGTTGAAGGAGAAGGTGTGCCGGGCCGTCGTCGAGCACCTGGCCGGCGAGGCGGCCAAGCCCGGGGCGTACAAGCTGCACCGGATTTCGGGAGCAGCCAAGCGCCGACGGCGGTTGGCCCGGGCGGAGGGCCCCGAGCGGGTTGTTACGGTCGAACGGGCAGTCTGAGTCGGTGGAAGCGCGGCCGGCCGTAGCGGCCGGCCGCCGAGGGAAAACGGAGGGGGATCGCGCCATGGACGCACGCACGGGGGCCGCGGACGGTCGGGGGCCGGTCGCGACCGGGAAGGGGCCGGGGCCCGACGAGTCCGTCCCGGGGTCGGCGACCGCAGCGTTCCTCGCCCACCGGAACCTGCTGTTCACCGTCGCCTACGAGATGCTCGGGTCGGCGGCCGACGCCGAGGACGTCCTCCAGGAGACCTGGCTGCGCTGGATCGAGGTCGATCCGGCCGAGGTCCGCGACCCGCGCTCCTACCTGGTGCGGATGACGACCCGGCAGGCGCTCAACCGGCTGCGCGTCCTGAGCCGCCGCAAGGAGTCGTACGTCGGGCCCTGGCTGCCGGAGCCGTTGCTGACGACGCCCGACGTGGCGGAGGACGTCGAGCTCGCCGAAAGCGTGTCGATGGCGATGATGCTCGTCATGGAGACCCTGTCGCCGACGGAACGGGCCGTCTTCGTGCTGCGCGAGGTCTTCGCCGTCGGCTTCGAGGAGATCGCGGCCGCCGTGGACAAGAGCCCGGCGGCCGTGCGGCAGATCGCGCACCGGGCCCGCCGGCACGTCGACGCCCGCCGCCCCCGCGCCGTGGTCTCCCCGGCCCGGGCCCGGGCGGCCGTGGAGTCGTTCCGGCGCGCGCTCGAAACGGGGGACCTGCAGGGCCTGATGGACGTACTGGCCCCCGAGGCCGTGCTGGTGGCCGACGGCGGCGGCGTCAAACAGGCCGGTCCGCGCCCGGTCGTCAGCGCCGACAAGGTGGCGCGTCTGATCGTCGGCGGCATCGCCAAGCAGGGGGTCGCGGTCACCGGCACCCCGACCGTGGTCAACGGCGACCCGGCCCTGATCCTCCGGCTGGACGGCGAGTTCGACGGCGTCCTGACGTTCCGGGTCGAGGGGGACCGGATCGCGGACCTCTACTACGTCCGCAACCCGGAGAAGCTGACGCGGGTCGGGTCCGGGACCGCGCTCAGCCGGCGCTGAACGGCGCGGCGGGGGTCGGGGGCGCCCGCCGGCCGAAGTCCGGTGTGAGGAGAACACGTTCTCGTTCTGACCTTCCGTCAGAATGGAACGTGTTCTAGCCTGCCGCGCATGGGCATCGGAATCACTGGGGAACAACGGGAGCTGGCCGCCGCCGTACGCGGCTGGGTCGCACGGGCCGTGCCGCCCGAGGAGGTGCGCAAGCTGCTCGACGCCCCGCCGCGGAGCGGACTGCGGCCCGCCTACTGGGACGGCCTCGCGGCGGCCGGACTGCTGGCGCCCCACCTGGAGGGCGGGACGCTGCTGGACCTGGCCGTCGTGGTGGAGGAGGCCGCCCGGGCGGCGCTGCCCGGGGCGTTCCTGCCGAGCGCGCTGGCCTCCGTACTCCTGGACCGGGCCGGGGTCGAACCGCTCGGCCGCCGCGTGGGGGCGGTGGCCCTCGGGCCCGGCAACATCACCGCCGTCGCCGTCGAAGGCGGCGGGTACCGGCTGGACGGGGTGGCGCCGCCGGTGCTCGGCGCGGGGGAGGCCGAACTGGTCCTCCTGGCCGCCGGCCCGGCGGAGGCCGGCGGGGGCGGCGCAGTCGCCGCAGTCGCCGCATCCGCCGAAGCCCCCGCATCGACCGCGCCCGCCGAAGCCCCCGCATCCACCGCGCCCGCCGAAGCCACCGCATCCGCCGAAGTCGCCCCCGCCACGCGCTGGTTCGCCGTGGACGCCGCCGCGCTCGACATCCGCACCCACGAGAGCGCCGACCCGACCCGCCCCACCGCCGAGGTCCGGGCCCGGGCGGTCACCGTGCCCGCCGACCGGCTGCTGGAGCTGGACGCCGACCTCGTCACCGACCTGGCCCGCGCCCTGTTCGCCGCCGACGCCTGCGGCACCGCCGCCTGGGCGGTGCACACGGCCGCCGATTACGCGAAGGTCCGCGAGCAGTTCGGCCGGCCCATCGGACGGTTCCAGGGCGTCAAGCACCTGTGCGCCGACATGCTGGTCCGCCTCGAACAGGCCCGCGCCCTGGCCTGGGACGCCGTGAACTGCGCGGACGAACCCGACGGGGACCCCGCCGCCCGCTCGCTCGTCGCCGCCCTCGCCGCCGGGACCGCCCTCGACGCCGCCTGGTCCTGCGCCAAGGACTGCATCCAGATCCTCGGCGGCATCGGCTTCACCTGGGAACACGACGCCCACGTGTACCTGCGCCGGGCGCTCGTGGCCCGCCAACTCCTCGGCCCCGGCGACGGCCACCGGCTGAGCGCCGTGCGGTACGCCGTCGCCGGCGCCCGGCGCGTCCTGCGCCTGGAACTCCCCGCCGAGGCCGAGACCCACCGGGCGGCCGCCCGCACCGCCATCGCGGCGGCCCGCGGCCTCGACCCGGCCGCCGCCCGCCGGGCGCTCGCCCCCACCGGCTACGCGGCCCCCTACCTGCCGCCGCCGTACGGACTGGGCGCGGGGCCCGTCCAACAGCTCGTCGTCCAACAGGAACTGGAGGAGGCCGGGGTCCGCCTCGCCGACCTGTCCATCGCCACCTGGGTCGTGCCCTCGCTGCTCGCGTACGGCACGGACGCGCAGCGGGAGGCGTACGTCCTGCCCACCCTGCGCGGCGACACGACCTGGTGCCAGCTCTTCTCCGAGCCGGGCGCCGGCTCCGACCTGGCCTCGCTGCGGACCCGCGCGGAACGCACCCCGACGGGCACCTGGCGGATCAACGGGCAGAAGGTGTGGACGAGTTCCGCGCACACCGCCGACTACGGGATCCTGCTGGCCCGAACCGATCCGGACGCGCCGAAGCACAAGGGCCTCGGCTACTTCGTCGTCGACATGAAGCACACCCGGGGCATCGACGTCCGCCCGCTCAAGGAGATCACCGGCGAGGCCCTCTTCAACGAGGTCTGGTTCGACGACGCCGAACTCCCCTCGGACGCCTTGGTCGGCGCCGCCGACGGCGGCTGGAAGGTCGCCCGCAACACCCTGGGCAACGAACGCGTCCACATGGCCGACCAGATGACCTTCGACACCGGCCTCGAAGCGCTGATCGCCGCCTGCGCCGGCCTCGACGGGGACCGACGGGCGCGGATCGGCGCGCTGGCCGCCGAGGCGCACGCGCTCGCCTGCATCGGGCTGCGGACCACCCTCCAGCAGGTGTCCGGGCTGGAGCCCGGCGCCGGCGCGTCCGTACGCAAACTCCTCCAGACCCCGCACCAGCAGCGGACCGCCGAGCTCGCGCTCGAACTGCTGGGTCCGGCGGGCGCGGTACGGGAGGGGGCGGGCGAGCGGGCGGTGCACGGGATGCTCATGTCCCGCTGCCTGACCATCGCCGGCGGCACCACCCAGGTCCAGCTCAACGTCGTCGCCGAGCGGATTCTCGGCCTCCCCAGGGACTGAAGGGACTGCACGGACATGAAGTCGTACATCGTGGGCGTCGGCATGACGAAGTTCGAGAAGCCGGAATCGCGGGACTGGCAGTACTGGGACATGGTCAAGGAGGCCGGCACCGCCGCGCTGACGGACGCGGGCGTGGACTACGGGCTCGTCGAGCAGGTGCCGGTCGGTTACTGCTTCCAGGCCTCCACGGCGGGCCAGCGGGCCGCGTACGAACTGGGGCTCAGCGGGGTCCCGGTCTACAACGTCAACAACAACTGCGCGACGGGCTCGACGGCGCTGATGATGGCGCGGCAGTTCGTGGAGGGCGGGATCAGCGACTGCGTCCTCGCGCTCGGCTTCGAGAAGATGAAGCGCGGCGCGCTCGGCGGCGGCGCGGAGGGGGGTGCCCGCGGCGGAGCCGCTGAGGATCTCGGCAGGACGTCCCCGGTCGCCCGGCACTACGGGATCATGGCCGCCGCGCACGGCTTCGAGATGTCCCCGCCCACCGCCCAGATCTTCGGGAACGCGGCCCGCGAGCATATGGACCGGTACGGGACCACGCCCGAGCAGCTCGCGGCGGTCGGCGCGAAGAACCACCGGCACTCCGCGAACAACCCGAACGCGCAGTTCCAGGACGTGTACACGATCGCCGAGATCCTGGCGGCGAAGGAGATCCACGCGCCGCTGACCAAACTCCAATGCTCGCCCACCTCGGACGGCGCGGCAGCCGCGCTGGTGGTCTCCGAACGCTTCCTCGTCCGGCACGGACTGCACGACAAGGCCGTGGAGATCGTCGGTCAGGCGATGACCACGGACACCGCGGCGAGCTTCGGCGGCTCGTGCGTCGACGTCGTCGGCAAGCCGATGACGGCCGCCGCGGCCCGCCAGGTGTACGAGAGCTCCGGGCTCGGCATCGAGGACGTCGACGTGGTCGAGCTGCACGACTGCTTCTCCATCAACGAACTCCTGACGTACGAGGCCCTCGGCATGTGCGCCGACGGGGCCTCCGGCAAGCTCGTCGAGAGCGGCGCCACCACCTACGGCGGACGTTGGGTGGTCAACCCGTCGGGCGGCCTGATCTCCAAGGGCCACCCGCTGGGGGCGACGGGGCTCGCGCAGGCGGCGGAGCTGGTGTGGCAGCTGCGCGGCGAGGCCGGCCCGCGCCAGGTCCCCGGCGCGGGGGTGGGCCTCGCCCACAACATCGGGCTGGGCGGGGCGGCGGTGGTGACCATGCTGCGGCGGTAGGACCACCGGCAGGCCCGCCCCGCGGTGCGGCGTCCCGCGGTGCGGCGCCCCGCGTGGCGGGCCCCGGGGAGGGAGCCGAGAATGGGAGGGCCGGACCGCGCCCCGTGCCGTCACCCGTCGGGTGGGGGCCGGGGCGGGTCGGGGTGGGCCCGGGTCGGGGCTCGCACTCCAGGGACCACAGGTGATGGCACATGTGCCGATGGCTCGCGTACTCGGGAACGCCCATGTTGCTCGACACCATCCTGTACAAACCCGCCCACTCGCTGATCGATCAGAGCCTGCACTCGAGACTCGGTGTGGAGACGACGAACGGCGACGGTTTCGGCGTCGGGTGGTACACGGAAACGGAGGACAGCGAAACACCTGCCGTCCTGCGTGACATCGGACCGGCGTGGAACAACCGGAACCTGAGGGAGATCGCGGACCACGTCCGCTCCCCGCTGTTCTTCGCGCACATCCGCGCTTCCACCGGCACGGCCGTGCAGCAGACGAACTCGCACCCCTTCCGGCACGGCCGCTGGATGTTCATGCACAACGGCGCCGTCTCCGGTTTCCACCTCATGCGCCGCGAACTCTGCATGCTGGTCGACCCGGCCCTGTTCGCCGAGATCGAGGGGACGACGGACTCCGAGGTGATGTTCTACCTGGCCCTCACCTTCGGTCTGGAAGAGGACCCGCCCACCGCCGTCGCCCGCATGGCGGGCGTGGTGGAGCGGGCGGGCCGTGACCACGGCGTGGAGTTTCCTCTGCAGATGACGCTCGCCATCACCGACGGCGTACGGATCTGGGGCTTCCGCTACTCCAGCGGGCACAGCTCCCGCTCGCTGTTCTACAGCAGCCGGGTCGAGACGCTGCGCCGACTGCACCCCGACAAGGCGTTCCTGCGGGGCATCTCCGACGAGACCCGGCTCATCGTCTCCGAGCCCCTCGGTGACCTGCCCGGCGCGTGGAACGAGGTACCGGAGAGCACCTACGGCGTCGTACGGCCCGACGGCGTCGACGCCCTGTTCCCCTTCCAGCCGGCGGCGGTCTGACGCACGCTCCCGGCGGCCCGTCCGGGCCCGGCGCGACGTGCGCCCGCCCGGCTCACGGCCGGTCCAGCGCCGGGTCGATCACGGTCTCGCCCCGGGAGGCGCGGCGCAGCGCGTCCGCGAGGTCGTCGACGGGTCCGTCGCGCAGGACCAGGCCGGCCGCGCCCGCCGCGAGGACGGCGTCCAGCAGGCCCGGCCGCGTCGAACCCGTCAGGACCAGGACCCGGCACTCCGGATCGTCGGCCAGCAACGCGGCGACCGAGGCCGGGTCCTCGACCAGGGCCACCACCGGGCGGGCCGTCAGGTCCCGGACGACCTCGATGTCCGGCTGGAGGCCGAGGTGCACGGCCAGGGCCGGGTTCGCCGGGTGCAGCAGCACGCGCAGGGACCGGGCGGGGCGGTGCGCGGAGGGCATCTCTTCCACCCCGGAAGGGTAAGTCCGGGCACCGCCCCCGAACGGCAACACGCGTGACGGAAAGTGCGTCTGACGTGAGGTCAGGAGTCTTCCCAACTGCTGGGGCGTGCGTTATACATTCCCTCACCAGCCCTAGAACGCGTTCTAGAACGCGGTCCGGGGCCGGTCCCGCATACGACCTCGGTGCGGCCGACGGTGCGGACGGCCGCACCGAGGTCTTCCAAGGCCCCGACGGCCTCGGTTTCCGACGACCCCTGGGTTCCGGTGTCCGGTTTCTCGCGGGCCCCGGTCTCCAACGACAGGGAGCAGCAGCCTCATGCCGATCGATGCCGCCAGGGCCCTCGCCGCCGAACCCCGCCAGGGGGACATCGGCTGGGACCACAAGGACATCCAGCTCTACCACCTCGGACTCGGCGCGGGCCTGCCGGCCACCGACCCGGACGAGCTGCGCTACACCCTGGAGTCCAAGCTCCACGTGCTCCCCAGCTTCGCCACCGTCGCCGGCGCCGGCATGGCCATGCTCGGCGGACTCGCCGCACCCGGCATCGACGTGAACCTCGCCTCCGTCCTGCACGGCGGCCACTCCATCGAGCTGCACCGGCCGATCCCCGTCAAGGGGCGGGCCACCTCCACCTCCAAGGTCGCCGCCCTGTACGACAAGGGCAAGGCCGCCGTGATCGTGCTGCGCTCCGAGGTCGCGGACCCCGACGGGCCGCTCTGGACCAGCGACGCGCAGCTCTTCGTACGCGGTGAGGGCGGTTTCGGCGGCGAGCGCGGGCCCTCGGTGCGGTCGGAACTGCCGGAGCGGGCCCCCGACCGGGTCGAGGAGCGCCGCATCCGGGAGGACCAGGCCCTGCTCTACCGGCTCTCCGGCGACTGGAACCCGCTGCACGCCGACCCCGAGTTCGCCAAGCTCGCGGGCTTCGACCGGCCGATCCTGCACGGCCTGTGCTCGTACGGGATGACCCTCAAGGCGGTCGTCGACACCGTGCTCGGCGGCGACGTGTCCCGGGTCCGCGCCTACCGGACCCGCTTCGCCGGGATCGTCTTCCCCGGCGAGACGCTGCGCATCCGGATGTGGCAGGAGACCGACCGCGTCCTGATCGCGGTCACCGCCGTCGAACGGGACGACGCGCCGGTCCTCGCCGACACCGTCGTCGAACACGCGTAGGGCGCCGCCGCAGCCATCGGGCGACGAGGCGACGAGGCGGCGAGGCGACGAGGCAACGCACCCACGCACCCACGCACCGCAGCAACACAGTCGGACCGACCAGAAGGAGCCGCACCGTGCGCGCAGCACTCCAGAGCGAGATAGGCCAGGACAAGCTGGAGGTCGTCGAGGACATGGAGGCCGTCGGTCTCGGTCCCGGCAAGGTGAAGATCCGCATCAGGGCCACCGGCCTGTGCCACTCCGACCTCTCCGCGATGAGCGGCGTCCTGCCCCAGCCCGCGCCCTTCATCCCCGGCCACGAGGGCTCCGGGGTCATCGCCGACGTCGGTGACGGGGTCACCCACCTCAAGCAGGGCGACCGGGTCCTGGTCTGCTGGCTGCCGCCGTGCGGGGACTGTCCGTCCTGCAAGCGCGGCCAGGGCCACCTGTGCCTGGCGAGCCTGGTCAACGCGGGCACCCCCAACTTCCGTCGGGCCGGCGGGGACATCTTCGGTTTCGCGGCGACGGGCACCTTCGCCGAGGAACTCGTCGTCGACGCCAAGTGCGCCGTGCCGATCCCCGACGACGTGCCCTTCGACATCGCCGCGCTCATCGGCTGCGGGGTCACCACCGGACTCGGCGCGGCCATCAACACCGCCAAGGTGGAGGCCGGTTCCTCCGTCGCCGTCATCGGCTGCGGCGGCGTCGGCATTTCCGTCATCCAGGGCGCCAAGCTCGAGGGCGCCGCCCAGATCATCGCCGTCGACCCGGTGGAGTCCCGGCGCGAGGCGGCCCTGCGCTTCGGCGCGTCGGAGGCCATCGCCCCCGACGCCTTCGACGACGCCAAGAACCGGATCACCTCCGGGGAGGGCTTCGACTACGTCTTCGAGGTCGTCGGCAAGTCCGCCACCGCGCAGACCGCCTACCGGATGACCCGGCGCGGCGGCAGCGTCGTCATCGTCGGCGCGGGCGCCCTCGACGACACCTACCAGATCGACATGTTCTCGCTGTTCTTCGACGAGAAGAAGATCCTCCCGTCGATGTACGGCGGCGGGGACGTGCTGCGCTCCTACGAGCGGACCATCGCCCTGTGGCGGGCCGGCCGGGTCGACCTCGCCGGCCTGATCACCCACCGGGTGAAGCTCGCCGAGATCAACGAGGCCCTCGACCAGATGCGCACCGGCACGGCCCTGCGCACCTGCATCGAACTCTGACCCGCGGCGAACCCACCGTAGCGAGCCCCGACCCGTAGCGACCCCTGACCCGCATCGAGAGGAACCGTACGGATGTCACTGCCACTTGAGGGACTCTCCGCCATCGTCACCGGCGCCGGACGCGGCCTCGGCCGGGCCGAGGCGATCGAACTCGCCCGGCTCGGCGCGAGCGTGGTCGTCAACGACTTCGGGCAGAGCGGCCGGGACGGCTCCGGGGAGGCCTCCGCCGCGCCGGCGGAGGAGGTGGCCGAGGAGATCCGGGCGGCGGGCGGACAGGCGGTGGCGCACCTGGGCGACGTGGCCGACTTCGAGCAGGCCCGGGAACTCGTCGCCCTGGCGGTGTCCCGCTTCGGCAAACTGGACGTCCTCGTCAACAACGCCGGGATCCTGCGGGACCGGATGGTCTTCTCCATGTCGGAGGAGGAGTGGGACTCGGTGATCCGGGTCCACCTCAAGGGCCACTTCAACACCACGCACTTCGCCTCGGCGCACTGGCGGGAGCGGTCCAAGGCGGCGGGCGGCCCGGTTTACGGCCGGATCGTCAACACCTCTTCCGAGGCCTTCCTCGGCGGTTCCGCCGGTCAGCCGAACTACGCGGCGGCCAAGGGCGGCATCGTCGGTCTGACCACCTCCACCGCGCTGGCGCTGGCCAAGTACGGGGTCACGGCCAACGCCATCTGCCCGCGCGCCCGCACCCGGATGACCGAGGACGTCTTCGCCGGCTTCCAGGTCCCGGAGGAGGGCAGGTTGGACGCCCTCGCCCCCGAGCACGTCGCCCCGCTGGTCGGCTACCTGGCCTCCCCGGCCTCCGCGAAGGCCAACGGGCAGCTGTTCGTGGTGCACGGCGGCATCGTGGTCGTGATGGAACGCCCGCGGGTGGCCGCCAAGTTCGACACCACCAAGGAGGCCTTCTCCTACGAGGAGCTCGACGAGGTCCTCACCCCGCACTACGACTCCCGTCCGGCGGACGAGACCTTCGCGGCGACCGAGGTACTGGGCCTCAAGCACGACTGACCGCCACGGAACGCGGAGGGGCGGCGGCCGGGGTGGGGACCCCCGGGCCGCCGCCCCGCCGTGTCCGCTCCGGTCGTGCCCCGCGCGGGCGTGTCCGCAATGGCTCAGTCCAGGAAGCCGAGCGCGTCCCGCAGGTCGGCCGGGCGGCGGTAGTGCACGCCCGTCATCCCGAGTGCCTCCGCCGCTTCGACGTTCTCCCGCCGGTCGTCGACGAACAGGCAGCGGGCCGGCGGCGTCCCCGCCCGCGCGAGCGCGATCTCGTAGATCTCCCGGTCCGGCTTGACCACGCCGACGCGGGCGCTGCTGACGACGTGGTCGGCGAGGCCGGTCAGGCCCATCGTCTCCAGGTCGTCCTCCAGGTCCAGGGTCGCGTTCGTGATCAGGACCAGCGTGAGCCCGGCCGCCCGGGCCTCGCGCAGCGCTTCGACGGTCCCGTCGTCCGCCGCGAACGGGGCCCCCGCCAGCGCCGAGGCCAGCTCGTGCGCCCGCTCCTCCGGGAGACCGTGCGCGCCGGTCAGCCCCTCGGTGACGGACTCCACCCACTGGGCCGGGGTGATCCGGCCTCGCATCAGCGGACCGTCGCGCTCCGGAGCGAACGCGACCTCCGAGGTGGCGCCCTCGGGCAGGCCCGCGCGGCGTTCCAGCCCGGTCAGGCGCGTGGAGTCGTAGAAGCGGATCACATTGTCGACGTCACACAGCACCGCGTCGAAGGGGCGGGTCGCACCACCGGATGCCGGACCACTGGATTCGGAGATCGTCACCGCCCCTGCCTACCAGGGGCCGGTCGAACCTCAACCGAGCGGGGCCTGTTGGAGCGGGACCGGCCGGGGAGCCGGCTCCGGCGGCGGGTCCAGCCGTACCGGCGGGTCCAGCCGCACCGGCGGAGGCGGGGCGACGGGCCGGTGCAGGCTCATGATGCCGCAGGGGACCTCCGGGACGGCGTACGGGAGGTGCAGTCGGCCCTCCGCCGTCCACAGGCCCGTACCGCCCAGCCAGCCCTGCGGCGCCGCGAGCCGGAACACGTGCCGGTCGGCGGGATGCCACAGCGCGAGGCCGGCCTCGCCCACGCGCAGCGCGACCCCGCAGGTCTCCGGCATCAGGACCTGGCCCGGCTGGACCGCGAACGGGGTCGCCTCCTCCTCCAGCCGCAGGCACTCCGGGAAGCGGACGGGCCGGGCGCTGCCCAGCACCCCCCAGCCGAGCCGCGTCTCGCCCGGGGCGTCCGAGCGGATCACCAGCAGCCCGCTGTCGGGGGCGGCCAACAACAGCCGGTCGTCACTGTCCTCGGAGATCTGCAGCAGCGGGCTGACCGCGCCGGCCAGGTCCACGGCGACGGTCTTGGTCCGCCCGTCCAGTTCCCGGTCCAGCGCCAGCAGCCGGCCCGCCCGGTCCAACCAGACACCGCCCGAGCAGAGCCCCGGGACGTGGGCGACCCGCTGCGGGCCGGCGGGATGTCCGGCCACCTGCCAGACGGTGCTGTCCTCGGCCCCCACGGTCAGGGCGTAGGCGCGGATCCCGTCGGGCGAGGGGGGCAGCAGGGTGACCCGCAGCCCCTCCTGGGCCGGGATCGCGCCGAGGACGAGCTCCCCGGTGCGGGGCCCCGCCCCCGTGCCCGTCGGGTACAGCAGGGCGAACACGTGCCGGTCGGCGACCCGGCGATGGATCAGCACCCGCCCGTCGGCCAACGGCAGCACCTCGCTGTCGGCCTCCTCCGGCTGGGCGAGCGGCAACGGCACCGCGTACGCCTCCGGCCCGGCCAGCGTCCAGCGTTCCGGGTAGCGCGCCTCCCCCTCACCGGCCAGCCGAGCGGCGTACGCGCCGTCGGCGGTGATCGTGAACGGGTCGGTCCTCGTGATCTCGATGGCGCAGACAGTCATCCGGGCCGTCACCTCCGCTGAGGAAGCTAGTTTCGTCCCCCCTGCCGAACCACAGGTCGCAGCAGGCTTCACACGTACGGGTGGCCACGGGGTGGTTCGCCCGCAGAAGAAGGCACGTTTGTGCTGTTGCATATCGGGGCGTTTGGGGTACGGGCGCGCTGAGGTGCGTCCCACCGCGCCGCGCATCCGTCCCTGCGGCCGCCGCCCACCCCGGGCGCCGAGCGGCGTTCCGCGGACGTACGCACCCCCCGGCCGGGCCCTGAGCGGCCCGGAGGCGAAGGGGGGCCCGAAAAAGGGGCGGTAGCCTTGGCCTGTGCCCCGTCTCTCTGAAGTCATCGCCGCGCTGGACGCTCTCTGGCCCCCCTCGCGGGCCGAGGAGTGGGACGCGGTCGGAACCGTGTGCGGCGACCCCGACGCCGAGATGTCCCGCGTGCTGTTCGCCGTGGACCCGGTCCAGGAGATCGTCGACGAGGCGGTGAAGCTGGGAGCCGACCTGATCGTCACCCACCACCCCCTCTACCTGCGCGGGACCACGACCGTCGAGGCGGGCACCTTCAAGGGCCGCGTCGTGCACACGCTGATCAGGAACGAGATCGCGCTCCACGTCGCCCACACCAACGCCGACACCGCCGACCCCGGCGTCTCCGACGCCCTGGCCGGCGCCCTCGACCTGCGGATCACCGGCCCCCTCGTGCCCGACCCCACCGACCCGACGGGCCGCCGCGGCCTCGGCCGGATCTGCGAACTGGACCACCCCGAGACCCTGAGCGCGTTCGCCGCCCGCGCCGCCGCCCGGCTGCCGCACACCGCGCAGGGCATCCGCACCGCGGGCGACCCCGACGCCGTCATCCGTACCGTCGCCGTCAGCGGCGGTTCCGGCGACAGCCTCTTCGCGCAGGTCCGCGCCGCCGGCGTGGACGCCTTCCTCACCGCGGACCTGCGTCACCACCCGGTGTCCGAGGCCCGTGCGCAGAGCCCGCTGGCCCTCGTCGACGCCGCCCACTGGGCCACCGAGTGGCCCTGGTGCGAGCAGGCCGCCGCCCAGCTCGACGCGATCTCCGAGCGCCACGGATGGGGTCTGCGGACCCACGTCTCGCGCACGGTCACCGACCCCTGGACGGCGCACGCGCCGTCCGTCACACCCCCTTCTCACTCAGGAGCCCCCAACTGAACGCCGAGCCCGCCGACCAGATCCGACTTCTCGACATCCAGGCCCTGGACGTCCGGCTGTCTCAGCTCGCCCACAAGCGCAAGTCGCTGCCCGAGCACGCCGAGGTCGACTCCCTGACCAAGGACCTCAGCCAGCAGCGCGACCTGCTCGTCGCCGCCCGGACCCAGGCCGGCGACGCCGCCCGCGAACAGACCAAGGCCGAGCAGGACGTCGACCAGGTGCGCCAGCGGGCCGCCCGCGACCAGCAGCGCCTCGACACCGGCGTCGGCATCTCGGCCCGCGACCTGGCCAACCTGCAGAGCGAGGTCGTCTCCCTCGCCAAGCGCCAGGGTGACCTGGAGGACGTCGTCCTGGAGGTCATGGAGCGCCTGGAGGCCGCGCAGGAGCGCGTCACCGGCCTGACCGAGCGCGTCGCCGCCCTGGAGACCAAGCTGACCGACGCCACCGCGCGCCGCGACGCCGCCACCGGTGAGATCGACGACGAGGCCGCCCGGATCTCCAAGGACCGAGAGGTCATCGTCGGCTCCATGCCGGACGCCCTGATGGCCCTGTACGAGAAGATCCGCGTCAAGCAGGGCGGCGTCGGCGCCGCGCGCCTGTACCAGCGCCGCTGCGAGGGCTGCCGGTTGGAGCTGGACATGGCGGAGATCAACGAGATCAAGTCCGCGGCCCGCGACCAGGTCGTCCGGCACGAGAACTGCGGCCGCATCCTCGTCCGTGCGGCGGACTCGGGCATCTGATGCCGCACTTCGTCGTCGAGGCGGACGGCGGATCCCGGGGCAACCCGGGGCCCGCCGGCTACGGCGCGGTCGTCCTGGACCCGACGACCGGTGAGACGCTCGCCGAGCGCGGCGAGTTCATCGGCGTCGCGACCAACAACGTCGCCGAGTACAAGGGCCTCATCGCGGGCCTGAAGGCGGCGCGCGAACTGGCGCCCGACGCGACGGTCCGGGTCCGGATGGACTCCAAGCTGGTCGTCGAGCAGATGTCCGGCCGCTGGAAGATCAAGCACCCGGACATGAAGCCGCTCGCCGCCGAGGCCGCGAAGGTCCTGCCGCGCGCGCAGGTCACCTACGAGTGGATCCCGCGCGAGCGCAACAAGCACGCCGACCGGCTCGCCAACGAGGCGATGGACGCGGGCAAGCGCGGCAAGCAGTGGGAACCCTCGGCCTCCACGGCCGTCTTCGCGGCCCCCGCGGCCCCCGCCGGGCCGCCCGGCGACGCGGCGAAGGGCGCCGCGGCCGTCCGCGCCGCCCTGGCCGCCGGCGGAGCCACGGGCGCCCGCACCCCCGACACCGCCCCCGACACCGCCGCGGCGCTCTCCGTCGCGGCCGGCGAGTCCGCGCAGTCCGGGACCCTGTTCGACGACGGGACCGCCCCCGGCGGCCCCGCGGCGGAGCCGCGGGCCGGGAAGACGGGCACGGGCACCGGCTGGGGCCCCGACATGGGCGCGCCGGCCACGTTCGTGCTGCTCCGGCACGGCGAGACGGCCCTCACTCCGCAGAAGCGGTTCTCCGGCAGCGGCGGCACCGACCCCGAGCTGTCCCCGGCCGGCCGCCGGCAGGCCGAGGCCGTCGCCGCCGCGCTGGCCGCGCGGGGCACCGTACAGGCCGTCGTCAGCTCACCGCTGCGCCGCTGCCGGGAGACCGCCCAGGCCGTCGCGGACCGCCTCGGGCTCCCCGTCACCGTCGAGGAAGGGCTCCGCGAGACCGACTTCGGCGCCTGGGAGGGGCTGACCTTCGCCGAGGTGCGCGAGCGGTTCCCGGACGACCTGCAGGCCTGGCTGGACTCCGCGAAGGCGGCGCCCACGGGCGGCGGCGAGAGCTTCGCGGCCGTCACCCGCCGGGTCTCCACCGCCCGCGACCGCCTCACGACCGCCCACGCGGGCCGCACCGTCCTGCTGGTCACGCACGTGACCCCGATCAAGACGCTGGTCCGCCTCGCCCTGGGCGCCCCGCCGGAGTCCCTGTTCAGGATGGAACTCTCCGCGGCCTCCCTGTCGGCGGTCGCCTACTACGCCGACGGCAACGCCTCGGTCCGCCTCCTGAACGACACCGGCCACCTGCGCTGAGCGCCGGGCCGGGCCGGTAGCGCCGAGAACCCCCGCCGTCCCGGCGGGGGTTCTCGTACGTGCGCCGTCGGGCGCGAAGGAGGGGTACGGCAGACGAGCCGGCCTGTACGCCGGGTTCTGTCGCCCGGAGACCTCGCGGTCGCCGGGGAGACGGCCATCCATCTAGGACCGGCGTTGCCACCGGCCTCGTGCGGTCTACCCGCGGACATCGGGCGGGCAGCCCTCGATCGTCCGCGCAGACCCGTCCGGGGACGGATCCTCTTGACCTTGCTCCGGGTGGGGTTTACCTAGCCGCCTGAGTCACCTCAGGCGCTGGTGGTCTCTTACACCACCGTTTCACCCTTACCGAGGACCGAGGTCCCCGGCGGTCTGTTTTCTGTGGCACTGTCCCGCGGGTCACCCCGGGTGGCCGTTAGCCACCACCCTGCCCTGTGGAGCCCGGACGTTCCTCGGCGGGATCCGGGGACCCCGACGCGGCCGCCCGGCCGACTCGTCTGTCGTGCCGACCATGCTACCGGCTGTCCGTGGCGGCTTGACCTTGCCGCAGCGTCAGGGTTTCTACTGAGGGGCATGCGGATCGGAGAGATCGCCGCGCTCGTCGGGGTCACCACCCGGGCGATCCGGCACTACCACCATGTCGGGCTGCTCCCGGAACCGGAGCGGCGCCCCAACGGATACCGGGCCTACACCGTGCGCGACGCCGTCCTGCTGGCCCGCGTACGAAGGCTCACGGAACTCGGCCTCAGCTTGGACGAGGTGCGCGACGTGCTCGCCGACGACGCCGGGCGCGAACTGGCCGACGTCCTGCGGGAACTCGACGCCGACCTCGCCCGGCAGGAGGCCGAACTGGCCGAACGCCGGCGCCGGCTCGGCGTACTGCTCGCCGCCGGCCCCGGCGAGGGCGAACCCGTGTCGCCCGCCCTCGCCGCGCTGCTGGCCCAGTCACCGCCGACGGAATCGGCCGCGGCCGCCAAGGACCGCGAGCACCTCACCCTGCTGGACGGCGCGGGCGCCGGAGGAGAGGCCGTGTACGCGGCCCTCGGGCAGGTCGCCGCCGGCCCGGGGATCCTCGAACTCTACGAACGGCTCGACGCGCTCGAAGGGGCCGCGGCCGACGACCCGCGGATCGAGCCCCTCGCCGACGCGCTGGTCGCGGCCGTCCCCGAGGAGGTGTTCGCCGCGATCCCCACCGACGGCCGAGTGCTCGCGGAAGGGGTCAAGGAGGCGCTGCTCGCGGACTACGCCCCCGCCCAGGCCGAGGTCGTCCGCCGGGTCATGGACGCTTTCACCCGGCGCGTGGACGAGGGCGGCCGGCGATGAGCGCCGTCCGCGCGGCCCGCGTCGCGGCCACCGCCGTCATACCGGCCGAGCTGCTCCTCGTCCTGTGCGTCGCCTCCGGTGTTCGGCTGCCCGGCTGGGCCTTGGTCGCCGCCGAGGCCCTCGTCCTGGGGGTGCTGCTGCTGGAGGCCCGGGTCATTCGCTCCCAGTACGGGGCCGCCCGCGCCCGCGGCGCCGACCCGGCCGGGGCCCGCCGGGAGGCGGTACGGGCCGTGGTGCCGGTCGCCGTACGCCGGCTGCTGCTGCACGAGCTGCGCGCGGTCGCCTCGTTGGGTCGGTGGGTGCTGCGCCGCGAGCACGGGGTCCGCCCCGGCGACGTCACCGCCGGCTACACCGGACCGCAGACGGCGATGATGTACGGCCTGGTCTTCGTGTCCGTGGTCGAAACCGTCGCCCTGGCGTTCCTGATCCCCTGGCCGGCCGTGCACCGGGTGGTGCTGGTCCTCGACGTGTACGGGATCCTGCTGGTGCTGGCCCTGCACGCCGCCTGCGTGACCCGACCGCACGTGGTGCGCCCCGACGGGTCCCTGCGGATCCGCTACGGGGCCCTGTTCGACCTCACCGTCCCGGCGGACGCGGTGACCTCGGTCCGGGTCGACCGCCGCTACCCGGAGGGCCGACTGGTCACCCTGTCCGACGGCCCGGAGGGGGGCGACGCCGAGGTGCTGGACCTGATCGTGGGGAGCCAGACCACGGTGACCCTGGAGCTGAACCGCCCGCTGGAGTTCCGCCGCCCGCTCGGCGCCCGCGCCCGGGCCCGGACGATCCGCTTCCACGCCGACGACCCCCGCGCGCTGGTCGCCGCCCTGCGGCAACCCGCACCCCCGTGATCCGGCCCGACATCCGGTGCAGGGCCGAGCCCGGCGGCCCGGGGGGCCACGGCCGCAGCCGCGCCCACCTCCGGGGCCCGCCCCCGGGCCGGATCAGGCGGGTGCGAACAGGACCTTCGGGGTGCTCGGGTCGGCCTCCGTCAGGCGGACCCGGATGCGGGCGCCGAGCGGGAGGTCACCGGTGGCGGATTCGACGCGGCCGACGACCGCCGGGTCCTTCAGGTGGACGGTGCCGACCCGCGGCTCGTGTTCCTTGACGTCGATGACCGTCGCCTCGAAGGTCTCCCCGACGTGGTCCTCGAGGACGGTCGCCTCGACGAGGTCCACGCAGGCGCGTTCCACCGCGTTGGCCGTCCGGGTGCCCTCGGCCATCTCCCGGGGCAGCGCCGCCAGCGCGTCGGCGGCCCACGCCGCCGGTTCGGTCCCGGCCGAAGCCGCCACGCACAGCTCGCCCGCGTACCGGTCCGCGAGCCGGCGCAGCGGGGCGGTGCAGTGGGCGTACGGGGCGGCGACGGCCGCGTGCACGGCCGGGTCGGGGGTCCCGCCGTCGGTGAACACGGTGTACCCGGCGCCGCGGAGCAGGGTCGTGCACTCCTGGAGGAAGGCGGCGTGGGCCGGCAGCCGGGGGTCGAGGGAGCGGACGAGACGGGCGTACGGGACGTGGTGCGGCCAGTCGATCCGCAGGGCCTGCGCGGCGCGCCGCAGCCGGCCGACCGCGCCGTCCGGGGCGGTCGGCAGGGTGCGCAGGATGCCCGTACCGGCGGCGAGCATCAGCTCGGCGGCGGCCATGCCGGTCATCAGGGAGATCTGCGCGTTCCAGCCCTCGGCGGCCAGCGGAGCCCGGTAGGCGAGCCCGTACGTGCCCCCGCGCTCGGTGATCTCCTGTTCGGGGACGTTCAGGGAGATGCCGCCGCGTTCGGTCTCCAGCGTCTCGCGGAGCTTGCCGATGTCCCTCAGCAGCATCAGGGAGGCGTCGGCGGTGCCGGTGTCCAGGGCCTTCTGCACGCCGTCGTAGTCGAGGCGGGCGCGGCTGCGGACCAGGGCCCGACGGACCTCGGTGGCTTCGACGCGGCCCTCGGCGTCCAGGTCGAGCCGCCACAGCAGGGCCGGTCGGGTCCGGTCGGGGAGCAGGCTGCCCGCGTCCTCGGAGATGACCGGCGGATGGAGCGGGACCTTGTCGTCGGGGAAGTACAGGGTGGTGACCCGCCGGTGGGCCTCCGCGTCGAGGGCGCCGCCGGGGGTGACGAAGGCGGCGACGTCGGCGATGGCGTAGTGGACGCGGTAGCCGCCGCCGGTCCGCTCCGCGAGGTGCATGGCCTGGTCGAGGTCGACGGAACCGCGCGGGTCGATGGTGAAGAGGGGGATGTCGGTGGCGTCGAGGGACGGCAGCCGGGGCTCGGCGGCGGCCCGCTCGGCCTCGGCGAGGACCGCCGGCGGGAACTCCTCGGGCACGGCCAGGCGGGTGCGCAGTGCGCGCAGCGCGGCCCGCAGGGCAGCCCCGTCTGCGCCGGTGATGTGCATGAGGCGGCGTGGCATGGATCCGAGCCTAGGCCGTCTCCTTCGGATTCGCCCGACCCGCGCCGCCCGGAACCGCGCCTGCGCGGGTTGTCGGCGGCGCCCGAGCGCCCCCGTACGCGGTTGCCCCCGGCCTTCGGATCCACGGCCGGCCGGCACGACCCGAAGGGGACGAGCCGGGCCTCGTGGCCGGGTCGGGGCGGATCGGTCGCCGCCGCCCGGGTGGTCGGGCGGCTTCATCGGCGGGTCCGGGGCGTGCGGTGCGCCGTCTACCCTGGCTCGGGGGCCGCACCCCCTGCGTCGCGTCGTACTGAAGGAGAACCACCGTGCTCGTGCTGCTGCCGCCCTCCGAGGGAAAGGCCGCCGGCGGCTCCGGCGCACCGCTCGACCCGCACTCCCTGTCCCTGCCGGGCCTGGCCGGTGCGCGTGCGGCCGTGCTGGAGGAGCTGGTCGAGCTGTGCTCGGCGGACGAGCTGAAGGCCCGTGAGGTCCTCGGGCTCAGCGAGGGCCTGCGGGGCGAGGTCGCGAAGAACGCCGGACTGCTGTCCGCGCCCGCCCTGCCGGCCGGGGAGATCTACACCGGAGTCCTCTACGACGCCCTCGGCCTCGCGGACCTGCCCGCCGCCGCCAGAGCCGCCGCGGAACGCTCGCTGCTGGTCTTCTCCGGGCTGTGGGGCGCGGTCCGGGTGACCGACCGGATCCCCTCGTACCGCTGCTCGATGGGCGTCAAGCTGCCGGGGGTGGGGGCGCTCGGCGCGTACTGGCGCACCCCGATGGCCGCGGCGCTGCCGGCGGCGGCGGGCGACGGGCTGGTCCTCGATCTGCGGTCCTCGGCGTACACCAGCGCCTGGAAGCCGAAGGGCGAGGCGGCCGGCCGCCTCGCCGGCGTCCGCGTGCTGCACTCGCAGCTCGTGGACGGGGTGGAGAAGCGTTCGGTGGTCAGCCACTTCAACAAGGCGACCAAGGGCCGCCTGGTACGGGACCTGCTGCTCGCCGGGGCCGCCCCCGTCGACCCCGCCGAGCTGGTCACCGCCCTGCGCGACCTCGGCTACACGGTGGAGGCCGAGGCCCCCGCGAAGGCGGGCAAGGCCTGGTCGCTGGACGTGGTCGTGACGCAGATCCACTGAGGCCGCGCCCGCCCCCGGAGCCGGGCGGTCCGGGGGCCTCCCGCCGTACCGCCGGTGCCTAGTGCTGTGACCGGAAAGGTCCACCGGGTCGTGGCGCCCGGCCCGGCACCTCGCCGCGTTGTCGGACCGCGGAAGTACGTCCGGTACGAGCCGCGGCCCTCCGCCTTGCGACGCACCGCACCGAACACCGCGACCCGGCAAACCTTTCCGGCCACAGCACTAGCGGCCCAGGGGCCAGGCCACCGCGGCCGGGGTGTGGCCGGCCTCGCCCGCGTACTGGGCGCAGGCGTCGGTCAGGGTCTCCAGCAGGGTCAGGGGATCCGGGAGTGGCTGGCCGACGTCGCGCAGCCAGCTCACGGCGAGGTCGCCGGGCAGCGTGGACGGGGGGAGCAGGACGTAGCTGCCCCGGCAGTGCCAGCGCAGGCCCGGGTGCTCGTCCATCGTCTCGGGGTGGCAGTCCAGTTCGCAGGGCCACCATTCGTCCTCGTCCTCCGGCGTACCGCGGGTCGCCGTGAAGAAGAGCATGCGGGCCTGTTCGCCCGTGCCGGCCGATTCGGCGACGGGACCGACCTCGATCCCGGCGGCGAGCAGGCGCTCCAGCGCGCCGCGGCCCGCTTCCAGGGGCACGTCCAGCACGTCGTGGACGATGCCCGTCGCGGTGATGAAGTTCGCCTGGGGCTGGTTGCGCGCCCAGCGTTCGATCTGCGCCCGGTCGGTGGTCGACTGCGTCTGCCAGGCGAAGGAGATGGGATGGCGCGCCGGGGTCGGGCAGCCGATGCGGTCGCACGAACATCGGTATCCGGCGGGATGGGCGGCCGGGGAGATCGGGAGACCCGCGGCGGCCACGGCCAGGAGCAGTGCCTCGCGTTCCCTGCCGGGGTCTTCGGCAGCCGGTTTGGAGCGGCGGCGCAGCCACTGGGAAATCCTGCTCTGCTCGCCGCGTTGGACGCGGCCGGACTCAGACCCCATCTATCCCCTCACCTCACCGTTGCCCCGGTGGACTTTCCCCATGGTCCCACCATCCGGCGGCGCGGGTGACCGCACCCCTGGATCCGGGACCCCGCGGCCCGGTCGGATCCGGCCGTACGTTCTCGGCCGACCGGGCTCCGGCCCGCCCGCGCCCGGGTCGGGGCACCCCGGGGGCCGTGACCTATCCCACCCCGCCGGGCGCCGGCTCCGTACGGCCGCCCGGTGCGGCGGCCGACCGCAGGACCGCGTCCACGAGGGCGTCGACGTAGGCGTGCGTCAGCGGCGCGGTCCGCATCAGCCAGCGGTACGTGAACGGCCCGAGCAGCATCTCCACCGTCAGTCGCAGGTCGGTGTCGGGGGCCAGCAGCCCGGCGTCCCGCGCGGACCGCAGCCGCGCCTCGTACAGGGCGAGCTGCGGCCCCAGCACCAGTTCGGTGAACCGGGCGCCCAGCTCCGGGTCGGTGGCGCCGGCGGCGGTCAGGGCGCGCGCGGGCGCCTCGTACTTCTCGTCGTTGAACTCGTCCACGGTGGCCCGCAGTACGGACTTCAGGTCGGCGGCCAGGTCCCCGGTGTCGGGGAAGCCGGTCCACTGCGCGTCCGTCTCCGCGTCCCCGGCCAGGGCGAGCGAGGCGTCGAGCAGGACAGCCGCCTTCGAGGGCCACCAGCGGTAGATGGTCTGCTTGCCCACGCCCGCGCGGGCGGCGATGGCCTCGATGGTCAGCTTGTTGTAGCCGACCTCCCCGACCAGGGCGAGGGCGGCGTCGAGGATGGCGCGCCGCGAGCGGTCGCTGCGGCGGGTGGCGTCGGGTGTCTTGCTCATGGTGCCCAACGTACCAATGCGAGACGTCTCGTCTTTCGGCGATTCCCTGAACCACCCGGTCAGTTCACTGCGCGGTTCGCCCGGAGGAGAGACGATTCCTTCCACACAACGCACGCCTCGTGAGTTCGCAGTCGTGAGGAGCCTTCTTTGCGCAGAGACGCCACACCCCGGCGTTACCTGATGTGCCCACCGGCACACTTCAAGGTCACGTATTCCATCAACCCGTGGATGGACCCCGCGAAACCGGTGGACCTGCCCCTGGCCCAGGCCCAGTGGGAAGACCTCCGGGACCGCTACCGGTCCCTCGGACACACGGTCGAGACCCTCGTCCCGCACCCCGGCCTGCCCGACATGGTCTACGCGGCCAACGGGGCCCTCGTCGTCGACGGCCGGGTCCTCGGGGCCAGGTTCGCGCACCCGGAACGCACCGCCGAGGCGGAGATCCACCTCGACTGGTTCCGCTCGCACGGCTTCCGGGACGTCCACGAACCGGCCCACGTCAACGAGGGCGAGGGCGACTTCGCCGTCACCGACACCTACATCCTCGCCGGCCGGGGCTTCCGCTCCAGCCCCCTCTCGCACGACGAGGCGCAGGAGTTCTTCGGCCGCCCCGTCATCGGCCTCGACCTGGTGGACCCGCGCTTCTACCACCTGGACACGGCCCTGTGCGTGCTCGACGGGGACGAGATCATGTACCACCCGCAGGCCTTCTCGCCCGGGAGCCGGGCGGTACTGCGCCGGCTGTTCCCGGACGCCCTGCTCGTGGACACCGCGGACGCCGAGGCCTTCGGGCTGAACTCCGTCTCGGACGGCCTGCACGTCCTGCTCCCGCAGGCGGCGGCCGGACTGCTCGCACCACTGCGCGAGCGCGGCTTCGAGCCCGTTCCGATGGACCTGGGCGAACTGCTCAAGGGCGGCGGCAGCGTGAAGTGCTGCACGCAGGAACTGAGGCCCGCGCCCCCCGGGGACTGACCGCCCCGCGCGGGGTTCGCGGACGTACGGGCCCCGCGGGGCCCGCGGGACCTACGCGTCCTGCGGGTCCTGCGGCTCCCCGGTCCCGGCCGGCGGCCACGCGTCGCCCCAGTCGGCGTTCCGCGCCGCCTTGTAGAGGCCGCCGTGGCGCTTCGTCACGGTGGCCCGGGTCAGGCCCTGCTCAGGGGGGCCGCACAGCTCCAGCTGGACGAGCCCCTTGCGGATCTGCGGCCTGCGCGTGATCCGGGAGGGGACCGGCGTCACCGGGAAGCGGGTCGCGGCGACGAAGCTGAACTTCTCGTCCTCGTACGCGAGGGAGCCGCCCTTGACCTGCCGGTGCAGGGAGGAGCGGCTGACCCGCGTCGAGAAGTGGCACCAGTCCTGCCCGACCTCGATCGGGCAGGTCCCGTCGTGCGGGCAGGGCGCCGCCACCTTCAACCCGGCCTCGATCAGCTGCGCGCGGGCCTCGCGGACGCGCAGGTACCCCTCGGGCGTGCCCGGCTCCACCAGGACGACGGCCTGCCCGGCGCGGGCGGCCTCCGCGACGACGGCCCGCCGGGCCGGCTCCGTCAGCTCGCCCAGCACGTACGACACCGTCACCAGATCGGCGTCGGGCAGCGCGATCCCGCTCCCGATGACGGCCCGGCGCCACTCGGCGCCGCGCAGCACCGCGGAGGACGAACGGCCCGCCAGCTCCTTGCCCAGGGTCAGCGCGGCCTCCGCCCAGTCCAGGACCGCGGTGGTCCGGGGGCCGTCCCAGGTGGCGTCGACCGCCCAGGTCGCCGCGCCGGTGCCGCCGCCCACGTCCACGTGCGAGGCGGGCGCCCACCGCGGCGCGGCCGCGGCCAGCCCGTCCAGGGCGGACCGTACGGCTTCGAAGGTGGCCGGCATCCGGTACGCCGCGTACGCGACGACGTCGGAACGGTCGCGCAGCACGGGGGTGTCGGTCGGGATCGTGCCCCGGTAATGGGAGATGAGCCGCTCGACGGCGGCCGTGGCCTGCTTCGGCGGGAGCCCGTCGAGCAGCCCGCCCAGCGCGGACCGGAGGGTGTCGGCGGTGGTCGGGGCGGAGGCGGGGACGGAGACGTTCACCCGGGAAGTTTACGGCGCCCCGAGGGGCCGCCCGGCATCACCGGCACGGCCCCCCGACGGGCGGACGGGAGGCCGGCGCCGTCCCGTCCGCCCGCGCGCGCTCAGCCTGCGGTCGCCATCGGGTCGCGGGGCCGCCACGGCCGGCACATCCCGAAGAAGCAGGCCGCCGACAGCAGCGAACAGACCAGCTGGACCAGCGCCATCGGCACCGCCGTGTCCTCGCCCGCGATCCCGACCAGCGGCGAGGCGATCGCCCCGACCAGGAACGAGGACGTCCCCAGCAGCGCGGACGCCGAGCCGGCCGCGTGCGGGGTCCGCATCAGGGCCTGCGCGTTCGTGTTCGGCAGCAGCAGACCCATCGCCGACATCAGCACGAACAGGGCGGCGGCGACCGGGAACAGCCCGACCTCCCCGAACACTCCCGTGGACATCAGCAGCAACGCCACGGACGCGACGGTGATGACCCCGATGCCGGCGGCCAGCGCCTTGTCCAGGCTGACCCGGCCGACCAGCAGCTTCCCGTTGATCTGGCCGACGATGATCAGGCCGACGGAGTTCACGCCGAACAGCAGGCTGAAGGCCTGCGGGGAGGCCCCGTAGATCTCCTGCACCACGAACGGTGAGGCGGAGATGTACGAGAAGAGCACCGCGAAGGCGAAGCCGCCCGTCAGGGTGTAGCCGGCGAAGACCCGGTCGCCGAGCAGTCCGCGCATCGTCCGCAGGGCCGCGCCCACCCCGCCGGTCTGGCGCCGCTCGGGCGGCAGCGTCTCGTCCAGGGTCCGCCAGACGACCGCGGTGAGCGCGGCGCCTACGACGGTCAGCACGACGAAGACCCCGCGCCAGTCCGCGAACCGCAAAACCTGGCCGCCGATCAGCGGCGCGACGATCGGGGCGGCCCCCGATATCAGCATCAGGGTGGAGAAGAACCGGGCCATCTCGACCCCGTCGTAGAGGTCGCGCACCACCGCTCGCGCGATGACGATGGCGGCCGCGCCGGCCAGGCCCTGGAGCAGTCGGAAGCCGATCAGCAGCTCGGCGGTCGGGGCCAGGGCGCAGATCGCGGTGGCCAGGACGTAGACGATCATGCCGATCAGCAGGGGCCTGCGACGGCCCCACTTGTCGCTCATCGGGCCGATGACCAGCTGGCCCAACGCCATGCCGGCGAGGCAGGAGGTGAGGGTGAGCTGGACGGTCGCGGCCGGGCTGTTCAGGGCGTTGGTGACCTCCGGCAGCGCCGGCAGGTACATGTCCATGGACAGCGGGGGGAGGGCGGTGAGCCCGCCCAGCACGAAGGTGACGAGCAGGCCGGTGCGCCGCGCGGCCGCCAGGGGTGCGGGGGCGGCGCCGGTCTCCGGGACGCCGACGGCGGCGGTCGCGGCGGCGGGGTTCGAGGCGGGGACGGACGGTGTTCGGGGGGACGGCTCGGGCGACGACCCGGGCGAGGGGGCCGTCGAGGGGCCTCTCTCCGACATGCGGAACTCCAGTCTTTTCATCTGCTTTATGCACCCCTGACCGACCCATGCTCTCAGCTGTCGGAACGTCCGTGGCCCTGCCGTCGGTGTGACGTAGCCTGCGGCCCCATGAGCGCACGTCCGAGCAAGATCGCAGTTGTCACCGGGGCCGGCTCCGGCATCGGCCGCTCCGTGGCCCTCGCCCTCGCGGGGGCCGGCTGGTCCGTGGCCGTGGCCGGCCGCCGGACCGGATCCCTGGAGGAGACCGCCGCGGCGGCCGGCGCCGACGCGGACGTGTTCCCCGTACGGGCCGACGTCAGCGACCCCGACGACGTGAACGCGCTCTTCGGGGCCGTGCGCGAGCGCCACGGGCGCCTCGACCTGCTCTTCAACAACGCGGGCACCTTCGGGCCCGGCGGGGTCCCGCTGGAGGACATCTCCTACGAAGCCTGGCGGTCGGTGGTCGACGTCAACCTGACCGGGGCCTTCCTGTGCGCGCAGGCGGCCTTCCGACAGATGAAGGCGCAGGACCCGCAGGGCGGGCGGATCATCAACAACGGCTCCATCTCCGCCCACGTCCCGCGCCCGAACTCCATCGCCTACACGGCCACCAAGCACGCCATGACCGGCCTGACGAAGTCCCTCTCCCTGGACGGGCGCCCGTACCGGATCGCCTGCGGACAGGTCGACATCGGCAACGCGGCGACCGAGATGACCGAGCGCATGCAGACCGGCATCCTCCAGGCCAACGGACAACTCGCGGTGGAACCCGTCATGGACGCCGCCGACGTGGCGCGCACCGTGCTGCACATGGCGGAGCTGCCGCTGGCGGCCAACGTCCAGTTCGCGACGGTGATGGCGACGGCCATGCCGTACATCGGGCGCGGCTGACCCCGACGCGACGCGCGGCCGACCGCGACCCGACGCGCGGCCGACCGCGATCCGGCGCGCGGCCGACCTCGATCCGGCGTGCGGCGGACCGCGTTCGGGACGCGGGCCGTTCGTCGGGAATGGCGTCCGGGCCGCCGGGGTTGAGCCGATCATGACGACCGAAGTGCTGCGCTACACCGCCTTCTCCGAGGACCCCGCCGGCGGCAACCCCGCCGGGGTCGTCCTCGACGCCTCCGCCCTGGACGAGGCCGCGATGCTGGACGTCGCGGCCCGGCTCGGCTACAGCGAGACGGCCTTCCTCACCGGCCCGGCGGGTTCCGGGGCCGCCGCCCGGGAACCCGGCCGCGGCTTCACCGTCCGCTACTTCAGCCCCAGGGCGGAGGTGCCGTTCTGCGGGCACGCCACCGTGGCGGCCGCCGTGGCGCTGGCCGAGCGGATCGGGCCGGGGGAGCTGGTCTTCGAGACCCGGGCCGGCGTCGTACCGGTGTCCGTCACCGCCGAGGACGGGCACCTGCGGGCCACCCTGACCAGCGTCGTCCCGCACGTCGAGGACATCGCCGCGGCCGACCTCGCCGAGGCGCTGGCCGCGCTCGACTGGCCGGCCGCCGATCTCGACCCGCAGCTGCCGCCGCGCGTCGCCTACGCCGGCGCCCGCCACCTGGTACTCGGCGCCGCCACCCGCGCCCGCCTGGCCGACCTCGCGTACGACTTCGACCGGCTGGACGCCCTGATGCGGCGCCTGGACCTGACCACGGTCCAGCTCGTGCACCGCGCCGGCCCGGCCCTGTTCCACGTGCGCGACCCCTTCCCGGTCGGCGGCGTCGTCGAGGACCCCGCCACCGGAGCCGCCGCGGCCGCCTTCGGCGCGTACGCCCGGCAGCTCGGCCTGGTCGCCGAGGACGCGGTGCTCACCCTCCACCAGGGCGAGGACATGGGCCGCCCCGGCGTCCTGACCGTCGAGCTGCGGGCCGGCGACCCCCGGGTGCGGGTGGCCGGCGCGGGCGTACGCATCCCCTGATGCGACTGCTCTCGTACGCGGAGGCCGACCTCCCCGAGGAACTCGCCGCCCGGATCGCCGCCCTGGAGGCGACGGCCTGGCCGCACGCCACCCCGGGGCACGACCCGGCGCTCGGCCCGCGGGCGCTGCTGCTGGTGGACGCCGACGGGACGGTCGGCGCCTCGTTGGCGCTGCTCCACAAGGAGGTCCCGCTCGCCGGCCGGACCTGGCGCGCGGCCGGCCTCAGCTCGGTGGTGACCCGGCCGGAGCTGCGCGGGCGGGGCCTGGGCGGCCGGCTGGTGGCGGCGGCCCGCGCGGCCCTGGCCGCCGACCCGGCGGTGGACCTGGCGCTGTTCAGCTGCGACCGGCCGCTCGTCCCCTTCTACGAGGGGGCCGGCTTCGACCCGCTGCCCGGCACCGTCCTGGTCGGCGGCACCCCCGACGACCCCCTGTGCACCGACGCCCCCGGCTTCGACAAGACCGTCCTGGCGGCGTTCTTCACCCCCGACCCGGACGCCGACCGGGCCGCGCTGAGCGGCACCCGCGTCCCGCTGCACCCGGGGCGCGTCGACCGGCTCTGGTGACGGCGGACCCCCGGGGTGCGGCTCAGCCCCGCGGGGCCCCGGCGGGCGCGCCGGCGGGCCGGCCGGCGCGGGCCGGCAGCAGGAACAGCGTCAGGACCACCCCGAGGTACAGCGCCCACACCACGAGCTGGAGGACCGTCGGGTCGGGCTGGAAGTTGAAGACGCCCTTCAGCAGCACCCCGTACCAGCTGTCCGGCGGGACGGCGCCGCTGATGTCGAACGCCCGGTTCTCCAGACCGCCGAGGAAACGGGCCTCCTGGAGGTCGTGGACCCCGTACGCGAGGACGCCCGCGGCGACGACGACCAGCATGCCGCCGGTCCAGGTGAAGAACTTCGACAGGTTGATCCTGAGCGCGCCGCGGTAGAACAGCCAGGCCAGCACGATCGCCGTCGCGATGCCGAGCAGCACCCCGACCAGCGGAGCGGAGGAACCCTCGCCGCTCGCCCGTACCGAGGCCCACACGAACAGCGCGGTCTCCAGGCCCTCGCGGCCCACCGCGAGGAAGGCGGTGGCGACGAGCGCGCCGGTGCCCAGCGCGAGCGCCGCGTCGAGCCTGCCGTGCAACTCGCCCTTCAGGTGACGCGCGGTGCGCTTCATCCAGAAGACCATCCACGTCACCAGGCCGACGGCGACGATCGACAGGGTGCCGCCGATCAGTTCCTGCGCCTCGAAGGTCAGTTCCTGCGTGCCGAATTCGAGCAGGGCGCCGAAGGCGAGTGAGATCGCGCAGGCGATCCCGACGCCGATCCACACCGGGCGCAGCGCGGCCCGGTTGTCGGTCTTGACCAGGTAGGCGACCAGGATGCAGACGACGAGGCCCGCTTCCAGGCCCTCGCGCAGGCCGATCAGATAGTTGCCGAACACGGCGGTTCCTCTCCGGAGGGGACTACGCGAACAGCGTCCGGCCCCACCAGTCGTCCTCGTCGAGGACGCCCGGCGGGACGGCGAAGACCGCCGAACCCACGTGCTGGATGTATTCGTTGAGGACGTCCGACTTGGCCAGCGCGCGCTGGATCGGGACGAAGCCCGTACGGACGTCACGCTGGTAGGCCAGGAAGAACAGGCCCGCGTCGAGCCTGCCCAGCCCGTCCGTGCCGTCGGTGAAGGAGTAGCCGCGGCGCAGGATCGTCGCCCCGTCGTTGGAGTCCGGATGGGCCAGGCGGACGTGCGCCTCGGGCTTCATCGCCTTCAGGAACGGCTCGTCGCGCTCCTTGGACTTGCCGACGGGGGCGCCCTCGCCCTTGTCCCGGCCGAAGATGTCCTCCTGCTCCTGGAGGGAGGTGCGGTCCCAGGTCTCGATGTTCATCCGGATGCGCCGGGCGACCAGGTACGAGCCGCCGGCCATCCAGTCGCCGCCGTCGCCGGTGGCGGCCCACACGTGCCGGTCGAGGGCGGCGGTGTCGGTGCCCGAGATGTTCCGGGTGCCGTCCTTGAAGCCCATCATGTTGCGCGGGGTCTGCTCGTCGGGCGTGGTCGACGAGGTCTTGCCGAAGCCGAGCTGCGACCAGCGCATCGCGGTCCGGCCGAAGCCGATGCGGGCCAGCTGCCGGACGGCGTGCACCGCGACCTGCGGGTCGTCGGCGCAGGCCTGGACGCACAGGTCGCCGCCGGAGCGGGCCGGGTCCAGGTTGTCGCCGGGGAAGAGTTCCAGGTCGACGAGGGCCGCCGGGCGCCGGCCCTCCAGCCCGAAGCGGTCCTTGGCGAACAGGCCCGGGCCGAAGCCGATGGTCAGGGTGAGGCGGGAGGCCTTCAGGCCGAGCGCCTCGCCGGTGTCGTCCGGCGGGGCCTCGGGGAGGCCGCCGAAGCCGCCTTCGCCGACCGGCAGTCCGGCGGTCATCAGGCGGGCGGCCGCGGTCCACTCCTTGAGCAGCGCGACCAGTTCGGCGCGGTCCTTGGTCTTCACGTCGAAGGACGCGAAGTGCAGCCGGTCCTGGACGGGCGTGGCGATGCCGGCCTGGTGCGGCCCGTGGAAGGGCACGGCCGCGCCGGACATGCCGGCCGGGACCGGGTCCGATCCGGAGCGGAAGGCCGCGACCCCGCCGCCGGCCGCGGCGGCGCCGAGCGCGATGCCGGCCCCGCCCCAGCCGAGCAGGGCGCGCCGCGAGGGACCGTCCGCCGTGCCGCCGGTCTCCCGCGAATCCGTCGCCGAGTCGCCCATCTGTCTCTCCCGCCTCTCCCGTCCCGTCCGCTACTTGGCGACCGCGGCGGCCAGCTTCGACAGCGGCTCCGCCAGCGCGTTCACGCCGTCGGAGAGCTCCTTGCGGTCCGCCTCGGCGACCTTGTCGTAGGCGGTGAACTCGTAGGAGGTCTTGTCGGCGCGGTACTTGTCGAGCAGCGCGGTCAGTGCGGCGAACTGGGTGTCCAGTTGCTTGGTGAGCGCCGGGTCGTTCTTCTCGGCGGTCGGCTTGAGCAGCTCGTAGGACTTCTGCGCGCCCTCGACGTTGGCCTTGAAGTCGACGAGGTCGGTGTGGCTGTAGCGCTCCTCCTCGCCGGTCACCTTGCCGGTGGCGACCTCGTCGAGGAGCTCCTTGGCGCCGTTGGCCATGGAGGTGGGGGTGATCTCGGCCTGGCCGACCTTCTTCTGCCAGTCGGTGAGGTCGGCGATCAGGGTGTCGGCGAGCTTCTTGTCGTTGTCGTCGATCTTGTTGTCCTGGAAGAGGGACTTCTCCAGGCGGTGCCAGCCCGTCCAGTCCTTGGCCGGGTCCTGGCCGGCCTCCAGGCCGTCCTCGCGGACGTCTACCTTCGGGTCGATGTCGCCGAAGGACTCGGCGACCGGTTCGGTGCGCTCCCAGCCGATGCGGGAGGGCGCGTACGCCTTCTTCGCGGCCTCCACGTCCCCGGCCTTGACGGCGTCGGCGAAGGCCCGGGCCTTCGGGAGCGTCTCGTCGGCCTGCTCCTGCACGTACTTGCGGTACGCGGCGACCGCGGCGTCCAGCTCGGGGCTGCGCTTCTCGCCGCCGCCCTGGCCGGTGGCCTTGACCGCTCGGCGGATGCCGTCGCCCTTCATCCCGGGCTTGCAGACGATCTCGTAGTCGCCGGCCTTGATCTCCGCGGTGATGGAGGCCTTGGTGCCGGGGCCGATGTTCTCCCGCTCGGTGACGATGCGGTCGTCGGGGAAGAGCACGTAGAGCTCGGTGACCTTGGAGCCCTTGTTCTCGACGTCGATGGTGACCTTGCCCGCCGGGAACTCCTTCGCGGAGACCTCGCAGGCGCTGTCGGTCGCCGTCACCTTGATCGCGTCGGAGCCCGCCCCGCCGCTCTTCTCGGCGCAGCCGGTGACGGCGGTGAGCGCGGCCACGGCGGCGGCCGCGGTGAGGACGGTGATGCGGGCGGGGCGCATGGGGGCTCCTGGCGAGGCTGAGAAAGGGGGAGAAGCGGCTGAGGCAGCCCTAACTTAACCAAGGCTTACCTCACCTCAACGCGCCCGTCCAGTGAATCACCTCTCACATTTCCGTCCCGGACACAAGCCCGTCACGGCCCCGCCATTTCGCTCTCAAGCAGAGGTCAAGCGCGGGTCAAGTCGGGGCCCGCGGCCCGATCGGCCTGACCCCCGACCGACGTCGAGCCGTCCCGCGCGCGCGACGGGACGACGAGCGGCGCGCCGGTGCGCGGGTGCGGGAACACCTCCACCGGCTGCCGGTAGACCCGGCTCAACAGTTCGTCGCGGAACACCTCGGCCGGGGGACCGTCCGCCGCGATCCGACCGTCGTGGAGCACGGCCGTCCGGTCCGCGTACGCCGCCGCCAGCCCGAGGTCGTGCAGGACGACGACCACCGCGTCCCCGGCCGCCGCCCGCTCCCGGCAGATCCGCAGCACCAGTTCCTGGTGGCGCAGGTCCAGGGCCGCCGTGGGCTCGTCGAGCAGCAGCAGCGGCGCCCGCTGGGCCAGGACGCGGGCCAGCGCGACGCGGGCCCGTTCGCCGCCGGACAGGGCGGAGAAGGGCCGCCCGGCGAAGTGGCCGACCTCGGTGGCGGCCATGGCGGCGGCCACCTCGGCCTCGTCCGCGTCGGCGAAGGCGGTGCCCGCCCAGGGCGCGCGGCCCATCCGTACGACGTCCGCGACGGGGAAGGGGAAGGACAGGGCGGCGGACTGGGGGAGCACGGAGCGGCGCAGGGCCAGCTCGGGCGCCGACCAGTCGCCCACCGGGCGCCCGTCGATCCGTACGGTCCCGGAGGTGGCGGGCAGGTCGGCGGCGAGCGCGGCGAGCAGGGTGGACTTCCCCGCGCCGTTCGGCCCGACCAGCGCCAGCACCTCGCCGGCCACGGCGCTCAGGCCGATCCCGGCGAGCACCTCGCGGTCCCCGAGCCGCAGGTGCAGGTCCTCGACCTCCGCGAGCACGGCGCCGGGCAGCGGGCGGTCCGGCAGGGTCCGCTTGCGCCGGCCGAACAGCCCGGTCAGCTTGCTGGTCACGCCCAGCCTCCTTGCCTGCGGCGGGTGCGGCGCAGCAGCCAGAAGAAGAACGGGCTGCCGATCAGGGCGGTCAGCACGCCGAGGGGCAACTCGGCGGGCCGGGCGAGCGTACGGGCGGCCAGGTCGCCCGCGAGCAGCACGAGGGCCCCGGCCAGCGCGCTGCCGGGCACCAGGAACCGGTGCCCGGGGCCGTTCGCCATCCGCAGCAGGTGCGGGACCAGCAGGCCGACGAAGGTGATGACGCCCGCGACGGCCACGGCCGCCGCCGTCAGCAGCGCCACCACCAGGATCAGGGCCAGCCGCAGCCGTTCCACGTCGATGCCGAGGTGGCGGGCCGGGCGCTCACCGAGCGCGAGCAGGTCCAGCTCGCGCGCGTAGAAGGGGGCGACGAGCAGACCGGCGAGCGTGCAGGGGAGCACGGCGAGCACCTTGGGCCAGGTGGCCTGGGCGAGTGAGCCGAGCTGCCAGAAGGTGATCTGGTTGACCTGGCCGCTGTCCGCGAAAAAGATGAACATGCCGATCAGGGCGCCCGCGAAGGCGTTCACGGCGATGCCGGTGAGGATCAGGGTGACGACCTCGGTGCGGCCCCCGTTGCGGGACAGCAGGTACACGGCGCCGACGGTGATCAGACCCGCGACGAAGGCGCAGGCGGTGATGGTCCAGTTGCCGAGGAAGCTGAGGCCCAGTCCGATCGCGGCGACCGCGCCGACGGCGGCGCCCGCCGAGATGCCGATCACGCCGGGCTCGGCGAGCGGGTTGCCGAAGACGCCCTGCATCAGTGCGCCGGCGCAGCCCAGGCTCGCGCCGACCAGCAGCGCGAGCACGACGCGGGGCAGCCGTACGTTCCACAGCACGCTCTCCCCGACCCGGTCGAGGGCGGACCCGCCGAGGCCCATGTGGTGCTGGAGGGAGGCGAGTACGTCCCCGGTCGGGATGCGGTAGGCGCCGGTCCCGGCGGACAGCAGCGCGAGCGCGACGAGGGCGGCGGCGAGGACGACGGTGAGCACCGGGGCCCGGCGCCCGCGCGGCGTGGCGGGAGCCGCGTCGGGTCCGCCCGGTCGGGCGGGCTCCCCGGCGCGCTTCGGGTCCGCTACGCGGTCCGCGGGCCGGTCCGCCGGCGCGGCCGCGGTCGGTCGGTCCGCGGCGAAACCGGCCGCCTGCGGGGGGTCGTAGGGGAGGGTCATGCTCAGGCGCCCTTGCCGTGGAGCTGCGCGACCAGGGAGGAGAGCACCTGGTCGGTGCGGGGGCCGTAGTTGAGCAGCACGCCGTCGTCGACGGAGACCACCCGGCGGTCCATGCCGGCCGGTGTCTGGGCGACACCGGGGACCTTGACCAGGCCGTCCACGCCACCGACCGATTCGAGGCCCTTGGTCATGACGAGGATCGCGTCGGGCGCGGCGGCGGCGAGGGCCTCGCTGGTGATCGGGGTGAAGTCCTTGCCGAGGCCGGACTCCTTGCCGGTGTCGACGGCGCCCGCGGCCTCCAGCAGCGAGGCCGCGCCGGAGTCGGAGCCGCCGAGCAGGTACACGGAGGCGGTGCCGCGCAGGTAGAGGAAGGCCACGCGGGGCTTCTTTCCGGCGCCGGCGGCGGCCGGAACGTCCTTGCGGGCGGCGGCGATCCGGTCGGCGGTGCGTTGGTTGAGCCGCGTACCGGCGTCCTTGACGCCCAGCGCGCCGGCCACCGCGTCGATCCGCCTCGGGACGTCCTCCAGCGCCTTGGCGGGGGCGATCACCAGGACCGGGATGCCGGCGTCACGGATCTGCTGCACCGCTTCCGCGGGACCGGTGGTGGTTTCGGCCAGCACCAGCGTCGGGCGCAGCGACAACACGCTCTCGGCGGAGACGTCGTGTCCACGTGTCACCACCGGCAGGGCGGAGGCCTGCGCGAAGGTGGCGGTGATGTCCCGGGCGACGACCTGCTTGCCGAGCCCGAGGGTCTGGACGATCTCGTTGAGGCTGCCCGTCAGCGGAATGATCCGCTCGGCCGAGGTGACGGTCACCCGGGCGCCGTCCGCCGAGGGCACCGTCACCGGCAGCGCCGGCACCGGCGTCGCGGCGAGCGGTTCGATCCGGTCCGCGACGGTCGCGGCGCTCGCCGCCGGGGAATGTTCGGGGGCGGCCGTACCTCCGCAACCCGTCACCGCGAGGGCCGTCGCCACGAGGGCAACGGCGAGGCGGGGGAAGCGGTTTGACGCGGCGGGCGTAGGCACGAAGGCACCGTCCTGATCGTCCGACTGGGGGCTTTGAGGTTCTGCCGGGCGTGGGGGTTCCCCCCTTGACCGGGATAGCTTAGGTTAGCCTAACCTCACATGCCAGACCCTGGAGGGGACGTTCATGCCCGCAAGACCCGTCCGTGTGTTCGCCGTCGCCCTGCTGGCGGCCCTGCTGGGAGCCCTGCTCCCGGCCACCGCGGCGCATGCGGCGAGCCGTTCCGTACAGGGCGGCCGACTGGACTGGGGCCTCAAGTCCTCCTTCCAGAGCTACGTCACCGGTCCCATCGCCAAGGGCGGCTTCACGCTGCGCGGCGGAGCCGCCACCGCCGGCGGCAGCCTCTTCCGCTTCCACTCGGCGAACGGCTCCTACGACCCGGACACGGGTGAGTTCACGGCCGCCTTCACCGGCGGCGTGGCCTTCCAGGGCCACCGGAAGCCCGACGGCGCGTACGAGCTGGACATGACCGTCAGCCGGCCGACCATCAAGATCTCCGGCGGCGGCGGCACCCTCTACCTGGACGTCTCCAGCAAGGCCAAGGACACCGGGGCGGTCACCCAGCAGTCCCAAGTCCCCTTCGCCACGCTGGGTCTGCGCGGCATCAACATGAAGGGCGGCGGCAGCCCGCTCACCCTCACCAACGTTCCGGCCACCCTCACGGAACAGGGCGCCAAGGCCTTCGCCGGCTACTACCGGGCCGGCGCGCAGCTCGACCCGCTCTCGCTGTCCGCCGACGTCAAGGCGCCGGCCGCCGAACAGCCCGCGCAGCAGCCCGCGCCGCAGGCCCCGCAGACCCCGGGCGCCCCCGCCGCGACCCCCCGGGCACCGGGCGGCTTCACCGACGCCGCCGTCGACTGGGGCATCCGCCGCACCTTCCGCGAGTACGTCTCCGGATCCGTCGGCCAGGGCCGGTGGACCCTCACCGACGGCGCCCAGGACGGCGGCGCCCTCTTCCGCTTCCCCCAGGGCAAGGGCGCGTACGACGCCCGGGAGGGCACCCTCGACGCCGCGTTCGCCGGCGCCGTGCACTTCACCGGCGCCCACCTCGACCTCAAGCTCGCCAAGGTCGCCGTGAAGGTGGAGAACGGCAAGGGCGTCCTGTCCGCCGACGTCACCACCGGAGCCGACACCAAGAGCGCGGTGCCCCTCGTCGAGTTCGACGCCAAGGCGCTGAAGACCGAGGGCAACCTCGCCACCGTCACCGAAGCCCCGGCCACCCTCACCGAGGGCGGCTCCCGGGCCTTCAACTCCATGTACAAGGCCGGCACCGAGATGGACCCGATCTCGCTCGCCGTCGCCCTGGACGCCGGCGCGCGGTTGCCCGTCCTGCCCGACCTGGGTTCCACCGCCGCCGCCGCGCCGGCCTCCCCGGCGGCCTCGCCGTCCACCGGTCCCGCCCCGGCGCCCGCCGCCGCGGCGGCCGAGTCCTCCGACACCGGGCTGTACGTCGCCCTCGCCGCGGCCGCCTTGGTCCTGGCGGGCGGCGCGGCCTTCCTGGTGCTCCGGTCGCGCCGCGCGAACGCGGCCGAGCCCGCGGCCGGGGTGCCCGCGTCCCCCGACGCGCCGTAGCGCCCGCCCCACCCCTTCCTTCCTTTCCGGTCCTTCAGGAGCACTTGAGCCATGTCGTCCCACCGCCGTCCGATCGCCGTCGCGGCCGCCGTCCTCACCGCGGTCGCCCTCGGAAACACCGCCTTCGCCCTGCCCGCGACCGCCAACGGCAACGCCCGGGTCCCGGCCGTCGGCGCGCCGGCCGCCGCCGCCCCCGTCCCGGTGCTCGACGGCACCCTGGACTGGGGGGTGCTGACGAGCCTGCGCGAGTACGTGAAGGGCGTCGGCTCGGTCACCGCGCAGGACGGGGCCACCGAGATACCCGGCGGCTTCCGCTTCGGCCGGGCGACGGGCCAGTACGACAAGGACGGCGGCCACGTCGTGACCGCGGCATTCAAGGGCCGGGTGGTCTTCGACGCGAGCGCGCACGGGTTCGTCGTGAAGATGGAGAACTTCCGGATCAGCACCGGTACGAAGAAGCTGACGGCCGACGTCACCGAGAACGGCACGCTCACGCCGAACGTCCCCGTCGCGGACGTGGCCTTCGCCGGAATGAACATGGCGGGCCTCAGCACCAAGCTGACCCCCGAGTTCGCCGCCGTGTTCGCCCGCCCCGCCTACGCGGGCGCGGACGGGGACAAGGTGACGGTGGCGCTGGAGTTCCAGGCGCCCCCGAAGCCGCCCGTGACGCCGCCGGTCACTCCGCCCGTTACGCCGCCCGTCACCCCGCCGGTGACGCCGCCGGTGACCCCGCCCGTGACGCCGCCGGTGACCCCGCCGGTGACGCCTCCCGTGACGCCGCCGGTGACCCCGCCCGTGACGCCCCCCGTCACCCCGCCCGTCGACGGCCCGCAGAAGATCCTGAGCGGCAAGCTGACCTGGGGCGTCATGCAGTCCTTCCGCGACTACGTCGGGGAGAAGGGCATCACCGCGTCCGGCGGCGCCGTCAAGAGCGGCACCACCTACGCGTTCGCCTTCGGCAAGGGCGAGCTCGACACCAAGAACCGCAAGCTGAACGCCGCCTTCGACGGCACCCTGCGCTTCGAGTACGCGGCACACGGCCTCGACCTGACGTTCAGCAACATCCGCGTCGTCGGCAACGGCGGGGCCGGCACGCTGACCCTGGACGCGAAGACGGCCGCGGGCCTGCGCAAGGACATCCCGTTCGCGACGCTCGACCTGTCGAAGGTCGAGTACCGGGCCAAGGGCGGCCTGCTGGCCCTCAACGCGGTCCCCGCCGTCTTCACCGAGCAGGGCTCCGCCGTCTTCGCCAACGACAACGCCGTCCTGGACAAGTACAAGCCGGGCAAGCCGATGGACTCCCTCGACCTCTCGGTCGCCGTCGACAAGGACGTCACCCTCCCGCCGACCGGCACCGCCGGCGGCAGCGGCTCCTCGGGCGGCAGCACCACGGGCGGCGCCGGCACCACCGGCGGCAGCACGGGCGGCGCCGCGGGCGGCGGCTCCGTCGGCGGTGGTGGTTCGGTCGGTGGCGGCGGCTCCGTCGGCGGCCACCTGGCCACCACCGGATCCGAGGTCCCTGCGGGCGCCCTCCTCGGCGCCTCCGCCCTGGTGGTCGCCGCCGGCGCGGGCGCGGTGTACGTCGCCCGCCGTCGCCGAACGGCCCAGGCCTGAGCCGTGTTTGAATGCCCGCGTGAACGATCTGGATGTGCTCAAGGTCTTCTGCGCGGGTGACGGCCGCTTCGGCAATCCGCTCGGAGTGGTCCGCGACGGCCGCACCTGCCCGGACGACGCGTCCCGGCAGGCGCTGGCCGCCGAACTCGGCTACAGCGAGACGGTGTTCGTCGACGACCCCGAACGCGGGGTCGTCGACATCCGTACGCCCGGCACCCGGATGGCGTTCGCGGGGCACCCGCTCGTCGGCGTCGCCTGGTTGCTCGACATCGAGGAGCTCAACCCGCCGGCCGGCTCCGTATGGGCCCGCGGGGACGGGGAGTTCACCTGGATCACGGCCCGCCCCGAGTGGGTCACCGGCAAGCGCACCGAGCGGTACGCGAGCGCGGCCGAGGTCGACGCCCTGCCCGCCCCGCCCCCGGGCGAGGGCTGGCTGTACGCCTGGGCCTGGGAGGACGAGGCCGCCGGCCGGATCCGGGCCCGCGGCTTCCCCCGGCGCCCCGACGGCGCCGTCACCGAGGACGAGGCCACCGGCTCGGCGGCGCTCCTGCTGACCGCGCAGCTCGGCCGCGCCCTGAACATCACCCAGGGCGAGGGCTCACAGATCCTCACCGCCCCCGCGCCCGACGGCACGATCGAGCTCGGCGGCCGCGTCCGCTTCGCCGACTGGCGGGACCCGAACGCGACGGAGGGCCGGCCCGGTGCGGTGCGCACCGGGCCGGCCCTGTCGTTCCCGTACAGGATCAGGCGCTGAGGCGGAACTGCTCGCCCAGCTCGCGGAAGACCGCGCCGTTGAAGTCGAAGGCGCGCTTGCACTCGTCGACGATGCGCTGCTTCTCCAGGTCGTCCGCGGCGATCGCGTCCAGCAGCTCCCGGTAGGTCCGCTTGAAGGCGGCCGGGTTGGAGATGTCGGCGAACACGTAGAACCGGACGCCGTCGCCCTTGCGCTCGAAGCCCCAGGTGCGCTCCGCCTTGTCGCGGATGATCTGGCCGCCGGAGAGGTCGCCCAGGTAGCGCGTGTAGTGGTGGGCCACGTACCCGCCCGGCCAGGACGTCGCGCACTCGGCGACGCGCTCGGCGTACGCCGCGGTCGCGGGCAGCGCGACCATGCTCCGGCGCCAGTCGGGCCCGCGCAGGTGGGCCAGGTCCCGCTCGATCTCGGCCAGCCGCATCAGCTCGGGCTGTATGAACGGCCCGGCCACCGGGTCCTCCCGGAGGGCTTCGGCCGCGTCCTCCAGCGCCCGGTACACGAACCACAGCTGTTCGGTGTAGCGGGTGTAGGCGTCCACGCCGAGCCGCCCGCCGAGCAGGTCGCTCATGAACGTCGAGGTCTCGGCCTCGGTGTGCTGCTCGTGCGAGGCGACACGGATGACCGTGGAGAAGGCGTCCAAGACGGACCTCCGGAAGGAAGGAAACAGGCGTGGCGGCAGTGCCGCCATGCCCGATCTTCCTACTTAGGCATGCCTAAGTCAATGTGTTCCCGACGTCTTGTCGGTAAAAGGGTCCGGATGGTTCATGCCTATGGCAAGGTCAGGATCTCCGCCCCGCCGTCCGTCACCACGAGCGTGTGTTCGAACTGCGCGGTCCGCTTGCGGTCCTTCGTCACCACGGTCCAACCGTCGTCCCACATGTCGTACTCGTGGGTGCCCAGCGTCAGCATCGGCTCGATGGTGAAGGTCATGCCGGGCTCGATGACGGTCGTGGCGTGCGGGCTGTCGTAGTGCGGGATGATCAAGCCGGAGTGGAACGACGAGTTGATGCCGTGCCCGGTGAAGTCCCGGACCACCCCGTACCCGAAGCGCTTCGCGTACGACTCGATGACCCGACCGATGATGTTGATCTGCCGGCCCGGCTTGACCGCCTTGATCGCCCGGTTCAGGGCCTCGCGGGTGCGCTCCACCAACAGCCGCGACTCCTCGTCCACGTCCCCGCACAGGTAGGTGGCGTTGTTGTCGCCGTGCACCCCGCCGATGTACGCGGTCACGTCGAGGTTCACGATGTCGCCGTCCCGCAGGACGGTCGAGTCGGGGATGCCGTGACAGATGACCTCGTTGAGCGAGGAGCACAGGGACTTCGGGAAGCCCCGGTAGCCCAGCGTCGACGGGTAGGCGCCGTGGTCGCACATGTACGCGTGGGCGACCGCGTCCAGCTCATCGGTGGTCACCCCCGGCGCGATGAGCTTGGCGGCCTCCTCCATCGCCTGGGCGGCGATCCGGCCGGCGATGCGCATGGCCTCGATGGTCTCGGCCGTCTGCACCTCCGGTCCGGTGTACGGAGTGGGCGCGGGCTTGCCCACGTACTCGGGCCGGCGGATGTTTCCGGGAACGGAACGGACGGGAGAGAGCTCGCCTGGTACGAGCAGCGACTGGCCAGACATGCGAGCGAGTGTATCCAGCGGGGATGGGGCAGCATGGCTGCGAGAGCAGCATCGAGAGGAGCCGGACGACGATGCCCCTGTTCAAGAAGCGTCAGGTGGGCAAGCCGGGCGAGTGGTACTACTGCCTGGTCCACAACAAGGTCGAAGAGGGCCCCGATTGCCCCGCCAAGGACCGCTTCGGCCCGTACGGGAGCCCCGAGGAGGCCGGCCACGCCATGGAGACGGCGCAGGAGCGCAACCTCGAATGGCAGAACGACCCCAAGTGGAACGACAAGACCCGCGAGGGCGAGGGCGAGGGCGGGAGCAGCACGCCGTAGCGCCCGGCGCGCCTACCAGCGGCTGGGCGGCGGGGCCGTCAGCTGGTCGGCCAGCCGCGCCAGCCGGTCGCGCAGCCGCCCCGGCCCCCGCCGGGACGGTGGGCCGTTCTCCCCCGCCGCCGCACTGACGAGGTGCTGCACCGTGTCCAGGTCCAGCCCGGCGGTGTCCCGCGGCACCGACAGCGCCTCGTGCGCGAGCCCGGTGAGCTCCGGGTCCCCGCCGTCCAGCGCCAGTACGGTGGCTCCCGCGCGGCGGGCGTCGTGGACCCGCTCCAGCAGCCCCGCGCCCGGCCGCTCCGGGGCCACCACCAGCAGCGTGTGCCCGCGCCGGGCCGCCTCCAGCCGGCCCAGCCCGACCGACAGGTGCGGCGGCTCACCCGGCAGCACCCGGTGGCGCACCAACGTCGGCGCCAGCTCCGCCAGCCCCGACCAGGCGGCCTCGTCCACCAGGTGCGCGGCCATGTGCCAGGGCTCGTACTGCTCCGTGCCCACCAGCAGCAGCCCGCTCCCGGACGGCGCCACCGACCGCCGCAGCGAACCGGCGAACCGGCGGGCCTCCCGAGGCCACTGCGTACCGGCGAGCACCTCGCGCAGCAGCGCGACCCTGACGGCGTCCATGGCGGCATCCTGCACCATCGGGCCCACCCGCAGGAGCGCTTCCTTCCACTTGGTCGGGTCCCACGGGACTCGAACCCGCGACTACTCGGCAGTACCCTCGCCCCCATGACCTCCACAGACAGCACGCAGAAGCCGCCGGCCAAGGACCCCTGGGACCTGCCGGACGTCTCCGGCCTCGTCGTCGGCGTCCTCGGCGGCACCGGCGACCAGGGCCGCGGCCTCGCCTACCGGCTCGCCCGGGCCGGCCAGAAGGTGATCATCGGCTCCCGCGCCGCCGACCGGGCCGAGACCGCCGCGACGGAACTCGGCCTCGGCGTCGAGGGCGCCGACAACGCCGACTGCGCGCGCCGCAGCGACATCGTGATCATCGCGGTGCCGTGGGAGGGCCACGCCAAGACCCTCGAAGCCCTCCGCGAGGACCTCGCCGGCAAGCTCGTCGTGGACTGCGTCAACCCGCTCGGCTTCGACAAGCAGGGCGCCTACGCCCTCCGGGTCGAAGAGGGCAGCGCCGCCCAGCAGGCCGCGGCCCTGCTCCCCGACTCCCGCGTCACGGCCGCCTTCCACCACCTGTCGGCCGTCCTGCTCCAGGACGCCTCGGTGGAGGAGATCGACACCGACGTGATGGTCCTCGGCGAGTCCCGCGCCGACACCGACCTCGTCCAGGCCCTCGCCGCCCGCATTCCCGGCATGCGCGGCGTCTTCGCGGGCCGGCTGCGGGGCGCCCACCAGGTCGAGGCGATGGTCGCCAACCTGATCTCCACCAACCGCCGCTACAAGGCCCACGCGGGCCTGCGCCTCACCGACGTGTGAGCCCGCCGCCGGGGCCGCCCACCGCGGTCCCGGCGCCCGCGGCCGTGCCCCGGCCGTGCCCCGGACGTCCGCGACGCGCCGCATGGGGGACACTGGATGGGCTCGACCCCGCCCCGTGTCGCCGAGGAGCTGTTCCCGATGCCCCGCCTTGCCGTGTTCGCCGTTGTCGTCTGCGTCCTCGCCGTGGCCGCCGCCGTGGTCGCCTTCGTGGAGGGCAGCTTCCTGGGGATCATCTGGGTGCTGCTGGCCGGCCTGACGTCCAACATGGCCTGGTACTACGTACGCAAGGCCAAGGCGGAGAAGGCCCAGCAGGTCTGACCCCGCCGCCGGGCCGGCGCCCGCCGCTACTCGGCCGGGACCGCGCAGAAGTAGCCGTCGGAGTCGTTCCAGAAGCGGTACAGGTCGCGACCGCAGTACGTGTCCAGGTCCGACACGCCGAGCGCGCTCAGCACCCCGCTCACCGTGTCGAAGAAGAACGTGTTGACGGCCGGGATCCACAGCAGCACGAACACCCCGATCAGCGCGAACGGCGCCAGCGGCTCCACCTCGCGGCGCACCCGCGGCGGCAGCCACGGCTCGATGACGCCGTACCCGTCCAGCCCCGGCACCGGCAGGAAGTTCAGAATCGCCGCCGACACCTGGAGCAGCGCCAGGAAGGCCAACGCCACCCGGAACGGCACCGGCACCCCGTCCAGGGCGCCCAGCCAGAACGGCGCGGTGCACACCACGGCGAAGGCCACGTTCACGAGCGGGCCCGCCGCCGAGATCAGGCTGTGCTTCCAGCGGCCCTGGATCCGACCCCGCTCGATGTACACGGCGCCACCGGGCAGACCCAGCCCGCCCAGGATCACGAAGACCACCGGCAGGACGATGCTGAGCAGCGGGTGCGCGTACTTCAGCGGGTTCAGCGTCAGGTAGCCCTTCGAACCGACGCTGATGTCACCGCCGTGCAGGGCGGTGCGGGCGTGCGCGTACTCGTGCAGGCACAGCGAGACGATCCACGCCGAGGTCACGAAGAGGAAGACGGCCAGCCCCGGGCTCGACGCGTAGCCCGTCCACACGGCCCAGCCCGTGACCGCCATGACGGCGACGACGCAGAGGAATACCGAACTGATCTGCCGCTCGCCGCGGCTGCCCTGGTGACCCATGCGGCGAAACCTATCCCGGCCCGTGCGCGGGGCGGAGTGCGGGGGCGGTGACAATGGGCCGGTGCATTACGCGATTCTCGGCACCGCCCAGGCCCTCCGCGACGACGGGAGCACCGTCGCCGTCGGCGGCCCGCGCCTGCGCGCCCTGCTGACCGCGCTCGCCCTGCGGCCCGGGCGGGCCGTCCCGCCCGCCCTGCTGGTCGCCGACGTGTGGGACGCCGACCCGCCCGCCGACGCCCCCGCCGCGCTCCAGGCGCTCGTCGGGCGACTGCGGCGCGCTCTGGGCCACGGGGCCGTGCGCTCCGCCGACGGCGGCTACCTGCTCGACGCGCGGCGCGAGGACATCGACCTGTACCGCTTCGAACGGCTCGTCCGCGAAGCAGCCGACGCCCCCGACCCGGCCCACGCCGCCGCCCGCTACGACGAGGCCCTCGCCCTGTGGCGCGGCCCGGCCCTGGCCGACCTGCCCGACCCGGCAGCCGAGGCCGCCCGCTGGGAGGCCGTACGCCTGGACGCGCGCCGGGGCCGGCTCGCCGCCGCCCTCGACCTCGGTGAGGCCCCCCGGATCCTGCCGGAGCTGGCCGAGCTGTGCGCCCGCCGGCCGCTGGACGAGCCCCTCCAGGTGCTGCGGATCCGCGCCCTGCGCGACGCGGGCCGGCCCGCGGAGGCCCTGGCCGCGTACGAGGACGTACGCCGCGACCTCGCCGCCCGCCTCGGCGCCGACCCGGGCCCGGCCCTGCGCGCCCTGCACACCGAACTCCTGACCTGCGTCGCCGAACCCGGCGCCGCTCCCGCAGCCCTCCCCGCTCCCGCAGCCCTCCCCGCGGCCGGGCCGCCCCTCGCGGGCACCCGGCCCGCATCCGCTCCGGGGAACCTCCGGGCCCGGCTCACCACCTTCGTCGGCCGCGAGGAGGACATCCGGGTCATCGGCGAGGACCTCGCCCGCGCCCGGCTCGTGACCCTGCTCGGCCCCGGCGGCGCCGGCAAGACCCGCCTGTCGCAGGAAGCCGCCGAGGCCCACGCCGGCCGAACCCCGCCCGCCGCGGCCCCCGCCGCGCCCGCCGCGGACGCCTGGACCGACGGCGTGTGGTTCGTCGAACTGGCCCCCGTCGACGATCCCGAGGACGTCGCCGAAGCCGTCCTCGCCGCCCTCGGCGCCCGCGAGACCAAACTCCGCGGCGCCGCCGCCGAGGAGATCCGGGCCCTGACCGACCGGGCCGGCGACGACCCCCTCCACCGGCTCACCGAGCACTGCGCGCGCCGGCGGATCCTGCTGCTCCTCGACAACTGCGAGCACGTCATCGGCGCCGCCGCCGAACTCGCCGAACGCCTCCTCACGCACTGCCCCGGCGTGCAGATCCTGGCCACCAGCCGGGAACCCCTCGGCGTACCGGGGGAGACCCTGCGCCCGGTGGAACCGCTGCCCGACCCGGTCGCGCTCCGCCTCCTCGGGGACCGCGGGGCCGCCGCCCGACCCGGCTTCAGCCCGGCGGACGACCCGGTCGCCGCCGCCGAGATCTGCCGCCGCCTCGACGGCCTGCCGCTCGCCATCGAACTGGCCGCCGCCCGGCTGCGGCTGCTCACCCCGCGCCAGATCGCCGACCGGCTCGACGACCGCTTCCGGCTCCTGACCGGCGGGTCCCGTACCGTGCTGCCCCGCCAGCAAACCCTGCGGGCCGTCGTCGACTGGTCCTGGGACCTGCTCGACGAACCCGAACGCACGGTGCTGCGCCGGCTGTCCGTGTTCGCCGGCGGCTGCGACCTCGCCGCCGCCGAGACCGTCTGCGCGCACGGCGCCCTCGACATCGCCGACACCCTCGGCTCCCTCGTCGACAAGTCCCTCGTCGTCGCCACCCCCGGCCCCGACGGCGCCGACATGCGCTACCGGCTCCTGGAGACCGTCGGCGAGTACGCAGCCGAACGCCTCGCCGAGGTGCCGGGGGACCTGCACGCCACCGAGCACCGCCACCTCGTCCACTACCGCGAACTCGCCCGCACCACCGAACCCCTGCTGCGCGGGCACGGCCAGCGCGCGGCCACCGACCGGCTGGCCACCGAGTACGAGAACCTCCGTACCGCCCTGCGCCGGGCCGTCGCCACCCGCGACGCGGACGAAGTGCTCTGCCTGATCCACTCGCTGGGCTGGTACTGGCACATGCACGACCTGCGCACCGAGTCCCGGCACTGGACCGAGGCGGCCGAAGCACTCGGCCCCAACCCGTTCGCCGCGCCCGTGGTCCCCGCCGAGCCCGTCCACGAGCGGCTCGTCGACTCGCCGCCGCCCTACTCCGGCGAACTCCTCGCCGAGGCCTGGCGCGCGGTCCACCTGGTCCGGCTGGCCGCCCGCGACCAGACCAACGACGCCTGGAACACCCCGGAGGTCCGGGCCCAGATCGAAGGGGTGCTCACCGCCTACCGGCCGGGCCTGCCGCAGACCTGCCGCACCCCCAGCTCCCTGTGGATCTACGCCGTGATGATCTCGGGCAATCCCGGCCTGCTCAAGGAGGTCGTGGACGCGACCGTCGTCACCGCCCGCGAGCTCGGCTACCGCTGGGAACTGGCCTCCGCGCTGCAACTGCGCGCCAACGTCCTCGCCAACCGGGCCGACTGGGCCGGCGACGCCGCCCGCGACGCCGAAGAGAGCCTCGCGCTGTTCCGCGAACTCGGCGACGCCTGGGGCTGCGCCGAGGCGCTCTCGGCGCGCGCGGAATCCCTGGAGAAGCGCGGCGAGTACGGCCCGGCCACCCGGGACTACCGCGAGGCCATCGCCTACGCCGAACGCCTCGGCGCCAAGGCCCAGGTGGCGGTGCTGCGGGTACGGATGTCGGGGACGCTCTCCGAGAGCGGCCGGTACGAGGAGGCCGAACGGATCCTCGTCGACGTCACGGCCACGGTCCAGCAGTACGGCAACGAGGCCCTGCCCGCGGCCCGGATGTTCCTCGCGGGCCTCCTCGGCCGCACCGGGCGCACCGTCGAGGCCCGTGAGCAGCTCCACCTCCTGCGCGACGAGTTCGCCTTCGGCGCGTTCGCCGTCTTCGAGGGCTTCCTGCTCGGCACGCTCGCCTGGCTGGACAACCAGGAGGGCCGCCACGAGGAGGCGCTGGCCCGGATCCGTGAGGCCATGGGTTCCGTCCAGGAGCCGATGGCGCGGCTGGTGGCCCCGCAGATGCCCGCCGTCTATCTGCTGACCGGCGGCCTCTCGATGGCCCTGATCGGCGGCGACCGGCGGATGCGCGACGCCGCCCGGCTGCTCGGCGCCTACCGGGCCCTGCTGCCCGTCGGCCACTTCCCCGTGACGACGGAACGCGAGGACGCCGCCCGTACCGAGGAACTGGCCCGGGCGGCAGTGGGCGACGCCGCCTTCGAGACGGCGTACGCCGAAGGCGGCGGCCTCACCCTGGAGGAGGCCACCGCCCTCATCTGAAGCGGGCCCGGATCGGGGCCCGTCCGGGACGCGATCCGAACGGACCGTCGCGATCCGGCCGGATCAGGTCTTCTGCCGGAACTTGCGGACCGCGAGCGGCATGGTGACCGCCGTGATGGCGAAGGACCAGGCCAGCGTCATCCACACCGAGTCGCCGACCGGAGTGCCGTTGATCAGGGCACGGGCGGCGTCGGCCAGGTTGGACAGCGGGTTGTAGTCGGTGAAGCTCTGCAGCCAGCCGGGCATCGTCGCCGGTTTCGCGAAGATCGAACTGCCGAACTGCAGGGGCATCAGGACCAGCATCGCCATGCCCTGGACGGCCTGCGCGGTCTTCATGGTGAGACCCAGCAGGATGAAGATCCACATCAGCGAGGCGCCGAAGACGACCGACAGACCGACGGCGAAGAACAGGTCCAGGATCGAGCCGTCGATCGACAGGCCGAGGATGAAGCCGACGCAGAGCAGGATCGTGATGGCGATCAGCATCCGGCCGATCTCGACGACGATCTTCGCGAGGAGGACGGACGACCGGGCGATCGGCATGGACCGGAAGCGGTCCATCACGCCCTTCTTGAAGTCGTCGTTGACGCCGGTGCCCACCGCCATGGCGATGTTCATCCCCATCATGGCCATCAGGCCCGGGACCAGGTAGCTGACGTACGCGCCCTGGTTGCCCTTGCCGGAGACCGCGCCGCCGAAGACGAACACGAACAGCAGCGTGAAGATGATCGGCATGAACAGGACGTCGAACATCGACTCCGGGTCCTGCTTGATCTGGAGGGCGTTGCGGCGCACCAGGGCGCCGATGTGCCGCAGGTTGGCCCGCAGGCCGATCCGGCCCTCGGCGGGCGGTGCTCCCGCCGGGACGGCGGGGGAAGCCGCGGTGTCGGCGGGCTTCGTCGTGGTTACGGTGCTCATGCCGCGACCTCCTGATTCTGCTCGGTCTTCTCGGTGGGGACGGAGTCCTCGACGGAGGACGGCTTCTGCCCGGTGATGGACAGGAACACCTCGTCGAGGCTGGGCAGGTACGTGCCGAGGTCGGCGATCGCGTACCCGCGGGCGGCCAGCAGTCCGACCACGGCGGTCAGCTGCTCGTCGCTCAGGATCGGGACCAGCAGCGCGCCCTCGTCCGGCACGGCCTGCGAACCGGCGATGCCGTCGAGACCGGCCTCCGCGAGGGAGCGGGCCATGCCCGGCAGGTCGGACGGGTCCGCGGGACGGACCCGCAGGGTGCGGCCCCCCACGCGCGCCTTCAGCTCGTCGACCTTGCCGTTGGCGATGACCTTGCCGCGGTCGATGACCGTCAGTTGGCTCGCGAGCTGCTCGGCCTCCTCCATGTACTGCGTGGTCAGCAGGACGGTCGCGCCCTCGGCGACCAGCCGCTGGACCTCGTCCCACACCTCGTTGCGGGTACGGGGGTCGAGGCCGGTGGTCGGCTCGTCCAGGTAGAGGACCGCCGGGTTGCCGATCAGCGAGGCGGCGAGGTCGAGTCGCCGCCGCATGCCGCCGGAGTAGTTCATGGCGGCCTTCTTGGCCGCCTCCGTCAGGGAGAACCGCTCCAGCATCTCGTCCGCGCGCTTGCGGGCGTCCTTGCGGGACAGGTCCAGCAGCCGGCCGATCATGTAGAGGTTCTCCCAGCCGGAGAGCTTCTCGTCGACCGAGGCGTACTGGCCGGTCAGGCCGATGGTCCGGCGCAGCTGCCGGGGCTGGCGGACCACGTCGTAACCGGCGACCCGGGCGGTGCCGGCGTCCGGGATGACCAGGGTGGACAGGCAGCGCACCAGGGTGGTCTTGCCCGCGCCGTTGGGACCGAGGACCCCGAGGACCGTGCCCTCGCGGACATCGAGGTCGACACCGTCGAGGGCCTTGGTCTCGCCGTAGTGCTTGACCAGACCCCGCACTTCCACGGCGTTGGGATGGTTGTCGTTTCGCGTCATGCCCACCATGGGACCATCCGCCACTGACAAAGCTCCTACAGTTTTCCGACAGGCGGCCGACGGCCCGCCGACATCCGTGTCGGCGGGCCGTCGGCGCGGCCCCGGTCGTTCTAGTGGAAGGCGTGCTCCGGCTGCGGGAACGAGCCGCCGACGACGTCCTCGGCGAAGGCCTTCGCCGCGTCGGTCATCGTCTTGCGGAGCTCGGCGTACTGCTTCACGAACCGCGGCATCTTCCCGCCGGTCAGGCCCATCATGTCGGTCCACACCAGTACCTGCGCGTCGCACTCCGAGCCGGCGCCGATGCCGACGGTCGGGATGTGCAGGGACCGGGTGACCTCGGCGGCCAGCTCGGCCGGGACCAGCTCCAGGACCACCGCGAAGGCGCCCGCGTCCTGCGCGGCCTTCGCGTCGCGCAGCAGCTGGTGCGCGGCCTCGTCGGTGCGGCCCTGCACCCGGTAGCCCATGGCGTTCACGGACTGCGGGGTCAGACCCAGGTGCGACATGACGGGGATCCCGGACTGCACGATCAGCTCGGTCTGGGCCAGCGAACGCTCGCCGCCCTCCAGCTTGACCGCACCGACTCCCGCCTCCTTGACCAGCCGGGTCGCGCTGCGCAGCGCCTGCACGGCGCCTTCCTGGTACGAGCCGAACGGCAGGTCGCCGACGACCAGGGCCCGGCTGGTGCCGCGCACGACGGCCGCCGACAGCAGGGTCATCTCGTCCATCGTGACGGGCACGGTGCTCTCGTAGCCGAGGTGACAGTTGCCCATCGAGTCGCCGACGAGCACGACCGGGATGCCGGCCTCGTCGAACACGGACGCGGTCATCGCGTCGTAGGCGGTGAGCATGGGCCACTTCTCGCCGCGTTCCTTGGCGAGGGTGAGGTCGCGGACGGTGACGCGGCGGGTGCCCGCGCCCCCGTACAGGGTCGGAGAGGCTTCCCGGGCAGGCGAAACGGTATGCGACATTGCAACTGCTCCTTGTGTCATCTCGAGGCGCCCTCACGGCGTCCCCGGACTCACCCACCATGGTGGCACCCGCGCGGCCCGGGACGGAAGTACCGCGACGGGCGGCGGATGACCCGTCCGTCACACTCCGGGCGCGCTCCGGGCGCGCCCGAGCCAATGTGCGCGTTTCGTGACAAGCGGAACCCTTGCCGCACGGCCGTTCGTCCCTCCGGTTGTACGGCCGCCAAGGACGGCACCGAAGGCTCCGCGCATCGCCTAGGGTCAAGGGGCGGGGACGGAGCGCGAGCACGGCAGCGAGGACATGGGCATGGCACAGGCGTACATGACGGAGACGGGGAACGGCGGCTCCGAGCCGGGTCCCTCGCGAACCGGTCTGCGGCGCCGACTGGCCGGACTGAGGCACGACCGGGGCATCTGGAAGCGCGGCATCGTGACCGCGTCCCTGGCCGCGCTGACCTCACTGGTCATGATCTTCCACGCGGACCTGCCCAACGACATCGGGAACCTCGGCAGCCTCATCGAGACCTTCCTGCCCTGGCTGGGTCTGATGGTGCCGGTGCTGTTGGTCGCGGCGGTGCTGCGCAAGTCCGCCACCGCGCTGATCTCGATACTGCTGACCACCGTGGTCTGGGCGAACCTCTTCGGCGGGCTGGTCACCGACAAGTCGGGCTCCGGCGGCAACCTGATGGTCGCCACGCACAACGTGGACGCCGACAACCTCGACCCGCTCGGCACCGCCGAGTCCGTGGCGAAGTCCCGGGCCGACGTGCTGGCGCTCACCGAACTCAAGGCGAGCGCCGTCCCCGTCTACGAGAAGGCGCTGGCGGGCACGTACAAGTACCACGCGGTCGAGGGCACCGTCGGGGTGTGGAGCAAGTACCCGCTGACCTCCAGCAAGCCCGTCGACATCCGGCTCGGCTGGACCCGGGCCATGCGCACCACCGTCGCCGGCCCCACGGGCGACATCGGCGTGTACATCGCCCACCTCCCCTCGGTACGGGTCAAGCTCAACGCCGGCTTCACCGCGAACCAGCGCGACAACAGCGCCGACGCGCTGGGCGCGGCGCTCGCCTCCGAACCCCTGCGCAAGGTCATCCTGCTCGGCGACCTCAACGGCACCATGAACGACCGGGCGCTGTCCGAGGTCACCTCGCAGATGCGTTCCACGCAGGGCGCGGCGGGCGACGGCTTCGGCTTCAGCTGGCCCGCGCAGTTCCCGATGGCGCGGATCGACCAGATCATGGTGCGCGGCATGAAGCCGGAGGCCTCCTGGACCCTGCCGCGCACGGGCAGCGACCACCTGCCCGTCGCCGCCCGCCTCAGCGTCAAGCCGTAGCGGCGGGCCGTAGCGGCGGCCGGGGCGGCGGGCCGGGCCGGCCGCGACCCCGGCCGGCCCGACGCCGCCTACGTCCGTTCGCGCCAGCCGTTCGTGATGGGCAGCCGGCGGTCCTTCCCGAAGCCCTTCGCGGAGATCTTCGTACCCGGCGGGTACTGGCGCCGCTTGTACTCCGCCGTGTCGACCATGCGCAGGGTCCTGGCGACCAGCTCGCGGTCGAAGCCGGCCGCGACGATGGCGTCGAGGCCCTGGTCGCGGTCCACGTACAGGTCCAGGATGGCGTCCAGCACCGGATAGTCCGGCAGGGAGTCCGTGTCCACCTGGCCCGGGCGCAGCTCGGCGCTCGGCGGCTTCACGATCGAGTTCTCCGGAATCGGCGGGATCTCGTCGCGCTCGACGGCGGCCCGGTTGCGGTAGCGGGCCAGGCGGAAGACGTCCGACTTGTAGACGTCCTTGATCGGGCCGTACGCGCCGACGGAGTCCCCGTAGAGGGTGGAGTAGCCGACCGCCAGCTCGGACTTGTTGCCCGGGGCCAGCACGAGGTGGCCCTCCTGGTTGGAGACGGCCATCAGCAGGGTGCCGCGCAGTCGGGACTGGAGGTTCTCCTCGGCCAGGCCGGTCAGGCCAAGCGCACCCATGTAGGCGTCGAACATGGGCTCGATCGGTACGGTCCGGAAGTTCAGGCCGGTCCGCTCGGCGAGCCCGGCGGCGTCGCCCCGGGAGTGGTCCGAGGAGTACTTCGAGGGCATCGAGACGCCGTACACGTTCTGCGCGCCGACCGCGTCGCAGGCGATGGCGGCGACGAGCGCGGAGTCGATGCCGCCCGACAGCCCGATCAGGACGGAGTGGAAACCGTTCTTCCGGACGTAGGCGCGCAGGCCGACGACGAGCGCGTCGTAGATCTCCTCGTCGTCGTCGAGCCGCTCGGCGTAGCCGCCGGGGACGACGGGCTCGTACGGCTCCACGGGCTCCTCGGAGAGGACGACCCGGTCGATCCGCAGGCCGTCGCCGACGATGCCCTCGGGCGCGTCCGGGGAGGCCGCCGGGAGGTCCAGGTCGACGAGGACGCAGCCCTCGGAGAACTGCGGGGCGCGCGCGATCACCTCGCCGGAGGCGTCCACGACGATCGAGTCGCCGTCGAACACCAGCTCGTCCTGACCGCCCATCATGGCGACGTAGGCGAGCGTGCAGCCGGCCTCCTGGGCCCGCTTGCGGACCAGTTCGAGGCGGACGTCGTCCTTGTTGCGCTCGTACGGGGAGGCGTTGACGGAGATCAGCAGCCCGGCTCCGGCGGCGCGGGTGGCCGGGACGCGGCCGCCGTCCTGCCAGAGGTCCTCGCAGATGGCCAGGGCGACGTCGACGCCGCGCACCCGGACGACCGGCTGGGTGGTGCCCGGCACGAAGTACCGGAACTCGTCGAAGACGCCGTAGTTGGGGAGGTGGTGCTTGGCGAAGCGCAGCGCCACCCGGCCGCCGTGCAGCACGGCGGCCGCGTTCTCCGGGGACCCGGCGGGTTTGCCCAGGCGGGGCACGGCCTGCTCGGTGCGGTCGAGGTAGCCGACGATCACCGGCAGCTCGCCGAGTCCCTCGGCGGCGAGGCGCTCCGCGAGTTCGCGGAGCGCCGTGCGGGAGGCCTCGACGAACGAGCCGCGCAGGGCGAGGTCCTCGACGGGGTACCCGGTCAGCACCATCTCCGGGAACGCCACGAGGTGAGCGCCCTGCTCGGCGCAGTGCCGGGTCCAGTGGACGATCGAGTCCGCGTTGGCGTCGATGTTGCCGACGTGCGCGTCGATCTGATTCAGAGCGAGACGAAGTTGAGGCACGGGGCCCAGTCTAATCGTCTTTCTGACGCGATGTCCTGGAGTCGGGGTCCCGGGCCGGTCGGCATCAGCCGATCGGGCCGCTGAACTTCACGTCGCGTTGCAGGCCGCCGGGGGAGACCTCGGCGTCGATGGTGGTGGCGCCCTCGGGAATCTCGTAGGCGATCGTGCCGGTGGCGGACCGGCCGGGCGCGATGACGCCCTCGACGGGCTGCGGCATCCGGACGTCGTAGACGACCTCGCCCTCGTTGCCCTTCTCGTCCCGGATGTCGGGCACCGCGTAGATGACCTCGTGGGGCTTGTCCGTGGTGTTGGTGATGGTGAGCGTCAGCTGCACCGCGTTGCCGATCTTGAACACCTCGCTCTTGCTGACGTACTTCTTCGGCGACGACAGGCTGACCTGGATGCCGTTCGGGTACGTGTACGTCTGGCCGAACGCCAGCGGGGTGCTGATGCCCGGGCCCTCGGCGGGCGCCTTGGGCGGTCGGCCGGCCGACGGGCCGCCCGTCGGGCCGGCCGACGGCAGGGTGAAGGGCTCGTCGTCCACTCCGTCCCATTCGCCGTTCTCGATGCTCCGCTCCATCCGGTCGGACGCCTGGTCGAGCACGCCGACGGTGAGGAAGAAGCCGCCGATGCTGGTCAGGATGCTGACCACGCCGAGGATCGTGCCGGTGAGGGCCATGCCCTTGCGCGGGGCGCCGGAGCGGGCGGAGACCATGCCGCCGATGCCGAGACCGAGGCCGGTCAGGCCGATGAGGGTGCCGATCCAGAAGAAGAACGGCGTGAACGAGGCGGGGACGGCCAGGATGCCGAGCACGAGGGAGGCGACGGCGACCCCGTTGGCGGGCGGCGTCGCCGGGGCGGGCGGCGGGTAGCCCGGGTAGCCGGGGTGGCCCGGCTGATGGGGGTGGCCGCCGCCGGGGCCGACGGGGGCTCCCCAGGCGTTGGCCGGAGCACCGTACCCGCCGGGCGGCGGGGTGGGCGCGGGCGGCGGGGTCGGCACGAGCGGGGCGAACCCGCCGGGGGCGGGCGGGGCGAACGGGTTGTGCTCGGCGGGGTCGGCGTGGCCGGTGGGGGTCGCGGGGGCTCCCGGTGCGGTGGGGGCGCCGAAGCCACCGAGGGGCGGGGCGGGGGGAGTCGGGGCCGCCGGGGGCACGTCGGGCCCGAAGTGGTCATGCCGCGTCGGCGGCGGCGGGGCCGGCATCGGCGTCGGCGGGGCCGACGTCGGCGCGGGGGTCGCCGGGGGCGCGTCCTGCGGGGCCTTGTCCAGCGACGGGCCCGGGGGGGTGGGGCGCGCGTCGGCCGGGGCCTTGCGCAGCGACGGGCCCGGGGTGGTGGGGCGCGCGTCGGCCGGGGCCTTGCGCAGCGACGGGCCGGGGGTCGGCGGCGGTGCGTCGGTCGGGGGCTTCGACAGGGACGGCCGGGACGGGGTCTCGGGTATGGGCGTGCCCTCGGGTTCCGTCGGCGGGCCGACGGGGTCGCTGGGCGGGTTCGGGGGCGTGCTCATACCGGGGCGTCCTTGTGCGGTGGGTGGGCGAGGGGCGTCCGTCAGCCTGCCACGACCGGGCAGCCCCACCAACCGACTTCGCGCCCCCGGACCACGCCCCGGGCCTCCGCCGGGCCGGAATCCGGTGACTTCGTCCGTTCCGCACCGATCTGCCCGAGCGCCGCCCGCACCGGCTCCGGGGGCACGTGGCGCTCGCCACGCGCGGCTCGGGCAACGTCGGCGGGCGGCCGTACGTCCTACCCCCCGTGGGCCTCGATCGGACGGGTGGGTTCCGACCACGGGTCCGGCCCCGGATCTGCTTAGGATTAGTCACACTATGCGTAGACATGGCAGCAACGGTCCCTCCGCACCGAGCGCCTGGCCCGTCGCCGGCTTCATCGGTCTCGGCGCCGCCGCCTACACCGCGTGGGTGCTGGAAGTCGTCCTCTCGACCGGCCTCAACCCCGTCGAGACGTACGTCAGCGAACTCGCCGCCCAGGACCAGCCCCTCGGCGGCCTGTTCCGCGCCACCGACTTCACCGCGGGGCTGCTCGTCCTGGTCGGCGGACTCCTCGCCCTGGCCCGGCTGGTGCGGTACCCCGAGTCCCGCCGCCCCTGGGCGGTCATCGGCTGGGCCGGCGTCACCCTGTTCGGCGCGGCCACCGCCGCCGACGCCTGGCTGCCGCTCAGTTGCGCGCCCACCGTCGATCCCGAATGCGCCGCCCGCGAGACCGCCGGACTGGTCCCCGCCACCCATCAGGCCCATGCCGTCAGCAGCAGCCTCGCCATGACCGGCGCCCTCACCGGCATCGTCGCCCTCACCATCGCCGCCCGCCGCTACGGCTGGTTCGCCCCGCTCGCCCGCTACGGCCCCGCCCTCGTCGTCCTGGAACTCCTCGCCACCGCCTGGACCCTGACGGCCATCGCCATGTTCACCGCCGGCCACGGCACCTGGGCCCTCGGCGCCGGCCAGCGGCTCCAGGTGCTGCTCGTGGCGCTCTGGCTGGGGCTGCTCGCCCACTCCGTCCACCGGGAACGCCGTACGTGAGCGGCGACGCGCCGGACCCGAGCGGCGCCGGACGCCTCGTACGCGTCGACGGGGTTCCGCTGCACGTGGTCGTCGAGGGGCGGGGGCCGGTGTGCGTACTGGCCGCCGGGCTGGCCATGGCCTGGTTCGACTGGGACCCGGTCGCCCGGCTCCTCGCCGACCGGGGCCGCACCGTCGTCCGCTTCGACCGGCCCGGACACGGACTGAGCGGACCCGCCGCGCAGCCCCCGAGCACGGCCGGCGAGGCGCACCGGATCGCCGCCCTCCTCGACGCCCTCGGCCCGGCCGTCGGCCCCGGGCCCGTCACCGTCGTCGGGCACTCCCTCGCCGGGTTCCACGCCGAGGCCTTCGGCCGACTGCACCCCGGGCGCACCGCGGCCGTCGTCCTGCTCGACTCCAGCGTCGAGGAGCACCCCCGTACGTTCCTGCCCGCCGCGCTGCGCACCGGCGCCGCCCGGGCCGTCGGCCTGGCGGTGACCGCCGCCGGACTCCCCGCCGCGCTCGGCCCGGCCGCCCGCGGCCTGGTCGTACGGGCCTCCCGGACCGGCGGCGGCGACCCGGCACCGGTTGACCTCGTACGCCGCTGCTACCGCACCGGGCGCGTCTGGCGCGGGGCGCTGCTGGAGAACTCCCGCTACCCGGACATGGCCGCCGAGCTGGCCGCCCTGCGCGCCACGCACCCGCTGGCGGCGCCCGTCACCGTCGTGGTGGGCCACAGCGGTGACGGCCGCCCGGCCCGGCGCTGGTTGGCCCGGCAGGAGGCGCTGGCCGAGTTGCTCGACGCCCGCTTCGAGGTGGCCGAACCGTCGGGACACCTGGTCATGCTGGACCGCCCGCACCAGGTGGTACGGGCGGTCCTGGAGGCGGCGGAGCGGCCCCGTCCGCCCCGGGCGTAGGGAGGTCGGGTCGGGCCGGGGGCGCGGGGCCGTCAGCCCCGGGCGTAGACGTGCTCGGTCCAGTCGGCCATCTGCTTGTCCGACAGGTGCCGGGCCAGGTCGGCCTCGCTGATCATGCCGACCAGCTTCTTGTTCCTGATCACGGGCAGCCGCTTGATCTGGTGGCTCTGCATCTCCTCCAGCACCTCGGAGACGTCCGCGGCGGCGTCGATCCAGCGCGGGGTGCCCTTGGCCAGGTCGCCCGCCGTGATGCGCGGACGCGTCCGTCCCGGCGTCCCCATCCTCGTTCGCCCGCTCGGAGTACGCGACTCAAGGCGATTCCGGTCGGCGGCGACGGCGCCTCGACGCGCGGGGCGCTCGCGGCGCGGGGGACGCTCGGTAACACGGCGCGGGGGACGCTCGGGAACACGACGCGGGGCACTCCCGCGACGCGCGGGACAGGAAACGGAAGCGCCCGTACGGGTGGGGCAGGCCCCCTGACCCGTACGGGCGCTCTTGGTCGAGCCGGCCGCGCGTCAGCCGCGCGGCGCCGATCCGCGCTGCTTCAACATGTCGGCCATCAGGGTGAGTTCGGCCTGCTGGGCCTCCACCATGCCCTGGGCCAGCGCCCGCTCCGCCGGGGTCTGGCACTGGCGCGCACAGCCCTCCGCCATCGCGACGCCGCCCTTGTGGTGGTCGGTCATCAGCTGGAGGTACAACACCTCGGCGTCCCGGCCGCCGGCGGCGCCGAGCCGCGTCAGCTCCTCCTTCGTGGCCATGCCCGGCATGATCGCCCCGGACCCGACGGCTCCGGCCTCCCCGGTCGCCGTCCCGCTGGGGGTGGCGCCGTGCCCCGAGTGCGCGCCGTGCCCGGACGTCCCGGCGTCCGTCCCCGTTCCCGTCCCCATCCACGACATGGGCGGCTCGTCGGACACCACCTTCGGCAGCCCCCACAGGTCCAGCCAGCCCAGCAGCATGCCGCGCTGGTTGGCCTGGGTGTTGGCGATGTCGTAGGCGAGGCTGCGGACCGCCTCGTCCTGGGTGCGGTCGCGGACGACGAACGACATCTCGACCGCCTGCTGGTGGTGCACCGCCATGTCCCGGGCGAAGCCCGCGTCCGGTGAGTGCAGCCCCGGGGTGCGGCCCGCCGCACCGCCGCCCGAGCCGCCGCTCGCGGTGGCGACCGTGGCGCCGACCGCGAACAGCACGGCCAGGACGACGGCCGCGCCCGCGGCCCAGTACGTACGGCTCACTTGCCGGTCAGCCCGTTCGTGCAGGCCGCACCCGGTTCGGGGGTCTGCGCGCCCATCACGTACTTGGTGAAGAACTGCTCGACCCGGGGGTCGGCCGCGCTCTCCACCGTCACCTGCTTGCCCCACGCGCTCAGCATGATCGCGCCGGCCTGCTCCTTGACCGGGCTCATCAGCGTGTACGGGAGCTTGCTCACCTTCGCGGAGAGCTTCTCCAGGTCGCCCTTGGCGGCCTTGTCGTTGTACGTCACCCAGACCGCGCCGTGCTCCAGGGAGTGGACGGCGTTCACCTCGGGCACCGGCTCCGTGTAGACGTCGCCGTTGCAGTTCATCCAGCGCGGGTGGTGGTCCCCGCCGACCGGCGGGTTCATCTCGTACTTCACCGGCGTCTCGACGTGGTTGCGGCCGAGCTTCTTCGCGTCCCACTCCTGCTCGCCGCCGACCGGGTTCTTCACGGCCGCGGCCTTGGCCTTCGCCGCCGTCTCGTCCTTCTGCTTCTGCTCGATCAGCACCCACGCGCCGAAGCCGACGAGCCCGGCGACGATCGCCGTCGATGCCGTGATCGCGATGATCTTGTTGCGCCGGTCGCGTGCTTTGTCGGCGCGGCGCATCTCGGCTATGCGCGTCTGGCGGGAGTGCTGGTCTGGCGTCCTGCTGGCCATGTGCCCTGGTTCCTTCTGCTGAGGGGGGTGTCGGGGTCGAACCTGTCGTACGGTGCGCGGCGGGACCGTCAGGTCCGCAGCACTTGCAGGGCGTGCAGGTCGGGGGCGCGGGCGAGCGTTCCGGGCGGGCGGACCGGCCCCGTGGCCGCCGTACGCACGACGGGCCCCGGCCCGGCCCCCGCCACGGCCGCGGCGGGCGGCGGGGCCGGCGGCACGGCCGGCGTCATCCGGGACAGCGGCGAACAGCCGGGCAGGTCGTACGGGGACACGCAGACGGCGTGCGCGGGCTGCGCCCGTGCGGGGTCGGGCTGTACCCGTACCGGGGCGGGCTGCGCCCGTGCGGGGTCGGGCTGTACCCGTCCCGGGGCGGGCTGCGCCCGTCCGGGGTCCGGGACGTGCGCCTCGGCGGGCCGCACGCACAGGAAGGCCACCCCGGCCGCCACCGAGAACGCGATCAGCAGGAGGACGGCAGCGCGGCGCACGGGCGTACGCCCGCGCTCCCCGCGCCCGATCCGCTCCCCGGCCCCCATGGGCGCCGATGGTAATGCTCATGACCGGCCCGCGGTCAGTGCGGGGTGTCATCACCTTTCGGGTGTGCGTAATGTGGCGGAAACCACCGCTGGCGATACTGGGCCGGCCCGACTGTGCCCACCCGCTCCTCGGGGCGGTGGTGCACAGGCCGTCTGAACTGCGAGGATGAAGGCATGGACAAGCAGCAGGAATTCGTCCTCCGGACGCTTGAGGAGCGTGACATCCGCTTCGTGCGCCTGTGGTTCACCGACGTACTGGGCTTCCTGAAGTCCGTCGCGGTCGCACCGGCCGAACTGGAGCAGGCCTTCGACGAGGGCATCGGTTTCGACGGCTCGGCGATCGAGGGCTTCGCCCGGGTCTACGAGTCCGACATGATCGCCAAGCCGGATCCGAGCACGTTCCAGATACTGCCGTGGCGCGCCGAGGCCCCCGGGACCGCCCGGATGTTCTGCGACATCCTCATGCCGGACGGCTCCCCGTCCTTCGCGGACCCCCGCTACGTCCTCAAGCGCATCCTCGCCAAGACCTCCGACCTGGGCTTCACCTTCTACACCCACCCGGAGATCGAGTTCTTCCTGCTGAAGGACAAGCCGCTGGACGGGTCCCGCCCGGTCCCCGCGGACAACTCCGGCTACTTCGACCACACCCCGCAGAACGTCGGCATGGACTTCCGCCGCCAGGCGATCACCATGCTCGAATCGATGGGCATCTCGGTCGAGTTCAGCCACCACGAGGGCGCCCCCGGCCAGCAGGAGATCGACCTCCGCTACGCCGACGCCCTCTCCACGGCCGACAACATCATGACGTTCCGCCTCGTCATGAAGCAGGTCGCCCTGGAACAGGGCGTCCAGGCCACCTTCATGCCGAAGCCGTTCTCGGAGTACCCGGGCTCGGGCATGCACACCCACCTGTCCCTCTTCGAGGGCGACCGCAACGCCTTCTACGAGTCGGGCGCCGAGTACCAGCTCTCGAAGGTCGGCCGCTCCTTCATCGCGGGCCTGCTGAAGCACGCCGCGGAGACCGCGGCCGTGACCAACCAGTGGGTCAACTCGTACAAGCGCATCTGGGGCGGCTCCTCGCGCACGGCCGGCATGGGCGGCGAGGCCCCCTCGTACATCTGCTGGGGCCACAACAACCGCTCGGCCCTGATCCGCGTCCCGATGTACAAGCCGGGCAAGACGGGCTCCTCGCGCGTCGAGGTCCGCTCGATCGACTCCGGCGCCAACCCGTACCTGACGTACGCCGTCCTCCTCGCGGCGGGCCTCAAGGGCATCGAGGAGGGCTACGAACTCCCGGCGGGCGCCGACGACGACGTCTGGGCCCTCTCCGACGCCGAACGCCGCGCGATGGGCATCGAACCCCTCCCGCAGAACCTCGGCGAGGCCATCTCCCTGATGGAACGCAGCGAACTGGTCGCGGAAACCCTCGGCGAGCACGTCTTCGACTTCTTCCTGCGCAACAAGAAGCAGGAGTGGGAGGAGTACCGCTCGGAGGTCACCGCCTTCGAACTCCGCAAGATGATGCCGGTGCTGTAGGCGCAGCCCAGAGCCCTTTCGGGCCATGCGTTCCGGGCCGACGGTCGACGACCGCCGGCCCGGAGTCGTTCCGGCCCGCCGTCCCGGAGGAACCGCGCATGGTCGTGCACACCGCCGCCCCGCTCGCGGGAGCGGTCCCCCCACCCGACCGGGTCTGGTACGCCTCCTACGGCTCCAACATGCACCTGGACCGCCTCGCCGCGTACCTCGCGGGCGGCACCCCACCCGGAGCGACCCGCACCTACCCGGGCTGCCGGGACCACCGGGCGCCGGAACGCTCGATCGCGGTCGAGCTCGACGGCTGCCTCTACTTCGCGACGGAGTCCCCGGTGTGGACCGGGGGCCGCGCCTTCTACGACCCGACCGCCCCGGGCCGCACGCGTGCGCGCGCCCACCTGCTGACGACCGGCCAACTGTCGGACATCGCCGCCCAGGAGATGTACGCGCCCCCGGGGACCGACCTGGACCTGACGGCGACCCTGCGCGACGGCCGCGACGCCCTGGGCCCCGGCCGCTACGAGACCCTGATCTGCCCGGGCGCGATCGAGGGCATCCCGGTGGTCACGTTCACCGCCCCGTGGACCCTCCAGGACGTCGAAGTCCGCCCCCCGTCGGCCCCGTACCTCCGCTACCTGGCCGGCGGCCTCCTGGAATCCGGCCCCTGGCAGCACCACGACATCGCCACCTACCTCGCCACCCGCCCGGGCGCCGCGACCACCTGGACCCCATCGAAGGTCCACACCCTCCTGACGACCCGACAACCCGGCTCCCCGCACCCGCGGGGATGACTCGGGCAGGGGGCCCGGTGTTACGGGGTCGGGGTGGGGATGGCCGGGTGCCAGGTCGGGGTGGGGGTGGGGGTTGTGGTGTGGAGGCGGGCGTCCAGGCCCAGGACTGCCGTGGTGACGCCGCCGGGTTCCTGGACGGCGGCGGGGGCGCCCGCGTATAGCATGCGGGACTCGGTCCAGGCGGGCGGGCCGCCCAAGGGGGCCGCCGCGATGGTGCCCGTGTCGGCGCGGCCCGTGACGAGGCGGCCCGCGACGCCGACCGCTCCGTAGCCGGCCCGGCCACCGGCCTCCGCGAGGGCGGAGACCTGGGGGGCGGCGGCGCCCGCGGTGACCAGGGCGCTGCGCACGGCGCCCGAGTCGGGGCGGCGGAACCAGAGGCGGACGCCCGCGCCGTCGGGGGTGGCCGTGAGGGGGACCGTGGTGGCGGGGAGCGCGGTCGGGAAGGGGCCGGCGAGCGGGGCGCCGGGGGAGGGCTGCGTCCAGGCGAGGACGGACGCGGCGGTGGTGGCGTAGACGTGGCGCCGCCCGGCCGCGTCCACCACGGCCACCGGGTCGCTCTGCAGGTCCTCGCCGCCCAGGCGCTGCCAGTCGCCGAAGCCGCCCGACGGCTGCTGGACGCTCGCGCGCAGGGTGCGGCGGGTGTCGCGCAGGTAGACGGTGAGCCGGCCCGCCGGGTCGACGGCGGCGGCCGGGGCGCTGATCGCCGAGGTGCCGGGTTCGTCGCCCGTCTCGGGGGTGCCGAGCGACTGCCACTGCGCGAACGGCCCGTCGGGGGCGGTCTGGACGGCGAGCACGACCTCGCGCCGGTAGTCGGCCGGCCGGGGCCCGAGCGTGGTGCGGGTGGCGAGGACCGCGACGCGGCCGTCGGGGAGCCGGGCCGTGCCGGCGCCCGGGTCGATGCCGGTGCCGGGGAGCAGGGCGGGCCCCGTCCAGGTACCGGCGCGGTCGCGGGTCCAGACGCCCATCCGGCCGTCCAGCGCGGTGAAGGCCCAGAGCCGGCCGGGCGTGCCCTCGGTCAGCCAGGAGGTGGTGTCGGCGCGGGCGTAGCGCAGCGACTGGGCCCAGTTGCGGCCGGTGGGACTGCCCGCCACCTTGCGGTCGCCGCAGCCGGAGGGGCTGCCGCAGTGGTCCGCGCGGTCATGCCAGGCGTACGTCCGCAGGTAGCCGGTCTTCGTCTCGGCCGTCTGCGGGTCCAGCGAGTGCGGCAGGTCGCCGTTGTGGTAGCCGAGGTAGTTCTGCACAGAGAAGCGGGGACGGTCCCCGACCCGCTCCGCGTACGCGGCGGTGGCGGCCTGCACGAAGCGGGCGCCGTACATGTGGTCCTGGTGGTCGGTGTACTTGCCGGTCTTCTCGTACCGGCCGGGTGTCGGGTCCTGCATCCGTATCGTCGTCGGCCGGTACTGCTCCAGGACCCCGGATATCGCCTGTATCGCCTGGTCCTTGGTGTACGTGAACGGCTGCTTGACCGGGGTGCCGGAGGCCAGTTGGGCTTCGAGCGCGGGTATGTCCCCGTCCCACAGGCCGCGCAGGCTGTCCGGGTTCCTGCCGGCCGGGCTGCGCGCCTCGCGCAGTTGGAGCCAGACGAGGTGGATCTCCGGCCGGGCGACGAGGACGTCGAGCTCGGCCTCTCCGCCGCCCGCCGTCGGTATGACCGTGCGCTTCCACGCGCTGGTGCGGTCGCCGGTGGCCATCTGGGCGTAGGCGGACCGGATGCCGTTCTGCCGGGCCTCCGCGTAGTGGGCGCGGTCGGCCGGCTGCTCGGGGTCCTTCGCCTCGCCGCCCCGCGCCTGGTTGCGACCGTCGGCCTCGCCGGAGGTGAGGTAGGCGGTGGTGACCCGGGTCCCGGCGGTCAGGGACCGGCTGAGGTCGGGGTTCATGAAGAACAGGTCGTCGTCGGGGTGGGCGACGACCTGCACCACCGTTCCGGCCGTGGTGCTCGCCGGGACGACGGGCAGCGAGCCCCGCGCGTCGGTCGCCTCGGCCGAGGTCTGTTGGCCCGAGGCGACGGCGAGCACACCGGTGGCGCCCAGGGTGAGCATGGGCAACACGGCCGCGAGGAGGAAGCGGCGGCGGGAAACGGGCATCGGTCACGCCTTGACGTCGTTCCGGGGCGGGAAGAACCGCTGTTCGGTCAGTGAGAGGTCAAATCGCGGGAGTTGGTTCACCGATTCCGCCGATGACGCATGCTTTCCGAAAACGACCGGGTGTGATGATGCCCGTTGGGGCCCGCGGCGGCGTATGTGCCCGAATGATGGACGGAGTTGACCGCGCCGGAACAGCGGAGTCGGCGGAGGACGCGGAGCCGGCGAGGGACGCGAACCCGGCGAGGGACGGGGAGTCGGCGAGGGACGGGGAGTCGGCGAGACCCGCGAACCCGGCGTTTCCTACGGCCCGGTGGTGCTCGGGCCCACCGGCATCCACGGCGCCAGGTACGCGTTCGCCCCGCCGATAGCCCCCGCGCCCCCGGCCGCCCCGGTCCCACCCGCTCCGCCCGAACCACCCGCCCGGCCCGCCGAGGACGTGACGTACAGCCGCGCGTCGAGCCCGACGACCGCCAGGCTGACCAGGTTCTTCCCCGTCATCGTGCTGGACGGCGCGCCCACGAACATCAGCGGCGAACGCCGCCACAGGTGGTCCGGCCCGAGGTCCGAGCCCAACTGCCCGCCCGCCGCACGGCCGGCGAGGAGGTGTCCGCTCGCCGTCACCGCGCCGAAGCCCTGGAGCCCGCCCAGGTCGGTGACGCCGTTCACCTTCAGCCCGTCGGTCGCCGTCATCAGGGCGGTACGGACGTTGCCCGAGCCCGGCTTGCGGAACCACAGCCGCACCCCGCCCTCGCGGCCCGCGGCAGTCAGCGGCACCGTCGTCTCCGGCAGGCCGGTGGCGGTCGCCGGGCCCAAGGCCGCGCCCGGTTCCGGCTGCGCCCAACCCGTCACGGAACGGGTGGTCGCGGCGAACACCATCAGCCGCCCGGCGCCGTCCGTCGCGGTGACGGGGGTGCCGTGCAGGTCGGCGCCGCCGTGCCGCTCCCACGGCCCCCACGCGCCGTCCGCCCCCTGGGTCCGGCCGCGCAGGGTGTACGCGCCGTCGCGCACGTACACCGCCATCCGCCCGTCGCCGTCGACCGACACGGCCGGCGCGCTGATGTCGGACGTCCATTCCTCGTCCGCCGCCTCCGGCGTGCCCAGCGACTCCCACGCCCCGAACTCCTCGGAGCCAGGGGTCCGTTGGACGGCGTAGACGATCTCGCGGCGGTAGTCCGAGGGCGCCTCCCCGAACGAGGTGCGGGTGCCGAACGCGGCGATCCGGCCGTCCTTCAACGTGACCGTCGATATGCCCTGGTCCATCCCGGTTCCGGGCAGCAATCGCGGTCCGCTCCAGCGGCCTATCAGCCCGGTCCGGTGCCAGAGGGCCACCTGGCCGTCGAGCACCTTGAAGGCCCACAGGCCCTGTCGCGCGTCGGAGGTCAGCCAGGAAGTCCCGGTGCCGCGCGCATAGTTGATGGAATCGGTCCAACGGTTGCCCGCCGGCCGGTCGGCGACCTTGAGGTCCCCGCAACCGGCCTCGCTGCCACAGTGGTTCTCCCCGTCCAGCCAGGCGTACGTGTCCAGGATGTCCAGCTTCGCGCGGGCCTCGGCCGGGTCGAGGGAGCTCGGCAGCGAGCTGTTGAAGTAGCCGACGTAGTTCTGCGTCGCGAAGTGCGGCCGGTCCTTGACCTCCCGCGCGTACGCCTCGCTCGCCAACTGCACGAACCGGGCGCCGTAGAAGTGGTCCTGGTGGTCGGTGTACCGCTTGGTGTCCGGGGTCCGGCCGGGCGTGGGGTCCTGGGTGCGGATGGTGGTGGGCCGGTAGCGGGCGAGGATGCCCGCGAGGGTCCGGACGACCTGGTCCTTCGTGTACGTGAACGGCTGCTTGACGGGGGTCCCGGAGGCCAGCATCGACTCCAGGTGCGGGACCTTGCCGTCCCACAGGCCGTGCAGGCTGTCGGGGACGTCCCGGTAGACGTGGCCGGCCTCGCGCAGTTGCAGCCACACGAGGTTCACCTCGGGCTTCGCGACGAGCACGTCGACCTCGGCGTGCGCGCCGCCGGCGGTCGGCACGACGGTCCGCTTCCAGGCGCTGCCGCGGTCGCCGGTGGCCATCTTGGCGTAGGCGGCGCGGATGCCGTTCTGGCGGGCCTCGGCGTAGGCCGGCTTGTCGGGGCGGGTGGCGGCGCCCTTCGCGGCGCCCGCGTTGATGCCGTCGGACTCGCCGGAGGTGAGGTAGACGGAGGTCACGGGGTGACCGGCGGCTATGGAGTACCGCAGGTCCGGGTTCATGAAGTAGAGGTCGTCGTCGGGGTGCGCGACGATCTGGAGCACCCGGCCCGGATCCGGGAGCCCCGCGGCGGTGGCGGTGGTGGCCCGGGAGTCGGCGGTGGTGGGCGTGCCGAGACCGGTGAGGGCCTCGTTGCCCCGCAGGACGAGCATGCTCCCGGCGGCGGTGGCGGCGCAGAAGGCGACCACCGTGACGATCCGGGCGAGCCGGCGGTGGCGGGCATGGGCGTGTGCGTGCACATGCCCGTACGCGCGCCCGGCCCCGACCCCGGCCTCAGTCGCGGCCCCGATCCCAGTCCCGACCTCGGCCCCGGCCTCAGCCTCAGCCTCAGCCCCGGCCTCAGTCGCGGCCTCAGCCCCGGCCCCGCCAGTCTCCCCGCGATCGCGCCCGCCCCCGTACGGGAGCCGGCCGGCCGGAGCGTGCTCGTCGGACGCGTCCGGCTCGGGTGCGGCCGCCGCGCGGACGGCACCCGAGCCCGCACCACCCCGCCCCCCGGCGCAGTCGCCCCGCGGGTGCCGCACACAGGCGTCCGGCGCCGACCGCGGCTTGATCACGGACGGACGGGCGGTCGGGGACGACTCGCGCCCGGCCCGCTTTCCGGAGGATGCGACCGACGCCGTCACGGCGTGGTCCGAGGTCTGCTCGGAGGCCCGGTCCGAGGCCTGCTCCGAAGCTCGACCCGCTAGCCCCTCCGAAGCGCGACCCGCGAGCCCCTCCGAGGCCCGACCCGCAGCCCGACCCGAGGTCCCCCGGCCGCGCGCGACCGGTACCGCGCCCGCCCCGCCGCCCGCGCCGGCCCCGCCGCCCGCGTCCACGCCGGACCCGCCGCGCGCCCGCGGTGCGGGGTCGGTGGGGTCCTTGGGGCAGGGGGGATCGAGGAGGGGGCGTCCTTCGGACATGGGGCTCCTCAAGGCCGGTCAGCCGGGGACCGGTCCCCTTGGCGCATAGATCTACAAGTATTCAGAAAATCTGATAATCCGCCTCATGATGTGCGCCACGGCGCGCCGGTGAATCGAACGCCGCTCCGGCTAGGCTCACCACAGACCTGGCCGGGCCACCGGCCGCGACGCACGCGGGAGGCGGCGGGATGACAGTCCCGGGACGCAGGAGCAGCACCTTCATCAGGCTGCTGCGCAGCGGTTTCACCGACCCCTCCGCCGCGGCCCGGCTCCTGGACGCCGACGCGCTGGCCTCCGTCCGCACCGACCCGGTGCTCCTCGACGCCCTCGGCGCGACCGCCGATCCGGACCTCGCCCTGCGCGGCCTCGTACGCCTCGCCGAGGCGCAGCCGCCGGACCAGCTGCCCGGGCTCCTCGACACCCTGGTCAGCGCCAAGCCCCTGCGCGACCGGCTCCTCGGCGTGCTCGGCGCCTCCGAGGCTCTCGCCGACCACCTCGCCCGCCACCCCCGGGACTGGCTCGCCCTCGTCACCTACGAGGCCGCCGACCTGCACCCCGGCCTGCCCGAGTTCGAGCAGGGACTCGCCGACGCGCACGACCCCGTCGCCCTGCGCGTCGCCTACCGCCGCTGCCTGCTGTCCATCGCCGCCCGCGACGTCTGCGGCACCACCGACGTCGCCCAGACCGCCGCCGAACTCGCCGACCTCGCCACCGCCACCCTGCGCGCCGCCCTGCGCATCGCGAGCGCCGCCGCCCCCGAGGACGCCGCCCGCTGCCGGCTCGCCGTCATCGCGATGGGCAAGTGCGGCGGCAACGAACTCAACTACGTCTCCGACGTCGACGTGATCTTCGTCGCGGACGCCGCCCCCGGCGCCGACGAGGGCAAGGCCATCCAGTCCGCCACCCGGCTGGCCTCCCACCTGATGCGGATCTGCTCCGAGACCACCGTCGAGGGCACCATCTGGCCGGTCGACGCGAACCTGCGCCCCGAGGGCCGCAACGGCCCCCTCGTGCGGACCCTCGCCTCCCACCTCGCCTACTACCAGCGCTGGGCCAAGACCTGGGAGTTCCAGGCCCTGCTCAAGGCCCGCGCGGTCGCCGGCGACCCGGGCCTCGGCGTCCAGTACATCGCGGCCATAACGCCCCTGGTCTGGCAGGCGGCCGAACGCGAGAACTTCGTCGCCGACGTCCAGAAGATGCGCCGCCGCGTCGTCGACAACATCCCCGCCGCCCAGGTGGAGCGGGAACTGAAACTCGGCCCCGGCGGCCTGCGCGACGTCGAGTTCGCCGTCCAGCTCCTCCAGCTCGTCCACGGCCGGGGCGACGCCACCCTGCACTCCGGCACCACCCTCGACGCCCTCCACGCCTTGGCCGCCGGCGGCTACGTCGGTCGGACGGACGCCGCCCAGCTCGGTGACGCGTACCGGTTCCTGCGCTCCATGGAGCACCGCATCCAGCTCTACCGGCTGCGCCGCACCCACCTCGTCCCCGAGGACGAGAACGACCTGCGCCGCCTCGGCCGCTCCATGGGCCTGCGCACCGAACCGGTCGCCGAGCTCAACAAGGCCTGGCGCCGGCACGCCTCCGCCGTCCGCCGGCTGCACGAGAAGCTCTTCTACCGTCCGCTCCTCGACGCCGTCGCCCAGCTCACCCCCGGCGAGACCCGGCTCTCCCCGCGCGCCGCCGGCCAGCGCCTGGAAGCCCTCGGCTACGCCGACCCGGTCGCCGCGCTGCGCCACCTCGAAGCCCTCGCCTCCGGCGTCAGCCGCAAGGCCGCCATCCAGCGCACCCTGCTGCCCGTCCTCCTCGGCTGGTTCGCGGACTCGGCCGACCCGGACGCCGGCCTCCTCAACTTCCGCAAGGTCTCCGACGCCCTCGGCAAGACCCCCTGGTACCTGCGCCTGCTGCGCGACGAGGGCGCCGCCGCCGAGAACCTCGCCCGCGTCCTGTCCGCCGGCCGCCTCGCCCCCGACCTGCTGATGCGCGCCCCCGAGGCCGTCGCCCTCCTCGGGGACCCCGAGAACCTCCGGCCGCGTACGCACGAGGCCCTGGAGCAGGAGGTCCTGGCCGCCGTCGGGCGCGCCGGGAGCGGCGAGGCGGCCGTCGCGGCCTCCCGCGGGGTCCGCCGCCGCGAACTCTTCCGCACCACCGCCGCCGACATCATCGCCTCGTACGGTACGGAGGACAGCCCGGCCGAGACGGACCACGGCGCGCTCGTCGACCGGGTCGGCGAAGCCGTCTCCGACCTCACCGCCGCCACCATCGCCGGGGCCCTGCGCGCCGCCGTCCGCGACCAGTGGGGCGAGACCCTCCCCACCCGCTTCGCCGTCATCGGCGTCGGTCGCTTCGGCGGCCACGAACTCGGCTACGGCTCCGACGCCGACGTCCTGTTCGTCCACGAACCCCGCGAGGGCGTCGACGAGCAGGAGGCCGCCAAGGCCGCCCAGACCGTCATCTCCGAGATGCGGCGGCTCCTCCAACTGCCCTCCGCCGACCCGCCGCTGCTCATCGACGCCGACCTGCGCCCCGAGGGCCGCTCCGGCCCCCTCGTGCGCACCCTGCCCTCGTACGCCGCCTACTACCGCCGCTGGTCGCTGACCTGGGAGAGCCAGGCGCTGCTGCGCGCCGTGCCGGTCGCCGGGGACGACGAGCTCGGCAGCCGCTTCATCGACCTGATCGACCCCCTGCGCTACCCCGTGGACGGCCTCGGCGAGGAAGCCGTCCGGGAGATCCGCCGGCTCAAGGCGCGGATGGAGACCGAGCGGCTGCCCCGCGGCGCCGATCCGACCCTGCACACCAAACTCGGCCGCGGCGGCCTCAGCGACGTCGAGTGGACGGTCCAACTGCTCCAGATGCGGCACGCCTGGGCCGAGCCGGGCCTGCGCACCACCCGGACCCGTCGGGCGCTGTCGGCAGCCCACGCCGCCGGACTGATCCCGACCGAGGAGGCCCAGATCCTCGACGAGGCCTGGGTGCTCGCCACCCGGGTCCGCAACGCCGTCATGCTGGTCCGCGGCCGGGCCGGGGACACCTTCCCGTCCGAGGCCCGCGAACTGGCGGCCGTCGGGCGCTACCTCGGCTACCAGGAGGGCCGGGTCGGCGAGATGCTGGAGGACTACCGCCGTACGACGCGGCGCGCGCGGGCCGTCGTCGACGACCTCTTCTACGGATCCTGAGCGGCCGGCCCACCCCCGTTCACGCCCGCGCCGCCCGCAGGGCCCGGGCGTGCGCGAGGAGGGCGGCGAGGCCGAGGTCGAAGGCCGCGTCGGCCCGCCCCGGCCCGCCCGCGGCGAGCGCCCCGGCCAGCAGGGGGGTCTGCGGCGAGGGCTCCCACATGGCTTCGGGGGCCGCGAGGTCCAGCGCGGAGCCCAGCACCAGGTTCTCCAGGGCGGTCAGCAGCGGCATCACCCGCTCCTCGCCGAACCCGGCCGTGAGGAGCAGCGCGACCGCCTGTTCGTACTGGGCGAGCACGGCCGGAGCCCGTACCGGCGTGGTCATCAGCAGCGGGATGGCCCGCGGGTAGGCGGCGAACGCCGCCCGGTAGGAGCGGGCCCACTCCTCCAGCGCCCGGTCCCAGGGGGTCAGCGTCAACGCGGAACCGGCGATCGAGGCGCACACGCGTTCCCGGATCAGCTCCACCACCGCGGCCCGACCGTCCACGTGGTGATACAGCGAGCCCGTCTGCACCCCGAGCGCCCGGGCGATCTGCGGGACGCTGAATTCCCCGTGCTCCGCCACCAGTTGGAGGGCGGTCGTGGCGATCCGCTCCCGGTCGAGCAGGGGGGTGCGCGGCCGTGCCATCGGTGTCTCCCGCCATGAGGTCTTCCCGTACGCCAGAACCGGAGGCTACATTGCCGCAAACCGAAAGCCTTTAGGTTTTCGGACTCCCGCCGCCTGCCGTTCGCAGAAGGGTGCCCCCGCATGCCCGAAACGCCGGAACCCGCGCCGAGATCCACCCCCAGCACCACCGCCGCCGGGTCCGCCCTGCGCAGCGGCGCCCTCGGTACGGCCGACATCTCCTTCTTCGTCGTCTCCGCCGCCGCCCCGCTGACCGTCATGGCCGGCGTCGCGCCCGTCGCGATCCTCCTCGGCGGCATCGGCGCCCCCGCCGGATACCTCCTCGCCGGCCTCACGCTCACCGTCTTCGCCGTCGGCTTCACCGCCATGAGCCGCCACGTCCGCAGTGGCGGCGCGTTCTACGCCTACATCGCGCGCGGCCTCGGCAAGCACGTCGGCATCGGCGCCGCCCTGCTCGCACTCGTCGGCTACAACGGCATGGAGATCGGCGTCTACGGCCTCCTCGGCACCACCACCGCCGACACCGGCCACGCCCTCGCCGGCGTCGACATCCCCTGGCCACCGGTCTCCCTCGCCGGCCTCCTGCTCATCTGGTACGGCGGCTTCCGCTCCATCGACTTCGGCGCGAAGCTGCTCGGCGTCCTCCTCGTCGCCGAGACCGGGATACTCGTCCTCCTCGCCGTCGGCGTCCTGGCCGAAGGCGGCGCCCACGGCCTGTCCGCCGCCTCCTTCGCCCCCGGCGCCGTCCTCGTCCCCGGTACCGCCGCCGTGCTGGCCTTCGCCTTCGCCGCGTTCACCGGCTTCGAGTCGACCGTCATCTACCGCCGCGAGGCCCGCGACCCCGACCGGACGATCCCGCGCGCCACCTACATCGCCGTCGCCTTCCTCGGCCTCTTCTACGCCTTCATCGTGTGGACCGTCATCCAGGCCTTCGGCGCCGAGGAAGTGCTCACCGCCGCGGCCGCCGACCCGGGCGGCCTGTTCTTCGCCGCGATCACCACGTACGTCGGGCCCTGGGCGGCGGACCTCATGCACGTCTTCATCGTGACCAGCGTCATCGCCTCCCTGCTCGCCTTCCACAACGCCATCAACCGCTACGTCCTCGCCCTCTCCGAGGAAGGCGTGCTGCCCGCGGCCCTCGGCCGCGTCCACCCCCGGCACGGCTCCCCGTACCTCGCCGGAGCCGCCCAGACCGTCCTCGGCGCCGTCATCGTCCTCGTGTTCGCGCTCGCCGGGGCCGACCCGTACCAACAGCTCCTGCTCTGGGTGAACACCCCGGGCATGATCGGCCTCATGGCCCTGATGCTGCTCGCCGCCATCGCCGTACCGGTGTACTTCCGGCGCCACGTCCACGCCGAGGGGCCCTGGCGCACCTTGGTCGCGCCGGTCACGGCGGCCGCCCTGCTGACCGTCGCGATCTTCCTCGTCGTCTCCAAGGTCGGCCTGTTCACCGCCGCCTCCACCACCGTCAACACCGTCCTCGTGGCCGTCGTCCCCGCCGTGTTCCTCCTCGGTCTCGGCCTCGCCCGGCGACTCAAGTCCCGTCGCCCGGAGGTCTACGCCCGCTTCGCCGAGGACCCTACGGAAGCCGCGGCGGAACCCCGAGCCGAAGCCGAAGCCGAAGTCCCCCGCACCCCCCTCGAAGGAGCAGAGCCGTGCCCGCTGCCGACACCGTCCTCACCGGAGCCCGAGTCCGCACGCTCGACCCCGCCCGCCCCGAAGCCGGTGCGGTAGCCGTCCGCGACGGGCAGATCATCGCCGTCGGCCAGGAGAGCGACGTACGGGACTGGCGCGGACCCGGCACCGAGGTCGTCGACCTGGTCGGCGCCACCCTCACCCCCGGCCTGACCGACGCCCACAGCCACCCCGTGTGGGGCGTCGAGATGGCCGCCGGAACCGACCTCTCCACCGTCCGCGACCTCGATGAACTGCGCGCCGCGCTGCGCACGGCCGAGCGCGGCCCCGGCGGCTGGGTCCTCGGCCACGGCCTCGACCACAACGCCTTCGGCGGCCGGCCCGTCGACCGCGCCCTCGTCGAGGACGCCCTCGCCGGCGCCCCCGCCTTCCTGCGCCTCTACGACGGCCACTCCGCCCTCGCCACCGGCCCGGCCCTCGCCGCCGCGGGCATCACTGGCCCCCGCACGTTCGCCCAACGCTCCGAGATCGTCTGCGACACCGACGCCACCGGCGCCGTACGCCCCACCGGCCACCTCATCGAGCACGCCGCGATGTCCCTCGTCGGCGCCGTCGCCCCCAAGCCCACCGCCGCCGCCCGCCGCGCCCGCCTCCTCGCCCTGCTCGGCGAGATGGCCGCCACCGGCCTGACCGGCGCCCACGTCATGGACCTCGGCGACGGCGACGTACCCGCCCTCCTCGCCACCGTCGAGTACGAGGGCGACCTGCCGCTGCGGCTGCGCCTCGCCCCCTGGTGCATGCCGGGCGCGAGCGACGAGGAACTGGCCGAACTCATCGAGCTGCAACTCACCGGCGGCCGGCACTGGCAGGTCGGCGGCGTCAAGTTCTTCATGGACGGCACCGTCGAGGGCGGCACCGCCTGGCTGGAGCACGCCGACTGCCACGGCCAGGGCACCGACGCCTTCTGGCCCGACCTCCCCGCCTACGCCCGCGCCGTACGCATCCTCGACACCGCCGGGGTCCGCACCGCCACCCACGCCATCGGCGACGCGGCCGTCCGACACGTCCTGGACACCGTCGCCTCCCTCGGCGCGCACGGCGCGATGCGGCACCGGATCGAACACATCGAGACCGTCCCCGACGACCAGCTGGGGCGGTTCGCCGAACTCGGCGTGATCGCCTCCATGCAGCCCCCGCACACCGCGTACACCCGCGCCGACCACACCGACGAATGGTCCAAACGGCTCGGCGACGAGCGGGCCGCCCGGGCCTGGCGCTGCCGGGACCTGCGGGACGCGGGCGCGGTCCTGGCCCTCGGCTCCGACTGGCCCATCGCCCACCACGACGCCCGCCAGGTCCTCGCGACGGCGCTGCGCCCGCGCGGCGCGGCAGCCGCCGGCCGCTACCTGACGGGCCTGATGGCCCTGGAGGGGATGACCTCGCACGCCGCGCTCGCGGCGGGGGAGCAGTGGGTGGCCGGCCGGATCGCCCCCGGCCACCGGGCGGACCTGACGGCCTTCGCCGTCGACCCGGTCACGGCCGCACCGGACGAACTGGCCGAGGCCCCGATCCGCCTGACGGTGTCGGGCGGCCGGATCACCCACCGCGACCAAGGCCCCGCCGCCCCCTGACGCGGCGGTCGAGCGGGGCGATGCCGTGGACGACTTCGGCGGGGCGCAGTCCTCGCGGTGCCCGGGGGTGGGGGTGGGGGAGGGGAAGGCGCGCTCGCAGGCCTCGCTCGCCGTACGCGGCCCCGTGGCCGCGGCCCACGCCGGTGCCGTGCGCGCCCTTATGGCATCGCCCGGCGCGTGGATGTGGGTCGCCGCGCACGCCTACCGGCGGATCACCGGGGACCGGGAGTGCGCCGTGCCCGTACCGCCGGCCGCACCGACGCACGGTCCGCGGTGAACTCGGCCGGAATCCGGCTGCCGTTCGTCTCGTGTACCCGTCACCGTCATACACGGCTCCCTCCCCGGTTTTCCCGGGGCGCTGTCCTTGGGAACGGTCAACACCCACGAACAAAGCAGAGGTCACTCTCGCCATGGCAGAACTCAACCGCCGCCGTTTTCTCCAGCTCACCGGCGGCGCCGCCGCCCTGAGCCTGCTCAACGAGAGCATCGCGCGCGCCGCCTCCATCCCCGCGCAGGGGACCACCGGGACCATCGCCGATGTCGAGCACATCGTGGTCCTGATGCAGGAGAACCGTTCCTTCGACCACTACTACGGTGCGCTGCGCGGCGTCCGCGGCTTCGGTGACCCGCGCCCCGTGACCCTGCCGAGCGGCAAGTCCGTCTGGCACCAGAGCGACAACGCGGGCAAGGAGACGCTGCCCTTCCGTCCGCCGTCGGACGACCTCGGCATGGAGTTCCTCCAAGGCCTCAACCACGACTGGGCCGGCGGCCAGAGCGCCTTCAACAAGGGCAAGTACGACAACTGGGTGCCCGCCAAGACGCCGGCGACCATGGCCCACCTGACGCGCGAGGACATCCCGTTCCACTACGCGCTCGCCGACGCGTTCACCATCTGCGACGCCTACCACTGCTCGTTCATCGGCTCGACCGACCCCAACCGCTACTACCTCTGGTCCGGCCACACCGGCAACGACGGCAAGAACGGCGGCCCGGTCCTCGACAACGCCGAAGCCGGATACGACTGGACCACCTACCCCGAGCGCCTGGAGGAGGCGGGCGTCTCCTGGAAGGTCTACCAGGACATCGGCGACGGCCTCGACGCCGCCGGCTCCTGGGGCTGGATCAACGACGCCTACCGCGGCAACTACGGGGACAACTCGCTCCTGTACTTCAACAAGTACCGGGGCGCCCAGCCGGGGAACCCGCTCTTCGACAAGGCCCGCACCGGCACCGACGCGCGGACCGGCGAGGGCTACTTCGACCGGCTGCGCGCGGACGTCGCCGCAGGCACGCTGCCCCAGGTCTCCTGGATCGCGGCCCCCGAGGCCTTCAGCGAGCACTCGAACTGGCCCTCCAACTACGGCGCGTGGTACATCGCGCAGGTGCTGGACGCGCTGACCTCCAACCCGGACGTCTGGGCCCGTACCGCGCTCTTCATCACCTACGACGAGAACGACGGCTTCTTCGACCACGTCGTCCCGCCGTACGCCCCCGCGAACGCCGACCAGGGCCTGTCGACCACGCCGACCGCACTGGACGTCTTCCCCGGCAAGGCCGGCTACGTCGCCGGACCGTACGGGCTGGGCCCGCGCGTGCCCATGCTGGTCGTCTCCCCGTGGAGCACCGGCGGCTACTCCTGCTCCGAGACCTTCGACCACACCTCCGTGCTGCGCTTCATGGAGCAGCGCTTCGGTGTGCACGAGCCCAACATCTCGCCCTGGCGCCGCGCCGTCTGCGGTGACCTGACCTCGGCCTTCGACTTCGCCCGCAAGGACACCGCCACGGTGTCGCTGCCCGACACCGGAGCGTGGGCGCCGCAGGACCGCGAGCGCCACCCCGACTTCCGGGCCACCCCGCCGGCCGTGGGCGCCATGCCGCGCCAGGAGAAGGGCCTGTGCCGCACCCGCCCGCTGGGCTACGCCCCGTACGTGGACGGCTCGGCGCTCATCGGCGAGGGCAGGTTCCGGCTGACGTTCAGCGGCGGCCCGGACCTGGGTGCGCAGTTCTACGTCACCGCGGCCAACCGGACCGACGCCCCCTGGACGTACACCACCGAGGCCGGCAGGACGATCTCGGACACCTGGAACACCCGCTACTCGGCCGGTGTCACCGACCTCACCGTCCACGGCCCGAACGGGTTCCTGCGCGGCTTCCGCAACCCCGGCACCAGCGCCGGCCCCGAGGTCACGGCCCGCCACAACGCGGGCACGGGCAACCTGGACCTCACCCTCACCAACGCGGGGGCTTCGACGGCGACGCTCACGGTCACCAACGCCTACGGCGGCGGCCCCAAGCGCCTCACGGTGGCCAAGGGCGCCACCGTCACCCACAGCGTCCCGTTGAAGAACACGAAGCGCTGGTACGACGTGACGGTCACCTCGTCCGAGGTCGCGGACTTCGGCCGGCGCTTCGCCGGCAAGGTGGAGACCGGCGCGGCCGGCCTGTCGGACCCGGCGATCCTGACGGAGCAGTCCTCCTGATCGCGGCGCCCGCGCGTCCGCACCCGCCTCAGGCGCGGGTGCGGGGGCGCAGGCGGTTCAGCAGGTCCGTCGCCGGGTGGGCGTCATCGCGCTCGGGGTGGCGCGGCAGCCGGTGCGGCAGTGCGCCGTACCAGGCCCGCGAGACGCCGTAGCCGAAGGCCAGGCAGATCATTCCGCCGACGGCGTCGAGCCAGAAGTGGTTCGCGGTGGCCACGATGACGACGAGGGTCGCCGTGGGGTAGAGCAGACCCAGGATCCGGGCCCAGGGGGCCGAGGCGACCGCGAAGATCGTCAGCCCGCACCAGAGCGACCACCCTATGTGCATGGACGGCATCGCGGCGTACTGGTTCGACATGTTCTTCAGGTTCCCGGAGGCCATGGAACCCCAGGTGTGGTGCACGAGCACCGTGTCGATGAAGTTCTGCCCGTTCATCAGCCGGGGCGGCGCGAGCGGGTACAGGTAGTAGCCGACGAGGGCGACGCCCGTGGTGGCGAAGAGGATCAGGCGGGTCGCGGCGTACCGCCCCGGATGAAAGCGGTAGATCCACACGAGCACGCCGATGGTCACCACGAAGTGGAGGGTCGCGTAGTAGTAGTTCATGCCGACGATCAGCCACGTCACCGAGTTGATGCCGTGGTTGACGCCCTGCTCCACGGCGATGCCCAGGCTCCGCTCCAGCTCCCAGATCCAGTCGGCGTTCGCCAGTGCGGCGGCCTTCTGCTCGGGCACCGCGTTGCGGATCAGCGAGTACGTCCAGTAGCTGACGGCGATCAGCAGGATCTCGAACCAGATGCGGGGCCGGCGCGGTGCGCGCAGCCGCGTGAGGAGGGTGCGTTCGGACGCCGGACGGGCCTCGTACTCGGTCACGGGGGGTGACGAGACGTCCGTCCGGGTTTCCAGTGTCTTCACGCTCGCTTCACCCATGGGGAGAGAGTCTGCCAGATGGGATCTCCCCTCCGATCATCCCTCGGGACGGTCTTGGGGAGCGGGGGGTCCGCCCTGCGGACTACAACCCCGGCTCCTACCGGGCCGAGGCTTCCCGGGCCCGCCGCTGGCCCGGCCCGGAAGCGGTCGAACCACGGACCACCAGCTCGGGCAGGAAGACGAACTCGCTGTGCGGGGCCGGCGTACCGCCGATCTCCTCCAGCAGGGTCCGCACCGCGGCCTGCCCCATCGCCAGGACCGGCTGGCGGATCGTGGTCAGCGGCGGATCGGTGAACGCTATGAGGGGGGAGTCGTCGAAGCCCACGACCGACACGTCCTGCGGGACGCGCAGTCCCTGCTGCCGGGCGGCACGGATCGCGCCCAGCGCCATCATGTCGCTCGCGCACACCACGGCGGTGCAGCCCCGGGAGATCAGCGCGGCCGCCGCGGCCTGCCCGCCCTCCAGGGTGTAGAGGGAGTGCTGGATCAGCTCCTCCGCCTCGGCCCCGTCGAGCCCGAGCCGCTCCTTCATGCCCAGCCGGAAGCCCTCGATCTTGCGCAGCACCGGCACGAACCGCTTCGGCCCGACGGCCAGCCCGATCCGGGTGTGCCCGAGCGCCGTCAGGTGGGTCACGGCGAGCTGCATGGCGGCCCGGTCGTCGGGGGAGACGAAGGGGGCCCGCACCTTGTCGGAGAACCCGTTGATCAGGACGTACGGGACGCCCTGGCCGCGGAGTTGGTCGTAGCGACCCATGTCGGCGGTGGTGTCGGCGTGCAATCCCGAGACGAAGATGATCCCGGAGACGCCGCGGTCGACCAGCATCTCCGTCAGCTCGTCCTCGGTGGACCCGCCGGGCGTCTGCGTGGCCAGTACGGGGGTGTACCCCTGGCGGGTCAGGGCCTGCCCGATGACCTGCGCGAGCGCCGGGAAGATCGGGTTGTCCAGCTCGGGCGTTATCAACCCGACGAGCCCCGCGCTGCGCTGCCGCAGCCGTACGGGACGCTCGTAGCCGAGGACGTCGAGGGCGGCCAGCACGGACTCGCGGGTGCCTGCGGCCACACCGGGCTTGCCGTTGAGCACGCGGCTGACTGTGGCTTCGCTGACCCCCGCCTGGGCTGCGATGTCGGCTAGCCGTGCGGTCACGGGATGGGACTGTACCGGGCGCGCGTTCAGATTGCCCACCACGTGCAGGAATCCGCCGGGAGCAGGACGGTACGCCCGTCCGTCCGCACCGGCGAGCTCGACAGGACGGGCCGCCCCGGGGCCGGCAGCTCCACCGGCTCCGACCCGGTGTTGACGGTGCAGGCGAAGCCGGGGCGGGTGAAGAGGAGGACTCCGTCGGGCGCCGGCAGCCACTCCATGCCGGAAGGGGCGACGGCTCCGGGGGTGCGGGCGCCGGGAACCTCGGCCGGCGCGGTATCGGCCGGGGCGGGCGGAGCGTCCGCCGCGCACCGGCCGGCTTCCGGGGCGCCCAGGCCCGGCATCGCCCGGCGCAGTTCCAGGGCCGCCCGGTACAGCTCCAGGGTGGAGTGCGGGTCCCCGGTCTGGGCGGCCACGCTCAGCCCGGCCCAGTCACCGGGCTGCGGGAGCCAGCTGCCGGCGCCGCCGAAACCGTACGGCGGCTCCTCGCCGCACCAGGGCAGCGGGATCCGGCACCCGTCGCGGAGCCCGTCCTGCCCGGCGGCCTCGGCGGCCTCCGCTTCCCCGCTCCCCGGCGCGGGGGCCGGGGAGCCGGCCTGGCGCGGGATCCGGCCGCGGCGGAACGCCGGGTCGCGGCGGGCCTCGTCGGGCAGGTCGGTGACCTCCGGCAGCCCCAGTTCCTCCCCCTGGTACACGTACGCCGAACCCGGCAGCGCCAACATCAGCAGCGCCGCCGCCCGCGCCCGGGCCAGGCCCCGCGGCCCGCCCCCGTACCGGGTCACGTGCCGCACGACGTCGTGGTTGGACAGCACCCACGTGGTCGGCGCCCCCACCGAGGCCGTCGCCGCCAGGGACTCGTCGATGACGGTCCGCATCGCGGCCGGGTCCCACGGACAGTTCAGGAACCGGAAGTTGAAGGCCTGGTGCAGCTCGTCGGGCCGGACGTACAGCGCGAGCCGCTCCGAGGTCGGCGCCCACGCCTCGGCGACGCCGATCCGCTCGCCCCCGTAGGAGTCCAGCAGCCGGCGCCAGGAACGGTGGATCTCGTGGACCCCGTCCTGATCGAAGAAGGGGAGCGGTTCGGTGCCGATCAGCGTGGCCTGCGCGCCACGGCCGATGTCGGGCAGCCCGGGTGCCTTGACCATGCCGTGGGCCACGTCGATGCGGAAGCCGTCCACCCCGAGGTCCAGCCAGAACCGCAGGACCGACGCGAACTCCGCCGCCACCTCCGGGTGCTCCCAGTCCAGGTCGGGCTGCTCGGGGGCGAAGAGGTGCAGGTACCAGTCCCCGTCCGGCACCCGCGTCCAGGCGGGACCGCCGAAGACGGACTCCCAGTCGTTCGGCGGCCGCCCCCCGTCCGCGCCGCGCCCGGGCCGGAACAGGTACCGCTCCCGGGCCGGGCTGCCCGGCCCGGCGGCGAGGGCCTCCCGGAACCAGGGGTGCTGCTCGGAGGTGTGGTTCGGCACCACGTCGACGATGACCCGCAGGCCGAGCGCGTGCGCGGCGCGGACCAGGTCGTCGGCGTCGGAGAGGTCCCCGAAGAGCGGGTCGACGGCGCGGTAGTCGGCGACGTCGTAGCCGCCGTCGGCCTGGGGGGAGACGTAGAAGGGGGTCAGCCACACCGCGTCCACGCCGAGCCGGGCCAGGTGCGGGAGCCGCTCGCGGACCCCGCGCAGGTCGCCGATCCCGTCGCCGTCGCCGTCCGCGAAGGAGCGCACGTAGACCTGGTAGATGACGGCATCGCGCCACCAGCCACCGCTCGTGGTGGGGTTGCTGGAAGCGCTTGCAAGCCCGGAGGCCGTCAACTCGTGGGTCATATCGGGGTCAACGCGGGTACACACCCCATGGTTGCGGGCCCGGACACTCGAAGGTGGGTCGAACTAACAGCAAGCCGAGGCAACCGTACGGACACACGGATGTAACGATCGCCGCGTCTTGCAGAAAATTGCCGCAAGGTCTTTCGGTCGGCTTTCAGTCTTGTTACGTTCTCGGCAACTCGGGACCGCAGGGACGCGGCCGGGATCATCGAAGGAGTTCATATGCGGCGTGGCATAGCGGCCACCGCGCTGGTCGCGGCCCTGGCGCTCGCGGCGACGGCTTGCGGTGGTGACACCAAGGACGACACCGGGGACATCAAGGCCGGCGGTGAACTGAGCGGCACGGTCACCTGGTGGGACACCTCGAACGAGGCCGAGAAGGCGAGCTTCCAGAAGATCGCCGAGGCGTTCACCGCCAAGCACCCGAAGGTCACGGTCAAGTACGTCAACGTCCCGTACGGCGACGCGCAGAACAAGGTCAAGAACGCCTTCAACTCCGGCGCCGAAGCCCCTGACGTGATCCGCGCGGACGTCGGCTGGGTCGCCGACTTCGCCTCCCTCGGCTACCTCGACGAGGTTCCCGCCGAGACGGCCAAGAAGATCGACGCCGAGTTCCTGCCGCAGGCCGCGGCCAGCGGCAAGTACGACGGCAAGACCTTCGCCGTCCCGCAGGTCATCGACACCCTCGGCCTCTTCTACAACAAGAAGATGCTCGCGGACGCCGGCGTCCAGCCCCCCACCACGCTGGAGGAGCTGAAGACGGCCGCCGCCGCGATCAAGGCGAAGAGCGGCAAGACCGGCCTCTACCTGCGCGGCGACGACTCCTACTGGCTCTTCCCGTTCATCTACGGCGAGGGCGGCGACCTGGTCGACGCCAAGAACAAGACGGTCACCGTCGACAACCCGGCGGGCGTCAAGGCCTTCAAGGCCGCGCGTGACCTCGTCACCTCGGGCGCCGCGGTGACCAACGCCACCGACGGCTTCGCCAACATGCAGACGGCCTTCAAGTCCGGCGAGGTCGCCATGATGATCAACGGCCCCTGGGCCGTCGCCGACACCTACGCCGGTGAGCAGTTCAAGGACAAGGCCAACCTCGGCGTCGCCGCCGTCCCGGCCGGCTCCGTCAAGGCGGGCGCCCCCCAGGGCGGCCACGACCTCGCCGTGTACGCCGGTTCCAAGAACCGCGCCGCGGCGCACGCCTTCGTCGAGTACCTCACCTCGCAGGAGGTGCAGGTCCAGTCCGCCAAGGAGCTGAGCCTGCTGCCGACCCGTACCGCCGCCTACGACCAGCCGGACGTCAAGAGCAGCGAGATGGTCCAGTTCTTCAAGCCGGCCGTCGACAAGGCCGTCGAGCGCGCCTGGATCCCGGAGAACGGCTCCCTCTTCGAGCCGCTGAAGGTCGAATACACCAAGGCCCTCACCGGCACCTCCACCCCGGAGGAAGCCGCCAAGGCCGCCGGAGCAGAGTTCCGCAAGATCCTCAAGGGCTGGAAGTAACGAACCATGGCTGCTCACACCAGCCAGTCGGTGGCGAAGGCCGCGGACGGGGTAGCCGGTACCACCGGTCCCGTCCGCGGCCGGAGCCGCAGGACTGACAGCGCAGGCACCGGCGGCGCACGCGGCCCGCGCCCCGGCTTCAAGCGGGCCCTCGCCACGCACTGGTACGCCTGGACGATGATCGCCCCGGTCGTCCTCGTCCTCGGCGTGATCATCGGCTGGCCGCTCGTCCGCGGCATCTACCTGTCGCTGACCGACGCCAACGAACGCAACGTCGCCCGCACCATCGGCGTCCGCCACATCGAGGCGACGTACGAGTTCGTCGGCCTCGACAACTACGTGGCCGTCCTCGGCGACCCGGTGTTCCTGCAGCGGCTGGTGTGGACGGTGGTGTGGACCGTCGCGTGCGTGTCCATCACCTTCGGCCTCGGCCTCGGCCTGGCCAACATGCTCAACCGGCAGTTCCGGGGCCGCGCCGCCTACCGGATGGCGCTCATCCTGCCCTGGGCCGTCCCCGGCTTCGTCTCCGTCTTCGCCTGGCGGTTCCTCTTCAACCGCGACAACGGCATCCTCAACAAGGTCCTCGACGGCGGCGGCATCGCCGCGATCCCGTGGCTCGACGACCCCACCTGGGCCAAGTTCTCCGTCATCGCCGTCAACGTCTGGCTCGGCGTCCCCTTCATGATGGTCGCCCTGCTCGGCGGACTGCAGTCCATCCCCGGAGAGCTGTACGAGGCCGCCGAGATGGACGGGGCCTCCGCCTGGCAGCGCTTCCGGCACATCACCCTGCCCGGACTGCGCGCGGTGAGCATGACCGTCATCCTGCTCTCCACCATCTGGACCTTCAACATGTTCCCGGTGATCTTCCTGCTCACCCGGGGCGGGCCCGGTGACTCCACCGAGATCCTCGTGACCCAGGCCTTCCGCGAGGCCTTCGTCGCCAGCCCGCGCGACTTCGCCGGCTCCGCGACCTGGGGCGTCCTCATCCTGGCCCTGCTCATGATCTTCGCGCTGGTCTACCGGCGCTCGCTGCGCAAGCAGGGAGAGGTGTGGTGACCGTGACCACTTCCACGACCACCGACGCCGGGACCGGCACGCGCACCGGCCCGGCGGCTCCGCCCGCCGCGGCGCACCCCGCCCGCCCGCGCGGCAGCCGCTCCCCGCTCGCCTCCTTCGCCCTGCACGCCACCCTCGTCGGGGCGTCCGTGATCGCCGTCTTCCCGGTCCTCTGGATCCTGCTGACCTCGCTCAAGCCCGCGCAGCACGCCATCACCACCGACTTCGTCAAGGAACCGACCCTCGCGAACTACGGCCACCTGCTGGAGGACACCCACTTCCTCAGCTGGTTCGCGAACTCCGTCCTCGTCGCCGGCGTCACCACCGTGCTCGGCGTGTTCATCGCCGCCACCACCGGATACGCCGTCAGCCGGTTCAAGTTCCCCGGCATGAAGCCCCTCATGTGGACCCTGCTCATCACGCAGATGTTCCCCATGGCGATCCTCATCGTCCCGCTCTACAACCTGATGGGCGAGCTGGGGCTGCTCAACCAGCCGCTCGGCCTGATCATCACGTACCTCACCATCGCCGTGCCGTTCTGCGCGTGGATGATGAAGGGCTTCTTCGACACCATCCCCGTCGAGATCGACGAATCCGGACGCGTCGACGGACTCAACCCGTTCGGCACCTTCTGGCGGCTGATCCTCCCGCTCGCCAAGCCCGGCCTCGCCGTCACCGGCTTCTACGCCTTCATCACCGCCTGGGGCGAAGTCGCCTACGCCTCCGCCTTCATGGTCGGCGAGGAGAACCTCACCCTGGCCGGCGGACTCCAGACCTTCGTCACCCAGTACACCTCCAACTGGGGAGCGATGAGCGCGGCCTCCGTCCTCATCGCGATCCCCGCAGCCGTGTTCTTCCTCTTCGCCCAGCGTCACCTCGTCGCCGGGATGACGGCGGGCGCGACCAAGGGCTGACCACCCGAGCCGCTGACCACCTGAGCCGCCCACCACCCGGCGGCTCACCAGCAGCCGCGCCCGCCCGCTCCACCTCCCGGCCCGACCTCTCCAAGGACGACATGACCCAGCACCTCGCCGACGCACTTCCCGCCCCGACCGGCACCCTGCCCGGTTGGTGGAGAGAAGCGGTGATCTACCAGGTCTATCCGCGCAGCTTCGCCGACTCCAACGGGGACGGCATGGGGGACCTCGAAGGCATCCGCACCCGACTGCCCTACCTCAAGGAGCTCGGCGTCGACGCCGTCTGGCTGAGCCCCTTCTACGCCTCCCCGCAGGCCGACGCCGGCTACGACGTCGCCGACTACCGGGCCATCGACCCCATGTTCGGCACCCTGCACGACGCCGACGCGGTGATACGCGAAGCCCACGACCTGGGCCTGCGCATCATCGTCGACCTCGTCCCCAACCACTGCTCCGACCAGCACGAATGGTTCAAGCAGGCACTGCGGGAGGGCCCCGGCACCCCGCTGCGCGAGCGCTTCCACTTCCGCCCGGGCCGGGGGGCCGACGGTGCGGAGCCCCCGAACGACTGGGAGTCCATCTTCGGTGGACCCGCCTGGACCCGCGTCGCCGACGGCGAGTGGTACCTGCACCTCTTCGCCCCCGAACAGCCCGACTTCAACTGGGAACACCCCGCCGTCCAGGACGAGTTCCGCTCCATCCTGCGGTTCTGGCTCGACCTCGGCGCCGACGGCTTCCGCATCGACGTCGCCCACGGCCTCGTCAAGGCCCCCGGCCTGCCCGACCTCGGCCGCGACGAACAGCTCAAGCTGCTCGGCAACCAGGTGCTGCCCTTCTTCGACCAGGACGGCGTCCACGAGATCTACCGCTCCTGGCGCACCGTGCTGGACGAGTACGCCGGCGACCGCATCGGCGTCGCCGAGGCCTGGACCCCCAGCGCCGACCGCACCGCCCTCTACCTGCGCCCCGACGAACTCCACCAGGCCTTCAACTTCCACTACCTGAACACCGGTTGGGACGCCGAAGCGCTGCGCGGCGCCATCGACGACTCCCTCGACTCGATGCGTCCCGTCGGCGCCCCCACCACCTGGGTGCTGTCCAACCACGACGTCGTGCGCCACCGCACCCGCTTCGGCAGTCTGGAACGGGCGCGCGCCGCCGCGCTGCTCATGCTGGCCCTGCCCGGATCGGCGTACGTCTACCAGGGCGAGGAACTCGGGCTGCCCGAGGTCGTGGACCTCCCGGACGAGGTCCGCCAGGACCCCTCGTTCTTCAAGGCCAACGGGCAGGACGGCCTGCGCGACGGCTGCCGCGTCCCGATCCCGTGGTCCGGCGACCGGGCCCCGTACGGCTTCGGCGACGGCGGCAGCTGGCTGCCGCAGCCCGCCGAGTGGGCGGGCCTGAGCGTCGAGGCGCAGACCGGCGACCCGGCGTCCACCCTGGAGCTGTACCGGGCCGCCCTGCGGATCCGCCGCGAGCAGTCCGACCTCGGCGCGGGCGACCACGTCGAGTGGCTGCCCGCCCCCGCCGGGGTGCTGGCGTTCCGCCGGGGCCGCTTCGTGTGCACCGTCAACACCACCGGCGAGCCCGTCGCGTACGCGGCTCCCGGCGCGAGCGAAGTGCTGCTGAGCAGCTGTGCTCCCGACGTCGCCGGTACCGCGTCCGGCGTCCTGCCCGGTGTTCTGCCCGCCGACAGCGCCGTGTGGTGGCGGGGGTGACTTCCCCGTTGCGGCTGACGGACATCGCCGCGCAGGCCCAGGTCAGCGAGGCGACCGTCAGTCGCGTGCTCAACGGCAAGTCGGGCGTGGCCGCCGGCACCCGGCACAAGGTGCTGGCCGCGCTCGACCTGCTCGGCTACGAGCGGCCCGTCCGGCTCAAGCGCCGCAGCAACGGGCTCGTCGGGCTGCTCATCCCCGAACTCACCAACCCGATCTTTCCGGCGTTCGCCCAGGTGATCGAGCAGGCGCTGGCCGGCCACGGATACACGCCGGTGCTGTGCACGCAGACGCCGGGCGGGGCCACCGAGGACGAACTGGTGGAACAGCTGGAGGAACGCGGGGTCACCGGCATCGTCTTCCTGTCCGGACTGCACGCCGACGCGCACGCCGACCCGTCGCGCTACCGGCGACTGGCGGCGCGCGGCGTGCCGTTCGTACTGATCAACGGGTTCAACGAGGGGATCAGCGCGCCCTTCGTCTCCCCGGACGACCGGGCCGCCGCCGACATGGCCGTCCGGCACCTGGAGGAACTCGGGCACCGGCGGATCGGCCTGGCGATCGGGCCGACGCGGTACGTGCCGTCGGCGCGCAAGGAGCAGGGGTTCCTGGCGGCCGTTCCCTCGGCCGAGGAGGAGGGGCTGATCCAGCGCACCCTGTTCACGGTCGAGGGCGGCCACGCCGCCGGCGGGGCCCTCCTCGACCGGGGCTGCACCGGCATCGTGTGCGGCAGCGACCCGATGGCGCTGGGCGTCGTACGGGCGGCCCGGGAACGGGGGCTGCGGGTGCCGGAGGACGTCTCGGTGGTCGGCTTCGACGACTCCCCGCTCATCGCGTTCACGGACCCGCCCCTGACGACGGTCCGCCAACCCGTCCGCGCCATGGCGACGGCGGCGGTCGGCGCCCTCCTCGAAGCGGTGGCCGGCACCCCGGTCCAGCGCACGGAGTACGTCTTCCAACCGGAACTGGTCGTCCGCGGCTCCACGGGCCCGGGCCCGGGGGCGTAGGGGGCGGGGCCCTCAGCGGTGCGGCGAAGGGGAGGGCGCTGCCCGACACGGCATGCGCCCGCCACACCCTTCCCGGGACCACGACCGCGCCCCGCCCACCCGACGAGACGACCACAAGGGCCTGGGAAGCCTCCGGATTAGGCAGATCGCTACGCCCTTCTCGCGGCCGGTGTCCTACGACCGTCCTGTGGCGAGAAGCGGCTCAGTCAACGGCCTTCTCGATGGCCTCGAAGATGTCCGAGTCGGTTTCCTGCTGCCAGGTGGGCAGTTCGGGCCAGTCAGCGACGTACCCGGGCTTCGGGTCCTCGAACTGCTTGTACATTTGGGCCGTCCAGCATGTCGCGACGAACCGGCCCTTCTGCTCGCGTGACAATCGGGACGTGTGGCCGCCGCTGAGCTTCACGAAGTGCCGTACCTGTTCGTAGACGGAGCCGGCAGCCTCGCGTTCCCACTGCGGCGTATCGGCCCACGGCGTGACGTAGCCCGGCTTGGGCTCCCCGGGAAAGTGCTGGTGGACGCCCGCGATCCACGTCTCCCGGAACAATCGTGCGCCTTCGGTCTGTGGCATGCCGACCCTTCTCCTCATGGTGTGTTCAGCATGGCGATGTCCGCTCCCAGCTCTGCCACGCGACGGTCGTGCCTCATCGGGCCGAACTCGGCGCACAGCGCCAGGAGTCTACGGACGATATAGCCGGATGATGAGGCCTGCGCCAGATGGATGGCCTGCCGCCCGTACGCCATGAGCTGTTCGGGATCGCGTCGCCTCGCCCCGACGGCGGCCAAGTCCGCCAGCACGGCCCCCTTGCGACGATAGGACTGTCCGGATAGCAGAGCGGCCTCATCCAAGGCGCGGTTCAGCGTCTCCTCTGCCAAGTCCAAACGGCCGAGCTTCAGGTACCGGGCTCCCCTCTCCTCGGCGAGTCGTGTTCCGTCGAATCGCAACCATCCGCCGTTGGCGCTGTCGGAAGCGAGGTCACGGACCTTCTCGGCTCGGTCCAGTGCACGTTCGCAGGCACTCAGGTCACCAAGGCCCGCGTAGGCCTCCGCCTGGACCGACGCGACCCACTGGCGGGTGGACAGACTGCTGTTTCCTCGTCCGGCCAATCGCTCGGCCGCGTCGAGCATCTGTGCCGCCTGACCGTAGCGCTGCTCGGACATGTCCACGTAGGCGTGGCGAACAAGGGCGCAGGCCCACAGGTCGTAGGCGTCCGCGTCCTTGCTGACGGACGCCGCGAGCGTGTACGAGGCGGCCGCATCGGCGTACCTGTTGCCGTCAAAGGCGACCTCGCCTGCCATTTGGAAGAGATCGGCCGCCGCACTCAGGAGGAGGCGGGAATCGCCCCGGCCGGAGGACAGCGCCTCGTTCAACGTCGTCAGCTGGTCACGGATGATCGTGTAGACGGAGCCTTTCGAACGGGCCAGTCGATAGACCTGCCAAAGGTGGGCGTTCATCCGCTCGAAATCTGCAGGCGTCCCCCTTGCCGCCCCGTCCGAGAGGGCGTCGGCGTCGTCCATCGGGAAGGAGGAAAGCGCACCGCTGATCGTGAGGATGCGGAGGAATTCGCGGCGGATCATCTCGTCGAGGTCTCCCGCGGTCGGGTGGTCACTGCACTGGTTCCCGGGGGCCTCCGGGCCTGCGGCTCGTGGCTCCGCGAGGAGGTCGCCGAGCTCTTGGAGACTGATCCCGAGGGTGGTTGCCAGGCGTCGTCGCTGGGGTGGTTGCGGCTCGACCTTGCCGCTCTCCCAGCGCCCGACCGTCGTACGGTCCACGCCGAGCAGTTCGGCCAGTTCCTCCTGACTGTAGCCCAGGGCCCTCCGCCGTCCAGCAAGTCCCATGCCGGCCCCTTCTCACAGTTCGGAACCTCGTGCACGGATCTGCGTCAAGCCTGCCGCATCGATGCTGTGGAGTCCGCCGACTTCCGTCGGTTTCCTTGGACTCGTCACGAACGGGTCGTCGAGTTCGGAAAGGGATGCCATGGAAATGGACGGCACGGAGGGACTGACTTCGGACGGGCCCAGTAGGCTCCAGCCCCTCGTGAGGGCCCACGGTGCGGGCTGGGGAGCGTGGTTCGGGATCAGTGAGGAACTGCTTGAGCGGGCATGTGCCGGCTGGGAACTCTTCGTCTTCTCCATCGAGGGTTCGTCCGATGAGTGAGCGGTACGAGTACCTTCCCCATCTGCTCCTGCGCCGCCGGGTCCGCGACATCGCTTCGGGCGTCGAAGGCGAACTGATGGCCGTGGTCAACGAGAACGTCTCGGACACGGCAGTGGAGCGCTGGATGGAGCTGGCCTACATCCGTGCCGCGTCCGGCCGGGAATTCACCACCTCGGTCGCCAATGTCGCCCCTGCCGCTGACCAACCTCAGGCGGCTCGCAGACGCTGAACCGGTCGAAGAAGGCACGGATCCGAAGCGTCTTGGCCGTCTGACGTCTCCTGCGGCTGATGTCGTCGTCCTGGCGGGCGGGTAGGGGCTATGGCCGCACCCGTGGGTCTCCCGTAGGCCCTCCGACCTCCCCGCGCGCCAGGTGAGCCGACCCCCGCCCCCTCGCCTCATCCCTGACGGCCCCGCTCCTGCTCATCCAACCCCCCAAACCCTCCCTGATCCGGACGAGTCGAACCCCGCGCCGGGTGGCCCGACCAGCCGTCCGCCCCACCCCCGGAAACAAATCTGCAACCTCTTGCGCAAACTCTTGCAACACTCCCTGCCTGGCTCTACGGTCGCCTGCAATCCCCACCTCTACGCCAGGAGGACCCCGCATGCCTGTCAGAGCCGCCAGAGCTGCAACCCTTTTCGCCGTCACGGCAGTTGCCGTCGCCGGGACCCTCACCGCCCAGGCGCCGCAGGCGCGGGCCGCCGCTCCCGGGGAGCGGGACGTGACCGCCGTGCTCTTCGAGTGGCGCTTCGACTCCGTCGCCAAGGCCTGCACCGACAGCCTCGGCCCGGCCGGGTACGGGTACGTCCAGGTCTCGCCGCCCCAGGAGCACGTCCAGGGCAGCCAGTGGTGGACCTCGTACCAGCCCGTCAGCTACAAGATCGCCGGACGGCTCGGCGACCGGGCCGCGTTCAAGGCCATGGTCGACACCTGTCACGCCGCCGGCGTCAAGGTCGTCGCCGACTCGGTCATCAACCACATGGCCGGCCCGGCGGACGCGGGCGCCACCCACACCGGAACCGGCGGGAGTTCGTACACGAAGTACGCCTACCCCGGCCTCTACTCCGGCGCCGACATGGACGACTGCCGGGCGACGATCTCCAACTACCAGGACCGCGGCAACGTCCAGAACTGCGAGCTGGTGCAGCTCGCCGACCTCGACACCGGGGAGGAGTACGTACGCGGCCGCATCGCCGGGTACCTCAACGACCTGCTCTCCCTCGGCGTCGACGGGTTCCGGATCGACGCCGCCAAGCACATGCCGGCCGGCGACCTGGCGAACATCAAGTCCCGGCTGACCAAACCCGGCGTGTACTGGAAGCACGAGGCCATCTTCGGGGCCGGGGAGGCCGTCTCGCCGAGCGAGTACCTCGGCAGCGGCGACGTCCAGGAGTTCCGGTACGCCCGCGACCTCAAGCGGGTCTTCCGCGATGAGAGCCTCGCCCACCTGAAGAACTTCGGCGAGGCCTGGGGCCACATGCCGTCCGCGCAGGCGGGCGCCTTCGTCGACAACCACGACACCGAGCGCGGCGGCGACACCCTCAGCCACAAGGACGGCTCCTCCTACACCCTGGCCAACGTCTTCATGCTGGCCTGGCCCTACGGCTCCCCGGACGTGCACTCCGGCTACGAGTGGTCCGACAAGGACGCCGGCCCGCCCAACGGCGGCACGGTCAACTCCTGTTACAGCGACGGCTGGAAGTGTCAGCACGCCTGGCGGGAGATCTCCTCCATGGTCGGCTTCCGCAACGCGGCCCGCGGCCAGTCCGTCACGAACTGGTGGGACGACGGCGGCGACCGGATCGCCTTCGGGCGCGGCGCGAAGGCGTACGTGGCCATCAACCACGAGGCGTCCGCGCTCACCCGCACCTTCCAGACCTCCCTCCCCGCCGGCGACTACTGCGACGTGCAGAGCGGACGGCCCGTCGCGGTGAACGGTTCCGGGCAGTTCACGGCGACCCTGGCCGCCGGCACCGCCCTCGCCCTGCACGTCAACGCCCGTACCTGCAACACGACTCCGCCCTCCGCCGGCTCCGGCGCCTCGTTCGCCGTCAACGCGACGACCGTGCCCGGGCAGAACGTGTACGTCACCGGCGACCGGCCCGAGCTCGGCAGCTGGAACCCGGCCGCCGCCCCGAAGCTCGACCCGGCGGCCTACCCCGTCTGGAAGCTCGACGCCGCCCTGCCGGCCGGTACGGCCTTCGCCTACAAGTACGTGCGCAAGGACGCCGCCGGGAACGTCACCTGGGAGAGCGGCGCCAACCGTACGGCCACCGTCCCCGCGAGCGGCAAGGTCACGCTGACCGACACCTGGCGCAACTGAGCCGTCGCCCCGCAGACCAGGGCCGCCCGGCACCCATCGGACCCGCCACCGCCGGGCGGCCCTCCACCCCGCGACCGAGGAGAACCCGCCTTGATACGCCCTGCCGCAGGAGTGCTCGCCGCCGCCCTGGCCGTGACGCTCCTGCCCGTGCTCCCGGCGACGGCCGCCGCACAGGCCCCCGCCCCGCCCCCCGACGCGAAGCTGGCCGCCGAGCCGGCCCGGCACGACCTGACCCGGGAGCAGTTCTACTTCGTCCTGCCCGACCGGTTCGCCAACGGCGACCCGCGCAACGACCGCGGCGGCCTCACCGGCACCCGGTCGCAGACCGGCCTGGACCCGACGGACAAGGGCTTCTACCAGGGCGGTGACCTCAAGGGCCTCACCGACCGGCTCGACTACATCAAGGGCCTCGGCACCACCGCCATCTGGATGGCTCCGATCTTCAAGAACCAGCCGGTCCAGGGCGAGGGCAAGGACGCCTCGGCGGGCTACCACGGCTACTGGATCACCGACTTCACGCAGGTCGACCCGCACTTCGGCACCAACGCCGACCTGGAGAAGCTGATCGACAAGGCGCACGGGAAGGGGATGAAGGTCTTCTTCGACGTCATCACCAACCACACCGCCGACGTCGTCGACTACCGCGAGGGATCCCGCTCCTACCTGTCGAAGGGCGCGTTCCCCTACCTGACCAAGGGCGGCGTCCCCTTCGACGACGCCGACTACGCGGCCGGCCGGGCCACGTTCCCGAAGACCGGCACCGCGTCCTTCCCCCGCACCCCCTTCGTCCCCGACGCGAAGAAGGACCTCAAGGTCCCCGCCTGGCTCAACGACCCCACCATGTACCACAACCGGGGCGACTCCACCTTCGCCGGCGAGTCCTCCGAGCAGGGCGACTTCTCCGGGCTCGACGACCTGTGGACCGAGCGTCCCGAGGTCGTCAGCGGCATGGAGAAGATCTACCAGAAGTGGGTCAAGGACTTCCGGATCGACGGCTTCCGCATCGACACCGTCAAGCACGTCAACACCGAGTTCTGGACCAAGTGGGCCACCGCCCTCGACGCGTACGCCGCCGAGCGCGGCCGCGACGACTTCTTCATGTTCGGCGAGGTCTACTCCGCCGACACCGCCGTCACCTCCCCGTACGTCACCCGCGGCCGGCTCGACGCCACCCTCGACTTCCCGCTCCAGGACGCCATCCGCGCCTACGCCTCCCAGGGCGCGGCCGCCGGCCGGCTGGGCTCCGTACTCGCCGACGACTACCGCTACACCACCGACAAGGCGAACGCGTACGAGCAGGTCACCTTCCTCGGCAACCACGACATGGGCCGCTTCGGGACCTTCCTGAAGCAGGACCGGCCCGGGGCGGGGGAGCAGGAGCTCCTCGACCGCTACCGGCTCGCCAACGAGCTGATGTTCCTCTCCCGCGGCAACCCGGTGGTCTACTCCGGCGACGAGCAGGGCTTCACCGGCGCGGGCGGCGACAAGGACGCCCGCCAGCCGCTGTTCGCCTCCCGCACCGCCGACTACCTGGACGACGACCAGCTGGGCACGGCCCGCACCCACGCGAGCGACGCCTACGACCCCGGGCACCCGCTGTACCGGCGGATCAGCGAACTGTCGAAGCTCACCAAGGCCCACCCGGCCCTGCGCGACGGCGTGCAGAGCGAGCGCCTCGCCGACGGGCCGGTGTACGCCTTCGCCCGGACCGACGCCCGCACCCGGACCGAGTACCTGGTCGCGGCGAACAACGCCCCCGAGGCCCGCACCGTCGAGATCGACGCCCCCGCCGGCGCCCAGTACCGCCACCTGTACGGGGGCACCGCCCTGGTCCGCGCCTCCGCGGCCGGCAAGCTCACCGTCCCGCTGCCCGCGCTCGGCTCGGTGGTCCTGCAGGCCGTGGCGCCGCTCGCGGCGCCCACCGTCAAGCCCGCGCTCACCCTGAAGGCCCCGGCGCCCGGCGCCACCGGCACCGTCGAGCTGTCCGCCGAGGTCACCGGCGGCGGCCTGAACCGGGTCGTGTTCGCCGCGCAGACCGGCACCGGGAAGTGGCAGGTCCTCGGCTCCGCCGACCACGCCCCGTACAAGGTCACCCAGCACGTCACGGCTCCGGCCGGAACGCCCCTGCGGTACAAGGCCGTCGTCATCGACGCGGCGGGACGCACCGCCGGCGCCCTCGCCGCCTCCGTCGCCGGGCAGACGCCGCCGAAGGAGACCCCGACCGCCGCCGCACGCGACTACGCGGTCGTCCACTGGAACCGCCCCGACGGCGACTACGCGAACTGGCGGCTGTACGCCTGGGGAGACATCGCCGAGGGCGAATCCACTCCGTGGCCCGAAGGGCACGCCTTCACCGGCCGCGACGCCTACGGCGCCTTCGCCCACGTCAAGCTCAAGCCCGGCGCCTCCACCGTCAACTACCTGGTCATCGACAAGGACGGCACCAAGGACGTCGCCGTCGACCGCACCATCGACGTGACGAGGACCGGCGAGATCTGGCTCGAACAGGGCAAGGAACCCGCCCGCACCGAGCCGCCCGCCCAACCGCCGCAGGACACGACCAAGGCCGTCCTGCACCACCAGCGCCCCGACGGCGCGTACGACGGCTGGGGCCTGCACGTCTGGACCGGCGCGGCGAACCCCACCGACTGGTCGAAGCCGCTGATGCCCGCCCGCTTCGACCCCTGGGGCGCGGTCTACGAGGTGCCCCTCGCGGCCGGCGCCACCAGCCTGAGCTACGTCCTGCACAAGGGCGACGAGAAGGACCTCCCCACCGACCAGTCCCTCGACCTGAAGGCCACCGGCCACGAGGTGTGGACGCTCGCCGGCCGGCAGCCGTACCTGCTGCCGCAGCCCGCCGGATCGGCCGCCGCCCTCGACCTCACCAAGGCCGAAGCCGTCTGGATCGACCGGGACACCGTCGCCTGGAAGGCGCCCCCGGCAGCCGCCTCCGTACAGCTCCTCGCCTCCCGCGAAGGCCGCATCACCGCGGAGAACGGCGTCCTGCGCGAAGCCGGCGCCGGCTGGCTGCGGTTGAACCGCTCCGAGCTCACCGCCGCCCAGAAGCAGAAGTTCCCGCACCTGGCGGCGTACCCGGCCTTCACCGTCGACCCCCGCGACCGGGACCGCGTACGGGAGGCCCCGCGCGGCCAACTCGTCGCGAGCGCCCGCACCGCGAACGGCGCCGTCCTCGCCGCCACGGGCGTCCAGCTCGCCGGCGTCCTCGACGACCTGTACGCGACGAACGCCGCCCTCGGCCCCGTCTTCAAGGACGGCCGCCCCACCCTGTCCGTGTGGGCGCCGACCGCCCAGCAGGTCGCCCTCGAACTCGACGGCCGCACCGTCCCCATGCGCCGCGACGACGCCACCGGCGTCTGGTCGGTGCGCGGCGAACGCTCCTGGACCGGCAAGCCCTACCGGTACGCCGTGACCGTGTGGGCGCCCAGCACCCGCCAGGTCGTCCGCAACCTCGTCACCGACCCCTACTCCACCGCCCTCACCGCCGACTCCACGCACAGCCTCGCCGTCGACCTCACCGACCCGAAGCTCGCCCCGCCCGGCTGGAAGGACCTGCGCAAGCCGGCGGCCGTCCCCTTCACCTCCGCCCAGATCCAGGAACTGCACGTTCGGGACTTCTCCGTCGCGGACCGCACCAGCCGCCACCCCGGCCAGTACCTGGCCTTCACCGACACCGGCTCGGCCGGCATGCGGCACCTGCGGGAACTGGCCGCCGCCGGCACCTCCTACGTCCACCTGTTGCCGGCCTTCGACATCGGCACCATCCCGGAGAAGCCCGCCGACCGCACCGAACCCGCCTGCGACCTGAAGGTGTACGCCCCCGACAGTGCGGAGCAACAGGCCTGCGTGGCGGCCGCCGCCGCGAAGGACGCGTACAACTGGGGCTACGACCCGCTGCACTACACCGTTCCCGAGGGTTCGTACGCGAGCGACCCGAACGGCACCGCCCGCACCGTCGAGTTCCGCAGGATGGTCCAGTCGCTGAACGGGGCCGGGCTGCGCACCGTGATGGACGTGGTCTACAACCACACCGTCGCCTCCGGGCAGGCCGAGACGTCCGTCCTGGACCGCATCGTCCCCGGCTACTACCAGCGGCTCCTCGCCGACGGCGGCGTCGCCACCTCCACCTGCTGCGCCAACACCGCGCCGGAGAACGCCATGATGGGCCGGCTCGTCGTGGACTCCCTGGTCACCTGGGCCAAGGAGTACAAGGTCGACGGGTTCCGCTTCGACCTGATGGGCCACCACCCCAAGGACAACGTCCTCGCCGTCCGCAAGGCCCTCGACGCCCTGACCCTCGCCAAGGACGGCGTCGACGGCAAGAAGATCGTCCTCTACGGGGAGGGATGGAACTTCGGCGAGGTCGCCGACGACGCCCGCTTCGTCCAGGCCACCCAGAAGAACATGGCGGGCACCGGCATCGCCACCTTCTCCGACCGCGCCCGCGACGCCGTCCGCGGCGGCGGACCCTTCGACGAGGACCCGCGCGTCCAGGGCTTCGCCACCGGCCTGTTCACCGCCCCCAACGCCTCACCGGCCAACGGGACCCCCGACGAACAGCGCGCCCGGCTCCTGCACTCCCAGGACCTGATCAAGGTCGGACTGTCCGGGAACCTCGCCCCGTACACCTTCACCGACACCACCGGCCGCCGCGTCAAGGGCTCCGAGGTCGACTACAACGGCTCCCCGGCCGGCTACGCGGCGGCGCCCGGCGACGCCCTCGCCTACGTCGACGCCCACGACAACGAAACCCTCGCCGACGCCCTCACCTTCAAGCTCCCGCAGGGCACCTCGCCCGCCGACCAGGCCCGTGCGCACGTCCTGGCGATGGCCACCGCCGCGCTCTCGCAGGGCCCGGCCCTCTCCCAGGCGGGCACCGACCTGCTCCGCTCGAAGTCCCTGGACCGCAACTCCTACGACAGCGGCGACTGGTTCAACGCCCTGCACTGGGACTGCCGGGACGGCAACGGCTTCGGCCGAGGCCTGCCGCCGGCGGCCGACAACCAGTCGAAGTGGACGTACGCGAAGCCCCTGCTCACCGGCCCGGCCCCCGGCTGCGCCGAGATCACCGCGACCTCGGCCGCCTACCTCGACCTGTTGCGGATCCGCACGACGGAGAGCGCCTTCGCCCTCACCACCGCGGACGCCGTCCAGTCGAAGCTGGCGTTCCCGCTCTCGGGCCCCGAGGAGACCCCCGGCGTGATCACCATGACCCTCGGGGACCTGGTGGTCGTCTTCAACGCAGCCCCCACCGCCCAACGGCAGCGCGTCCCCGCCCTCGCGGGCACCGCGTACGCCCTGCACCCCGTCCAGCGGGCGGGCGCGGACCCGGTGGTCAAGACCGCCTCGTACGACGCGACGAAGGGGGAGTTCACCACGCCGGCCCGCTCGGTCGCCGTCTTCACACGACGGTGAGCCGGTCCAGCCGCTTCTCCAGCAGGATCACCCCGTAGACCCTGCCGTCCGACGCCTCCTTGTGGGGGAACTCCCCGACCACCCGGTAGCCCGCGTTGCGGTAGTACGCGAGCAGCCGGGGGTTGGTGGAGACGCAGTCCAGCCGGACCCGGGCCAGCCCGGACCGGGCGACGCGCCGCTCGACGTGTTCGAGCATGCGGCGCCCGGTCCCAACCGGCGCGGTCCGCCGGTCCACCATCAGCCGGTGCACGTACCCCGCGACCGGCGGCTGGACCCCCCACGCCTCCTCGTCGGACCACCACAGCTCGTACGCCCCGACGATCCGCCGGTCCGGGTCCCCGGCCAGCCACACCTCGCCCTCGCGCATCTTCTTCACGAAGTGCGCGGCGTCCTTCTCACCGGGCTTCCACTGCTCGATCCCGCGCTTCTGCATCCACCGGGCGGCCTGGTCGTACAGGTCGACCAACGTGCCGACGTCCTTCTCCACGGCCCGCCGGAACAGGATCTCGTCGTCAATGATCACGCGGGCATTATCGCGCGGTGATCATCCGGCCGCGGGCACCCCGCCGCGTCCGTCACCTTCGCCGCAGCCGGCCGCCGAGCCGGCCCCGGGCACCAGCCCGACCAGCCGTGTCACGAGCTCACCGAACGGCCCGTCCGCCGGCTCGTGCACGAGGATCTGCCCCAGGATCCCCGCCATCTCCGCGTCGTACGCGGCACTGACCGCGGCCAGCGCCGCGAAGTCGTGCACCAGCTGCAACTCCAGCTCGGCGCGCGGAATGCGCCGACCGTCCAGCCAGATCAACGCCGTCGACTCGGCGAGCGACACCCAGGAGCGCACCACCAACTCCAGCCGGGCGGGCGGATCCTGCACCCCGATGTGCGAGACGATCTGCTCGTACGCCGCCTGACGCACCTCGTCGATCATCGCGTTCGCCCGACTGCTGCCGGCCGCCGGACCACCGCGCATCAACGCCGAGAAACCGGGCCCGTGATCGTCCACGAACGCGAAGTACCGGCCCATGACGCGCAGCAACCGAGCCCCGAGCGGCCCCTCGTGCGGCTCCACGAACCGCTGCGCCAACTCGTCGGCGGCCCGCCGCAGCGCGGCCTCGTACAGACTGAGCTTGCCGGGAAAGTAGTGGTAGACGAGCGGCCGCGATATCCCGGCGGCCGCCGCGATCTCATCGATCGACACGTCGTCGGGGGAGCGGTTGCTGAACAGCTCCAGGGCCACCCCGATCAGCTGCTGCCGCCGCTCCTCGACTCCCATCCTGCGCCGCACCCCGGTTGTCATGCCGACACCCTACTGCGCCCCACGGGACGGGAGTCGGGCCCCCACCGGCCGCTACAGGTCCAGGACCAGGCGGTCCGCGGCGGCGCGGGAGACGCACAGGAGCATGGAGTCCGCGCGTTCGCCGTCGGTGAGCAGCGCGTCGCGGTGGTCGATCTCCCCGGCCAACACCCGGTGTTGGCAGGTGCCGCAGAAGCCCTGCTCGCAGGAGTACGGGGTGTTCGGGAGCTCCCGGCGGACCGCCGTCAGCGTCGACTCGTCCGCCGCGACCTCCACCGTGCGCCCCGAGCGGGCCAGTTCCACCGTGAAGGGCCGCGCCGGGCCGCCCGCCGCCGGGGCGAACCGCTCCAGGCGGACCGTCGCCGGGTCCGCCACCGCGTCGGTGACGGCCCGCATCAGGGCCTCCGGGCCGCAGCAGTGGACGAGGGTGCCCGGCGCGAGCGCCGCCAGGGGGCTCAGGTCGGGTAGGCCCGTCTCGTCCTCGGGCAGGACCGTGACCCGGTCCCCGTACGCCGCGAGTTCGGGCAGGAACGGCATCGAGGCGCGGGAGCGGCCGCCGTACAGGAGCGTCCAGTCGGCGCCCGAGGTCGTCGCCGCGCGGAGCATCGGGAGGATCGGGGTGATGCCGATGCCGCCCGCGACGAAGACGTACGAGGGCGCAGGCGCGAGTTCGAACCGGTTGCGGGGCGCGCGGACCTCCAGCTCCGCGCCCTCCACCAGCTGCGCGTGCGCCTCGCGGGAGCCGCCCCGGCCGTCCTCGATCAACCGGATCGCGATCGTGTACCGGCCGACCTCGGCGGGGTCCCCGCACAGCGAGTACTGGCGGACCAGGCCCGACGGGAGGACGACGTCCACGTGCGCGCCCGGGGTCCAGGCCGGCAGCTCGGGGGACTCCAGGACCAGCCGCAGCACGCCCTGCGCCGGCTCCGTACGGGAGACGATCAGCGTGCGCAGCAGTCGGCGCGGGGAGTGGCCGGACACCGGGTTCTCCAGCGCGGGAAGCGGCCACAGCGGGGAGCGGCGGATCCGCCGGCCCAGCGCGCGCCGGGTCAGGAACGCCGCGCCGGCCACGGCGGTCACGGCCAGGGCCCGCCTCACGGCCGGACTCCGCCGTTGGCGCCGGGCGAGGTGGCCAGGTAGGCCTCCGCCTGGGCGGTGGATCCCTCCTGGGAGGGATGGTAGGTACGGGAGAGGTACGTCGGGATCGACCTGGCCATCGCCCCCGCCGAGGGCAGGACGCCCTGCTGTCCCGCCCGGAAGAACTGCCCCAGGGAAGCTCTCGCGGCCGGCAGGTGCGGGTCGTTCTCCATGAAGAAGCGGGCGCCGCGCTGCCACAGGAACACCAGGGCCGTGAAGGCCGTCGCCCAGGTTCGGGCGCGGCGGCGGTAGTTGCCGTCCACGTGCATGAACAGGTCGAAGGCCACCGAGCGGTGCTCCACCTCCTCGGCGCCGTGCCAGCGCAGCAGGTCCAGCATCGTCGGGTCGGCGCCGCGCCGGTCCAGCTCGTCGGCGTTGAGTATCCAGTCGCCCAGGAACGCCGTGTAGTGCTCGATCGCCGCGATCATCGCGACCCGCTCCATCAGCCACCACCTGCGGGCCCGCCCCGGCGGCAGGGTCCGGTCGCCGAGCAGCTTCTCGAACAGCCAGTCCACCTGCGCGGTGTACGGGGTGGGGTCCAGGCCCAGCCGCTTCAGGTGCGGGAGCACGTCGTCGTGCGCGGCGGCGTGCATGGCCTCCTGCCCGATGAAGCCGATGACGTCCGCCCGCAGCCGCTCGTCCGTGATGTGCGGGAGGACCTGCTTGTAGACGTGGACGAACCAGCGCTCGCCGGCGGGCAGCAGCAGGTGCAGCACGTTGATGGTGTGCCCGGCGAACGGATCGCCGGGCAGCCAGTGCAGTGGGGTGTCCTGCCAGGAGAAGGAGACGTTCCGCGGTTGGAGGTCCGTCTGTTCCGACGCCACGGGGGCGGGCACGAGCGGCGTATTAGACATGGCGTCAATGTACTGACGGGTACCGGAGAGGAAAACCCCTCCGGCACGCCAATCTGCCACCGTCCCACCGGGACGACGCGGCCTACCGCAGCACCCCGGCCTTCGTACCGTCCGTCAGCTTGCCCGAAAGATCGACCTGCGCGCCCTCCGGAGCCTTCACGGCCAACCGGTTGCCCGTCGCCGAACCGCTGACCCCGCCCGACACCGACAACGAGGCGAACTGCGCGCTGCCCGCCGCCAGTACGTACCAACTCCCCGCCCGGGACTTCCACAGCACCCCGGCCAACACCCGCGGCTCCCGCGGCCCGCACGCCGCCGTCCCCTCCGCCTTCGCCGCCTGGGCCGCCAGCGCCGCACCCGGGGCCAGGAACTGCGCCTGCACCCGGTCCGACCCGCCCTGCCAGGTCTCGGCCCGCGTGCACAGCCAGGTCGCCGTCCCGTCGTTCTCCGGCAGCGGTTGCTTCGCGTACGTCCAGGCGTTGACGCCGCGTACCCCGTGCGAGCGGACCGAGGGCAGCAGACAGGCGATCTTCGACCACTCGCCCAGCTCGGCCGCCTCCGACACGTCCCGCGCGGCGCCCGGCGCCCCCGACGTCAGCCGGGCCGGCGTCAGCTCGCCCAGGTCCGTGACCAGCCGGGTCGCCCCGTCACCGGTCAGCGCCATGGCGTTCCAGCTGCCGCAACTGCCGCCCGGGGCGGGACTCGCCACCGGCGGAGTGATCCCCTCCGGCGTCAGCTTCAGCGCCACCGGCGCCTCGGCGGGCTTGAGGAGGTCCCGCAGGGCGGCGCCGGTCACCCACGGGGCCGTCAGGTAGCGGACGTTGCCGTCGACCCGGCTGAGCACGAGCCCCGTCGCGGTGTCCGCCGACGCCCCGTCGGTCCGGGCGAAGTCGAGGGCGGCCCCCGCGGTCCCGGCGCGCGGCTCCGCGTACCGGACCACCCGCAGCCCGTCGTACAGCAGCACCACCACCGCCTGGTCGACGGCCCCCGCGAACAACAACTGCGGCGGCCCCATCGGCGGGCCCGACGGGGTCCCCGGCGTCGCCGACACCACGACCCCCTTCCCCGGCCGCGCCCATACGGCCAACGCCCGACGCAGCAGCTCCACGTCGTCGGCGCGGTCGCCGCGCGCCGGCCACGTCGAGTAGTCCGTACGGGAGGACGTACGCCACAGCGCCGTCGAAGCCCGCACCAACTGCCTCGGATCCAAAGCCTGTTCGGCGGCCGCGTTCAACGCGTACGGCGGAGCGGCCGGCCCGTCGGAACCCCACCCACCGCCGGGCAACGCCAGCAGCGCCCCGCACACCGCCAGAGCCGCGGCCGCCGCCAACCCGGCCCGGGTGAACCGCCGGCGGCGCAACAGATCGGTGGGCCGGGCCTGGAGCACGCAAGGATCGAACTCCGGCGAAGCGAACAGGGCGTCGTGCGCGGGATCCCCGGACTCCGCGACCGCCGCCGCCGGATCGGCGACCCCGGCCTCGGTGAGCACCCGGAGCACGTCCGGCTCCGCCAGCCCCTCCACCGCCCGCAGGACACAGGCCGCCCGACCGGGCCCGTTCAACCCGGCCAGCCACTGGTCCAGTGCCAGCTCCTCCGCCCCGCCCGACCTCGGGAACAGCCGCAGCCCCCACACCTGGGGGAGCAGCGTCGGCAACTGCCCGCGCAGCGGGAGCGCCCGGAAGCTCAGCGGGATCCCCGCCTCCAGCGCGGAGCGCAGCACCCGCAACCGGACGTACGCGTAGCCCGACTCGGGCCCGTCCGCCCCGTCGCGCTGCGCCGGGACCCCGCCGCGCACCAGGGCGGCGTCGGCCCCTGCGGCCCGCCGACCGCGCGGCAGGGCGCGCTGGGTCAGCGAATGGGCGGTCAGGACCCGCCGATTGCGGCCGAGGGCGGGCGGCAGCACCAGATAGGCGAGCCGCACCAGCCGCGGGTAGTGCTCGACGATGGCGGCCTCGGCCTGCTCGACGTCGGGAGGCAGGGGGCGGGTGGCGGTATCCGGCGCAGTCACGTTCAGCAGAACGAGCGATTCGTCGGATGGTCACCCGTCCCCAGCGCACACGTTCGGACGAACCGGGCCCCGGGCGCGCTCTCCGCCCCCGGGTCGTCGGGGACGCGGCAGGGGTCAGGCGATGAGCTTGGTCCGCAGCGCCTCGATGGTCTCCTCGGACACGCCCAGGCCCTCGCGCACGTACTTCTCGATCGACCCGTAGCGCGTGCGGACCTCGTCGAGGCCCGCCTCCAGGTAGGACGGGAACACCCCGATCAGGGCGAGCGCGATGTCCGGGTCCCCGCCCGCCGCCGTGAAGCCCTCGATCATGGGGGCGAAGGCCACCTTGACCGCCGGGTTCACCGACAGGTACTCCGTCATGAGGGTCTCGTCGTCGGCGCCGAGCAGCGCCAGGATCAGCGTCGCGCCCCACCCCGTACGGTCCTTGCCCGCCGTGCAGTGGAAGAGCAGCGGACCCGACTCCGGGTCGGCGGCCTCGACGAGCAGCGTGCGGTAGGCGGCCTGCGCGGACCCGGAGCTGACGAACGACCGGTAGACCGAGCCGAAGAGTTCCTGCGCCCTGCCGCCGCCCAGGTGCTCCTCGGCCACCACCGGATCGGCGAGCAGGTCCTTCAGCTGCGTCGCGGCGGGCATCCTGCCGTCGTTCATCTTGTCGGCCAACACGTCGCGCACCACCAGCCGGGCGCCCTGCGGCAGCCGGTCGGGGTGATCGGCGCGCTCTGAGTCGCTGCGGAAGTCGATGACCGTACGCAGTCCCAGCGCGGCCACCACCGGGTCCGCGGCCGGGTCGAGCCGGTCGAGGGAGCCCGAGCGCAGCACGAGTCCGGGCCGGACGGTCCGCCCGCCGGCGAGCGGGGTGCCACCCAGATCGCGGAGGTTGGCGACGGTGGTGGAGGGCGTGGCGGTCATCGTGGCGTCTCCAGCGGTATGCGCGAGGGTCGGATTACTCGTGTCATTCGGATTATTCAGATCATTCGTATCATTCGGGTCAGGCAAGAGCGGTATGCCGACGAGCCGGTCCCACATGCCGGGCGAGGGCCGGCCGGTCCGGAATCAGCCGGTCCGGAACCAGTCGGTCCAGAGCCAGGGAGAGTCCGATCCCCACGCCCAGCGCCGCGAGGTGCCCGGCGTCGGTGAAGGTCCGCTCCCGACGCAGGACCGGCTGCGCCGCGAGCGCCAGCAGGCCCACCCGGGCCGCGTTCCGTACGGTCCCGGGCGGCAGGGCCGAGGTCAGGGCGCCGAGCACGGCGTTGAACCCGTAGCTCGTGCCCACGTCCAACGCGCTCCGGGTCCGGCGGTCGGTGGTGCGCCGCAGCGCGCCGTAGACGAGCAGGGTCGCGGAGGCGTGCCCGAAGAGGAACACGGCCACCGTCCACCAGGCCCCGTACGCGTACTCGGCGTACCCGAGCACCGCCACCAGCAGCAACGCGTAGGGCAGCGGCATCGGTTCCTCGACGACGAAGGCACTGCTCAGCAGGGTTTCCCAGCGGCCGGCCGAAAGGTTGTCCACGTTCGTCGAACAACCCAGCAGCACCCGGTCGCGGCGTTCCGGACCCAGCCGGTCCAGGGCGTGAGCGCCGAGCTGCACCCCTGCGGCGTACACCGCGCCGAAGGGCAACGACCATGACCATGGCAATGGATTCACCCGCCCATGATCGGACACCGCCCTGTCGACGGCACCACCGGGCCTCGTGCGAATATGACCGGAACATGTCCGGGACCCCCGCGCCGCTGCGCGTCGTACGGGCCGCGATGTTCGCGGCCGTGTGCGTGGCACTGGGTGCGCTGGGGCATTCGTACATGTCCGGGATGAATGTCCCCCTCGGTACGCTGACGGCCGCCTTCGCCGTGACGGGCGCGCTCGCCTGGCTCGCGGCCGGCCGGCGCCGCGGCCCCACCGGGATCGGCGCCGCACTGCTCGGCGTACAGGCTGCGCTCCACCTCACCTTCTCGGCGGCCCAGGCCCACGCGTCCCCGCCCGCCGCGACCCCGCCGTCGCCCCTCGACCACGACCCCGCGCACGCGGTGCCGGCAGGAGCCGGCGAGGTCGGGTCGGCGGCCGGTCCGGCCGGGGGAGCGGGGCACGGCGTACCGGGTGCGGGCCACGGCGTACCGAGTACGGCGCATGACATGGCGGGCATGGCACATGACATGCCCGCCCCGGCCGACGGCTCGGCCGGCACGGCCGGCCTGACCCACGACACGGCCCCGTCCGGCCGGACGGACGAGATGACCGGGGCCGGCATCCACGACGGCATGATCGGCATGCCCGACGGCCTGAACGGCACGAACGGCGTGACCGACGGCCTGAACGGCATGCCCGACGGCCTGGCCGCGCTGCCCGCCCCGCCCGACGCCCTGCCCGGTATGACCGCCGTGGCCGACGGCGTGCACGCCCTGCCCGGCCTGCATGACATGACCGCCATGGCCGCCCACGGCGGCCTCGGCATGATCGCCGCGCACGTCCTCGCCGGGCTCTTCTGCGCCGCCTGGCTGGCCCGCGGCGAAGCCGCCGTGTTCCGGCTGGTCGGCGTCCTCGGCGCGAGCGCGCTACTGGCCGCCCGCCCGCTCGCCCGCGCCCTCGCGCTGCTCCGCACCCGGGTGGCCCCCGTACCGCGCCCGCCCGCGCACCGCGCCCCCTGCGACCGACCGCGCCGACTGCGCGGCGCCGTCCACGCCCACACCGCGGTACGTCGCGGGCCGCCCGGCCGGTGGATCGCCCGCGCCACGGCCCCCGGCCGTCCTGCCCGCGCCTGACCGGCGCACCTCCTCGGCGAGGGGGGGGCGAGACCTGGGGCCGCCCACCCATGCCTTCGCCAACCTGAGGACCGACATGTCTCTCGACGTGCTTCCGGACGCCCCCACCGGGGACCCCGCCGCACCACCGAAGCGCACCGGCGGCACCTGGGCCGCCCTGCGCCCGCTGCTCCTGCGCCTCCACTTCTACGCGGGGCTGCTCATCGCCCCGATCCTGTTCCTCGCCGCCACCACCGGCCTGCTGTACGCCGGTTCCTGGCAGGCCGAGAAGGTCCTCTACTCCGACGAACTGACCGTCGCCCGGGTCGGCGGGAGCGCCCTGCCGCTCAGCGCCCAGGTCGGGGCCGCCCGCGCCGCCGCGCCCGAGGGCGAGGTGCTCGGGGTGTGGCCCGCGCCCGAGGAGGAGGCGACCACCCGGGTGATCATGGAGAGCCCGGGCCTCGGTGAGGGCGAGACCCTCACCGTGTTCGTCGACCCGTACACCGCCGACGTGCGCGGACAGCTCGCCACCGCCGGTGACGCGCTGCCGCTTCGGGCCTGGCTCAGCGAGTTCCACTCCAGCCTCCAGCTCGGCGAGTTCGGCCGGAACTACAGCGAACTGGCCGCCAGTTGGCTGTGGGTCGTCGCCCTCGGCGGGCTCGCCCTGTGGATCGGTCGTCGCCGCTCCCGCAAGGCCCACCTCGTGCTCCCCGACCGCGGGGCCACCGGCCGCCGCCGGACCCTGTCCTGGCACGGCACCGTCGGCCTGTGGGCCGTCGTCGGACTCGTCGTCCTCTCCGCCACCGGCCTGACCTGGTCCCGCTACGCCGGCGAGAACATCGGGCAGCTCCAGGACCGCCTCGGCGGAGCCACTCCCTCCGTCGCCGCCGCCCTGAACGGCGCGGCGGGCGGCGCCGACGAACACGCCGGGCACGTGATGACGGAGGGCATGGAGATGCCCCCGCCGCCGCCCACCGCCGACATCGGCATCGACCGCGCGGTGGACGCCGCCCGGGCCGTCGGGGTGGACGCGAGCCTGCGCGTCACCCTCCCCGCCCAGGGCAAGGGCTACGTCGTCAAGGAGACCGACAAGCAGTTCCCGGTGCACCTGGACGCGGTCGCGGTGGACCCCGCCGACGGTCGGATCATGGACGAACTCCGTTTCGCCGACCACCCGTTGCTCGCCCAGCTGACGCGCTTCGGCATCGACCTCCACATGGGCCTGACCTTCGGGCTCGCCAACCAGCTCGCCCTGGCCGCGCTGGCCGTCGCCGTGATGTTCCTCGTCGTGTGGGGCTACCGGATGTGGTGGATGCGTCGCCCCACCAAGGAGCGCAAGCTGTCGGTGGGACGTCCGCAGCCGCGCGGTGCCTGGCGGAAGCTGCCGGTGACCCTGCTGCTGCCGTTGGCCGCCGTGACCGCGCTCGTCGGCTGGTTCGTCCCGATGCTGGGCATCAGCCTGCTCGTCTTCCTCGCGGGTGACGTGCTCCTCGGCCTCGTGGCCGCCCGCCGCCGGGCGACGACACCTGAGCCGCAGGTCTAGTACGCGACCGCGCACGCGGCCGGGCCCGCACTCCCCCCGGAGAGTGCGGGCCCACCGTCGTTCCGGAGCGCCGGCCGGGGGCCGGCAGGCCGCGACCGTACGGGCGCGGGCGCGGGTCACGGCCGTACGGGCGCGGGCGCGGGTCACGGCCGGTCGCCGCCGCCGGTCGACACACCGCTCAGGGCGCGTACTTGTAGCCCACCCGGCGGACCGTCTGGATCGTCCCGCGGTGTGCCGCGCCCAGCTTGCGGCGCAGTCGGGCGATGTGGACGTCGACCGTCCGGCCGTCGCCGACGTGCCCGTAACCCCACACCGTCGTGACCAGCTGGTCCCGGCTGTGCACCCGGTGGGGGTGTGCCACGAGGTGGGCGAGCAGCTCGAACTCCAGGTAGGTCAGGTCCAGGACCTGACCGTCCACCTCGGCGGTGCGCTGCGCGGAGTCGATCCGTACGAGTTCGTCCCCGGTGGTCGTCGGGGCCGCGGCGGAGGGGAGCGGGACGGACCGCGGGGCGAAGGCGATCGGCGGCTGCTGGTCGGCCGGTACGAGCACCAGGTAGCCGACCATCGGGGGGTTGCCGGGCAGCGTCGGCAGGGTGTGCTGGGGCGCGGGCAGCCAAGTGGCGCCGGGCGGGAGCAGGTCCACGACGCGGGCCACCTCGTCCCGGTCGACGGCTCGCAGCCGGTGGCGGGGACTGGGCGGGAACGTCAGGGGAGCGGAGGTCGCGGCGGAGGTGCCGGAGACGAGGGAACGGGTGTTGGTCATGAGTGGTCAGCTCTTTCACGCGGAGTGGTCGGCAGGAGACGTACGTACGTCGTCGTTGTCGTACCGCGCAGACCGAAGGCCTCGGGCAGGTCTTTGGGAGGTCCCGGAAGGCTTTAGAGGGCCGGCGCGTTCTTCGCGCGGCAACACACCCGGTCGAAATCGTGATCCTGACGGGAGGGCCAGAACGGTTCGAGGTCTCTGCGACCTGTCGAGGTGTGCTGGTGGCTGGCCATGGGCCACATTGAAGCAGATGTACGGGGCCCGGGGCAGGCCCCATCTCACCTGATGGAGCGGAATCTCATATTCCGTGATCAAGGTTTCGTCAGGGCGTCACAATCCCGACAAACAGTCAGCCGACGAGCCGCTTCCGCCAGTCCACACCGGTCACCCGTACCGCATCCTGGGCAGATCCGTCCCACACCCAATGCAGCCCCACCCCGTCCAGCGCCGCGACCACCTCCCGGCCGACGGACGCCGTCAGCTCGTCCCCCGCCGCGAACCCCCCGTACAACAGCCACAGATCGTGGCCCGCCGCCGCACCCTCGGTGCACTGCGAGTGGAAGAAGACGAACCCCCGCGCGTCCTGCGCGCCCTCTCCGCCGATCTCCGCGAGCCCGCAGTTCCGGCAGCAGGCGAAGTTCTCCCGCGCCGTGATCCCGCGCGCGTCGAGCGCCTCGAACGCCCGGGTCAGCCGCTCCGGATCGGTCTCCCCCTCCCAGCCGGCCTGCTCGGCCACCCGCTCCCGCCACAGCCGGTCCACCAGCTGCCGGGCCTGCGCGGGGGACACCGGCGACCCGCCCGCGCCCGCGCCCGGGCCCGCGTTCCCGTCCGGGCCCCCGAGGACGTAACCGGCGTACTCGGTCAGCGCCGCCCGGTCGTCGTAGCCGCACCGCAGCCGCTCCCGGACGAGCCCCGTCAGCTCCTCCTCGACCGCCTCGTCGAACGGGAGCGGCGCCTCCTCCACCGGGAAGTCCAGCCGCTCCCACGCCGGCCCGAGGTCCCAGCCCTTCTCCTGCCGAGCCCAGCCGAGCATCATCCGCGCCACCTCGGCCGCGGTGGGCACGAAGGCCTGGAAGTGCCGGTCCGGGGCGCCGGCCCGGTGCTCCACCTGGTAGTCACCGCCCGCCTCGTGCCAGACCTGGACGAAGGAGTCGGGTTCGTCGGGGATCCGGTTCACCACGAGGAACCGGTCCCCGGGCGCCCCGATGCGCTCCACGAGCTCGCGGAGCCAGGGGGCGGCGGGCCGTTCGTAGGACTCGGCGGGTTCGGTGTGGACCTTCACGGGCAGCATGGGCCCAGCCTGACGGGCCCCACTGACAGCGCGAGGGCCCCTGGCGGGCCCCTCCGACAGCGCGGCGCCCGCCCTCCCGCGGGGGAGGACGGGCGCCACGGCCGTCGGGGGCCGGTCTCAGACGAGGCCGTCCTTCTTCAGCCCGGTGCAGCAGGTGTCCGTGATCAGCCGCGTCACCACGTACGGGTCGACGTTCGCGTTCGGCCGGCGGTCCTCGATGTAACCCTTGCCGTCCTTCTCCACCTGCCACGGAATGCGCACCGAGGCGCCGCGGTCGGAGACCCCGTAGCTGAACTCGTTCCACGGAGCCGTCTCGTGCAGCCCCGTCAGACGCTCGTCGATGCCGGCGCCGTAGTTCTTGACGTGGTCCAGCGGCTTCGAGCCCTCGCCGAGCGCCTCGCACGCCGAGATGATCGCCCGGTAGTCCTCGCGCATCGCCTTCGTGGAGAAGTTGGTGTGCGCGCCCGCGCCGTTCCAGTCGCCCTTGACCGGCTTCGGGTTCAGCGTCGCCGACACGTTGAAGTCCTCGGCGGTGCGGTACAGCAGCCACCGCGCGATCCACAGCTGGTCCGAGACCTCCAGCGGACCCACCGGGCCCACCTGGAACTCCCACTGGCCCGGCATGACCTCGGCGTTGATGCCGGAGATGCTCAGGCCCGCCGCCAGACAGTGGTCGAGGTGCTTCTCGACGATGTCCCGGCCGAAGATCTCGTCCGAACCGACACCGCAGTAGTAGCCGCCCTGCGCCGCCGGGAAGCCGTTCACCGGGAAACCGAGCGGGCGGGCGCCGTCGAAGAACGTGTACTCCTGCTCGATGCCGAAGATCGGCGCCTGGTCGGCGAACTCCTCCGCGACCGGACGCAGCAGCGCGCGGGTGTTCGACACGTGGGGGGTCATGTCGATGTTCATGACCTCGCACAGGACGAGCAGGTGGTCGCCGCCGCGGATCGGGTCCGGGCAGGAGAACACCGGCTGGAGCACGCGGTCCGAGGCGTGGCCCTCCGCCTGGTTCGTGCTGGACCCGTCGAAGCCCCAGATCGGCAGCGCCTCGCCGTCCGTCAGGATCCTCGTCTTGGAGCGAAGCTTCGCCGTCGGCTCGGTGCCGTCGATCCAGATGTACTCAGCCTTGTAGCTCACGGGCCCCATCCTGACTCTGCGGGTGCTGTGGATCGCCATGGTGTCCTCCGCAGCGTCCCCCGCCGCGATTTCTCCTCCGTTGCCCGCGTGTGAACCCCGTGTTACCGAGGTTTACACCGCAGGTCGCACGGGTCGTGCGGGTTGGCGACCGCACACCCGTCCGGGTGCGGCAGACTGGGCGCGTGAGCATTTCGTACGATGTGAACCCCGTCGACGGCGCCCCCGAGGCAGCCCCCGGCCCCGCCCCCCACCAGGTCCCCGGCACCCCCCGCCCCCGCATCGGCCTGCTCGGCACCGGCCCCTGGGCCCGCCGCACCCACGCCCCCGCGCTCGCCGCCCACCCGGGCTCCGAGTTCGCCGGGATCTGGGGCCGGCGCCCCGAAGCGGCCGCCGAGCTCGCGGAGGAGTTCGGCGTGAAGGTGTACGAAGACCCCGACGCCCTGTTCGCCGACTGCGACGCGGTGGCCTTCGCCCTCCCCCCGGACGTCCAGGCCCCCCTCGCCGTCCGCGCGGCCGCCGCCGGCTGCCACCTGCTGCTCGACAAACCCGTCGCCACGACCGTCGAGGACGCCCGCGCCGTCGCCGACGCCGTCGCCCGGCACCAGGTCGCCTCCGTCGTCTTCCTCACCCTCCGCTTCGCCGAACCCACCGCCGGATGGGTCGACGAACAGGCCGGGCGCACCGGCTGGTTCACCGCCTCCGCGCACTGGCTCGGCGCCGTCTTCCCGCCCGACGGCGCCCCCGGCGCCTACGCCGACTCGCCCTGGCGCAAGTCCAAGGGCGGCCTGTGGGACGTCGGCCCGCACGCCCTGTCCGTCCTGATCCCCGTCCTCGGCGACGTCACCTCCGTCACCGCCGCGCGCGGCCCCGCCGACGTCGTCCAACTCACCCTGCGCCACACCTCGGGCGCGGCCAGCATCGCCGTACTCAGCCTGAGCGCCCCCCAGGCCGCCGCCGGCGTGGGGCTCGAACTGCGCGGAACCGAGGGCGTCTTCGCCCTCCCCGACTGGAGCGACGTCCCGGCCGCCTACGGCCGCGCCCTGGACGCCCTCCTCACCGCCGCCCACACGGGCACCCCGGACCCCCGCGGAGCCACCTTCGGCGCCCGCCTGACGGAAATCCTGGCGTTGGCGGAGCAGCAACTGGAGGGGTGAGGCGGCTCCGCCCCCGCGCGGCGGGCTGGTTCTGCTGGGCGGGGGTGGGGGCGGTTTGCGGGGTGCCCATGGTCCGGATCAGGGAGGGTTTGGGGGGTTCCCGCCGGTCTCATCGTCTCTTCGTGGCGGGCCGGTCCCTCAAGGGCGCTCCTCCTTCGTCGTCGCGTCGCTACGCGATGGCCTTCGGCCACCCTTGACCGACCGACCCACCACGAAAAGCCGAAGACCAGCGGGAACCCCCCAAAAGAACGGTCACGGGTCAGAGAGGGCAGGAGCGGGTCCCTCAGTGACGAGACGAGGGACCGGGCGCTGCCCGATGGGGCATACGGGCGCCTCAGAGGGCCGTTGGTCAGGCCCCGGGCGCGGCCAACGGCCCTACCCGCCCATCAGAACGACCAGAGCAGTCTGGAATGCGGGTAGGCGGGGACGCGCGCCGGTTCGCCGTGTCTCGTCGCTCGGCTCAGCGTCCGACGACCGTCCGTGGCTGGACATAAGCAGCCCACACCGTCGGTGGAAACCGTTGGCGGCGAGCGCCCGCGCCCGTCCGCACCGTCCCCACCATCTGATTTCTGTGGTCTGTGGCCTTTGGTCCGGCCACGGGCGGTCGGCGGACGCTGAGACGGCCTCGGCCATGGACTGGGCTGGTGCGGCTTATGTCCAGCCACGGCCGGTGGTCAGTCGCTGAGCCGAGCGACGAACCACGGCGAACCGGCGCGTGCCCCCGCCTACCCGCACTCCAGATCACTCTGGTCGTCCTGGCGGGCGGGTAGGGCTCTTGGCCGCGCCCGGGGCCCGGCCGCCGGCCCTCCGGCGTGCCCGTGTGCCCAACCGGCCAGCCCCTGGTCCCTCGCCTCATCGCTGAGAGACCCGTTCCTCGTCTCTCTGACCCGTGACCGTTCTTTTGGGGGGTTCCCGCTGGTCTTCGTTTTTCCGTGGCGGGTCGGTCGGTCAAGGGTGGCCGTAGGCCATCGCGTAGCGACGCGACCGAAGGGAGCGCCCTTGAGGGACCGGCCCGACGCGGAGAGACGATGAGACCGGCGGGAAACCACCAAACCCGCCCTGATCCGGATCAACGGGGTTCCGTCACCCCCGACCCCGCCGCTCAGAACCGCCCCCGCCCCCGCACCGCCTGGGTGGCTTCCCCGCCCCCTACCCCTTATCCCTTACGGGACAGGGCGTCCCGGACGGCTTCGTCCGAGCGGGCGATGACGGCCGTGCCGTCCTCGGCCGTGATGATCGGGCGCTGGATCAGCTTCGGGTGGGCCGCCAGGTGGGTGATCCAGCGCTGCCGGGCCGTGTCGGTGTCCTCGCGCGGGAGGTCCCGTACGCCGGTCTCCTTCGCCAGGGGGTCGGAGGTGCGGGTGATGTCCCAGGGCTCCAGGCCGAGGCGTTCCAGCACCGCGCGGATCTCGTCCTGCGACGGCACGTCCTCCAGGTATCGGCGGACCGTGTAATCGGCGCCTTCGGCGTCCAGCAGGGTCAGCGCGCTCCGGCACTTCGAGCAGGCGGGATTGATCCAGATCTCCATGGCCGCCAGCCTAGTTGGACTCCGTCTGGCCAGGGGCTTTTGTCAGTGCCCCCCGGTAAAATCGAAGGAGAACGACAGGAAGCCAACTACCGTTTGGGAGGCTGTAGATGGCCGCTGCCGCTGTCATTGTGATGCCCAAGAAGAAGCCGCTGCCCGCGGGGCTGCCCCGCGAATGGTACGAGAGCCACAACCGCCGTCTGAAGGCGATGCGGCTCGCGATATCCCTGCTCGACACCGGGACCTACGACGTCAAGCGCGCGACCAACCGCAAGATTCGGACGATGGCGGTGCGGGTGGGCATCCACCGCCCGTCCAACCTCACCTGCAAGATGGTGCGCTCCTTCATCCGCGACGTCTCATGACGCCGCGATGACGTCCGGTCCGCCGACGAAGCCGGATGCGTCGGCGGACCCGCCGGACCCGCCGGACCGGGCGGTCCCGTCCCGCTCCAGCGGTACGCCGACCACCGTGCCGCCGCCCTCGTCGCCGCCCTCGCCGCCGACGAAGTGGATGGATCCCGTCCGCGCCTCGGTAGGGGGCACGCCGGCGGGGGCCATGCCGGCGGAGGCTCCGCCGCTGCGGTCCGTGGACGGCCCGGAGTGGTCGCCGGCCTCGTACCCCAGGAGCATCGCCCCGGTGAGCAGCCCGGCCGCCGTGGCCGCGGCGGCGACCGCCGCCAAGCGCTTCCTGTGCTGACGCGGTGCGTGCATGGGGGCCTCGTCCTCTCGTGCGCGGGGCCCGCGCCGCGGTCATCGCGGCCGGCCTCGCGCTCATCGCGCTCATCGCGCTCATCGTGTTCTTCGCTGTCGTCGTGCTGCGAGCGAAACACGAAAACCGGGCCGTAGCCCGCACTGTTACCAACTGATCATCCGATCAGTACGGGCCGGTCACGCCGCCTCGCGGAACCGGCCCCTCCGCCCCGACCGACAACATCAGCAGGGCCACGTCATCGTGCGGCCCGCCGTCGGTGAAGGACGCCAGGTCCTTCCAGACCGCCCGGACCAGGCCCGCCGGGTCGCTCGCCAGCACCGGAACGCGGCTGGCCAGCGGATAGAAGCGGCCGCCGGCGTCGCGCGCCTCCGTCACTCCGTCGGTGTGCGCGAGCAGCCGGTCGCCCGGCACCAGCCGGAGTTCGGTCACCGGGGGGAGCGCCGGGCCGGCCAGTCCCAGACCCAACGGAGGGCCCGGTTCCACCGTGACCTCCGAGGCCACGAAGTCCCGGAGCAGCAGCACCGGAGGATGCCCGCACGAGACGATCCGTACGAGGTCCAGCCCGGTCGGGAACTCCAGCAGCACGGCCGTCGCGAAGAGCTCCGGATGCTCCACCGCCTCAGCGGCGGCGTCCGCGACCAGCCGCCGGTCGAGGCGCGACGCGACGTCCACCAGCTCCCGGTCGTCCAGCACCGCCTCCCGGAAGGCACCGAGCAGCGCCGCCACCGTCCCGACGGCCGCCAGACCGTGGCCCTGGACGTCGCCCACGACCGCCCGCACCCCGAAGGGGCCGGCCCGTACGTCGAACAGGTCGCCGCCGACCAGCGTGCCCTGCTGGGCCGCCCGGTACAGACCGGCGCACCGTACCGGACCCACCCGTTCCGGTACGGGCGGGAGCACCGCCAGCTGGGCCGCCTCGGCGACCGTACGGACGCTGACCAGCTGGGCGTCCCGGCGGTGGCGCACCCAGGCGATGACCACGCTGAGCAGCCCGACGACGGCCACCGTGGCCAGGTCCGAGCCCCGCGCGTGCCCGACGCCGAGGTCGGGGAAGGCGAGCAGCGCGAGCACCAGGGCGGCGAAGACGGCCGTGCCGGCGGCGCCGTAGGAGAAGGCGGCCACCGCGGGCAGGGCCGCCAGGAAGTAGCCCAGCTCGACGTTGCCGGGCGTCAGCCACTGGGCGCAGCACAGTGCCACCAGGGCCACGGCGGGCGCGAACCGGGCCCAGCGCGGCGGCGGGGCACCGTGCAGCCTGCCCGGATCCTCCCAAGCGCGTCTCACCCCTCCACCCTGGTACGCGGTACCGGGCCGCGCACGCCGGGTGGCCCCCCTGGGCGTCGCCCGGGACAGTGGAGCGGTGACGGATACCAGCGCGGCCATCAGTACCCGCCTGAACTGGCTGCGGGCGGGGGTGCTCGGCGCCAACGACGGGATCATCTCCACCGCGGGCCTGGTCGTGGGCGTGGCCGGCGCCACCAACTCGCGGACCGCGATCCTGACGGCGGGGGTGGCCGGGCTGCTGGCGGGCGCGCTGTCGATGGCGGCGGGGGAGTACGTCTCGGTCAGCTCGCAGCGGGACTCGGAACGGGCCGCGCTGGAGGTGGAGCGGCGGGAGCTGGCGCAGCAGCCGGAGGAGGAGCTGGACGAACTCACCGACCTGCTGGCCGCCCGGGGCCTGGGCCAGGAGCTGGCCCGGGAGGCGGCGGTCCAGCTGACGGAGCGCGACGCGTTGCGGGCGCACGCGCGGGTGGAGCTGGGGATCGAGCCGGGCGAACTGGCGAACCCGTGGCACGCGGCGGTGGCCAGCCTGGTGGCGTTCACGGTGGGGGCGCTGCTGCCGCTGCTGGCGATCGTCCTGCCGGGGGCGTCGGCGCGGGTACCGGTGACGGTGGCGGCCGTTCTCGCCGCGCTCACCCTGTGCGGGGTGGTCAGCGCCCGGCTGGGCGGGGCGCCGGTGCCCCGCGCGGTGCTCCGCAACGTCACGGGCGGCGCCCTCGCGATGGCCGTCACGTACGCGGCCGGCACCCTGCTGGGCACCACCTGACCCCACCCCGGCACCGGCCCCGCGCCCACCCGCAGCCCCCACCCGCGCCCCCGGACGCAGCCCCCGCCCCGCCCCGGGGAGTTGCGGCGCCCCGCCCGGCCAGGGCGACGGCAGACTGGGGGCATGCGTATCGCCATCACCGGATCCTCCGGACTCATCGGGCAGGCCCTCGTCCAGTCACTCCGCGCCGACGGCCACGACGTGGTGCGCTTCGTGCGGCGGGCGCCCGCCGGGCCGGACGAGGCGCGGTGGGACCCCGCCGCCGGCCGCGTCGACCCCGCCGGGCTCGTGGGGTGCGGGGCCGTCGTGCACCTGGCGGGGGCCGGCGTCGGGGACCGCCGCTGGTCGGCGGCGTACAAGCGGCAGATCCGCGACAGCCGCGTCCTCGGCACGGCCGCCATCGCCCAGGCCGTGGCCGCCCTCGACAGCCCTCCGCCGGTCCTGGTGTGCGGCACCGCCGTCGGCTACTACGGCGACACCGGCGACCGCCCCGTGGACGAGACCGCACCGGCGGGCCACGGCTTCCTCCCGTCCGTCTGCGTGGAGTGGGAGGCGGCCGCCGCCCCGGCCCGCGAGGCCGGCGTGCGTACCGTGTTCGCCCGTACCGGGCTGGTGGTCGCGGCCGAGGGCGGGGCCTGGGGGAAGCTGTTCCCCGTCTTCAAGGCGGGCATCGGCGGTCGGCTCGGCAACGGCCGCCAGTACTGGTCGTACATCTCGATGCACGACGAGATCGCCGCCCTGCGGCACCTGATCGACACCCCCGACCTCTCCGGCCCGGTGAACCTGACCGCGCCCGAGCCGCTGACCAACCGTGAGATCACCGCCGCCATGGGCCGCGTGCTGCGCCGCCCGACCCTGTTCCCCGTACCCGCGCCGGCCCTGCGCATCGCGATCGGGGAGTTCGCCGAGGACGTGCTCGGCAGTCAGCGGGTGCGCCCTGCCCGCCTGCTGGAGTCGGGCTTCGTCTTCCGCCACCCGGGCATCGACGACTCCATCAGGGCAGCCCTGGCCTGAGCCCCGCCGTCCCCCGACCCCCATCCCCCATCCCCCAACCCCCGGCACCCCAAAGGCGCCCCCCGTGCCCATGTGCGACCGTTCGTGACCCGTATGCGACCGTCATGCGACCGAAGTTGTGCGCAATACCCCACCGAACTCGGGTTCTCCTGGAGTCCGTTGGGGGAAGGAGGTCCCCACACAGCCGCGCCGACCTCGGGGAGGGGCACGTGCTCAGCAGCACGCACCACGCCGCACACCACACCGCACAGCTCGCGGACGTCGTCATCGTAGGAGCCGGAGTCTCAGGACTCGCGGCCGCACACCACCTGATCGCGGCGGGGGTCACGGTCACCGTCCTGGAGACCGCCGACGATCCCGGAGGCCGGATGGCCACCGAATCGGCCGACGGGTTCCGCCTCGACCGGATCGGGCAGCTCCTCAACACCTCGTACACCGAACCGGCCCGCACCCCCGGTCTGGAGGGCCTCACACTGCGACCCTTCGCCCCCGGGGTCCTGGTGCACGGGGTCGACGGCAAGCAGCAGCGGGCCGGGGCGCTCACCCCGGCCCGCGCGCTGGCCGGCGGATCCCTGGACCAGGCCCGGCTCAGCGCCGCCCTCGGCCGGCTCGCAGCGCTGCCCGAGGAACGGGTGCTGGCCCGCCCGGAACGCTCGGCGCTCACCGCGCTGCGCTCCCGCGGCCTGCCACCGCGCACCGTGAACGGGGTCCTGCGGCCCCTGCTCTCCACCCTGTTGCGCGACCCGGACCTCACCACCTCCAGCCGCGTCGCCGACCTCGCGCTGCGCACCTTCGTCCGCGGCCGGCTCGCCGTGCCCGAGGGCGGGGCCGCGGTCCTGCCGCGGCTGCTCGCCGAGTCCCTGCCACCGGGCACGGTCCGCACCGGGGTCCGGGTCCGGTCGGTGGCGACCAGCCTGGTCACCACCGAGGAGCACGGCGACTTCCGCTGCCGCTCCGTGGTCCTCGCGACGGGCGCCCGGGCCGCGGCCGAGCTGCTGCCGGGATTGCGGGTGCCGCGCTTCCACGAGGTGACCGTCATCCACCACGCGACCCCCGCGCCGCTGCCCTGGGACGGTTCGCTGCTCCTGGACGCCGACCCGAAGTGGCCGCTCGCGCACACCACCGTGATGAGCGCGGTCGACCCGAGCCGGGCGCCGACCGGCCGCGGCCTGGTCACCACCACCGTGCACGGCCCACCGCCCCCCGCTCGGACGGTGGCTTCCCGGTTGGCCCGGCTCTACGACACCTCGACCCGGGACTGGGACCTCCTCGCCGTGCACCACACCCCGGAGGCCGTGCCCGCGATGCCCCCGCCGTACGACCTGCGACGCCCGGTACGGGTTCTGGCGGGGCTCTACGTGTGCGGGGACCACCGCGACTCGAACACCGTCCAGGGCGCCCTGCACTCCGCCCGGCGGGCGGCCACGGCCCTGCTCCGCGACTTCGGCATCCCGCTCCCGGCCGCCCCGGAACCAGCCCTTCCGGCGGTGGCCTGACCGCCCCCGGCCAAGGCCCGGTCCCCCAAGCCACGGGGGCCGGGCCTTCCACACGCCCGACCCCGCCCCGGACCGCCCCGACCCCGCTCCGGACCGTCACGGCCCGCCCCGACCACCCGGGCCAGGGCAACGCGCCCCCTACGACAGCGCCGCCACCCGGTCCCGGTACGTCCGCACCGCCGACGCGTCCCGGTACGGCTCCAGCCGCCGCTCGAAGTCCCGTACGTACTCCACCGCGCGCACCGACCGCATCTCCATCGCCTGCTGCGCCGCCTCCGCGCCCAGCGCGCACGCCTGGTCCAGCTCGCCCAGCCCCAGCCGCGCCGTGGCCAGCACCACCCGGCAGAACAGCCGGGACCGCGCGTAGCCGGGCGAACGCAGTTGCAGGGAGCGTTCCGCGTGCTGGGCGCAGGCCCGGTACTGCTGGAGGTCCCGGTGGCAGTGCCCGAACTCGTCGGCGAGCTGGGCCTCGTCGAAGAACCGGGCCCACGGCGGTACGTCGTCCCCCGGCCGGCCCGCGCCCAGCGCCCGCTCGGCGCGGACCAGGGAGGCCGTCGCCGAGCGCACCTCGCCGAGCACCGCGTGCCCCCGCGCCTCGGCGGCGTGCAGCAGCGCCTGCACCACCGGCGGGGGCCCCGAGCCGACGCCCTGCTGGGCGACCCGGGCCAGCTGGACGGCCTCGCGGCCGTGCCCGAGGTAGACCGCCTGCCGGCTCATGGTGACCAGCACGTAGGACCCGTACGGCCGGTCCCCGGCGGCCTGCGCGAGGCGCAGCGCCTGGACGAAGTACCGCTGGGCCAGGCCGTGCGCGGCGATGTCGTACGAGGTCCAGCCCGCGAGCCGGGTCAGGTCGGCGGCGGCGGAGAACAGTCGCCGCCCGGTGGTCTCGCCGTAGGTGCCGCGGAGCATGGGTTCGGCCTCGTGCTCCAGGTAGCGCACCAGGGCTTGGCGGGCGTGGCCGCCGCCGTAGGCGTGGTCGAGGGTGCGGAACAGCTCGCTCACCGAGCGCAGGGCCGCGATGTCCCCGCCGGTGACCCGCTGCCCGGGCCCGCGGTCGACCTGCCGTTGCCTTGGCACCGAGGCGCGACCCTGCGCGGGGACGCGGGAGGCGGCCATGTCCGCGCCGCGTCCGACCCGTTCGTCGGCCCGGCCGATGAGCCAGTCCCGGCTGGGCACCACGAGGCCGGCCGGGGTGAAGGCGATCTTGCGCAGCTCGGCGTGCGATCCGGAGTCCTTGCGCCACAACCCGCTCGCGATGTCCACGGCCTCTTCGGGGGTGGCCGCGAACTCCAGCCCGGCGTAGACGGGCGCGCACGCGTCGAGGCCCAGGTCCTGCGCCGACAACCGGCGCCCGAGGCGCCGGGTGAAAACCTCCGCGATCAGCGCCGGGGTGGTGCCGCGGGGCTGCTGGCCGCGCAGCCACCGGGTCACGGAGGTCTTGTCGTAGCGCAGGTCCAGACCGTGCTCCAGGCCGAGCTGGTCGACGCGGCGGGCAAGCCCGGCGTTGGAGAACCCGGCTTCCGCGATCAGCGCCGCGAGCTGCCGGTTGGGGACGCGCTGGGCAGGTCGTTCCGTCATCTGCTCCACGGTTTCCTGACGTGACGGACCGGAGTCCCGGCCCTGTGAACGGCGTGAATGTAGCGGCGAACTCCGCCCCCACCGCCCTCTCTGCCCCACATTCATCCGATCGTGTGCAGAATGGGTAGGGCCCTTTACGGACCGGGAGCGGACCTCCGCGTACGCTGCGGCCCATGACCCGCCGGCCCCACGGGGCTCACCACTCCGACGCGTACGCGGAAGCCACGGCCCCGCTGCCCGCGCCCGAGCTCACCGAGGCCGAGTGCCGCCGCTGCGGCACCTACATCGCGGGGCTCGACGGCCGGTACGCGTGCGGGGTGTGCGGCTGGGTCAACGACCACTCCGAGGGCCACCGCCGGCTGCCGCGTGCCGACGAGGACCCGGACCTGCCCCGCAAGGGCCGCAAACGCACCCCGCAACCGCCGGGCCCGCCGCCGGAGGCCCGCACCCTGCTCGGCCCGGGGCACTGAGGCCCGGCGCTGAGGTTCGGGGCTGAGGCCCGGCGCTGAGGTTCGGGGCTGAGGCCCGGCGCACCGGGGGTCTGAAGGAGCCGGCGGGGGTCGCCGTACCCTTGGCCGGGTGCGGTACGTGCAGACAGCAGGTTCACCTGCGCACAGCAGGTTCAACGAGGAGGCGCCGCGGTGACTGAGCTTCGGTTTGTCCATCTGGGCTTCGGGCCGGAATCGGTCGAGTACACCGAGGCCTGGGACGAGCAGCGACGCGTCCACGCCGCCCGCTTCGCGGACGAGATCGAGGACACCTGCCTGCTGGTGGAGCACCAGCCGGTGTACACCGCCGGCCGGCGCACCGATCCGAGCGAGCGCCCCTTGGACGGGACGCCCGTCATCGACGTGGACCGTGGTGGCAAGATCACCTGGCACGGGCCGGGCCAACTGGTCGGCTACCCGATCATGAAGCTGCCCCGTCCGGTGGACGTGGTGGCTCACGTCCGTCGGCTGGAGGACGCCTTGATCCGCACTGCGGCCGAGTTCGGCCTGGAGACCACCCGGATCGAGGGCCGCTCCGGGGTGTGGGTGCTCGGCGACCCCGTCGAGGAGCGCCCGAAGATCGGTGGGCTGTCCCTGGAGTTCGACCCCCGTCTGCACGACGAGGAGTTCGACGCCCGGCTGAACGGCCCCGAGTACGCCCCCTCCAACGCCGGCCAGCGCCGCGAGGACCGCAAGCTCGCCGCGATCGGCATCCGCGTCGCCAAGGGCGTCACGATGCACGGCTTCGCGATCAACGTGAACCCCGACAGCACCTGGTTCGACCGGATCATCCCCTGTGGCATCCGGGACGCCGGTGTGACCTCGCTCTCGTACGAACTGGGCCGCGAGATCACCATCGCCGACGTGCTGCCCGTCGTGGAGCGACACCTGAAGGACGTCCTGGAGCAGGCCGAGCTGCGGCCCCGCGAGATCGAGCCGGCCGTGGGCTGACGCCCCCGGGAATGCGTCCGGCGGCCCCCAGGTTGGCCGACGTAAGAGCGTATGAAATTACGGGCGTACCCTGGTGGGCGCCGAAGAATCGAAGTCACAGGGAGCCGGTCGTGTCCGCAGTCGCACCCGACGGACGCAAGATGCTGCGCCTCGAAGTCCGCAACGCCCAGACCCCCATCGAGCGCAAGCCCGAGTGGATCAAGACCCGGGCGAAGATGGGCCCCGAGTACACCAAGATGCAGGCCCTCGTGAAGGGCGAAGGACTGCACACGGTGTGCCAGGAAGCCGGCTGTCCGAACATCTACGAATGCTGGGAGGACCGCGAGGCCACCTTCCTCATCGGTGGCGACCAGTGCACCCGGCGCTGTGACTTCTGCCAGATCGACACGGGCAAGCCCGAGGCCCTGGACCGGGACGAGCCGCGCCGCGTCGGCGAGTCCGTGGTCACCATGGACCTGAACTACGCCACCATCACCGGTGTCGCCCGCGACGACCTGCCCGACGGCGGCGCGTGGCTGTACGCGGAGACGGTCCGCCAGATCCACCAGCAGACGGCGCACCGCGAGAGCGGTCACACCAAGGTCGAGCTGCTCGCGCCGGACTTCAACGCGGTGCCGGAGCTGCTGGAGGAGGTCTTCGCCTCCCGCCCCGAGGTCTTCGCGCACAACGTCGAGACGGTGCCCCGCATCTTCAAGCGGATCCGCCCCGGCTTCCGCTACGAGCGCTCCCTCGACGTGATCACCAAGGCCCGCGAGTACGGCCTGATCACCAAGTCGAACCTGATCCTCGGCATGGGCGAGGAGCGCGAGGAGGTCAGCGAGGCACTGCGCGACCTGCACGCGGCCGGCTGCGAGCTCATCACCATCACCCAGTACCTGCGGCCCTCGCCGAGGCACCACCCCGTCGAGCGCTGGGTGAAGCCTGCGGAGTTCGTGGAGCTGGCGAAGGAGGCCGAGGACATCGGCTTCTCCGGCGTGATGTCGGGCCCCCTGGTCCGCTCGTCGTACCGTGCGGGCCGCCTCTACACGCAGGCGATGGAGAAGCGCAGCCGAGCCGGAGCGTAGGTTGTGGGTTCGTCCGAGGTACGAGGGCGGGCGCGCGGCCGTAGCGGTGGCGAGGCGGAGCTCGACCGGGGTCTCGTGAAGCGCAGCCGAGCCGGAGCGTAGGTTGCGGGTTCGTCCGAGGTACGAGGGCGGGCGCGCGGCCGTAGCGGTGGCGTGGCGGAGCTCGACCGACGTTTCGTGAAGCGCAGCCGAGCCGGAGCGTAGGCTCTCAGGTGGATGTGAATTCGTTCACAAACGCCTACCAAGCGGTAACACCGTGTCGAAGCGGCCCCTAGGCTCTTATCGGGAGAGCCTGGGGGCCGCGTCAATATTTCATCACGTTTGACCGGCCGGTCATGCCCTGGTAACACCAGTCAGTGACGCTGGGTCCACGCACCGCACACGCCCATCGATGCGAGCTCCGAGAGAGGGACCGACATCATGCAGGCCGCGCCCGTACGCGCCATCGCCATCCCGTCCGTGACCGAGGCCTTCCGCGGCATCGAGTCGCTGCTCATGAGCGGTGCCCGCCGCAACGCCTGGACGGCGGTTCTGGAAGACCGTCGCAGGGCCAAGGACCGGGTCGAAACCGAGCACGTAATCGAGGCCGCGGCGACCCGGACCCCGCGGGCCACGTAAACTTCGCCTCATGGCGAGGAAGTCAAACGCAGAGACTGCTGCGAACCCCGGGCGACTGAAGCAGATCGCCCTGACGTACAAGATGACGCGCAAGGCCGACCCGAAGGTCGGTCTGATCGTCGCGGGCGTGGGAATCGTCACCTTCGGTGTCTTTCTTGTGATCGGCTTCCTGATCGGTCACCCGGTCTACCTGGGCATCCTGGGCTTCCTGGTGGCGTTCCTGGGGATGGCGATCATCTTCGGGCGACGGGCCGAGCGCGCTGCCTTCGGGCAGATGGAGGGACAGCCGGGCGCTGCCGCGGCCGTACTGGACAACGTGGGACGGGGTTGGACGACCACCCCGGCCGTCGCGATGAACCGGAACCAGGACATCGTCCACCGGGCCGTCGGCAAGGCGGGCGTGGTCCTGATCGCCGAGGGCAACCCGAACCGGGTGAAGACCCTGCTCGCGGCCGAGAAGAAGAAGCTGGCCCGGATCATGCCCGACGTCCCGGTGCACGACTTCATCGTCGGTACCGGCGAGGGCGAGGTGCCGCTCAAGAAGGTCCGTACGACGCTGCTGAAGCTGCCGCGCGTCCTGTCCGGCCCGCAGATCACCCAGGTCAACGACAAGCTCCGGGCCATGGGCGACCTCATGAGCAACATGCCGGTGCCGAAGGGTCCGATGCCGGGGCGTGGCGGATCCGCTCGCCCGCCGCGCGGACGCTAGTGGCCTAGAGCCTCGATCCGCTTTCCGTATACGAGCCCCGACGCCCGAGGCCCGACGCGCGAAGCGCGCAGTACGTACGACGCCACGACGTAGGGGCGCCCCCGAAGCCATCCGCCCGGGGGCGCCCCTGCGTCGTAATGCGTACCGCGCGTGCCCGCCGGCCCGGCTAGATGCGGACCTGGACCGCGCCGGCCAGCCGGTCGTGCAGGCCGCGCCCGTCCCGGTCCCAGACCAGCGCCGGGATGACCAGGGCCAGCAGCAGCGTACGGATCACCACGCGGACGATGCCGAGGCGGTTGCCGTCCTGCCCGATGACCCGGAGGCCAAGCATCCGCTTGCCGGGGGTGAAGCCCACGGTGCCCACGGTCAGGATGGTCAGGGCGACGAAGAGCCCCAGCGTCCAGTTGCCCGTGGCGGCCAGGTCGCCGCCCGTGATCAGCCCGTACGCGATGAGCTGGCAGCCGACCCAGTCGATGGCGACCGCGCCGATCCGACGGCCGAAGCGGGCCACGGAGCCGGGCCCCGACCGGGGCAGACCGAGCTGCTGACCGGGATACCCGAAGTCCACGCCCATGTCCTCGGCGGCCGCGCGGGGGCCGGAAAGCCAGGATCCGATTGCTTGCCTGTTGTCCACTCGACCACGGTACCGGTGGTGCTCCATCGACCTCCGACGGGACCCTGGTTAACTTGTGCGAAACAAATGGGTCATGCTTGGGAAATCCCGTCTGCTTATGGTCGGGTCAGCGTGCGGCACCGCACTGACGCACCACGAGCTATAAAACCCGCCCCTGCCCCGGGGCCGGGAGTAGGAGGAGTTGGATGTTCCAGAACGCCGACGAAGTGAAGCAGTACATCGAGGAGAACGACGTCAAGTTCGTCGACGTCCGCTTCTGCGACCTGCCTGGTGTGATGCAGCACTTCACCATCCCGGGGCGGGCGTTCGACCCGAACGAGGAGCTGGCCTTCGACGGCTCCTCGATCCGCGGCTTCCAGGCGATCCACGAGTCCGACATGGCGCTGCGTGCCGACATCAGCACCGCGCGTCTGGACCCGTTCCGCAAGGACAAGACGCTCAACATCAACTTCTTCATCCACGACCCGATCACGGGCGAGGCCTACAGCCGTGACCCGCGCAACATCGCGAAGAAGGCCGAGGCGTACCTCGCCTCCACCGGCATCGCCGACACCGCGTACTTCGGCCCCGAGGCCGAGTTCTACGTGTTCGACAGCGTGCGCTTCGCGACCACCGCGAACGAGAGCTTCTACCACATCGACTCCGAGGCCGGCGCCTGGAACACCGGTTCCGAGGAGAACAACCGTGGTTACAAGGTCCGCTACAAGGGTGGTTACTTCCCCGTAGCCCCTGTCGACCACTTCGCCGACCTGCGCGCCGAGATCTCCCTCGAACTGGACGCCCAGGGTCTCCAGGTCGAGCGTCAGCACCACGAGGTCGGCACCGGTGGCCAGGCCGAGATCAACTACAAGTTCAACACGCTGCTCGCCGCGGCCGACGACCTGATGCTCTTCAAGTACATCGTGAAGAACGTCGCCTGGCGCAACGGCAAGACCGCGACCTTCATGCCGAAGCCGATCTTCGGTGACAACGGCTCGGGCATGCACGTGCACCAGTCGCTGTGGGCGAACGGCGACCCGCTGTTCTACGACGAGGCCGGCTACGCGGGCCTGTCGGACACCGCCCGCTACTACATCGGCGGCATCCTCAAGCACGCCCCGTCGCTGCTGGCCTTCACGAACCCGACGGTGAACTCCTACCACCGCCTGGTCCCGGGCTTCGAGGCGCCGGTCAACATGGTGTACTCGCAGCGCAACCGTTCCGCCGCGATGCGCATCCCGATCACGGGCTCGAACCCCAAGGCCAAGCGCGTCGAGTTCCGTGCCCCGGACCCGTCGTCCAACCCGTACCTCGCCTTCGCGGCGCTGCTGCTCGCGGGCCTCGACGGCGTCAAGAACAAGATCGAGCCGATGGAGCCGATCGACAAGGACCTCTACGAGCTCTCGCCCGACGAGCACGCGAGCGTCCCGCAGGTCCCGACCAGCCTCGAGGACGTCCTCAAGGCCCTGGAGGCCGACCACGAGTACCTCCTGGCCGGCGGTGTCTTCACCCCCGACCTCATCGAGACCTGGATCGACTACAAGCGCACGCACGAGATCGCCCCGATCGCGCAGCGTCCGCACCCGCACGAGTTCGAGCTGTACTTCGACCTCTAGGTCGTAGCCTCGAAACAGCGGTCCTGCCTGATGGGAGGCCCCCCGCCGCACTCCACGGAGCGCGGCGGGGGGCCTTTCTGTTTTGACAGGTCGGTCGGGGCGGGTGAGGGTTGAAATGGCCTGAAAGTCGGATGAGCGAGACACGTTCGGAGGTGCATGAAGATGCGCCGCAGGATCATCGCCACAGTCGTCGCAGGAGCCGCGGGGCTCACCATGGGCCTCCTGCCCGTCGGCAGCGCCTCGGCCGCGGTCACCGGGGGTGGGGGAGGTGGAGGCGGCGGCGGAGGCTGGTGCGACTCGCGTTACGACGACTGCTGCGACCGCAACTGGGACAGCCGGTACTGCGGGCAGGGCGTGGGCGGTTGGTACGAGCCGGACTGGCGCGACAACGACCGCTACCACAACTCGAACCACTACGACGCGAACTGGCGCGGCAACTGGAACCCCCACTACTACGGCGGGGGCGGGGACGGAGATCGCGGCTACTACTACGACGACGGCGATCACCACGGCGGCTGGAACGACGGCTGGGGCGGCGGGTACCGCCACAACGACTAGCGCCGACCACTGCACGACGTGCGACGGGCCTCCGGGTGGCCATCGGGCCTCCGGAGGCCTCCCGCGTTCCGGCGGGTCCTCGGGTGACGGCTCCGCCCCGCCCGCCCCGGCGGGTCGCCGGAGCCCGCTAGCGCTCGTCCACCGGCCCCCGCAGCAGCGGCATCGCGCCGGTCAGGTCGTGCAGGCAGCGGACCGCCAGTTCGGCGGGGGAGCCGGGTCCCGACACGGGGGCATCGGTGGCCGACCACAGCTCCAGCGAGATGCGGATCGCGTCGGTGGCGGCCGCCGCCAGCAGGCGTACGGGCAGGGGCTCGGCCCCCGGCCCGACGAGTCGGGCGATCACCGGGACCAGGCGCTCCTCGGAATCCTGGTTCACCCGGTACCAGACCGCGCGCAGGGCCTCGTCGCCCGCGGCGGCGCGCAGCAGCCCGCGGGTCACCTCCAGCCCCTCCTCGACGGCCTGGGAGTCGCTGAGGGATCGGGTTATCGCCCGCGCCAGGGCTTCCTCCAGCGGGGTCCCCGGGTCCTCCTCCGCGAGCAGGGCGCGCCACGCGTCGCCGCCGCCCGCGAGCAGCGGGGCCACGGCTTCCTGCTTGTTGCGGAAATAGCGGTAGAACGTGCGCAGCGCGACACCCGCGCGGTGGGCGATGTCTTCGGCGGTGGTGCCGTCGGGGCCGTGTTCGGCGAACAGTTCGCAGGCCGCGCGGGCGATGTCGAGCTGGGTGGCGGCTTTGCGGCGCTCGGTCAGCGACTGGGTCCCGGGACCGCTCTGGGGGGAGTACGGACGAGGAGATCTCACAGCCGAAGCCTACCGTCCGACACGAGGGCGATTACATGCATTGACAGTCTGGCAAAACGTGCCAGTCAGTGGCTACGCTGGGCCCCATGAACCGTTACGAAGCACGTCGCGTCCTCATCACCGGCGGCGGGTCGGGCATCGGCCAGGCCACCGTCCACCGCATCCTCGCCGAAGGCGGCCGCGTACACGCCGTGGACGTCAACGAAGCCGGGCTCACCATCACGGCCGACCGGGCCGCTGCCGACGGCCACGCCGGCCGGCTCAGCACCGCCGTACTGGACATATCCGACGAGGCCGCCGTCAAGGCGGGCGTCGCCGACGCCGTCGACGCCCTCACCGGGCTCGACGTGCTGGTCAACGCGGCGGGCATCCTGCGCTCCGCGCACACCCATCAGACCACCCTCGACTTCTGGAACGAGGTCATCGCGGTCAACCTGACCGGCACCTTCCTGATGATCCGCGAGTCGCTCCCCGCGCTCCTCGCGGGCGAGCAGCCGGTCGTCGTGAACTTCAGTTCGACCTCGGCGTCCTTCGCCCACCCCTACATGTCCGCCTACGCGGCCAGCAAGGGCGGCATCCAGTCCATGACCCACGCCCTGGCCGCCGAGTACAGCAAGCAGGGCCTGCGCTTCGTCTCCGTCGCACCGGGCTCGATCGAGAGCGGCATGACCACCGGGAATGGCCCCGGCCTGCCCGAGGACACCGACTGGAGCCTGTTCACCAAGCTCGCCCCGGCCCTCGGCCAGGGCTTCGCCGGCCCGCAGACGGTGGCCGGGGTCGTCGCCATGTTGGGCTCCGAGGACGGCTCGTTCATCACCGGCACCGAGATCCGCATCGACGGCGGCACACACTACTAGGCACTCCGCCGGCCCGGTCGCGAGCACCCCGACGCCCGGGCCGGGGGACCGGCCGCGGGATCAGCCCCGGAACCGGTCCCAGAGCCGGGGGAAGCGCTCCGCGAGCACGGCTTCGTCCTCGAAGTCCAGCGCGGTGCCCTCCGGCTCGGCAGGTTGGAGCGGCACCCCGAGGTCCGGGGCCACCGCGCCGGTCAGCTGCTCGTACGCCTCGTCGGCCGCGTACCCGAGTTCCTCGCCGTCCCCGTCGATCTCCTCGTCGAACTCGCCCAGCAGCTCCGCCAGGTGGTCCGGGTCGTGCACCCCGCCCTCGAAGACCTCCCGGCCCTGGCCGATCAGCCAACACCGGAAGTAGTCGAAGGCGTCGTCGCTCGCCCCGTCCAACAACACCCAGGCCGCGCCCCACAGGTCCCACGTGTACGCGCGGTTGTAGCGCGACTCGAAGTGCCGCGCGAAGTCCAGCACGGAGTCCGGGTCGAGCATCGCCAGCCGCTCGACGAGCAGCTCGGCGTGTTCCTCCGGGTCGCCCTCGGCGGCCTCGCGGGTACGGTCGACGATCTCCCAGAACTCCGTCTCGTCCATCACCGCTCCAGCATCACGGGTCCACCCCCGCGCCGCCACCGCTCATACGGCCAAAGGCCGGTGCCCGCCCCCCGGCCGGCCCAGTGGGGCGCCCCGAAAACGCCGCGAGGCGGCCCGTCCCCTCCTGGGCGGGCCGCCTCGCGGGCGGGTCGTGCGGTGCGTCGCGGCCTACAGGCCGTAGCGCTCCCGGGCCTCCTTGACGGAGGACGCCGGGACCTCGCCGCGGCGGGCGAGCTGGGCCAGCGCGGCCACCACGATCGACTGCGCGTCAACACCGAAGTGGCGGCGGGCACCCTCACGGGTGTCGGACAGACCGAAGCCGTCCGTACCCAGCGAGGTCCAGTCCTGCTCCACCCACTGGCTGATCTGGTCCGGGACCTGACGCATCCAGTCGGAGACGGCGAGCACCGGGCTCGTGACGCCCTCCAGCGCGCGGGTCACGTACGGCGTGCGCAGCTCGCCGCGCAGCAGCGCCTCGTCGCACTCCAGCGCCTCGCGGCGCAGCTCGCCCCAGGAGGTGGCGGACCAGACGTCGGCGGCCACGTTCCACTCGGCGGCGAGGAGCTTCTGCGCCTCCAGCACCCAGTGGATCGCCGTACCGGAGGCCATCAGCTGGACCTTCGGCGCGTCGGCGGCCGGGGCCGCCTCCGCCAGGTCGGCCGCCGTGTTGAAGCGGTACAGACCCTTGAGGATGCCTTCCTCGACGCCCTCGGGCATCGCGGGCTGCACCTTCGGCTCGTTGTAGACCGTCAGGTAGTAGAAGACGTCTTCCGGCTTCTCGCCGTACATCCGGCGCAGACCGTCCTTGACGATCACCGCGATCTCGTACGCGAAGGCCGGGTCGTAGTTCAGCGACGCCGGGTTCGTGGACGCGATCAGGTGCGAGTGGCCGTCCGCGTGCTGGAGGCCCTCACCGGTCAGCGTGGTGCGACCGGCGGTGGCGCCGACGATGAAGCCCTTGCCGAGCTGGTCGGCGAGCTGCCACATCTGGTCGGCGGTGCGCTGCCAGCCGAACATCGAGTAGAAGATGTAGAAGGGGATCATCGGCTCGCCGTGCGTCGCGTACGACGTGCAGGCGGCGATGAAGTCGGCCATGGCGCCGGCCTCGGTGATCCCCTCGTTGAGGATCTGGCCGTCCTTGGCTTCTTTGTAGTACATGAGCTGGTCACGGTCGACCGGCTCGTACGTCTGGCCCAGCGGCGAGTAGATGCCGGCCGACGGGAACAGGGACTCCATACCGAAGGTACGGGCCTCGTCGGGGACGATCGGCACCCAACGCTTGCCGGTCTCCTTGTCCCGCATCAGGTCCTTGACGAGCCGGACGAAGGCCATGGTGGTGGCCATCTCCTGCTTGCCGGAGCCCTTGAGCAGCGGGGCGAAGGACCGGTCGGCCGGAGCCGGCAGGGCGACGTGCTTGACGTTGCGGGCCGGGGCCGGACCGCCGAGCGCGGAGCGGCGCTCGTTCAGGTACTGGACCTCGGGGCTGTTCGCGCCCGGGTGGCCGTAGGGCACGACACCGTCGGCGAAGGCGCTGTCCGGGATCGGGAGGCCAAGGAGGTCGCGCATGTCCTTGAACTCGTCGATCGTCAGCTTCTTCATCTGGTGGTTCGCGTTCTTCGACTCGAACCCGGCACCCAGCGTGTAGCCCTTGACGGTCTGCGCGAGGATGACCGTCGGCGCGCCCTTGTGCTCCAGGGCGGCCTTGTACGCGGCGTAGACCTTGCGGGGCTCGTGGCCGCCGCGGGAGCTGTGGAAGCACTCCGCGATCTTCGCGTCGGACAGCACGCCGGCCAGCTGCACGAGCTCGGCGTTGGCGCCGAAGAAGTGCTGGCGGATGTAGGCCACGTCGCGGGTCGCGTACGTCTGGAACTGCGCGTCGGGCACCTCGCGCAGGCGGCGCACCAGGGCGCCCGTGGTGTCGAGCTGGAACAGCTCGTCCCAGGCGGAGCCCCACAGCGACTTGATGACGTTCCAGCCGGCGCCGCGGAACTGGGCTTCCAGCTCCTGGACGACGCGGAAGTTCGCGCGGACCGGACCGTCGAGGCGCTGCAGGTTGCAGTTGATGACGAAGGTCAGGTTGTCGAGCTGCTCGCGGGAGGCCAGGGCCAGGGCGGCGGTCGACTCGGGCTCGTCCATCTCGCCGTCGCCCAGGAAGGCCCAGACGTGCGAGTTGGCGGTGTCCTTGATGCTGCGGTTCTGCAGGTAGCGGTTGAAGCGCGCCTGGTAGATCGCCGACAGCGGGCCGAGGCCCATGGAGACCGTGGGGAACTCCCACAGCCACGGCAGGCGCCGCGGGTGCGGGTAGGACGGCAGGCCGTTGCCGCCGGACTCCTGGCGGAAGTTGTCGAGCTGCTGCTCGGACACGCGTCCGTCGAGGAAGGCGCGGGCGTAGATGCCGGGGGAGGCGTGGCCCTGGATGTAGAGCTGGTCGCCCGATCCGTCGGCCTCCTTCCCGCGGAAGAAGTGCTGGAAGCCGGTCTCGTACAGCCACGCGGCGGAGGCGAAGGTGGCGATGTGGCCGCCGACGCCGTACTTGGAGCCGCGGGTCACCATGGCCGCCGCGTTCCAGCGGTTCCACGCGGTGATCCTGGCTTCCATCTCCAGGTCACCGGGGAACTCGGGCTCCGCGGAGGTGGGGATGGTGTTGACGTAGTCCGTCTCCAACAGCTTCGGCAGGGCGAGGCCGGCGGCCTCGGCGTGCTGGAGCGTACGGCGGAGCAGGTATTCGGCGCGGCGCGTACCGGCGGCCTTGGCGACGGCGTCGAGTGAGGCCGCCCATTCGGCGGTCTCCTCGGTGTCGCGGTCCGGGAGCTGGTCGAGCTCGCTCGGAAGCTTTCCTACGGGGTCGGACATCGGTGTGCGCCGCCTTCCGGACAAAGGAGAGGTGGTGGTGAAAAGAACCCTGACGGGCAGGACAGGGTCGTTGGACCCGGTGGGGTCCGCGTTGACTGTAAAGCGCTGATCGATGATCGATCAAATAAAAGTGACAAATAAATGTCACTCCGGCGAAAGTCGGCACCCGGTGCCAGCGATCGAGGCACGGCGTGCCCGTGGCTGGAGTGCACGACAGGGCGCCGGAAGGCTCCTGGAGATTCACTCGAAACCGCAGGTCAAAGGCCGTTTTGCCGAAGGCCCGGGAAGGGCCCGGGCCGGTCCGGCGAGAGGTGTTCAGGCGCGCGGGGCGCAGCCCAGAACGTGCCGCTTCACGAGCAATCCGATGTCCGGATCCTGGGACCGAAAAGCCGCCACGAGGGCCTCGTGCTCCTCGGCATAGGACTTCTGGACCGTCCCCAGCCACCTGATGGACAGGGCCGTGAACACCTCGATGCCCAACGACTCCCAGGTGTGGAGCAGCACGCTGTTCCCGGCGGCCCGCACCATTTCCCGGTGGAAGCCCACGGTGTGCCGCACCTGCGCGGTGCCGTCCTCGGTGCGGTCGGCCTCCCACAGGGCCGCCACGTGCGGCTCCAGGGCCGTGCAGTCGGCCGCCAGCCGGGGCGCCGCCAACTCGGCGGCGATCTGCTCCAGCCCGGCCCGTACGGGGTAGATCTCCTCCAGGTCGGCCGCGGACAGGTTCCGTACGCGCACGCCCTTGTTCGGGGCCGACTCGATGAGCCGGAGCGTCTCCAGCTCGCGCAGGGCCTCGCGCACCGGCGTCTGGCTGACCTCCAGCTCGACGGCGATGCGGCGCTCCACGATCCGCTCGCCGGGCTTCCAGCGGCCGCTGACGATCCCCTCCACGATGTGCTCGCGGATCTGCTCGCGCAGCGAGTGCACGACGGGTGGGGTGATCATCGGCTCTTCATCTCCTGTGGGGGCACGCGGGGCCTGATGCCGTAGACAATACGGCGGCGTGGCCTGCTGCGATGCGTTCCGTGCGAGTGACGCATCGTGAGGCTCGTTACAACGCCGAAGCCCCCGTCCGGACGAATCCGGGCGGGGGCCTCGTAAACGGCGTTTCGGGTCCGGGGACCTCAGAGGCCGAGCTCGACCTCGAACTCGCCGGCCTCAAGGATCGCCTTGACGGCCGAGAGGTACCGGGCCGCGTCCGCGCCGTCCACCAGACGGTGGTCGTAGGACAGGGTCAGGTACGTCATGTCGCGGATGCCGATGTTGGTGCCCTCGGCGGTCTCGATGACCACCGGGCGCTTGACCGTGGCACCGATGCCCAGGATGGCGACCTGGTTCGGGGGCACGATCACCGTGTCGAACAGCGCGCCGCGGGAGCCGGTGTTGCTGATGGTGAAGGTCGCGCCCGACAGCTCGTCCGGCGTGATCTTGTTGCCGCGGACCTTGCCGGCCAGATCGGCGGTCGCCTTGGAGATGCCCGCCAGGTTGAGGTCACCGGCACCCTTGATGACCGGGGTCATCAGGCCCTTCTCGGAGTCCACGGCGATGCCGATGTTCTCCGAGTCGAAGTAGGTGATGGTGCCCTCGTCCTCGTTGATCCGGGCGTTGACGACCGCGTGGGCCTTCAGCGCCTGGGCCGCGGCCTTGACGAAGAACGGCATCGGGGACAGCTTGACGCCCTCGCGGGACAGGAAGCCGGCCTTGGCCTTCTCGCGCAGCTTCATGATCTTGGTGATGTCCACCTCGACCACGGAGCTGAGCTGCGCCTGCGAGTGCAGGGCCTTCATCATGTTGTCGCCGATGACCTTGCGCATGCGGGTCATCTTGACGGTCTGACCGCGCAGCTCGGACACCGCGGCGGCCGGAGCCTTGGCGGCGGGAGCAGCGCCCCCGGCAGTCGCAGCAGCCGGAGCGGCGGCAGCGGCCTTCGCGGCCTCGGCGGCGGCGATGACGTCCTGCTTGCGGATGCGGCCACCGACACCGGTGCCCGAAACCGTGGACAGGTCGACGCCGGACTCCGAGGCGAGCTTGCGCACCAGCGGGGTCACGTACGCGCCCTCGTCGCCGGCCGGAGCCGGGGCGGCGGGAGCGGCCGGGGCCGCGGCGGCCACGGGCGCCGGAGCGGCGGCCGGAGCCGCGACCGGGGCGGCGGCGGCCGGAGCGGCAACCGGAGCCGGAGCGGCGGGAGCCGGAGCAGCCGGAGCCGGAGCAGCCGGGGCGGCCGGAGCCGGAGCGGCTGCCGGAGCCGGGGCGGCGGGTGCCGGGGCGGCCGCCGGGGCGGCACCGGCGGCGCCGATGACGGCCAGACGGGCGCCGACCTCGGCGGTCTCGTCCTCGGCCACCAGGATCTCCAGCAGGGTGCCGGAGACGGGGGCGGGGATCTCGGTGTCGACCTTGTCCGTGGAGACCTCGAGCAGCGGCTCGTCGGCCTCGACGGACTCGCCGACCTCCTTGAGCCACCGGGTGACGGTGCCCTCGGTGACGGACTCGCCCAGCGCGGGCAGGACGACATCGGTGCCGGACGCGGCCGGAGCCGCGGGGGCCTCGGCGGCCGGAGCCTCGGCGGCCGGAGCCTCAGGGGCCTCGGCGGCCGGCGCCTCAGCGGCGGGGGCCTCGGCGGCGGGAGCCTCGGCAGCCGGTGCCTCGGTGGCGGCCGGAGCCGCGGCCGGGGCCGCGTCGCCGGACCCGTCGTCGATGACGGCCAGCTCGGCGCCGACCTCGACGGTCTCGTCCTCGGCGACCTTGATGGAGGCCAGGATGCCGGAGACGGGCGACGGGATCTCGGTGTCGACCTTGTCGGTCGAGACCTCGAGCAACGGCTCGTCGGCCTCGACGCGCTCGCCCTCGGCCTTCAGCCAGCGGGTGACAGTGCCCTCGGTGACGCTCTCACCGAGCGCCGGAAGGGTTACGGAAACCGACATGGTTTCAGTTGCTCCTAACGAAAGTGCGGAAGTGGTCGTCGCGCCCGCGAACGATCAGTCGTGTGCGTGAAGCGGCTTGCCGGCCAGGGCCAGGTGGGCCTCGCCGAGCGCTTCGTTCTGGGTCGGGTGGGCGTGGATGAGCTGCGCGACCTCGGCCGGCAGGGCTTCCCAGTTGTAGATCAGCTGAGCTTCGCCGACCTGCTCGCCCATGCGGTCACCGACCATGTGGACGCCGACCACGGCACCGTCCTTGACCTGGACGAGCTTGATCTCACCCGCGGTCTTGAGGATCTTGCTCTTGCCGTTGCCCGCCAGGTTGTACTTCAGGGCCACGACCTTGTCCGCACCGTAGATCTCCTTGGCCTTGGCCTCGGTGATGCCGACGGACGCGACCTCGGGGTGGCAGTACGTCACGCGCGGGACACCGTCGTAGTCGATCGGCACGGCCTTGAGGCCGGCCAGACGCTCCGCGACGAGGATGCCCTCGGCGAAACCGACGTGCGCGAGCTGGAGGGTCGGGACGAGGTCACCGACGGCGGAGATGGTCGGCACGTTGGTCTGCATGTACTCGTCGACCAGGACGTAGCCGCGGTCCATCGCGACGCCCTGCTCCTCGTAGCCCAGGCCCTGCGAGACCGGACCGCGACCGATGGCGACCAGCAGCACCTCGGCCTCGAAGGTCTTCCCGTCGGCGAGCGTCACGCGGACGCCCGACTCGGTGTACTCGGCCTTCTCGAAGAAGGTGCCGAGGTTGAACTTGATGCCGCGCTTGCGGAAGGCACGCTCAAGGATCTTCGAGCTGTTCTCGTCCTCGACCGGGACGAGGTGCTTGAGGCCCTCGATGACGGTGACGTCGGTGCCGAAGGACTTCCACGCCGAGGCGAACTCGACGCCGATGACGCCGCCGCCCAGGATGATCGCGGACTCGGGCACGCGGTCCAGGACCAGCGCGTGGTCCGAGGAGATGACGCGGTTGCCGTCGATGTCGAGACCCGGCAGGGACTTCGGCACGGAGCCGGTCGCCAGGAGCACGTGGCGGCCCTGGATCCGCTGCCCGTTGACGTCGACGGAAGTCGGGGAGGAGAGGCGACCCTCACCCTCGATGTAGGTCACCTTGCGGGAGGCGACCAGCCCCTGCAGGCCCTTGTACAGGCCGGAGATGACATCGTCCTTGTACTTGTGCACTCCGGCGATGTCGATGCCCTCGAAAGAGGCCTTGACACCGAACTGTCCGGCTTCGCGCGCCTGGTCCGCGATCTCACCGGCGTGCAGCAGAGCCTTCGTGGGGATGCAGCCGTTGTGCAGGCAGGTGCCGCCGAGCTTGTTCTTCTCGATCAGCGCAACGTCGAGACCCAGCTGGGATGCGCGGAGCGCCGCGGCGTAACCGCCACTGCCACCGCCGAGGATCACCAGGTCGAAAACGGTGCTGGCGTCGTTCGCCACGTCACGTCCTCCATGCATGTGCGCCGGGCACCGGTCCTCAGTGACCGGGCGGCGGCTGGTATTCGGCCGCTTGTTTCTTCGGCCCTGTGGTGGGGGCCCTGTCCTGCCGAGAACCCATCTTCGCATTTGTCGGGGGAACGCGGGACGCCGGGCCCCCGCGGTGGACCGTCGTTCCGCCCGAAGTAACGGTTACCCATGCGTAGAAACCTACTGATCCTCGACGTTTCTTCCAGAGCGAACGCGCCCCGGGCCCCTCGGCGGGGTCCCGGGGCGCGCTGCACCCGGTGGAACGGGTCCCGGGGATCGGACGTCAGCCCAGGTCCCCGGTGGCGGTGCGCTCGGCCAGCCGCACCAGGGTGCGCACGGCGGAGCCGGTGCCGCCCTTGGGGGTGTAGCCGTACGGGGCGCCCTCGTGGAAGGCGGGGCCCGCGATGTCGAGGTGGGCCCAGGTGATGCCCTCGCCGACGAACTCCTGGAGGAAGAGGCCGGCGACCAGGCCGCCGCCCATCCGGACGCCCATGTTCGCGATGTCGGCGGTGGGGGAGTCCATGGTCTTGCGCAGGTCCTCGGGGAGCGGCATCGGCCAGGAGGCCTCGCCGACCTCCTCGGCGATCTCGTGGATCGAGGTGCGGAAGGCGTCGTCGTTGGCCATGATGCCGAAGGTGCGGTCGCCCAGGGCCAGCACCATGGCGCCGGTCAGGGTGGCGACGTCGACGATCGCGTCCGGGTTCTCCTCGGAGGCCCTGGTCAGCGCGTCGCCCAGGACCAGCCGGCCCTCGGCGTCCGTGTTGAGGACCTCGACGGTCTTGCCGCTGTACATGCGCAGCACGTCGCCGGGCTTGGTGGCGGAGCCCGACGGCATGTTCTCGGCCAGGGCGAGCCAGCCGGTCACGTTGACCTGGAGGCCCAGCTTCGCGGCCGCGACGACGGCGGCGAACACGGCGGCGGCGCCGGCCATGTCGCACTTCATCGTCTCGTTGTGGCCGGCCGGCTTCAGGGAGATACCGCCCGAGTCGTAGGTGATGCCCTTGCCGACGTAGGCGAGGGTCTTCTCCGCCTTGGGGTGGGTGTAGGACAGCTTGACCAGGCGCGGCGGGTTCTCGGAGCCCTTGCCGACGCCCATGATGCCGCCGTAGCCGCCCTTGACGAGGGCCTTCTCGTCCAGGACCTGGACCTTGATGCCGTTCTCCTTCGCGGTCGCGGACGCGACGGCGGCGAAGGCCTCGGGGGTGAGGTCGTTCGGCGGGGTGTTGATCAGGTCACGGGCGATGTTGACCTCGGTCGCCACGACGGAGGCACGCTCGGCCGCGGCCTTGTGCTCCTTGTCGCGGGGCTTGGCGCCCAGCAGCGTCACCTCGGTGAGGGGCTGCTTGGGGCCGGAGTTCTTGGCGCCCTTCTTCTCGCCGCCCTGGTAGACGGTGAAGGCGTACGCGCCCAGCAGCGCGCCCTCGGCGACGGCGGTGACGGCGGAGGCGTCGTCCAGGGGCAGGGCGAAGGCGGCCTTCTTGGCCCCGTGCAGCGCGCGGGCGGCGGCGCCGGCGGCGCGGCGCAGGGCCTCCTCGTCGAAGGACTCGTCCTGCTCGGGCACGGGGCCCAGGCCGACCGCCAGCACGACCGGGACCTTCAGGCCGGCCGGGGCGGGCAGCTTGGTGGTCTCGCCTTCGGCGCCGGAGGCACCGAGCGCGTCGAGCACGGCGGCGAGCTTTCCGTCGAACGCCTTGTCCACGGCCTCGGCGCCGGCGGCCACGACGGGGCCCTTGGGGCCCTTCGCCACGCCGACCACGAGGGCGTCGGCGCGCAGCGTCGACGCGCCGGCAGTGCTGAGAGTCAGAGCAGTCACGGTGGTGAAGTCTCGCTTCCGTTTGTGTATGTGGGCGCTGTGGTCGCGTCGGGGTCGCCGGCCGCTCCGCAGCGATCGTATTCCGGGCCCGACGGCCGCCGGAAATGAGCCTACGCGCAGCCACTCGTCCGTACGTCACTCGAAGGTTTGGCAAGTTGTTCGATCAGGACGGCGTCAGGTTCACCCATCTGTGGCCTCTGTTCCAGGTTTGCCCTTTAGACCTGACGAGGTCCGAGAGACTCGGCCCACTCTCGCAAGGGGACGCGGGGTTCCTTTGCATGATTTTCCACAGAGCCTTCCGGGCCCGGCCAACCCCACAGGGCCGAGCCGAGGGACGCCTGCGGGGGGAAAGGCCGAAATGGTCAACAAGAACCGGATGAACAGGGTTGCCGCAGCGATGGCGGCAGCGGCCCTGATGTCCGTGGCAGTACCCGCCGCGACCGCCGAGGCGGCCGTGACACCGCGCGTCGACCTGAAGGTGCTGGTCGTCGACGACGGCGGCAGCTCGGTCGAGGCGATCACCGCGGAACTCCGCGACACCGGAGTGCCGTACACCCGGGTCGACCTGGGCAGCGCGAGCCGGCCGGTCATCAACGCCGCGTTCCTCAGCGACACCGTGGACGGGCGGCCGCGGGCCAAGTACCAGGGGGTCGTGCTCCCGAACGAGAACCCGTTCGGGACGGGTTCGACCGAAGCGGCCGCGCTCGCCTCGTACGAGACGACGTACGGGATCCGTCAGGTCGACGCCTACACCTGGGCCCACCCGGGCGTGGGCCTGGAGTACACCGACAACGGCGGCTACGGCGGCCAACTCGACGGCACGCAGGCCACGGTCACCGCGGCGGGCAAGGCGGGGCCCTTCGGGTACCTCGGCGGGCAGGTCGAGTTCGAGGACAACTCGTCGCTCATCCTGGAGAGCTACGGGTTCATGGGCAAGCCGAGGGCCGGTTACACCAGCCTGCTCGACGCCCCCGTCCCCGGCGGCACCGGCCGGGCCTCGCTCGTCGGTGAGTACACCCACGACGGGCGCAGCGAGCTGGTCGTCACCTTCGGCTACAACCAGCACCAGCAGCAGTACCGGCTGTTGGCCCGGGGCATCGTCGAATGGCTGACGCAGGGGGTCCACCTCGGGCAGAGCCGCCAGTACTTCGCCGTCCACGTCGACGACGTGTTCGCGCCCGACGCCCGCTGGAACCAGGACCTCAACTGCACGCCCGGCGACTACGCCTGCGCGGGTGGCGAGGGCCAGGAGAGCACGATCCGGATGACCGCCGCCGACGCGCAGTACGCGGCGCAGTGGCAGACGTCCAAGAACTTCAAGCTGGACATGCTCTTCAACGCGGGCGCCGGCGAGGAGTGGAAGGCGGAGAACGGCGGCGTCGACGCGATGACGGCGCAACTGGTCGCGGACCGGGCCAAGTACCGCTGGATGAACCACACCTACTCGCACCCGTTCCTCGGCTGCGTGCAGGACGTCACCACCGTCCCGTGGACCTGCACGAAGAACGCCCAGGGCGCCATCAACTGGATGAGCCGGGCGGAGATCTCCGCGCAGATCCGCGACAACAACAACTGGGCGGCCTCCAAGGGCATCACGACCGACCGCACCGAACTCGTCACCGGCGAGCACTCCGGTCTCAAGACCGCCCCGCAGCAGCCCCAGGACAATCCCAACCTGGCCGGCGCGCTCGCGGACAACGGCGTGAAGTGGGCCGGCAGCGACAACTCCCGCGAACCGGCGCAGCGGGCGGTCGGCGCCGCCCTGACGGTCCCGCGGCACCCGATGAACGTGTACTACAACACGGGCACCAACGCGGAGATGGCCGACGAGTACAACTGGATCTACACCAGCCGGGCCGACGGCGGCAGCGGTGCCTGCGAGGACAACCCGGGCACCTCGACCTGCCTGCCGGCCCCGCTGGACGTCACCACCGGCTTCCTGGACCACATCGTCCCGCAGGAGGCCCGCATCGCGATGCGGCACGTGCTCGCCAACGACCCGCGGCCGCACTACGTCCACCAGTCCAACCTGGCCGAGGACCGGACCCTGTACCCCGTGGTCAACCGGGTCCTGGACACCTACCGGGCGCTGTACGCGCCCAGCGCCCCCCTCGTGAACCAGAGCATGAAGGACACCGGCGTCGAGCTCGGTCGGCGCGCGGCCTGGGACAAGGCCCTGGCCGAGAACAAGGTCACCGCGTACCGCATCGGCAAGGACGTCACCGTCAAGGCGCCCTCCGGCGTCGTCGCCCCGGTGACCGCGCCCAACGGCACGAAGAAGCAGCTGCTGCTCGGCACCGCGGACTTCGGCACCGCGTACGCCGGCACCCGTTCGACCTGGACGGCTCCCGAGCTGCTCCAGTCGGCGGTCACGCTCAGGCTCCTCTGACCTACGGGCCGTACCGTCCGGCCCGAGCAAGCCACCAACAGTTCAACCTAGCGCCGGCGCACCGCGAATCCCACGGGCGCCGGCCCCTTAGCGTCCTGGGGGGACACACCGCATGAGCCATGGGCGTCATGTCACCATGCTCACCGAAGGCACCTATCCACACGTTCACGGGGGCGTCAGCACCTGGTGCGACCAACTGGTCCGCGGCATGCCGGAGGTGGACTTCAACGTCATAGCCCTCACCGGCTCCGGACGCGAGCCGGTCACCTGGGAACTTCCGCGCAACGTCTACCGGCACACGGCCGTCCCGCTCTGGGGTCCGGCCCCGCCCAGGACCCGGCGGTCCACCCTGCGCGGCAGGGCCCACCGCCGTTTCACCGAGACGTACGAGAACTTCCTGCTCTCCCTGATCGACCCCGCCCACGGCGGGTTCTCCGAGGCGCTGGGCGAGATGGCCGAACTGGCCCGGGCCGGACGGCTCGCGCCGGCCCTGCGCTCCGAATCGGTGCTGCGCCTGCTGATGAACGCCTGGACCCGGCCCGGACTCGTCACCGCCGAGGCCGAGCCCACCATCCACGACGCGCTCACCGCCACCGACCTGCTCGAACACGCCCTGCGCCCGCTGTCCGTACGGATCCCGCCCGACAGCGTCGCGCACGCCGTCAGCAGCGGCCTCGCGACGCTCCCCGCCCTCGCCGCCAAACGCCTCGACAAGGTGCCCTTCCTGCTCACCGAGCACGGGATCTACCTGCGCGAGCGCTACCTCGGCTACCGCACCGCGGCGCAGCGCTGGCCCGTCAAGGCCCTCATGCTCGGCTTCTACCGCGAGCTGAACACCGAGGGCTACCGGCAGGCCGACCTGATCACCCCGTGCAACCAGTACAACCGTCGCTGGGAGGAGCGCGGGGGCGCCGACTCCGAGCGGATCCGCACCGTCTACAACGGGGTCGACCCGCACGCCTTCCCCGAGGCCGGCCGCGAGCCCGAGGTGCCCACGCTCAGCTGGTGCGGGCGGATCGACCCCATCAAGGACCTGGAAACCCTCATCCGCGCCTACGCGTTCATGCGCGAGGAGCTGCCCGCCCTGCGGCTGCGCCTCTTCGGCCCGGTCCCGGCGGGCTGCGAGGAGTACCGGATCCGGCTGGAGAAGCTCGGCGTCGAACTCGGCGTGAGCGACGGCATCACCTACGAGGGCCGCATCGAGCAGGTCGCCAAGGCCTACGCCGCGGGCAGCATCGTGATGCTGTCCAGCATCAGCGAGGGCTTCCCCTTCAGCATCATCGAGGCCATGTCCTGCGGCCGCACCACGGTCTCCACCGACGTCGGGGGCGTGCGCGAGGCCGTCGGCGACACCGGGCTCGTCGTCCCGCCCCGGGAACCGGAGACCATGGCCCGGGCCACCCTCGCGCTGCTGCGCGACGACGCCCGCCGCCTCGAACTGGGCCGGATGTCCCGCAAGCGGGTCGTGGAGAAGTTCACCCTCCACCAGTCCGTGGACGGCTTCCGGCACATCTACCGGGAACTCGCCGGCCAGCCCGTCCTGCCCGTGCACGAGGGCGACACCTGGACGCAGCGGCTCGCCGACCCCTGGTACAAGGAACTCGCGGCCGACGGGAGCCTGTGGTGAGCGGCTCCCTCTGGCTCAAGCCCCCCGGGTCCGAAGGGGCCCGGGGGCCCGGTCCCGGCTCCCCGGGCCGTCGCGGCGCGCAGTGGCCGCCCGGCGTGGACGGCGCCCTGCCGGCGATCCCCAGGCCGCGCCGGGAGGCGCCCGCCGCCGACCCGATGGACGAACTCGCCGAGCGGCTCGACCCGTTCATCTCGGCGGCCGTCCACCCCGACGAGATCGCCGCGATCCTCGAATCCGACGGCATGACCGACGAGTACATCCGGCTCACCTACGGCCGGCACGACTCCTTCGGTCTCGCCGAGGAGCTGTACGCCCGGGTGCCGCGCTCCTTCCCGGAGCCGGACCGCGTCACCGACCCCTGGAAGGTGTCCCTCACCGCCTGCCTGCTGCGCGGGGTGATCTTCGCCCTGCCCGGCCTGGCGTACCTCCTCGGGGCGCCGCTCCTGGACGGCCCGCAGGACCGGCTCGGTCTGCCCGCCGGCACCCTGACCCTGCTCGCCGGGGCCCTCATCGGCTGGGTCTGGGACCAGACCCTGTCCCACCGGGCCTACTCCTGGCTGGGCCTCGGCGACCGGGCCGCCGCCGGGCGGACCCTCCTCGTCGGGGCCCCCGTCGGGTCCCTGCTGGGCACCGCCGCCGCGCTCGCGGTGCCCGGCGGGCCGCCGTTCTCGTACGCCTTCGCCGCCGGGCAGGCCCTGTACGTGGGGGCCGCCACCGTCCTGCTGGTCCTCGGCCGGGAGCGGGTGCTGCTCGCCGCGCTCGCCCCGATGGCCGCCGGGGCGCTGCTGGCCCTCTTCGTCGACCTGCCCGTCCCGGTGCGGGTCACCCTGCTCGTCGTGTCCCTGCTGGCCGCCTGCACCCTCGCCGTACGGGAACTGCCGCTGGCGGCCGGGCTGCGGTCCGCCGCCCGCCGGGTCCGGGGCTGGACCCGGCACCGCCCGGGCGAACGCGGCCCGGTGCGCTGGCAGATGCTGCGCGGCGCCGAGGAGGAGCACAGCCGGCGCGGACCCCGCATCGGGGACTCCGTCCCGTACGGGGTGTTCGGCCTCGGCACCGGCCTGCTCGTGCTGTACGCCGCGCTCGGGGAGGTCCTCGCCGGGGGGCCCGCCGAGGCGGTCGCCGCACCCTCGGCGGTCGCCCTCACCCTCAGCATGGGCCCCGCCGAATGGCTCCTGCACCGGTTCCGCAGCGGCAGCCTCGCGGGGCTGCGGGCGGCCCGTTCGCCCCGCGCCTTCCGGCACCGGATGCTGACCACCCTGGCCCGGTGCCTGGCCACGTACCTGGCGGTGCTGCTGGTGCTCGGCGTCACCGGCACCCTGCTGTGGCCCGACGCCCCCGGCCTCACCGGGTTGCGCGTCGCGACCCTGCTCCTCCTCGGCGCCGTGATGTGGACCGGGCTGCTCCTGCAGTCCTTCGGGGCGGTCCGACCCGCCGCCGTGGTCTGCGCCTCGGCGGCCGTCGCCCAGAGCCTGGCCCTGCTGGTGGGGGTCGGCCAACCCCGGCTGGTGCAGGTGGCGGTCGCCGCGACGGCGGCCGCGACGCTGACCGTCCTCGTCTGCCTGCTCCTCGGCCGGGCGACGGCCCACCGGTGAGCGACTCCCGCGACCCCTTCGACTCCGACGCGAAGGGCCGACCGTACGAGAAGAAGGACCCCATGCTCCTGGTGCCCCTCTACGAGCACCCCGCCGACCGTCCCGACGCCTGGGAGCGGCTGATCCGCTCCGCGGGCCGGCTGCACTCGGTGGTGCTCAACCCCGACAGCGGCCCGGGCGCGGCCCGTGACGAGCGGTTCGCCGCCGTCGCCGAACGCCTCCGCGACGCCGGCGTCGCCGTCCTCGGGTACGCCGACACCGACTACGGGCGGCGCCCGCACGGGGCCGTCGTCCAGGACCTGCTCCGACACCGCGACTGGTACGACACCGACGGGGCCTTCCTCGACCAGGCCGCCGCCGGGCCGGAACTCCTGCCGCACTACACGCGCCTCGCCGTCGCCGCCCGGGCGGCCGGCGCCCGTACGCTCGTCCTGAACCACGGCGTCCACCCGCACCCCGGCTACGCCGGGCTGGCCGACCTGCTCGTCACCTTCGAGGGGCCCTGGGACGCCTACCGGGACGAGGCCACCGCCCCGTCCTGGACTGCCGACCACCCCGCGCAGCGCTTCTGCCACCTCGTGTACGCCGTCCCCCCGGACGCGCCCGCCGCCGAACTCGCGGCGCAGCGCCGGGCGGGGGTGCACTGCGCGGTCCCCGGTACGGGCGCGCACCCGTGGGGGACCCTCCCGTACGCCGTGGAGGCGGCCGGATGAAGCGTTTCGCCGCCCTCGTGGTCACGGCGCTGCTGCTGCTCACGGCCTGCTCCTCCGAGCCGGACGACGAGGACCCGGCGCCGGCCCCGGAGCCGGCGCCGGGGGAGCGCTGGAAGCCCGCGCCGGGCATCGGCTGGCAGTGGCAGCTGAGCGGCGGGCTCGACACCTCGATCGACGTGCCGGTCTACGACGTGGACGGGTTCACCACCACCAAGGAGCAGGTCGCCGGGCTGCGCAAGGACGGCCGCCGCACCATCTGCTACCTGTCCACCGGCGCCTGGGAGGACTTCCGGCCCGACGCGGGCGACTTCCCGAAGTCGCTGCTCGGCAAGGGCAACGGGTGGAAGGGCGAACGCTGGCTCGACATCCGCCGGCTCGACGCGCTCGAACCGCTCATGGCGGCCCGGTTCGACATGTGCCGGGACAAGGGCTTCGACGCGGTGGAACCCGACAACATGGACGGCTACGACAACGCCTCCGGGTTCCCGCTCACGGCCGACCACCAGCTCGCCTACAACCGGCTGATCGCCCGCCTCGCGCACGACCGGGGGCTGTCGGTCGGCCTGAAGAACGACCTCGACCAGATCCCGCAGCTGGTCGACGTGTTCGACTTCGCGGTCAACGAGCAGTGCGCCGAGTACCGCGAGTGCGAGCGGCTGACCCCGTTCATCGCGGCGGGCAAGGCCGTGTTCCACGTCGAGTACGAGCTGCCCGCGGACCGGTTCTGCGCCCGCTCCAGGGAGCTGAAGCTCAGCTCCCTGGAGAAGAAGTACGAACTGGGGGCTTGGCGCAAGGCCTGTTAGGCCGTCACTGTCGGATCCGGTCGGTCGGGGCCGGTCGGTCGGATCCGGTCGGTCGGATCCGGTCGGTCGGGGCCGGCCGGCTCGGTCAGGCGGGGAGGATCGCGTGGACGCGGTAGCCGCCGCCGAAGCGGGGGCCGGCGAAGCAGGATCCGCCCAGGGCGACGGCCCGTTCGCGCATGCCGAGCAGGCCGTGCCCGCCGTGCGGATCGATCGGCTCCGGCGACGGGTCGGCCCCGTCGCCCCCGTCGTCGAGCACGGTGACCTCCACCGAGGCGCCGACCCGCACCACGCTCACCTCGGCCCGGGCCCCCGGACCGGCGTGCTTGCGGACGTTGGTCAGCGCCTCCTGGATGACCCGGTAGGCCGTCAGGTCCACGGGCGAGGGCAGCGCCGTCCGCTCCCGTCCCAGCTCCACGAACACCTCCACCGGCAGGCCGGCGTTGCGGAAGGTGTCCAGCAGCCCGTCCAGTACGGCCAGTCCGGGCGCCGGCTCCGTCGGGGCCTCCGGGTCGCCGGACTGCCGCAGCAGGCCGACGGTGGCCCGCAGCTCGTTCAGCGCGGAACGGCTGGCCTCCCGTACGTGCGCGAGGGCCTCCTTGGCCTGGTCCGGGCGCCGGTCCATGACGTGCGCCGCGACGCCCGCCTGCACGTTGACCAGGGCGATGTGGTGGGCGACCACGTCGTGCAGGTCCCGGGCGATGCGCAGCCGTTCCTCCGCGACCCGGCGCCGGGCCTCCTCCTCGCGGGTGCGTTCGGCCCGTTCGGCGCGTTCGCGTATCGCGTCGACGAAGGCCCGGCGGCTGCGGACCGCGTCACCGGCCGCCGCGGCCATCCCGGTCCAGGCGAAGATGCCGAGGTTCTCCTGCGCGTACCAGGGCAGCGGGCCGGCCAGCATGGCCACGCCCGTCAGTCCGGCCATGGTGAGCAGCCCTATCCGCCAGGTCGTGGGCCGGTCGGTGCGGGACGCCACCGTGAACAGGGCAATCACCGCGCACATCACGACGGGCGCCCGCGGTTCGCCGGTCGTCAGTTCCAGCAGCGACAGCCCGCAGGTGACGGCGAGCACGGCGCGCGGCCGTCTGCGCCGCTCCACCAGGGTCGCCGCGCCGAGCAGCATCAGCAGCAGGGAGAACGGCTCCGGGGCGCGCGTCCCGAAGGTGGGCCCGTGCGGTCCGTGCGGGTCGGCGAAGGATCCGACGACCATCGCCGCGAACGCCCCGACCGCGAGAGCGGCGTCGGTGGCCAGCGGATGGATCCGCAGCCACTGCCGGGTACGGGCGAACGGCCCGGGGTCTGTGCTCACCCGGACACGGTACGGGCTGCCGCGCGGCCCGCGCCGGTCAGGCGGGCCGCGGCGGAGGCGGCGGCGGGGGCCGCCGGCCGAGCGGGGCCCGGGAGCGGGCGGGACCCCACTGGGCCCGGACCGCGCAGAGCGCCATGACGGCGGCGATGGCCGCCAGGTGCTCCTTGCCCGCGAGGTTGTTCTTGAAGACCACCTCGCCGATCATCACGACGACCACCAGGGCCCCGGTGAGGTAGGCCCGGTAGCGCCAGCACACGTGGATCGCGAGGCCGACGACGGCCGCGGAGGGCCCGGTGTCGTTGACGATCCGGTCGGACTCCGGCAGGCCGAGGGGGTGGTCGGAGCCCAGCGAGAGGCCGATCCGGGCGTACGTGGTGCCGGCGAGGGTGGCGACGTACCCGATGAGCAGGGTCCGCCACCAGCCGACGCAGATCTCCGAGATCCCGAAGACCAGCAGGATCTGGGCGAGCGCCCCCCACACGGGCAGGTCCAGCGCCGGCACGCACAGCGACAGCGGGGTGCGCAGCAGCGCCAACCACAACGGATCGGCGGCTTTGACCGAGCCGAGGTCCTGGACCGGTTGGAAGCCCCAGGAGGTGTTCTGCACGATCTGGAAGACGGACGTCAGGCACACCGCGCCGATCGTCATCGGGACGGCCCGCCACCCGTCCCGTACGAGCGCGTCCCGGACGGTCCCGAACAGGGGACCCCACTCGCGGTGGGCGAAGCGTCGCAGGGGGCCCGTCGTCCGTGCTGTCACCTCATCGTCTCCAGATGTCTGCGATGCAGCCACTTCGGCAGGCCGGGTGCCTCCAGGAAGCCCTCGGCCCGACCCGCCGCGATGCCGATCCGCAGCAGGTCGGAACTCTTCTCGAAGAGCATGAACCGCGGTTCCCAGATCGGCCGGTATTTGGCGTTGGCCCGGTAGAGGGACTCGATCTGCCACCAGCGGGAGAAGAAGCTCAGCAGCGAACGCCACATGCGCAGCACCGGACCCGCGCCGAGCCTGGACCCCCGCTCGAAGACGGAACGGAACATCGCGAAGTTCAGCGAGACCTGGGTGACGCCGATCTCCTTGGAGCGTTCCAGGAGTTCGATGACCATGAACTCCATCAGACCGTTCTCGGAATCGCGGTCACGGCGCATCAGGTCGAGGGAGAGCCCCTTGGGTCCCCACGGCACGAAGGACAGCACGGCGCGCAGGTCGCCGTTCCCGTCGGTGCACTCCAACATCACGCACTGGCCGTCGTCCGGGTCGCCCAGCCGGCCCAGTGCCATGGAGAAGCCGCGCTCGGTCGCGCCGTCGCGCCAGTCGTCGGCCCGCTCCAGCAGGACCTTCATCTCGGCGGCCGGGATGTCGCGGTGCCGCCGGATCCGGACGGTGTACCCGGCCCGCTTGACCCGGTTGTAGGCCTGGCGGACGGTGCGCATGGCCCGGCCGTCCAGGGTGAACTCGGCGGTCTCCACGATGGCTTCGTCGCCGAGTTCCAGGGCGTCCAGGCCGTGTCGGGCGTAGATCTGCCCGGCCTCCTCGCTCGCGCCCATCACGGCCGGCACCCAGCCGTGCTCGCGGGCCTGCGCCAGCCACGGTTCGATCGCCCCGGGCCAGGCCTCGGGGTCGCCGATGGGGTCGCCGGAGGCCAGCGAGACCCCGCCGACGACCCGGTAGGTGACGGCGGCCTTCCCGGTGGGGGACCAGATGACGGACTTCTCGCGGCGCAGCGCGAAGTAGCCGAGGGAGTCGCGGTCGCCCTGCTTGGCGAGCAGCGCCCGCAGCCGTTCCTCGTCCTCGGCGGTGAGCGCGTCGACGGCCCGGCGCGAGCGGAACGCGGCGAAGAGCACGGCGAGCAGCAGCAACATCGACATCACGTTGATGAAGACGTCGACCCAGCCGGGCGTGGTGATCGCGTTGTACGCCTTGTCGTCGGGCGCCAGGGTGATCAGCCGCATCACGCCGTACCGCCAGCGGGCCAGGAACGTCGCGTCGGCCCGGTCGGCGTCGGAGTTGGTCGCGCCGACGAGGAGGGCGGCGATCAGCGAGGTGACGAGCAGGCCGACGGCGCCGACCGCGGTCGCCAGCTTCGGGTTCGAGCGGTCGCCCTTGGCGTAGAACTCGTGGCGGCCCAGCAGCAGGGCGCCGACGAAGGCGGCGGTCAGGGCGAGCGAGACCCAGTTCTGTGCGTGGTCGCGGAACTCCGGGTAGCAGAAGTCGAGTTCGCCACCGGAGCAGGGGGCGAGGGCGGCGACCGCGAAGGCCAGCAGCAGCAGTCCGCTGACGACGAGGTTGAGGATCCAGGCGGCCCGCTTGCGGCGGCCCATGGTGACCGCGAGCAGCAGCGAGAAGAGTCCGGAGGCGAAGCCGGCGGTGAGCAGGTACGGGGTGTAGAAGTCGGCGGTGTTGTGCCGCCGCAGGTCCTGGCCCAGCGACAGCCACACCGCGCTGAGGAAGTTGATGAAGGTGACGGCCCGCAGGTACCAGACCGCGAAGCCCGCGGCGCGCCGCGAGCGGGGGGTCCCCCTGCGGGTCTCCGGCCTTCCGGCGGGGTCGCCGCCGGAATCCTTCCTGCCGTCGGCACCCTTGCCGGCCGCCTGATCGAGGCTCCGGTCGGTCTCTGCGCTGGTCAAGCGGACCTCTCCCATGAAAAGCGATGATATGGGGCATCGCAGTCCACAGGCGTCGCGGGCGCCGCGGACCGGTCAGGTCCGCGGTGCCCGTCGCCTCAGTCCACCGGCGCTTCCACGGCCCGCTCCGGGAGGTCCGCCGCGAGTGCGGCTGCCGCCTGGACCAGGGGGAGCGCCAGCAATGCCCCGGTTCCTTCTCCCACTGTGACGCCGTGGTCGAGCACGGGGTTGAGTGCCATCCGATCGAGCGCCTTCGCCTGGCCCGGTTCGCCACCGGCCTGACCCGCCAACCACCAGTCCGGAGCGCGGAACGCGGCGCGTTGGGCGACCAGTCCGCACGCAGCCGAGACGACACCGTCAAGGATGACGGGCGTACGGCGCACCGCGCACTGGAGGAGGAACCCGGTGATCGCGGCGACGTCCGCGCCGCCGACCGTCGCCAACAGGGCCACCTGGTCGCCGAGGACCGGACGGGCCCGGCGCAGCGCGTCCCGGATCGCGGCGCACTTGCGCATCCAGGTCAGGTCGTCGATCGCGACCCCGCCGCGGCCGGTGACCACGGAGGCGTCCGTGCCGCAGAGCGCGGCGACGAGGGTGGCGGCCACCGTGGTGCCGCCCACGCTCAGGTCCCCGAGGACGACCAGGTCCGTACCGGAGTCGGCCTCCTCGTCGGCGATGCGGATGCCGAGTGCCAGGGCGGCCCGCGCCTCCTCGATCGTCAGGGCGTCCTCGCGGTCGATCCGACCGCTGCCGCGCCGGACGCGGTGGCGCACGACGTCCTCGGGCAGCAGTTCGGGATCGCAGTCCAGACCCGCGTCGACGATCCGTACGCCGGCGCCGAACCGGTCGGCCAGGATGGCCACCGGGCTGTTCCCGTCGAGGACGGAGCGGACCAGTGCGTGGGCGCTGCCGGCGGGCCGGGCGGAGACGCCCTCGGCGGCGATGCCGTGGTCGGCGGCGAACAGCACCACGCGCGGCCGCTCCAGGGGCCGGACCGGGACCCGGCCCTGCGCCGCGGCCAGCCACTCGGCGAGTTCGTCGAGCCGGCCCAGGGCGCCGGGCGGCACCACCAGGCGCTCACGGCGATCCTCGGCGTCACGCCGGACGCCCCCGTCGGGGCGCTCGATCAGATCGGAGAAGTCGTCGAGATTCAGCGTGGTCATCTGCCAGAGCGTACAGCCGGTGAGGCCCTGCCCAAGCCCCCCGCGCGCGGGGTCGACGGGCCCGTCCGGGGCCGGTTCGGCCCGGGTCGGGACCGGGGGCCCCGCGCTACTCCTTGAGCACCGCAACCTGTCCCGCGACGACCAGCAGGACGTGCTCGCACTCGCCGGCCACCGCGTTGTTCAGCCGCCCCAGCTCGTCCCGGAACCGGCGCCCCGACGCGGTCGCCGGGACCACCCCCGAACCCACCTCGTTGCTGACCAGCACCACCGGGCGACGCGTCGCGCGGACGGCCGCCACCAGGTCGGCGACCCGCTCGCGCAGCCGCTGCCGCCCGTCGGTCGCCCACACCGCGTCGTCCCAGGCCCCGACCCGGTCCATCGCGTCGGTCAGCCACAGCGCGAGGCAGTCGATCAGCAGGGCCGGCCCGGGCGCCTCCAGCAGCGGTACCAGTTCGCAGGTCTCCGTCGTCCGCCAGCTCGCCGGCCGCCGCTCCCGGTGCAGACCGACCCGCTGGGCCCACTCCGAGTCACCGGCGCGGGTGCCGCCCGTGGCCACGTAGACCACCTCCGGGTAGCCGGCCAGTCGCCGCTCCGCCTCGTAGGACTTGCCCGAGCGGGCGCCGCCCAGCACGAGGGTCCGGCGCGGCACGTACGGCCCCTCGTGGTAGTCGCCGACCACCACCGTGGTGCCGTCCGGCACGACCCGCGCTCCGGCGGCCGCGCAGCGGCGCTCCAGTTCCCGCCCCGGCGGGGTGTCGTGGTCCAGGTGCACGGCGATCACGTCGGTGGCCGGGCCGATCGCCCCGCTCGCCCGCAGCCGCGCCAGCGCCTCGGGCCGGCCCGTCACGTCGGCCAGCACCATGTCGTACGCCCGCCGCGCCGTCGTCCCGTTGGTCCCGGCCGGCGCCCCGCCCGGCGGCAGGTACAGCAGCCGGCTGCCGTCGGGGCCGGTGACGTCGTAGCCGGTGCCCGGCGCGTCCATCGGGACCGCCCGCACCCGGTGCCCGCTGATCACCGTGACCTCACGCCCGTCCGGGACCCGCCCGGCCGCAGGCAGCCCCGGCGGCAGCTCGACGGGCGGCCCGTCGTGCGGATGGGTGAGCAGCACCTGCCGTACGCCGGCCAGCGAATGGCCCGCCCGGGCCCCGGCCAGCACGGCCCCGGGGGTCAGGTCGAGGAGCAGCGCCCCGTCCACGAGCACGGCGGTCGCCGCGCGGGACCGGGTGCCCACGGAGACCGCGCAGGCGGCGCAGGGACAGCCGGGGCGGGGCAGTCCTTCGGGTGTACCGGTGCCGAGCAGAGTGAGTTCCACACGGAGATCCTCCCGCGTCCTCGGGACTGCTGCGCGCCCGGTTACTCTGCGGGCACACTCAACGTGCAAGAGCGGACGAGCAGCGGAGGCGGACATGGCGTGGACGTGGCGGTTCGAGACGGCCGAGGGCACCGAGACCACTCCGGCGGTGACACCGGAGGAGTTCACCACGCAGGGGGACGCGGAGTCCTGGATCGGTGAGTACTGGAAGGACCTGCTGGAGGGCGGTACCGAGCAGGTGAAGCTGTCCGACGACGCCGGCACCGAGCTGTACACGATGAGCCTGCGAGCGGCTCTCGACGCCTGATCCGGCAACAGGTCGTCCGTCCCCGGCCCGAGGGCCGGGGCGGACGCTCCGGGGTGGCGTCAGCCGCGGACCCCGCACAGGTGCAGCAGCGCCGCGACCGCGCGGTACGGGTCGGTCCGCCCGGCGCGTTCCTCGGCGGCCAGCAGCCGCTCCAGTTCCTCGTCGCGGGGCAGTGCGTTCCCGGCCTCGGTGCCGTCGGTGAAGACCCGCACCCCGTACCAGGTGTGCAGGGGCGCCCCGATCCCGGACAGGGTCGCCGTCAGGCCGGCCAGCCGGTCGGCCCGTACGTGGAGGCCGAGCCGGTTCGTGTAGTCGACGGTGTCGAAGGCGGCCAGCGCGGCCGTCCAGTCACCGGCCTGGCCCGGACGCATGGCGAGGGCGTCGCCGTTGCGCACGAGCAGGGACAGCAGGCCGCCCGGGGCCAGCATGCGGGCGAGCCCGGCCAGCATGGCGTCGGGTTCGGCCACGTACATCAGCACCCCGTGGCAGAGCACCACGTCGAAGCTGCCCGGCCCGAAGTGGGCGCCGGTCTCCCGACCGTCACCCTCCAGCAGCCGGACCCGGTCACGGATCCCGGCGGGTTCCGCGGCCAGGGCCGCCCGCGCGACCTCCAGCATCTCCGGGTCCTGTTCCAGGCCGGTGACCTTGTGCCCGGCGCGCGCCAGGCGCAGCGCCTGGGTGCCCTGCCCCATGCCGACGTCGAGGACCCGCAGCCGCTGCCCGACCGGGAAGCGGTGCGTGATCTGTTCCTCGACCTGCCGGCCGACGAGTTCCTGACGGACGGCGTTGCGCAGTCCGCCGAGACCTTCGAGCCATAGCCGGGAGCCGCCGGCGAAGCCGTCCCCCGGGGTCCCGGCCCGGCCGGGCGCCGGGGGCGTCCCTGCGGTCAGGGCCGTTCCCCGCGCTTGACCTGGGGCTTCGGCAGGCGCAGCCGGCGCATCTGGAGGGTGCGCATCAGGCCGTACGCGACGGCGCCGCGACGGGGCTCGTCCGCGAAGCGCTCGTTGAGCGCCTTGCGGAGCCGGATCACGAGGCCGATGGAGTCGATGATGATCAGGACGATCACGCCGAGCCACAGCATCAGGGCGATGTTCTGGATCGACGGCACCCGGACCATGCTCAGCACCAGGATGATCACCGCGAGCGGCAGGAACATCTCGGCGACGGAGAAGCGGGAGTCCACGAAGTCGCGGACGTACCGGCGTACGGGGCCCTTGTCGCGGACGGGCAGGTAGCGCTCGTCGCCACTGGCCAGCGCCTCGCGCTGCTTGGCCATCTCCACGCGACGGCGCTCACGGGCTCGCTTGGCGTCCTCCTTGCGGTTGCCGGTCGAGGCCACCACGGCCTTGCGCTGCGACTGGGCCACAGCACGCTTCGGCGTCGGGCGGCCCTTCGGGGCCTGCGGGTTACGGGGCTGCGAGAGGTCGGCGCTCACCTTGTCGGTGGCGGCGGCCTTCTCTTCCTTGGAGGAGCGGCTACCAAACACAAAACCCAAGCCTACGTGGTCCAGGGCACGCACCCCACCCCGGCGGGGAACGATCCGGCAACGGCGGGCGTCTTCCCAGTAGCGGTTCCCCGTGGGCACTCCCGGGTATCCCCGGAGCATCCGGGGTTCTCGGGGATCACCTACTCCTTACGCCTGACACGGTGCGGGCGTAGTCGTCCTGGAGGAGGAGCGCATCCGTACTCGATCAGTGCGGTAATGGAGACAGGGCCCGTACTGTGGGTCCTGTCGGTGACCTTGAGCGAAGTCCGTCAGAAGGGGGCGCGCGAAGCCCATGAGCGGTGTCATGAAGCGTATGGGGATGATCTTCCGCGCGAAGGCGAACAAGGCCCTTGACCGGGCCGAGGACCCGCGCGAGACCCTTGACTACTCGTACCAGAAGCAGTTGGAACTGTTGCAGAAGGTGCGCCGCGGCGTCGCCGACGTGGCGACCTCCCGCAAGCGCCTGGAACTGCAGCTGAACCAGCTCCAGGGGCAGTCCGCCAAGCTGGAGGACCAGGGCCGCAAGGCCCTCGCCCTCGGCCGTGAGGACCTCGCCCGCGAGGCGCTGTCCCGCCGGGCCTCGCTCCAGCAGCAGGTCAGCGACCTGGAGGTGCAGCACCAGACCCTCCAGGGCGAGGAGGAGAAGCTGACCCTCGCCGCCCAGCGGCTGCAGGCCAAGGTGGACGCCTTCCGCACCAAGAAGGAGACCATCAAGGCCACCTACACCGCGGCCCAGGCGCAGACCCGGATCGCCGAGTCCTTCTCCGGCATCTCCGAGGAGATGAGCGACGTCGGCCTCGCGATCCAGCGGGCCGAGGACAAGACCGCCCAGCTCCAGGCCCGGGCCGGGGCGATCGACGAGCTGCTGGCGTCCGGCGCGCTCGACGACCGCAGCGGACTGGGCTCCAAGGACGACATCCAGGCCGAACTGGACCGCCTCTCCGGCGGCACCGACGTCGAGCTGGAGCTCCAGCGCATGAAGGCCGAGCTGGCGGGCGGCCCGTCGGCCCAGCAGCAGGCGATCGAGGGCGGCGCCCCCGGCGAGGGCCGGCCGTCGCCGACCCAGCACCGGTTCGACAAGCAGTAGGACGGGGCCCGTCATGATTGTCCGCATCATGGGGGAAGGCCAGGTGGAGATGGCCGACAGCCACTTCACCGAGCTCAACGCGCTGGACGACGAACTGCTCGCCGAGATGGAGCGCGGCGACGAGGAGGGCTTCCGGCGGACGCTGGGCGCCCTGCTGGAAGCCGTCCGGCGCCTCGGCGAGCCGCTCCCGGACGACGCGCTGGAGCCGTCCGAGCTGATCCTGCCCGGACCGGGCGCCACGCTGGACGAGGTCAGGTCCATGCTGCGCGACGACGGCCTGATCCCGGGCTGACCGCGCACCCGACCGCTCCCGATCGGCCGCGGACCGGGAAACCGACGTGCGATGGGCCCGCCCCCGTCGGGGGCGGGCCCATCGCGTCCGGCCGTCCGGTCCCGGTCACCGCGGCGGCTCCGGTTTCTCCAGGGCCGTCCGCTCCGGGTCCGGGGTCCCGCCGATGAAGTTCTCGAACCGGCGGCGCGGGTGCGCCCACCGGCGGTCGTGGTGGAAGGCGCGCAGCCCCGCCTTGGCCCGGGCGCGCGGGCGGTTCACGTAGAACCGCTTGGCGTACGGGGAACCGGGCCGGGCCAGGCGTACCGCGCCGATCAGCGCGACGAAGGGCACCACCAGGCCGAAGATCGCGGTGCGTGCCTTGCCCTTCCACAGGGCGATCAGGGTGAGGAAGAAGTTCGTGGCGGTGTTCATGACCACGAGCCCGCGGTTCTGCCGTTCGTCCGCGGTCAGCTCGTTGACCCCGAAGGGCAGGAAACCGCCCAGCACCAGGGCCACCAGCGCCGCCGTGACCACCACGACCTCCACGCTCTTGCGGCCCTGCTCGCTCCAGTACACGTCGTCGAGGTGCAGGATCAGCGCGAACTCGTCCAGCACCAGGCCGGCGCCGAGTCCGAAGAGCACCGCCGACAAGGCCGCCCCGAAGCCGTGCCGACCGCTGCCGACCGCACCGAACCCGCCGATGATCACGAGGATCACGCCCGGCACCACGTGGTGGACGTGGACCCCGCCCGGGGTGATGTTCTTGAAGGGCCCCCGGCCCGCGCGGATCAGCCGCGTGATCACCCGGGTGACGAGGAACGAGGTCACGAAGGACAGCAGGGCGAGCAACAGCGGGAGCTTCCCCGGTTCGACGATGTTGCGGTACCACCAGTGACCCATCGCACCAGCTCTCTGTGTAGCGGCTCCCGATTTGGCACGTAATACGCAATTTACCGCCCGGCGCGAGCGGGTAGCGTTCCCGCCGATGAAAGATTCGTTCGACGATCCGCCCCCCGTGCCGCCCGGCGAGCGCGCCTCCCTGCCCGACGGGCTCCGCTTCGCGTTCGGCACGCTGACCGTGCTGCCCGCGCGCATCACCCGCTGGGACCGGCCGGCCGCCCGTACCGGCATGGCCTGCGCGCCCGTCGCCGGGCTCGCCGTGGGCCTGCTCGCCGCCGTGCCCGGCGTCCTCCTGCTCCTCCTCGGCGGCGGCCCGCTGCTCGCCGCCGCGGTCACCGTCGCCGTACCGGCCGCGCTGACCCGGGGCCTGCACCTCGACGGCCTGGCCGACACCGCCGACGGACTCGGCAGCGCCAAGCCCGCCGACGCCGCCCTGCGGATCATGAAGCAGTCCGACATCGGCCCCTTCGGGGTCATCGCCCTGTTGATCGTCCTCCTCGTGCAGACGGCCGCCCTCGCCGACGTGTACGCCGACAGCTGGGTCCGGGGCGCGCTCGCCGGCGTGGCCGCCGCCGTCGCCGCCCGGCTCGCGATGACCCTCGCCTCCCGCGCGGGGGTTCCCGCCGCCCGCCCCGGAGGACTCGGCGCGGCCGTCGCGGGCGTCGTCCCGTGCCGCGCCGCCCTGGCCGTGGCCGGCCTGGTCACGGCCGCCGCCGCCCTGGCCGCCCTCCCGCTGGGCCTGCCCACGGCCCTCCAGTACGCCGCTTCGGTCCTGGCCGCCCTGGCCGCCGCCGAGTTGCTGCTGCGCCGCTGCGTGCGCCGCTTCGGCGGCGTCACCGGCGACGTGTTCGGAGCCGTCTGCGAGGTCGCCGCCACCACCGCGCTCGTCCTCCTCGCCCTGGGCTGACCCCGTCCCGTACCCGCCCCGCACCCGTCCCGCCGGTCACGCGGCGCGGCCGTGTACGTTCGGGGCGTGGACGAGAGCGTGGAGCAGACCCAGGACGGCGGCCCCATCAGGGTGCTGCTCGCCGACGACCAGGCGCTGCTGCGCAGCGCGTTCAAGGTGCTCGTCGACTCCGAACCCGACATGCTCGTCGTCGGGGAGGCCTCCGACGGCGCCCAGGCGTACGCCCTCGCCCGCGAACGGCGGGCCGACGTCGTCCTGATGGACATCCGGATGCCCGGCACCGACGGCCTCGCCGCCACCCGCATGATCAGCGCGGACCCGGACCTCGCCGGGGTCCGCGTCGTCATGCTGACCACCTTCGAGGTCGACGAGTACGTCGCCGCCGCCCTGCGCGCCGGCGCCTCCGGCTTCCTCGGCAAGGGTGCCGAGCCCGACGAGCTGCTCAACGCCATCCGCGTCGCCGCCGCCGGCGAGGCCCTGTTGTCCCCGGCCGCGACCAAGGGCCTGATCGCCAGCTTCCTCGCCCAGGGCGGCCACGCCGAGGCCCCCGCCGCCGGCTCCGCGCACGCCGAACGGCTCGCCGCCCTGACCGGCCGCGAACGCGAGGTCCTCGTCCACGTCGCCGCGGGCCTGTCCAACGACGGCATCGCCGCCCGCCTGGAGGTCAGCCCGCTGACCGTCAAGACCCACGTCAACCGGGCCATGGCCAAGCTCGGCGCCCGGGACCGGGCCCAACTGGTGGTCGTGGCGTACGAATCGGGTCTGGTGCGGCCCCGCTCCGACTGATCCCCGGGGTGATCCGCCGGGCCGCGCAGTAGGACGGACTACTGCGGGTGCGGTATGCCGCGCATAAGGACGGGACCTGGGGGCGACGCAACCGCGCCCGCGCGTACGGAAGTCTGGCGTTGCCTCGCGTGTGCCCGACGGCATGCCCTCGTATACGTCACTGCAGAGAGATCCCACCCATGTCCTGGCTGTCCCGATTCAGCCTGGCCCAGAGAGCGCTGGTCGGCCTCGTGTCGATCGTCGCGCTCGTCTTCGGCGCCATAGCCATCCCTCAGCTCAAGCAGCAGCTGCTGCCCTCCATCGAACTGCCCATGGTGTCCGTGCTCGCGCCGTACCAGGGCGCCTCGCCGGACGTCGTCGAGAAGCAGGTCGTCGAGCCGATCGAGGCCACCCTCAAGGGCGTCGACGGCATCACCGGCATCACCTCCACCGCGAGCGAGGGCAACGCCCTCATCCGGGCCACCTTCGACTACGGCGACAGCGGCACCAAGCAGCTCGTCGCCGACGTCCAGCAGGCCGTCAACCGGGCCCGCGTGCGGCTGCCCGCCGAGGTGGACCCGCAGGTGGTCGCCGGTTCCACCGAGGACATCCCGACCGTGATCCTCGCCGTCACCTCCGACAAGGACCAGCAGGCGCTCGCCGACCAGCTGGAGCGCTCCGTCCTCCCCGTCCTGGAGGACATCGACGGCGTCGGCCAGGTCAGCGTCGACGGCGTCCGGGACCTCCAGGTCACCGTCACCCCCGACAACGCCAAGCTCGCGGCCGCCGGCCTCGACGGCGCCTCCCTCGCCAAGGGCCTCCAGGCGGGCGGCGCCGCCGTCCCCGCCGGTTCCTTCGACGAGGAGGGCAAGAACCGCACCGTCCGCGTCGGCGCCGGCTACACCTCGCTCGCCCAGGTCGAGGACCTGCGGCTGAGCCCCGGCCCCGGGAAGCCCGCCGTCCGCCTCGGTGACGTCGCCGCCGTGAAGCAGGAGCCGGCCGCGGCCGCCTCCATCACCCGCACCAACGGCAAGCCCAGCCTCGCCGTCGTCATGACGATGGACAAGGACGGCAGCGCCGTCGCCATCTCGGACGCGGTCAAGGACAAGCTGCCCGAGCTGCGTTCCACCCTCGGCTCCGGCGCCGACCTGACCGTGGTCAGCGACCAGGGCCCGGCCGTCGCCAAGTCCATCTCCAGCCTCACCACCGAGGGCCTGCTCGGCCTGGTCTTCGCGGTGATCGTGATCCTGGTCTTCCTCGCGTCGCTGCGCTCCACCCTGGTCACCGCGGTCTCCATCCCGCTGTCCGTGGTCCTCGCGCTCATCGTGCTCTGGACCCGCGACCTGTCGCTGAACATGCTGACGCTGGGCGCGCTCACCATCGCCATCGGCCGGGTCGTCGACGACTCGATCGTGGTCCTGGAGAACATCAAGCGCCACCTCGGCTACGGCGAGGAGCGCGAGGCGGCGATCCTCACCGCGGTCAAGGAGGTGGCCGGCGCAGTCACCTCCTCCACGCTCACCACCGTCGCCGTCTTCCTGCCCATCGGCCTGACCGGCGGCATGATCGGCGAACTCTTCGGCTCCTTCTCCCTCACCGTCACCGCGGCCCTGCTGGCTTCGCTGCTCGTGTCGCTGACGGTCGTTCCGGTCCTGTCGTACTGGTTCCTGAGCGCGCCGAAGGGCGTGATCGCCGGGGACGCCGAGAGCGCCGCCGAGGCCCGCCGCGAAGCCGAGGAGAAGGAGGCCAACAGCCGCCTCCAGCGCCTCTACGTACGGGTCCTGGGCTTCGCCACCCGGCGCCGGCTGACCAGTGTGGCCCTCGCGGTGGTCGTCCTGATCGGCACGTTCGGGATGACCCCGCTGCTGAAGACCAACTTCTTCGACCAGGGGGAGCAGGACGTCCTGACGGTCAAGCAGGAGCTGGCCCCCGGGACCTCGCTGTCCGCCGCCGACGAGTCCAGCCGCAAGATCGAGAAGCTGCTCGGCTCCGTGGACGGCGTCAAGAGCTACCAGGTCACCGTCGGCTCCTCCGGCTTCATGGCCGCCTTCGGCGGTGGTACGGGCTCCAACCAGGCCTCGTACCAGGTCACGCTGAAGGACTCCGGCGACGCGGACGCCGTCAAGAAGCGCATCGAGGGCGGACTGGCGAAGCTCGACGGCATCGGCAGCACCCGCATCGCCGTCGGCGACGGCTTCGGCAGCCAGAACCTCAGCGTGGTCGTCAAGGCCGGCGACGGAGCCACCCTGGCGAAGGCCGCCGAGCAGGTCCGCACCGAGGTCGCGGCCCTCAAGGACGTCGCCGACGTCCAGAGCGACCTGGCCCAGTCGGTGCCCCGCATCTCCGTCACCGCCACGCCCAAGGCCGCCGACGCGGGCCTGGACCAGGCCACGCTCGGCGCGGTCGTCGCGCAGGCCGTCCGGGGCAACCCGGCGGGCAAGGCCGTACTGGACGACACCGAGCGGGACATCGTCATCCGCTCCGCCAACCCGGCCACCACCCTGGCCGAGCTCCAGGCCCTCCAGGTCGGTCCGGTCAAGCTCGGTGACATCGCCGAGGTCAAGGTCGTGCCCGGCCCGGTCGCGATGACCCGGATCGACGGCGCCCGCGCCGCCACCATCACCGCCCGGCCCGTCGGCGAGAACACCGGCGCCGTCAGCTCCACCCTCCAGACGAAGATCAAGGCGCTGGACCTGCCCGCCGGGGCCTCGGCCTCCATCGGCGGCGTCTCCGAGGACCAGGACGAGGCCTTCGGCTCGCTCGGCCTGGCCATGCTCGCGGCCATCGCGATCGTCTTCATGCTGCTGGTCGCGACGTTCCGCTCGCTGGTCCAGCCGCTGATCCTGCTCGTCTCGATCCCCTTCGCGGCCACCGGCGCGCTCGGCCTGCTGATCCTCACCGGCACCCCCATGGGCGTCCCGGCGATGATCGGCATGCTGATGCTCATCGGCATCGTGGTGACCAACGCGATCGTCCTGATCGACCTGGTCAACCAGTACCGCGCCCAGGGCCTCGGCGTGGTCGAGGCGGTCGTCGAGGGCGGCCGTCACCGGCTCCGCCCGATCCTGATGACCGCCCTGGCGACGATCTTCGCGCTGCTCCCGATGGCGCTCGGCGTCACCGGCGAGGGCGGCTTCATCTCGCAGCCGCTCGCGGTGGTGGTCATCGGCGGTCTGGTCAGCTCCACCCTGTTGACCCTGCTGCTGGTGCCGACCCTCTACACGATGGTCGAGCTCCGCAAGGAGCGCCGCCGGGCGAAGAAGGCGGCCCGGCGGGCGCCCGTCCCGGCGCAGGCCGACACCCAGGACCCGGCCGAACCGGTCGAGGTCTGACCGGCAGGGCCCGTCGCACCCGTCGCACCGTCCCACCCGCCCTACGTCCCGTCCCGTCCCGCAGGTCCGCGTCCCGGGCCTCCGGGAGGGGCTCGGGCCCCGGACGGGCCGGCTGGGGCCCGGCCCGGCGCGGCCCGCGTCGCACCGTTCGTACGCGAAAGGGGCGCCCCCTCGGGGGCGCCCCTTTCGCGTACGCCGCGCCGGCGGCCCGGCCGCTACGGCAGGGCCAGCATCCGCTCCAGGGCGAGCTTGGCGAAGCTCTCCGTCTCCTTGTCGACCTGGATCCGGTTGACGAGGTTGCCCTCGGCCAGGGACTCCAGGGTCCACACCAGGTGGGGGAGGTCGATGCGGTTCATCGTCGAGCAGAAGCAGACCGTCTTGTCGAGGAAGACGACCTCCTTGTCCTCCGCAGCGAAACGATTCGCCAGGCGGCGGACCAGGTTCAGCTCGGTCCCGATGGCCCACTTGGAGCCGGCCGGGGCCGCCTCCAGCGCCTTGATGATGTACTCGGTCGACCCGACGTAGTCCGCCGCCGCCACGACCTCGTGCTTGCACTCGGGGTGCACCAGGACGTTCACGCCGGGGATGCGGGCGCGCACGTCGTTGACGGAGTCCACCGAGAACCGGCCGTGCACCGAGCAGTGACCGCGCCACAGGATCATCTTGGCGTCGCGCAGCTGCTGGACGGTCAGGCCGCCGTTCGGCTTGTGCGGGTTGTAGAGCACGCAGTCGTCGAGGGACATGCCCATGTCGCGGACGGCGGTGTTGCGGCCGAGGTGCTGGTCCGGCAGGAAGAGGATCTTCTCACCCTGCTCGAACGCCCAGTCCAGGGCCTTCTTCGCGTTGGACGACGTGCAGATCGTGCCGCCGTGCTTGCCGGTGAACGCCTTGATGTCGGCGGACGAGTTCATGTACGAGACGGGGACGGTGACATCGGCGATGCCCGCGTCCGTCAGGACGTCCCAGCACTCCGCGACCTGCTCGGCGGTGGCCATGTCGGCCATCGAACAGCCCGCCGCGAGGTCCGGCAGGACGACCTTCTGGTCGTCGGAGGTCAGGATGTCGGCCGACTCGGCCATGAAGTGGACGCCGCAGAAGACGATGTACTCGGCCTCCGGCTTGGCGGCGGCGTCCTTGGCCAGCTTGAAGGAGTCGCCGGTGACGTCGGCGAACTCGATGACCTCGTCACGCTGGTAGTGGTGGCCGAGGATGAACACCTTGTCCCCGAGCTTCTCCTTGGCCGCGCGGGCGCGCGCCACGAGGTTCGGGTCCGACGGGGAGGGCAGGTCGCCGGGGCACTCCACCCCGCGCTCGCTCTTGGGGTCGGCCTCGCGGCCGAGCAGCAGCAGGGCAAGAGGCGTCGGCTGGACGTCCAAGGGCTGGGCGGTGGTCACGACACGCACCCTTTCTGTTCTGCGACGGGGAACTTCGGTCGGCAACTTCGTACGACTTCTCGTCTATTTGACGTTATCTATCATAACCGCTTCATGTCACTTTGACGATGCCGATAGTGTCGATGTGACGCATTCGCCGCCGGGGCCGTCCCGCCGCCGGCCCGGTCGGCCGGCTCCGCCCACCCGCCCGCGTGGGTGTGCGAGCATGAATGTCTGGGACAAGAAGGCAGGACCCGGAATGAATCCGTGGTCCCGCTGGTTGCCACCGACGGCAAGAGTCCGACGTTTCCCCAGCCTCCGGCGGGGAGCCGCCCACTTCGGGAGTGAATGCAGATGTCCGTACAGGACGACAAGACCACTGTGAGCGACGGCATCCTCCTGTCCGACGCCGCCGCCGAGAAGGTCAGGACCCTGCTGGAGCAGGAAGGCCGCGAGGACCTGGCGCTCCGCGTCGCCGTCCAGCCCGGTGGCTGCTCCGGCCTGCGCTACCAGCTCTTCTTCGACGAGCGTTCCCTCGACGGTGACGTCGTCAAGGACTTCGACGGGGTCAAGGTCGTCACCGACCGGATGAGCTCCCCGTACCTGCACGGTGCCTCCATCGACTTCGTCGACACCATCGAGAAGCAGGGCTTCACCATCGACAACCCGAACGCCACCGGCTCCTGCGCCTGCGGCGACTCGTTCAGCTAGTCCGGCCGCGCCGGCCCGGCCGGTAGAGCCGAGAGCAGACGAGGGCCCGGGTCCCGGTCGCATCCGACCGGGACCCGGGCCCTTGCGCGTTCTTCCGGATCCGTTACTGGCGGGGGAGCGGTTTGCCCGTCGTCGCGTCGACCACCTTGCGGTCGCCGAGCGGCTGCTTGAGCGTCACCGTCTCGGACATCTCCTGCGCGATCATGATGCAGGCTCCGCCCGGCTTGTTCGGGGTGTCGGTGATCTTCACCAGCACCGAGGTGCCCTCCTCCCGCGCCTCCACGGCGTAGGTGCTGCACGCCCCGCCCCAGAAGTTCACGGTCAGCTTCCGGTCGGCCTCGGCGTACGAGAACCCGGGCACGGTACGACCCTGCGGGGGCACCGGGGTCCCGCCGCCCTCGGCGGCGGCCGGCTCCACCACGGTGTGGCCCGCTCCGCCGGCCTTGCCCGCCACCTCGAACAGCCAGGCCGGCACCAGGCCCCGGCCGCCGTCGACCGTCCCCGGCGCCAGGCCGAGCACGGCTCCCCGTACGGACTCCGTCCGCGGCGGCTTCATCGGACGCGGCTCCGGGTTGCACGGCACCGTGTCCGTGGCCCCCACGGGCGTGTCCGGGGTCAGCGGGACCGAGGTCGCGCAGCCGCTCGGGTTCGGTCCCGTGCCGTCGCCGGTGTTGCGGGCGTTGAGCCGCGCCAGTGCCTCGACGGCGCCGACCACGGGCCGCTCCCCGGACCGGACCGGGGCCTTCAGCTCACCGCTGCCGGCCACCACGCGGGAGTCCGCGCCCACGCTCACCTTGCTGGACCAGCCCTGGGTGGCCAGGCCGCCCACCACCGGGTCGGCGCTCACCACCCGGACCGCGCCCTGGACGAGCCGGGCGTCCACCTTGGCGTCACCCTGACCCGCGGACGCGAGCACCGGCGCCGCGGCGGCCCTGGCCGCCTCCTCGGACACCGGCGTGCCCGCTCCGCCACCCGGCGCGACGGGGGAGTCCGCCCCGCCCCGCGGCAGGGTCGCCGGGCCGCAGGTGTCCTTGCCCCGCACGCAGTCGTCGCCCGCGCCGTTGCCCGTGCCGTCACCCGTGCCCGGGACGCCTTGGAACCGGGAGAAGCTCCAGGTGCCGGGGGCCTGACGGGTCACCGTGAGTCGGGGCCCCGAGCCGTCGGCGCCCTCGCCCACCTGCCAGACGTCACCGACGAGCCGGGGCGCGCCCTCGAAGCCCAGGGCCTTCGCGAGCCGGGTCACCTCGTCGGAGGTCACCTCGCCGGACGCCGCGAAGGCGGGCGCCGAAGCCGGCGCCTCCGGCAGCGGCACGTCCGCCGTGTAGGTCACCCCGGAGCCGGCGGGGTCCGGCTCCCCGGGGGCGATGCCGGGTCCCGTCGGCGCCCCCGTTCCCGCCGCCTCGCGGGGCGCGGAGGCCGCCCTGTCACCCGTACGGCCGCCATCCGTACCGCCGCCGTGGGCGGTGGAGGCCCAGTAGGCCGTGCCGCCGCCGGCCAGCAGGACGGCCGCCGCGATCGAGCCGATGGCCCAGGACGGCCGCCGTCGTGTGGCGCTTGATGTGTCGGGTTGTTCGCTGGTCACCGATTCGCTCCTTCGCCCGTCCCGCGGTACGTGATGCGGGTGTGACGTGGCAGCGCCGGAACCGGTTCCCCCGGGACTTCCCGAGGGTGGAACTCAGTCCCCGTACGCCGCCGTGGAGGCGATCAGCCGGGCCGAGTCCGGCGGCACGCTGACGCCGTGGATCTGCGAGGGCGCCACCCGGACCGGCCGGGGCCCCTCCGGGACCGTCCAGTGCGGGGCCATCCGGGCGCAGTCGCCCAGCAGCCGTGCGAAGCCGGGCCGCGCGTTCGCGGCGTACTCGACGTGCCCGAAGCCATCGGTGTAGGTCATGGGGGCACGTTAAGCACGCCACGACGAGCGAAGGAAGTCCTACTACGGGGTAGTTTCTGCCGGTCGGCCGCAGGGCCGCGACCGGGTAGTTTTGACTGTCCCCTTGCCGTCCTCCGCAGGAGCGTCCACGCCGTGCGCATCGCAGTCACCGGCTCCATCGCCACCGACCACCTCATGACCTTCCCGGGCCGTTTTGCGGACCAGCTGGTCGCGGACCAGCTCCACACGGTCTCCCTCTCCTTCCTCGTCGACAACCTCGATGTCCGGAGAGGCGGAGTCGGCCCGAACATCTGCTTCGGCATGGGTCAGCTCGGCACCCGCCCGATCCTCGTCGGCGCAGCCGGCTCGGACTTCGACGAGTACCGCGCCTGGCTGGAACGGCACGGCGTCGACACCGACTCCGTACGCATCTCCGAGGTGCTGCACACCGCCCGCTTCGTCTGCACCACCGACGCGGACCACAACCAGATCGGCTCCTTCTACACCGGCGCCATGAGCGAGGCCCGGCAGATCGAGCTGAAGGCCGTCGCCGACCGGGTGGGCGGTCTCGACCTCGTCCTCATCGGCGCCGACGACCCCGAGGCGATGCTCCGCCACACGGAGGAGTGCCGCACCCGCGGGATCCCCTTCGCCGCGGACTTCTCGCAGCAGATCGCCCGCATGGACGGCGACAACATCCGCACCCTGATGGAGGGGGCGACGTACCTCTTCTCGAACGAGTACGAGAAGGGCCTCATCGAGTCGAAGTCCGGCTGGAGCGACGAGGAGATCCTCGCCAAGGTCGGCACCCGCGTCACCACCCTCGGCGCGCGGGGCGTGCGCATCGAGCGGGCCGGTGAGGAGCCGATCGTCGTCGGCTGCGCCGAGGAGACCGCGAAGGTCGACCCGACCGGCGTCGGCGACGCGTTCCGCGCGGGCTTCCTGACCGGCCTCGGCTGGGGCGTCGGCCTGGAGCGGGCCGCGCAGGTCGGCTGCATGCTGGCCACCCTCGTCATCGAGACGCTGGGCACCCAGGAGTACACCCTGGCCCGGGCGCACTTCATGGAGCGCTTCACCAAGGCGTACGGCGACGACGCGGCCTCCGAGGTCCGCGCCCACCTCGCCTCCTGACGCGGACGCACCCCACGCGGACGCACCACCCCGGCCCCGACCCGCCTCCCCGGCGGGCCGGGGCCGTCGCGCGTCGCGGGCCGGGAGCGCCCGGTCCGGCTCAGACCAGCCGGCGCACCGTGTACGCCACGCCCGCCGGCCGGTCCGCCTCACCGAGGTACGCGTGCCCCCGCATCACGCACCAGGCGGGGACGTCCAGGCGCGCGACCTCGTCGTCGGACAGGACGGTCACCGTCCCCCCGACCTGGACGGTGCCGATCGCCCGGGCCAGCTCGATCACCGGCTGCGGACACCGCAACCCCAGGGCGTCCACCTCCACGGACTCCGCGACGGGCGCCGCGGCCGGCGCCTGCGACACGCCGAGCTTCTCCCGTACGCCGGCCACCGCGCCCGGCAACACCTCCAGGAAGCCGTTGACCTGATCGGCGGTGGTGCCCGGCGGCAGGGACACCCGTACGTTCCCCTCCGACAGCACCCCCATCGCCCGCAGCACGTGACTGGGGGTCAGGGTGGAGCTGGTGCAGGAGGAGCCGGACGACACCGAGAAGCCGGCCCGGTCCAGCTCGTGCAACAGGGTCTCGCCGTCGACGTACAGGCAGGAGAAGGTGACCAGGTGCGGGAGCCGGCGCTCGGCGTCGCCCACCACCTCCACGTCCGGGACCAGCCGGGCCACCCGCCGCCGGATCCGGTCCACCAGGATCCGCAGCCGCGCCCCCTCCGCCTCGGCCTCCGCCCGCACGGCCCGCAGCGAGGCCGCCGCCGCGACGATCGCCGGCAGGTTCGCGAAGCCGGGGGAGCGGCCCGACTCCCGTTCGTCGGCGGGGCCGTGGGAGGAGAAGCGGACCCCCTTGCGGACCGCCAGCAGCCCCACCCCGGGCGGCCCGCCCCACTTGTGCGCGCTCGCCGCGAGCAGCGACCACGCCCCCTCGACCGGGCCCCAGCCCAGCGACTGCGCCGCGTCCACCAGCAGCGGCACCCCGGCCGCCGCGCAGGCCTCGGCCGTCCGGGCCACCGGCTGGACGGTGCCGACCTCGTGGTTGGCCGACTGGAGGCAGGCCAGCGCGGTGCCGGGGGTCAGCGCGGCCGCGTACGCGTCGGGGCCGACCGCGCCGAGCCGGTCCACCGCGACCTCCGTCACCGAGCCCCCGGCCGCGGCGTGCGCGTCCGCCGCGTGCAGGACAGAACTGTGTTCGACCGCCGATACGACCAGATGGTTTCCGACCCGTCGACGCCCCGCGAGGGCGCCCGCGACACCCGTGTGAACCGCATGCGTCCCCGAAGGAGTGAACACGAGCTCGTCGGGACGGCAGCCCACGGCCTCGGCCGCCGCCTCGCGCGCCGCGTCCAGCAACAGTCGCGCGCGCCGGCCCTCCCGGTACAGCCGGGCCGGGTCCGCCCAGCCCTCGTCCAGGGCGGCCTGCAGGGCCTGTCGGGCCACGGGGTGCAACGGGGCGGCGGACGCGGTGTCGAAGTACGGCATCGGGCCACGCTAACCCCCGCCCCGCGACGGCCCGGGTCAGGGGCCGTCAGATGTCTTCCGGAGGGCGCCATTCAGGGCCGGATGGCCCGTCCCCCGTACGGCGGATCCACCCCTTCGGGGTCAGTAACGGCGCGTTGGGCACCCTCCCCGCGCGACCCCAAATAGCGTCCAGTAGGGTTTGGTCCGCATAAACATCCAAACCCCTGCCTGCGTCAGGGCCGGCGACCGACCCGAACACGGCCGCGGCCGGCCGCGCGGGCCGAGACTCTCGGGAAGGCGCTACGTGAGTCCCTACGGCTCCGACCGCTCGCCGCGGCGCCCGATGCGGCGGAAGCTGCTGCAGGCGCTGACTGCGGGCGTGGTCCTGGCGACCGCCACTGGTTGCTCGTACACCTGGAAAGACTTCCCCCGCCTCGGAATGCCCACCCCGGTCACGGAGGAGGCGCCTCGCATCCTCTCCCTGTGGCAGGGATCCTGGGCGGCCGCTCTCATCACGGGCATCCTGGTGTGGGGCCTGATCATGTGGAGCGTCATCTTCCACCGGCGTAGCCGGACGAAGATCGAGGTCCCCGCGCAGACCCGGTACAACATGCCCATCGAGGCGCTGTACACCGTGGTCCCGCTCATCATCGTCTCGGTGCTCTTCTACTTCACCGCGCGTGACGAGTCGAAGCTGCTCTCCCTCTCCGCCAAGCCGGCGCACACGATCAACGTGGTCGGCTTCCAGTGGAGCTGGGGCTTCAACTACATCGAGGACGTCGACGGCGACGCGGCCACCCCCCGTTCGAGGGAGCTGCCGAAGCAGTCCGGCGAGGCCGAGAACGGCGCGCCCAGGACGACCACGGTCCCCAAGGAGCTCGACTCCATCCCGGACCGTTTCACCAAGGACTTCCCGGCGGGCGCCGAAGGCGTCTACCAGAAGGGCGTCCCCAGCGACCGGAACCCGCAGACGGGTAACCCGGGGCCGACCCTCTACCTGCCCAAGGGCGAGAAGGTCCGCTTCATCCTGTCGTCGAACGACGTCATCCACTCGTTCTGGGTGGTGCCCTTCCTGTTCAAGCAGGACGTCATCCCCGGTCACACCAACGTCTTCGAGGTGACTCCGTCCCAGGAGGGCACCTTCATGGGCAAGTGTGCCGAGCTGTGCGGTGTCGACCACTCCCGAATGCTCTTCAACGTCAAGGTCGTCTCCCCCGAGGCGTACCGGGCGCACCTGAAGGAGCTCGCCGAGAAGGGTCAGACCGGCTTCCTGCCGGCCGGCATCAAGCAGACCGACCCGGCCCGGAATGCGGAGATCAACAAACTGTGAGCATCCTCAACGAATCTCAGGGTGCCGCCGCAGCCGACTCGTACGAGAACGAGCTGCCGGTACGGCGCAAGCAGCCGGGCAATGTCGTCGTGAAGTGGCTCACCACCACCGACCACAAGACCATCGGCACGATGTACCTGGTCACGTCCTTCGTGTTCTTCATCATCGGCGGGATCATGGCGCTCTTCATGCGCGCCGAGCTGGCCCGACCGGGCACGCAGATCATGTCGAACGAGCAGTTCAACCAGGCGTTCACCATGCATGGCACGATCATGCTGCTGATGTTCGCCACCCCGCTCTTCGCGGGTTTCGCCAACTGGATCATGCCGTTGCAGATCGGCGCGCCCGACGTGGCGTTCCCGCGGCTGAACATGTTCGCGTACTGGCTGTACCTCTTCGGCTCGACCATCGCGGTGGCCGGCTTCGCCACCCCCTCGGGTGCCGCCGACTTCGGCTGGTTCGCCTACTCCCCGCTGTCGGACGCGGTCCGCTCGCCGGGCATCGGCGCCGACATGTGGATCATGGGTCTGGCCTTCTCCGGCTTCGGCACGATCCTCGGTTCGGTCAACTTCATCACCACGATCATCTGCATGCGCGCCCCCGGCATGACGATGTTCCGCATGCCGATCTTCACCTGGAACGTGCTGCTGACCGGTGTTCTGGTCCTGCTCGCCTTCCCGGTGCTGGCCGCCGCGCTCTTCGCGCTGGAGGCCGACCGTAAATTCGGTGCGCACGTGTTCGACGCGGCCAATGGCGGCGCATTGCTGTGGCAACACCTCTTCTGGTTCTTCGGACACCCAGAGGTGTACATCATCGCGTTGCCGTTCTTCGGAATCATTTCCGAGGTCATTCCGGTCTTCTCGCGCAAGCCGATGTTCGGTTACATCGGTCTGATCGCCGCCACCATCGCGATCGCCGGCCTTTCGGTGACCGTGTGGGCGCACCACATGTACGTGACCGGCGGTGTGCTGCTGCCGTTCTTCTCCTTCATGACGTTCCTCATCGCGGTACCGACCGGTGTGAAGTTCTTCAACTGGATCGGCACGATGTGGAAGGGCTCCTTGTCCTTCGAGACACCGATGCTCTGGGCCGTCGGCTTCCTGATCACCTTCACCTTCGGTGGTCTGACCGGCGTCATCCTGGCCTCGCCCCCGATGGACTTCCACGTCTCCGACTCGTACTTCGTCGTCGCGCACTTCCACTACGTCATCTTCGGCACCGTGGTCTTCGCGATGTTCTCCGGATTCCACTTCTGGTGGCCGAAGTTCACGGGCAAGATGCTGGACGAGCGCCTGGGCAAGATCACCTTCTGGACGCTGTTCATCGGCTTCCACGGCACCTTCCTGGTGCAGCACTGGCTGGGCGCCGAGGGCATGGCGCGCCGTTACGCGGACTACCTGGACGCCGACGGATTCACCGCGCTGAACACGATCTCCACGATCAGCTCGTTCCTGCTCGGCCTGTCGATGCTGCCGTTCATGTACAACGTCTGGAAGACGGCGAAGTACGGCAAGAAGGTCGAGGTCGACGACCCGTGGGGCTACGGCCGTTCGCTGGAGTGGGCGACCTCCTGCCCGCCGCCGCGGCACAACTTCCTCACCCTCCCGCGGATCCGTTCCGAATCCCCGGCGTTCGACCTGCACCACCCGGAGATCGCGGCCCTCGACCACCTTGAGGACCACGGCGCCGGCACCAAGGCCGTCAGCGGTGGCAAGGAGGCCGGCAAGTGAAGATCCAGGGCAAGATGTTCCTCTGGCTCTCCTTCTTCATCCTGATCATGGCCGTCGTGTACGGCGTGTGGTCGAAGGAGCCCGTCGGCACCACCGCGCTCTTCCTGGCCTTCGGCCTGAGCGTCATGATCGGCTACTACCTGGCCTTCACGGCCAAGCGCGTGGACGAGATGGCCCAGGACAACCTGGAGGCCGACGTCGCCGACGAGGCGGGCGAGCTGGGGTTCTTCGCCCCGCACAGCTGGCAGCCGCTCTCGCTGGCCATCGGTGGCGCCCTCGCGTTCATGGGTGTCATCTTCGGCTGGTGGCTCATGTACTTCTCGGCGCCGGTCATCCTGGTCGGCCTGTGGGGTTGGGTGTACGAGTACTACCGCGGTGAGAACCAGAACCAGTAGTACCCAGCAGGACCAGCAGGACCAGAAGGACCAGCGGGATCTCGCGGCGTTCGCCGCGCACCTGGGGCCCGGACACCTCTTCGGAGGAGTCCGGGCCCCTCGTTTGCAGTCACCCCGCGCGCCGTAATTGTCATATCTTCATAGCGTTGGCTCCATGAAGCACTCACCGCGTCTTTGGACGGTACTCAGCTGCTCCCTGCTGGTCGCGTCCCTCGGGGCCGGAGCCACCGCATGCGGGTCCGGCGAGAAGAACCCGCTGTCAGTCCGCCCGTACGACGCGGGCGAGCACGTCGCCTTCAACCTGGCCCCCGGCGGTCGCCCCGCCGACCCCGACAAGCCCCTCGAAGTCACCGTCAAGGGCAACGAGTCCCGGATCACCGACGTGACCGTCGTGGACACCCACGGACGCCGCCTGGCGGGTGAACTCTCCGCCAAGGGCGACCGCTGGCACAGCACCGCCTCGATGGCCGCGGGCGTCCACTACGCGGTCACCGTGACCACGGAGAACGGGAGCGGGGCGCAGGGGCAGCGCACGCTGGCCTTCGACACCACCCCGGCCGACGGGGTGCTCAAGGTCGAATTCGGCCCGGACGAGGGCAAGTACGGCGTCGGACAGCCCATCACGGCCGAACTCAACGAACCGGTCAAGGACAAGGCGGCCCGAGCCGTCGTGGAACGGGCCCTGGTCGTCGACGCGGCGGACGGCGTCGAGGGCGCCTGGCACTGGATCGACGACAAGAACCTCCACTTCCGGCCCAAGGACTACTGGCCGGCCAACACCAGCGTCACCGTACGGAGCAACCTGGAGGGCGTCCGGGTCTCCGACGAACTCCACGGCGCCGCCTCGAAGCCGCTCAAGATCGACTTCGGCGACCGGGTGGAGGTCACCACCGACGCCTCCTCGCACTACATGACGTTCCGCCGCAACGGGGAAGTGGTCACGACCCTTCCGGTGACCACCGGCAAGCCCGGCTTCTCCACCCGGAACGGCATCAAGGTGGTGCTCGGCAAGCAGTACTACGTCCAGATGCGCGGTGACACCGTCGGCATCGGCGGCAGCGAGTACTACAACCTGCCCGTCTACTGGGCGACCCGTGTCACCTGGAGTGGTGAATACGTGCACGCCGCGCCGTGGTCCGTCTCCTCGCACGGCGTCGCCAACGTCAGCCACGGATGCACCGGCATGAGCACCGGCAACGCCGCCTGGTTCTACGAGAACATCACCGAGGGCGACATCGTCAAGGTGATCAACAGCATCGGCGACGACATGGACATCTTCGGCAACGGCTTCGGCGACTGGAACATGGACTGGAAGGACTGGAGGGAGGGCAGCGCCCTCCTCAAGGGCACCCAGGAAGGCCGCACTCCCGTCGACCAGGCCCGCCTGCGCCCGACCGTCTAGGAGACCGGCCACGAGCCCCACGAGTCCCTCAGGGGCGCCCGTGGGGCTCGTGGGTCGCTCTACGCGTCCAGGGACAACCGGGGCCGCAGGAGGCCCGCCAGGACCTCCGGGAAGTCCACCGGGTCCACCGGAAGGGTGACAGCGGCGTCCGCGCGGCTCCACGTCGCCAGCCAGGCGTCCTGCGGACGCCCCATCAGCAACAGCACCGGGGGACACCGGAAGATCTCGTCCTTGATCTGCCGGCACACGCCCATGCCCCCGGCCGGCACCGCCTCGCCGTCCAACACGCAGACGTCGATGCCGCCCTCGTCCAGTGCCGTCAGGACCGCCGGAAGCGTCGCGCACTCCAGGAACTCCACCGGCGGCAGGTCCGCCGCCGGCCTGCGACCGGCCGCGAGCCGCACCTGCTCCCGGGTGCCCGCGTCGTCGCTGTAGACCAGAACCCGCGCAGTCGCCCGCATTTCGTTCCTCCACGTGTCCGTGAATCACGCTGATGATGCGCGGGATGCTACTCCGTCCGACCGGCTGTCAACATCGGTTCGCACAGCCCCGCCCGAGACTCCGGAAGGACGATCTGATGGGCCGTTCGGGCCTTGCACACCCCCCTGACACTCCGAACGGCACCCCCCGGGGTGAGGGCGGGATAAGCGACCGACATAATGTCGGTCGTGGCGACAGCAACGACAGTAGATACCGGGCACGCGCACCCGACGGTCAACCGGCCGAACCTCGTCAGCGTCGGAACCATCATCTGGTTGAGTTCCGAGCTGATGTTCTTCGCGGCCCTCTTCGCGATGTACTTCACCCTGCGATCAGTGACGGGTGCCGAGTACTGGACAGAGCAGGCTTCGGCCTTGAATCTGCCCTTCTCGGCAACGAACACGACGATCCTGGTGCTCTCCTCGCTCACCTGCCAGCTCGGCGTATTCGCCGCCGAGCGCGGTGACGTGAAGAAGCTCCGATCGTGGTTCATCATCACGTTCGTCATGGGTGCGATCTTCATCGGCGGGCAGGTGTTCGAATACACCGAGCTGGTCAAGCACGAGGGGATGTCCCTCTCGTCCGGACCGTACGGCTCGGTCTTCTACCTGACCACCGGCTTCCACGGTCTGCACGTGACGGGCGGTCTCATCGCCTTCCTGCTGGTCCTCGGCCGGACGTACGCGGCCAAGAGGTTCACCCACGAACAGGCCACGTCGGCCATCGTCGTGTCCTACTACTGGCACTTCGTCGATGTCGTCTGGATCGGCCTCTTCGCCACGATCTACCTGATCAAGTAGCGAACACGTCGCCGGGCCCGACCCGGCACTCCATCCAGAAACACCGACGCAGAAGATCCTGACACCGGGGTAATCCGTGAAAAAGCTCTCCGCACGACGACGCCATCCGCTGGCGGCGGTCGTCGTTCTACTCTTCGCGCTGGCGGTCACTGGGGGGCTGTACGCCGCCTTCGCGCCCGCGGGCAAGGCGCAGGCCGACGAAACCGCCCAGTCCCTCGCCATCGAGGAGGGCAAGAAGCTCTATGCCGTGGGCTGCGCAAGCTGCCACGGTACCGGCGGTCAGGGCTCCTCTGACGGCCCGAGCCTGGTGGGCGTCGGCTCCGCAGCCGTCGACTTCCAGGTGAGCACGGGCCGCATGCCCGCCCAGCAGCCCGGCGCCCAGGTGCCGAAGAAGCCGAACATCTACTCGCAGGCCCAGATCGACCAGCTCGCGGCGTACATCGCTTCGCTCGGAGCCGGCCCGATCACGCCGACCGAGAAGCAGTACGACCCGGCCGGGGCCGACATCGCCAAGGGTGGTGAGCTGTTCCGCAACAACTGCGCGCAGTGCCACAACTTCACCGGCGAGGGCGGCGCCCTGACGAACGGCAAGTACGCCCCGAACCTCGAGGACGTCTCGCCGAAGCACATCTACGAGGCCATGCTCACCGGCCCGCAGAACATGCCCTCCTTCCCGGACAGCACGATGCCGGAGCAGGGAAAGAAGGACATCATCGCGTACCTCCAGAACGTCAACGGCGAGAAGTCGACCAACCCCGGTGGTCTGAAGCTCGGTGGCCTCGGCCCCGTCTCCGAGGGTCTGTTCGGCTGGATCTTCGGTCTGGGTGCGCTGATCGCTGTCGCCGTTTGGGTCGCGGCCCACACCGCTAAGGCCAAGAAGTCATGAGTAGCCAAGACATTCCCGAAGAGAAGCACCTGCCGAGCGAGCAGGGCGACGCGCATCACGGTGGCGTGGCGGTCGCGGACGACCCGTTCGCCGACCCCGGTCTGCCGGTCCACAGGCCGCGCATCCAGGACATCGACGAGCGGGCCGCCAAGCGGTCCGAGCGCACGGTCGCGATGCTGTTCACGCTGTCGATGCTGGCCACGATCGGCTTCATCGCGTCCTACGTGATCTTCCCGGTCGACAAGATCGTCTACATCTTCCCCATCGGGAAGGTGAGCGCGCTGAACTTCGCGCTCGGTCTGACCCTGGGCACGGCGCTCTTCTGCATCGGCGCGGGCGCGGTCCACTGGGCCCGCACCCTGATGTCCGACGTCGAGGTCGCCGCCGAGCGCCACGAGATCGCCGCTCCGCCGGAGGTCAAGGCGCAGGTCCTGCAGGACTTCGCCGACGGCGCGAACGAGTCCGCCATCGGCCGCCGGCCGCTGATCCGCAACACGCTGATCGGCGCGATGGCCCTGGTGCCCCTGTCCGGCGTCATGCTGCTGCGCGACCTGGGCCCGCTGCCCGAGGACAAGCTCCGCAAGACCATCTGGGCCAAGGGCAAGCTGCTCATCAACCAGAACACGATGGAGCCGCTGCGTCCCGAGGACATCGTGGTCGGCTCGCTGACCTTCGCCAAGCCCGAGGGCCTGGAGGAGGACGCGCACGACTACATGTCCCAGATCGCCAAGGCCGCCCTGATGATCGTCCGTATCCAGCCGGAGGACATCAAGGACAAGAAGGAACTGGAGTGGTCCCACGACGGGATCGTGGCCTTCTCCAAGATCTGCACCCACGTCGGCTGCCCGATCAGCCTGTACGAGCAGCAGACGCACCACGTGCTCTGCCCGTGCCACCAGTCCACTTTCGACCTCTCCGACGGCGCCCGTGTCATCTTCGGCCCGGCCGGTCACGCACTTCCGCAGCTGCGGATCGGCGTGAATGACGAAGGTTTCCTCGAAGCGCACGGCGACTTCGAAGAGCCCGTCGGTCCTGCATTCTGGGAGCGCGGATGAGCACTGCCACAGACAACAAGACGGGGCGCAAAGCGCCGGCCGGCGAGCGCGTAGCGGACTGGGCGGACGGTCGCCTGGGCATCTACGGCCTCGCCAAGGCCAACATGCGCAAGATCTTCCCGGACCACTGGTCCTTCATGCTGGGTGAGATCTGCCTCTACAGCTTCATCATCATCATCCTCACGGGTGTGTACCTGACGCTGTTCTTCCACCCGAGCATGAACGAGGTCGTGTACCACGGCTCGTACGTGCCGATGCAGGGTGTCCGGATGTCCGAGGCGTTCGCCTCGACCCTGGACATCAGCTTCGACGTCCGCGGCGGTCTGCTCATCCGGCAGATCCACCACTGGGCGGCACTGATCTTCGTCGCGGCGATGATGGTGCACATGATGCGCGTCTTCTTCACCGGCGCGTTCCGCAAGCCGCGCGAGATCAACTGGATCTTCGGCTTTCTGCTGCTGGTCCTCGGCATGTTCACCGGTTTCACCGGTTACTCGCTGCCGGACGACCTGCTCTCGGGCACCGGTGTCCGCTTCATGCAGGGCGCGATCCTGTCCGTGCCGGTCGTCGGCACGTACCTGTCGATGTTCCTGTTCGGCGGGGAGTTCCCCGGTCACGACTTCGTGGCCCGGTTCTACTCGATCCACATCCTGCTGCTGCCCGGCATCATGATGGGCCTGCTGGTCGCCCACCTGATCCTGGTCTTCTACCACAAGCACACCCAGTTCGCGGGCCCCGGTAAGACGAACAACAACGTCGTCGGCATGCCGCTGCTGCCGGTCTACATGGCCAAGGCCGGAGGCTTCTTCTTCCTGGTCTTCGGCATCATCGCGGCCATCGCGGGCATCGCCTCGATCAACCCGATCTGGGCGCTCGGACCGTACGTCCCGGACCACGTGTCCACGGGCGCGCAGCCCGACTGGTACATGGGCTTCTCCGAGGGCCTCATCCGTGCGATGCCGGGCTGGGAGATCAACCTCTGGGGCCACACGCTCGTCCTGGGCGTGTTCATCCCGCTGGTGATCTTCCCGCTGGTGCTGGCGACGATCGCGGTGTACCCGTTCGTCGAGTCCTGGGTCACCGGCGACAAGCGCGAGCACCACATCCTGGACCGCCCGCGCAACGTCCCGACCCGTACCGCCTTCGGTGTGGCCTGGCTGACCTGGTACGTCATCCTGCTGATCGCCGGTGGAAACGACATGTTCGCGCAGTACTTCCACCTCTCGATCAACTCGATCACCTGGTTCGCCCGGATCGGCTTCTTCGTCGGCCCGGTCATCGCCTTCGTCATCACCAAGCGGATCTGCCTCGGCCTCCAGCGCCGGGACCGGGACAAGGTGCTGCACGGTCGCGAGACCGGCATCATCAAGCGCCTGCCGCACGGTGAGTTCGTCGAGATCCACGAGCCGCTCTCGCAGGGCAAGCTCCACACGCTCACCTCGTACACCACGTACGAGCCGATCGAGATCGGCCCGACGGTCGACGAGAACGGCGTCGAGCGCAAGGTGAAGGCCACCGAGAAGCTCCGCGCCAAGCTCAGCAAGAGCTACTACGCCGAGGGCAACCAGATCCCGAAGCCCACGGTGGAGGAGTACAAGGAGATCCAGAGCGGCCACGGCCACCACTGATCCTCCGCACGACCGCTTGAGGGATTGATTTCGGTCAATCCTGGTGTCGCCACGGCAAGAGCCCCGTCCACGGTCCGGACGGGGCTCTTTGCCGTCCCCCAGGGCTGGATAGGCTGGCCCCCATCCCATTCGACGTGGCAACCTCACCCGGCAGCAGGAGCGGACCATGAACGTGTTGACCCCGACAGGCGGCGACAACGTGGCGGCCCGCGGCTGGCCGGGCCTCCTCGACGCCCTGCTGGACGGCCGGGACCTCGGCGCGGACGACACCGCCTGGGCGATGGACCGGATCATGCGGGGCGAGGCCACCGACGCCCAGATCGCCGGCTTCGCGGTCGCGCTCCGGGCCAAGGGGGAGACCGTCTCGGAGATCAACGGGCTCGTACGGGCCATGTACGCGCACGCCAACCTGATCGAGGTCCCGGGGCGGACGGTCGACATCGTCGGCACCGGCGGCGACGGCGCCAAGACGGTGAACATCTCCACGATGTCGGCGATCGTGGTGGCCGGAACCGGTGCCAAGGTCGTCAAGCACGGCAACCGGGCGGCGTCCTCCGCGAGCGGCTCCTCCGACGTCCTGGAGAAGCTCGGCGTCAACCTCGACCTCACCCCCGCGCGGGTGGTCGAGGTCGCCGAGGAGGCCGGGATCACCTTCTGCTTCGCCGTCAAGTTCCACCCGGCGCTGCGCCACGTGGCGCCCGCCCGCAAGGAACTGGGCATCCGGACCACCTTCAACTTCCTCGGACCGCTGACCAACCCGGCCAAGGTGCGCGCGCAGGCCACCGGCGTGGCCGACCCCCGGGTGGCGCCCATCGTGGCCGGGGTACTGGCCGAGCGGGGCTCCTCCGCGCTGGTCTTCCGCGGTGACGACGGCCTCGACGAGTTGACCACCACCGCCACCTCGCGGGTCTGGTGGGTCCGGGACGGCTCCGTCACCGAGTCGCCCTTCGACCCGCGCGACATCGGGATCCCGCTCGTGGACGTGTCGCGGCTGCGCGGCGAGGACGCCTCGTACAACGCCGACGTCGCCCGCCGACTGCTGGCGGGGGAGACCGGCCCCGTCCGGGACGCCGTCCTGCTGAACTCGGCCGCCGCCCTGGTGGCGCTGGACCCGGGTACGGGCTCCCTGGAGGAGCAGCTCGCGGCGGGCGTGACCCGGGCGGCCGAGTCCATCGACTCGGGATCCGCTCGGGCCGCGCTGGAGCGCTGGGTGGCGGCCAGCAACGCCTGAGGCATCCTTTCGGCCAACACCCCGGTCCACGATGCGGACCGGGGTCTTGCGCACGAGGGATCGTGTGGCAGGATTCTGACCAGGTCACGAGTGACAGCGTTTAGGCCCCGGCTTGCTGTCCGGCAACCCTCCTTCCGTGGCGGGGTGCCCCGGGTGATGACCAGGCCGTAGGCAGCGAGGTCTACGGCAAGCGCGGATCCCTCGACACCAGGGGTCCTGGTCTCTCGAGGAGCGTTTTCCGTGAGCAAGCGAATGCGATAGGGCGGCTCCGCCCCCACTTCACCCCTCGGACCGGGGCACTTGCGTGCACCCGTGTCACTTCCGAGGGCTTTCCCGTACCCCGACGGCCGCAGCGCCGCATCCGCGTACGGGCACACCGAAGCCATTCCGCCCTGCCTGCCGGGAGATACCGCCATGTCCGCATCCCTGAACACCGCCGCGACCACCACCGCCGTATGCGCCGACGGGCCCGCCTGTGGCGAGCCGCTGGCCGTGCTCGGCCGTGACGTCACCGTCCCGCTCGTGACCGGCGGCGAGGTCACCTACGCCGCCCTGGACTACGCGGCCAGCGCCCCCGCGCTCCAGCGGGTCTGGGACGACGTCGCCGCGTACGCCCCCTACTACGGCAGCGTCCACCGCGGGGCCGGCTACCTCTCCCAGCTGTCCACCGACCTCTTCGAGCAGAGCCGCGTCACCGTCGCCGAGTTCCTCGACTGCCGGCCCTCCGACCAGGTGGTCTTCACCCGGTCCACCACCGACTCCCTCAACCTGCTCGCCGCCGTCCTGCCGGCCGACTGCCAGGTGTTCGTCTTCGAGACCGAGCACCACGCCTCGCTGCTGCCCTGGACGAACGCCCGCGTCAGCTACCTCAACGCCCCCCGCACCCCCGGCGAGGCCGTCGCCACCCTGGAGCGGGCGCTCGCCGACCGCACCGCGTCAATCGAAGAGGGCCACGGCCCGGCGCTGGTCTGCGTCACCGGCGCCTCCAACGTCACCGGCGAGCAGTGGCCGGTCAAGGAACTCGCCGCCGCCGCGCACGCCCACGGCGCGCGGATCGTCCTGGACGCCGCCCAGCTGGCCCCGCACCACCCCGTCTCCGTCCAGGACCTGGACGTGGACTGGGTCGCCTTCTCCGGCCACAAGCTGTACGCGCCCTTCGGCTCGGGCGTCCTCGCCGGCCGCGCGGACTGGCTCCAGGAGGCCGACCCGTACCTCGCCGGCGGCGGCGCCTCCCGCAAGGTGGCCCGCCGCGAGGACGGCGGCGTCGACGTCGAGTGGCACACCACCGCGGCCCGCCACGAGGCCGGCTCCCCGAACGTCATCGGCGTCTACTCCATCGCCTCAGCCTGCAAGGCCCTGAAGGAGGCCGGGTTCGAGAACCTGGTCGCCCGCGAGAACCAGCTCATCGCGAAGGTCCGCGAGGGCCTGGCGGAGGTCCCGGCCGTCCGCGTGCTGTCCCTGTTCGGGGACGACGCCCCGCGCGTCGGCGTCATCTCGTTCGTGGTCGACGGCTGGAACAGCAGTCACTTCGCCGCGGCCCTGTCCGCCGAGTACGGCATCGGCGTCCGCGACGGCCTCTTCTGCGCCCACCCGCTGGTCCGCACCCTGCTCGGCAGCGAGCCGCAGGCCCAGGGCGAGTGCGGAGCCCCGGAGGCCGCCCCCGGCGAGCGCTCCCTGAACGCCATCCGCGTCAGCTTCGGCGCGGGAACCCCCGACGAGCACGTCGAGCGGTTCGTCCGCGCGGTGAAGGAACTCGTCGCGGACGGCGCCAAGTGGCAGTACCGCACCGAAGAGGGCCGCTGCGTCCCGGCCGTCTGACGGGCTGTGGCCCACACCGAGTGGGGGTCTCGCCCAGGACCCGCCCGGGTGCCCGTCCGGGTGCCCGTCCGGGCTGCGCGACGGCCGCCCCGCCCCGGTGGGCGGGGCGTTGCCCGGGCCCCGAGCGCTACGCGTCGAGGCCGATCGCGAACGCGGCCTCCAGGTCGTGCTGGGAGTACGTGCGGAACGCGACGTGGGTGTCCGTCGCCTCGACGCCGGGGATCTTGCTGATGCGGCCCGGGATGATGTCCGCGAGGTTCTCGTGGCGGGCGACGCGGACCAGCGCGATCAGGTCGTACGTGCCGGTGACCGAGTAGACCTCGCTGACACTGTCCAGCTGCGCGATGGACTCGGCGATCTCGGGGATGCGGTCCACGCTGGTCTTGATGAGCACGATCGCGGTGATCACGGTTGGCTGTCTCCCTCGCCGGCAGTCACTGGTCGCCTCACTCTAGTCGTACGCCGATATCGGACCCACGCGTACAGGAAGCCCAGGGAGAAGCCCACCACGTGGGCCAGGTAGGCCACCCCCGGACCGCTCTCCGCCCGGTGCGCCGCCAGCCATTGCAGGCCGAACCAGAACAGCAGCACGACCCACGCGGGGAAGCGCAGCGGCAGGAACAGCAGGAACGGGAACAGGCTGGTCACCCGTGCCCGCGGGAACAGGCAGAGGAAGGCGCCGAGGACCGCCGAGATCGCGCCGGACGCGCCGACCAGGGTCTGGTCGGAGGAGGCGTTGGCCGCCGCGTACGCGGCCAGCGCGAGGTATCCGGTGCAGACGTAGAACACGAGGAAGGGCGCCCGACCCATCCGCTCCTCCGCCATCGCCCCGAAGACGTACAGGAACAGCATGTTCCCGAGCAGGTGCAACCAACTGCCGTGCACGAAGAGCGCCGTCAACGGGGTGAGCGGCGCCCGGCCGGCTCCGGAGAACAGCTCGTCCGGGACCACGCCCCAGTGCCTGAAGTACGCGGTGCCCGTCTCGGTCAGCCGGTCGCCCGTCCCGTAGGAGGGGTTCAAGCCCGACGCCGGGCCGAGGACGAACGCCACGCAGCAGCCGGCGATCAGCGCGTACGTGATCACCGGGCCCCGGGCGGCCTCGCGGACGGTCCGCCACCTTACGATCATGCGGAAGAGCATGACGCAGGTGCACCCCCTCGGGGGTGGTGCCAGGCCGTAGGGTTACGTGCGCGGTCCGCGGACCGCCGCGAAAGGCTTTGATTGAATGAGCTACGAAGGAGAGAGCGGCCTGATGACGGTTCCCCTGCCGACCGACACCACCCGGTGGCGCTGCACGCTGTGCGGCAACCTCACGCGGTTCGACGTCACCCGATCGTCGAAGGTCGTGGAGTACGTCCACCTGGACCTCGCCGGGGAGCCCAAGGTCGAGGAACGCGAGGTGGTCAGTGAGACCATCGAGTCGGTCCGCTGCCGCTGGTGCAACGCGGTGGACCAGATCGAACTCGTGGACAGGCCGGGCACCGACTCCTGACGGAGCCGGGCCCACAGTAGATCACGGTAGGGGTGACGGATTGTGGAGCCAGCAAGCGGCGCTGAGCCGGCCGACGAGGCCGGCGACGCCGCCGAGGTGCTCGACCGCCCGCTGCCGGAAGGCGTGCGGCGCCGGGTCGTCGCGCTCGTCTCGGACGCCTTCGGTGGCCTGACGGTCGCCGACCTCCCGGCGCAGCTGCGTCAGTACGCGCGGTTCACCCCGAGCCGGCGCGCCAAGTTCGCGGGCAACGCGATGGCCGCGGCCGTGGAGGCGGACGCCGTCTTCCGCGGCCGGGTCGCGGACAAGCTGCGCGAGGCGCAGCCGGAGCTGACCGGGGCGCTGGAGTCGGGGGCGCCGCCGGCCGCGGCGGACCCGCTGGACGTGGCGGCCGCCGCGTACGTGCTGCGCCCGGCCGGCTGGGTCAAGCTGGTGGCCTCCGCCGGCGAGGAGGCGCAGCGCGCCGACGCCGAGCGGGTGGGCGACGAGGCGCGGCGCGAGCTGGAGCGGCTGCGCGAGGAGTTGGCCCAGGTGCGGGAGCAGCAGAGGTCGGGCGGCGAGCAGGTGCGCGCCGACCTCGAAGCGGCCCGCAGGGAAGCCGAATCGCTTCAGCGCAAGCTGCGCAGCGCCCTGAGCGACGTCAAGCGGGGTGAGGCGGCCCTGCGCAAGGTGGGCGCCGAGATCGACGGGATCCGCGGGGAGGCCGCCGCACAGGTGACCGCCGCCGAGAGCGAGTCCCGGCGGCTCAAGTCCCGCCTCGCGGAGGTGGAGTCGGCGTTGGAGATCTCGCGCCGGGCCACCCGCGAGGGCCGCAGCATCGAGGACATGCGGCTGCGGCTGCTGCTGGACACCGTCCTGGACGCGGCGGCCGGCCTGCGGCGCGAGCTGGCGCTTCCGCCGGTCAACACCCGTCCCGCGGACACCGTGGACGCGGTGGAGCCGGGCCGGATGACGCCGAAGGACATCGCGGCGCGGGCTCTGTCGGAGACCGATCCGGCCCTGCTGGACCAGTTGTTGGCGCTGCCCCAGGCGCATCTGGTGGTCGACGGCTACAACGTGACGAAGACCGGCTATCCGACGATGCCGCTGGAGAAGCAGCGGCTGCGCCTGCTGGGCGGGCTGTCGATGCTGGCCGCGCAGACCGGCGCCGAGATGACCTGCGTGTTCGACGGGGCGGAGCTGGCGGCGCCGGTGCTGCTCGCGCCGCCGCGCGGGGTGCGGGTGCTGTTCTCCAAGGCGGGCGTGACGGCGGACGAACTCATCCGCCAGCTGGTGCGGGCCGAACCGCCGGGTCGCCCGGTGGTCGTGGTCTCCACCGACCGGGAGGTGGCCGACGGGGTCGCCAAGGCCGGGGCCCGGCCCGTGACGTCCGCTCTGCTCCTGAAGCGGCTTTCGCGCGTTTCGTAACGGCCGGGCGCGATGCCGGGATTGGCGGTGTCCGTGGAGGACGTACCGTCAGTCCGCCGGCACGCAGCGTGCGCCCCGGGTAAAGAAGCGGGCAGGACGACGGATTTTTCCGTACGGGTATTTGAAGTGATCAAGCGCATGTCACTAGGGTCTGCTCAAACCTCCGTGCGGTAGTTCACTCCTTCGAGTGAGGGCGGGGTTGCTGCCGGGCGTGCGTTCCCGCTCGGCGGCCCGAGGCAGTCCGAGGAAGAAGGAGCTCGTCTCCGTGGCGTCCCACCGTCGACCCAAGCACCCGGCCCGCGCGCGCGTGAGCGTGCTCACCGCCACCGCCGCGGCGGCCGTCGCGCTCTCCTCGCACTCGGCCGTGGCCGCCCCGGACAAGCCGAACAAGGACGAGGTCAAGACCAAGGTCGACACCCTCTACGAGGAGGCCGAACAGGCCACCGAGAAGTTCAACGGGGCCAAGGAGCGCCAGGAGAAGCTGGAGAAGGAGATCGCCCAGCTCCAGGACCGGGTCGCCCGCGGCCAGGACGAACTCAACACCCTGCGCAACACGCTCGGTTCGATGGCCACCGCCCAGTACCGCGGCGGCGGATTCGACCAGTCCGTGGAACTCCTCCTCTCCGACGACCCCGAGTCCTACCTCGACAGGGCCGCCACCCTCCAGCAGTTGAGCGGCAAGCAGGTCGACGCCGTCGGCAGGATCCAGGACAAGCAGCGCACCCTCGCGCAGCAACGCCAGGAGGCCTCGGGCAAGCTCGCCGACCTCGACGCCACCCGCAAGGAACTCGGCGAGAAGAAGAAGGCCTCCCAGGACAAGCTCGCCGAGGCCCAGGCCCTCCTCAACACGCTGACCGCGCAGGAGCGCAGGCAGCTGAAGGACGAGGACGCCAAGGCCGGCGAGGCCGCCCGCGACCAGGGCGAACGCACCCCCGCCGCGCCGCCCGCCAACGCCTCCGGCCGGGCCGCCGCCGCGCTCGCCGCCGCCAAGACCAAGCTGGGCAGCGCCTACATATCCGGCGCCGAGGGCCCCAGCGCCTTCGACTGCTCCGGGCTGGTGCAGTGGGCGTACAAGCAGGCCGGGGTGTCCGTCACCCGCACCACCTACACCCAGGCCGAGGAGGGCACCCGCATCAGCCGGAGCCAGCTCCAGCCCGGTGACCTCGTCTTCTTCTACGGCGACCTGCACCACGTCGGCCTGTACGCGGGCAACAACACCACCCTGCACGCCTCCAACCCGCGCGGCGGCGTCAAGTACGAGTCGATCGACAACATGCCGTTCCAGTTCGGCGTCCGCATCTGACCCGACCCGCGCCCACCGGGACGCGCCCGCGCACCGCCCATCCGGGCGAATTCACGGGCCCCGCCGCGACCGCACGCCCCGCCGATGACCTGCGTCTGAGGCGGGGCGCCCGCGTACGGGCCCGCCGGCGGTCGTTGGTCGGCGCGTGTTCGCGCCGCTACTGTCTGCCAGCGCGGAACCCGGCACACGGCCGTCCACGGAGGGCGGACCCGGGCCCCGCGCAGCGGAAGGGAGCGGTTCCACGTGGCGTCCCATCGCCGACCCGGGCTCAGAAGCCTCGACCGGAACACCAAGGTCACCGTTTTCACCGCCGCGGCGGCCACCGCCGCCGTAGCCATGACGGGCGCACCCGCCGGTGCGGCCCCCGGCCTACCGCAGGAGCCCCCATCGGGTACCCGGGCCCAGGTCGACCGGCTCTTCGAGGAGGCCGAGCAGGCGACCGAGCAGTTCAACGAGGCGGGGGAGAAGGCCGACCGGCTGCGCGCCGACATCGGCCGCGCCCAGGACGCGGTTGCCCGCGGCCAGGACCGGATCAACACCATGCGCGGTGTCCTCGGCACCTTCGCCGGAGCCCAGTACCGCTCCGGCGGCCTCGACCCCACCGTCGAGCTGATGCTCTCCGACGACCCCAACGACTACCTCGACAAGGCCGCCGTCCTGAACCGGCTCAGCGGCCGGCAGGCCCGCCAACTGGGCGAACTGCGCGAGGAGCAGCGCCGGCTCGGCCAGCAGCGCCAGGAGGCCTCCCACAAGCTGGCCGAACTCGACGCCCTGCGCGCCGACGTGGCCCGGCACAAGCGGTCCGTCACCGCGAAGCTCGCCGCCGCCCGCCGGCTGCTCAACGAGATGCCGACCGCGGAACGCGCCGACTTCGAGCGGGCCTCGCGCTCCGGCGGCCGCCCCGGCGCGCCGCCCGAGCCGGCCGCCCCCGGGCAGGCGTCGGGCCGGGCCATGACCGCGGTGATGGCCGCCCGCGCCGCGGTGGGCAAACCGTACGTGTGGGGTTCCACCGGCCCCTCCGGCTTCGACTGCTCCGGGCTGATGGTGTGGTCGTACCGGCAGGCGGGCGTCGCGCTGCCGCGCACCTCGCAGGCCCAGCGCGGCGCGGGCCGGCAGGTCCCGCTGTCGCAGGCCCGACCCGGCGACCTGGTGACGTACCGCTCGGACGCCAGCCACGTCGGCATGTACGTCGGCAACGGGCAGGTCGTCCACGCCCCCTACCCGGGGGCCCGGGTGCGCTACGACCCGGTCGGGATGATGCCGGTGTCCTCGGTCACCCGGCCGTAGCCGGCGCCCTCGTCGCACCCCGGCCCGGTGACCGAGGACACCGGGCCGGGGGGCCCGCCCCGGTCGGCGCGCTGCGTACGATCGGCCGGTGACCCCCCTGCCGAGAGCCGTCGTCCGCCTCCTGCTGCCGTGCCTGCTCGTGGTGGCCGGATGCACGGCGCCCGCCCCGGCCGGCGTCGACGGGCGCGACGTGCGGCGGGCCGTGGCCGACTGGTCCGCCGCCCCGCCCGCCCGGCTCGCCGCGATCCCGCTGGAGGGCTGGTCGTACGAGGTCACCTCCATCCGGCGGGACGGCACACGGGCCACCGCGCGGGCCCGGCTGCGCTACGGCCTCACCGGTCACGACGCCGCCCCCACCGGGTCGGACCGCGAGGTGGAGCTGACCCGGAGCCCGACCGGCTGGCGGGTCGACGGGGACCGGCCCGCGCCGGGTGCGCCGCCGCAACTGTGGGACCAGGGCGAACCCGAGGTGGCGCGGGGCGCGCACGCGCTGGTCCTCGGCGTCGGGCAGAGCCCCCGGACCCTGGCGGACATCGCCGCGGAGGCCGACCGGGCGGTGCCCGCCGTGAGCGCCGCACGGCCGGGCACGTGGGCCGGGCGGGTGGTGGTCCTGGTCCCCGCCGACCTGGACGCGATGGCCGCCCTGCTGGGCCGACCCGCCGACGCCTACCGGGGCCTGGGCGCGGTCACCACGGGAAGCACCGGTGGCGGTCCCGCTCCCGCCGACCGGGTCGTCGTCAACCCGGCGGGGTACGCGCTACTGTCCGAGCGTGGCAGGCGGATCCTGTTGACCCACGAGACCACCCACGTCGCGACCCGCGCCGCGACCACCGCCCGGACCCCGCTGTGGCTGTCCGAGGGCTTCGCCGACTGGGTGGCGTACCGCGACACCGGGCTGGGCCCGGCCGACGCCGCGCCCGCCCTCGCCCGGGCCGTGCGGCGCGGCGAGGTCCCCGCCGAACTGCCGCCGGACACGGCCTTCGCCTTCGGCGGCGACCCGGACGCGCAGGCCAGGGCGTACGAGGGAGCCTGGCTGGCCTGCCGGCTCATCGCCGACCGGTGGGGCGAGGACGCGCTGACCACGCTGTACGAACGCGCCGGACGCGAAGGGCTCCCGACCGCGCTCGCCCGGACCATCGGGGGAGACCCGACCGGCCTGACCACCGCCTGGCAGGCGGCGCTGCGCACGCAACTCGGCCCCGACGCGCCCGCCACCCGCTGAGCGCCGGCGTCCGCGCCCGACGGCTGCGGGCGCGTCCGGTACTTTGGCCGGTGATGCACAAGACGCTGATCGTGACCAACGACTTCCCGCCGCGCCCGGGCGGCATCCAGGCCTTCCTCCACAACATGGCGCTGCGCCTGGATCCCGACCGGATCGTCGTCTACGCCTCCACCTGGAAGCACGGCGAGGAAGGCCGCGCGGCCACCGCCGCCTTCGACGCGGAACAGCCGTTCCAGGTGGTGCGCGATCGTACGACGATGCTCCTGCCGACCCCCCGGGTGACCCGGCGCGCGGTCGGCCTGCTGCGCGAACACGGCTGCGAGTCCGTGTGGTTCGGGGCGGCGGCCCCGCTGGGCCTGATGGGTCCGGCGCTGCGGCGCGCGGGCGCGCGCCGGCTCGTCGCCACCACGCACGGGCACGAGGCCGGCTGGGCCCAACTGCCCGCGGCCCGACAGCTGCTGCGCCGCATCGGCGAGGGCACCGACACCCTGACCTACCTGGGGGAGTACACGCGCTCGCGGATCGCCTCGGCGGTGACCGACCGGGCGGCGGCGCGGATGGTGCAACTCCCGCCGGGGGTGGACGAGAAGACCTTCCACCCCGGATCCGGCGGCGCCGCGGTACGGGCCCGGCTCGGGCTCACGGACCGCCCGGTGGTGGTGTGCGTCTCCCGGCTGGTCCCGCGCAAGGGGCAGGACACCCTGATCGAGGCGATGCCGCGGATCCTGGCCGCGGTGCCGGACGCGGTGCTGCTCGTCGTGGGCGGCGGCCCGTACGAGGCGGACCTGCGACGGCTCGCCGAGTCCACCGGGGTCTCCCGGTCCGTGGTCTTCACCGGGGCCGTGCCCTGGGCCGAACTCCCGGCCCACTACGGCGCCGGCGACGTGTTCGCGATGCCGTGTCGGACCCGGCGCGGCGGCCTGGACGTCGAGGGGCTCGGCATCGTCTACCTGGAGGCCTCGGCGACCGGCCTGCCGGTGGTGGCGGGCGACTCCGGCGGAGCCCCGGACGCGGTACTGGACGGGGAGACGGGCTGGGTCGTGCGCGGCGGCTCCCCCGAGGAGGCGGCCGACCGGATCACGGCCCTGCTCCAGGATCCGGAACTGCGCCGTTGCATGGGCGAGCGGGGCCGCGCCTGGGTCGAGGAGAAGTGGCGCTGGGACCTCCTGGCGGAACGGCTGCGCGAGCTGCTGTAGGCACGGCCCGGGCCGCCGAGGGCACGGCCCGGACTCCTGCGGCACGGCCCGGGACCCCCTTTCCCCGGGGAAGGGGGGATTATCGCTCCCGAGGGCCCCGCCGCGGGCGGGATCGGGCGAACCGGGCGGGCTCCGGTGGGGCCCGCATACGGTCGAGCCATGTCTGACTGTTACTCAGAAGCGTGTCAGTTCGGGTTGTGGCCGGTTGGGCGGAATCCGCTCATGATGCGGCCATGACACCCAACCTGACGCGTCGTCATGTCCTGGGGCTCGGCGCCCTCCAGGCCGCCGCGGCGCTCGGCTTCACCCGCATCGGTCCGGCCGCCGCCGCGGGCGCCGAGCCGCCACCCGCCCAGTACGCCCCCGCCATCGTCGTCGGCTCCGGCTACGGATCCGCCGTCGCCGCCCTGCGGCTCGGGCAGGCCGGCGTCCGTACCGTCGTCCTCGAAATGGGGCGGCTGTGGGACACCCCCGGGCCCGACGGCAAGGTCTTCCCCGCCACCTCGGCACCCGACCACCGCTCCATGTGGTTCCGCACCCGCACCGAGGCCCCGCTCGCCCAGTTCCTCTGGCTCGACGTGGTGAACCGCGACATCAGCCCCTACCCCGGCGTCCTGGACCGGGTGAACTACGGCGACATGTCCGTGTACGTGGGCCGCGGCGTCGGCGGCGGCTCCCTGGTCAACGGCGGCATGGCGCCGACTCCGCGCCGCTCGTACTTCTCCGAGGTGCTGCCCCAGGTCGACGCCGACGAGATGTACGGCACCTACTACCCCCGGGCCCGCGCCATGCTGGGCGTCAACGACATCGACCCGGCCTGGTTCGAGTCCACCGAGTGGTACCGCTTCGCCCGGACCTCGCGCAAGCACGCCCACAACACCGGCCTGAAGACCGTGTTCGTGCCCAACGTCTACGACTTCGACCACATGAAGCGCGAGGCCGCCGGCACCGCCCCCCGCTCCGCGCTCGCGGGCGAGGTCATCTACGGCAACAACCACGGCAAGAAGAGCGTCGACAAGACCTACCTCGCCGCCGCCCTCGGCACCGGCAACGTCACCATCGAGACCATGCAGCGCGTGGTCGGCGTCCGCCCCGACCCGGCGGGCGGCTACGTCCTCACCGTCCGCACCAGCGACCTCAGCGGCCGGGTCACGCAGGTCCGCGAGCTGGGTTGTCGCCGGCTCTTCCTCGGCGCCGGCAGCCTCGGCACGACCGAGATCCTGCTGCGCGCCCGCGAAACCGGCACCCTGCCCGCGCTGAACGACCAGGTGGGGCTCGGCTGGGGGCCCAACGGCAACGTCATGACCGCCCGCGCCAACCACATCTGGGACACCGTCGGCGCCAACCAGGCCACCATGCCCGCCCTCGGCATCGACGACTGGGACAACGCGGCGAACCCGGTCTTCGCCGAGATCGCCCCGCTGCCCATGGGGTTCGAGCACTGGATCTCGATGTACCTGGCGATCACGAAGAACCCGCAACGCGGGCACTTCACCTACGACGCCGCCGCCGACTCCGCGCGGCTCCAGTGGCGCCGGGAACAGAGCGACCCGTCCCTGAACGCGGCCAAGAACCTCTTCGACCGCATCAACCGGCGGAACTTCACCGTCTACCGCCACGACCTCTTCGGCGGCAACCGGGCCTTCGCCGGCGACTTCACCTACCACCCGCTCGGCGGCTGCGTGCTCGGCCGCGCGACGGACGCGTACGGCCGCGCCAAGGGCTACCAGGGCCTCTACGTCGTCGACGGCTCCCTGGTCCCCGGCTCGCTCGGGGTGAACCCGTTCGTGACGATCACGGCCCTCGCGGAACGGAACATGGCGCGGATCCTCGCCGAGGATCCGCGCTAGTCCGTCCCCTTCCGGGACCCGTCAGGCCCGTCGGACCCGTCAGGCCCGTCGGACCCGTCGGGCCCGTCAGGACCGGTACAGGTTCTCGATCTCGTCCGCGAAGTCCTTCGCCACCACGTTCCGCTTCAGCTTCAGCGACGGCGTGACGTGGCCCGACTCCTCCGTGAACTGGGAGGGCAGGATGCGGAATTTCCGCACCGATTCCGCCTTGGAGACCGCCGCGTTGCCGTCGTCCACGGCCTGCTGGACGGCGGCGATCAGATCCGCGTCCTCCCGCAGCTCCGCCGCCGTCACGCCCACCGGCTTGCCGTGCTCCGCGGCCCAGCGGCCGAGGAACTCCTCGTCGATGGTGACCAGCGCGGCGACGAACGGTCGCGCGTCGCCGACCACCATGCACTCCGCGACCAGCGCGTGGGCGCGGATCCGGTCCTCGATCACCGCGGGCGCCACGTTCTTGCCGCCCGCCGTGACGATGAGTTCCTTCTTGCGGCCGGTGATCGCGAGGTAGCCGTCCTCGTCGAGGGTGCCGACGTCGCCGGTGTGGAACCAGCCGTCGGTGAGCGCCTCGGCGGTCGCCGTCTCGTTCTTCCAGTACCCGGTGAAGACGTGCTCGCCGTGCAGCAGCACCTCGCCGTCGTCCGCGATGCGCACCACGGAGCCCGGCAGCGGCTGGCCGACCGTACCGATCTTCTGCTTGTCCCACGGGTTGAAGGTGGTGGCCGCGCAGGACTCGGTCAGGCCGTAGCCCTCCAGCACCGTGAAGCCGATGCCGCGGAAGAAGTGCCCGAGCCGCTCGCCCAGCGGCGCGCCGCCGGAGATCGCGTACTCGCCGCGCCCGCCGAGGACCGCGTGCAGCTTGCTGTAGACGAGCTTCGAGAACAGCTTGTGCTTGAGCTTCAGCCCGAAGGACGGCCCGCGCGGGGTGTCCAGCGCCCGGCTGTACGCGATCGCCGTCTCGGCGGCCGCGTCGAAGATCTTGCCCTTGCCGTCGGCCTGCGCCTTGGCGCGCGCCGAGTTGTAGACCTTCTCGAAGACGCGCGGCACGCCGAGGATCAGCGTCGGCCGGAAGGACTGCAGTTCGTCGGTCAGGTTCTTGATGTCCGGTACGCAGCCCAGCCGGATCGGCGCCAGTACGGCCGCCACCTCCACCAGGCGTCCGAAGACGTGCGCGGCCGGCAGGAACAGCAGCACCGAGCACTCGCCGGTCTTGAACAGCGGGCTCAGCCGCTCCACCGCGTTGCCGCACTCGGCGAAGAAGTTGCGGTGGGAGAGCACGCAGCCCTTGGGGCGACCGGTCGTGCCCGAGGTGTAGACGATGGTGGCCGGGTCGTCGGCGTTCGCCAGACCGCTGCGCTCGTCGACCTCCGCGTCGGTGATCGCGGCGCCCGCGGCCTTCAGTGCCTCCAGGGCGCCCTGTTCGATCTCCCAGACCTCGCGCAGTTCCGGCAACCGGTCGCGCAGCGCGGCCACGGTCCCGCTGTGACCCGGGCTCTCGACGATCGCCGCGGCGGCGCCGGAGTCACCGAGGATCCACTGGATCTGCTCGGGGGAGCTGGTCTCGTACACGGGGACGGTGACCGCGCCCGCGCTCCAGATCGCGAAGTCGAGCAGCACCCACTCGTAACGGGTGCGGGAGATCAGGGCGACCCGGTCACCGGGCTGGATCCCCGCCGCCATCAGGCCCTTGGCGGCGGCCCGTACCTCGGCGAGGAACTCCGTCGCGGTCACGTCCTGCCACCGGCCGTCCACCTTGCGGCTCATGACGGCGGTGTCTGGATGCTGAGCGGCGTTGCGGCGGATGAGATCCGTCAGGTTCCCGTCCGACGGGACCTCGTACAGAGCCGGAAGGCTGAACTCGCGCAAGACTGCTGCTCCTCTGGGCGCCATCGCCACCGTGTGGACCGACCGGACGTTACCCACCGGTAGTGGGTTCCGGATAGAGGGAACCGGCCAGATGTTCCGTGCGTCACATTCTGTACATCGTCAGACATAGCCAGGACGCCGCACGCCCGGTATCGGCGATGCCGACAGTAGTCGACCCTGTTTGCGACTAGGAAGTAACCGCAGGTCCGGCAGGCTTCCGGGGCCGCCCTACCGGTCCGGGCCCGGTCGCCCCTAGGGTTGCGGGCATGGGTGGCAGCAGGAGTCGTACGAAGGTCCACGTCGTCAGCGACGTCCACGGCAACGTCGAGGCGCTGGCCCGGGCCAAGGACGGCGCCGACGCGCTGATCTGCCTCGGTGACCTGGTGCTCTTCCTGGATTACGCCGACCATTCGCGCGGCATCTTTCCCGACCTCTTCGGCGTCGAGAACGCCGACCGCATCGTGGAACTGCGCACGGCCCGGAAGTTCGGCGAAGCGCGCGATTTCGGCCGCCGGCTGTGGGCCGGACTGGACCGGGACCGGCTGATCGAGGAAGCCGTACGCCGCCAGTACGCAGAGATGTTCGCCGCCTTCCCCTCCCCGACGTACGCCACCTACGGCAACGTCGACGTCCCGTCACTGTGGCCCGAGTACGCGGGCCCCGGCACCACCGTCCTCGACGGGCAGCGCGTGGAGATCGGCGGCCGCGTCTTCGGCTTCGTCGGCGGCGGACTGCCCTCCCCGATGCGCACGCCGTACGAGGTGCCCGAGGAGGAGTACGCCGCCAAGGTGGAGGCGCTGGGCGAGGTCGACGTGCTGTGCTCGCACATTCCGCCCGAGGTCCCCGAGCTCTGCTACGACACCGTGGCCCGCCGCTTCGAACGCGGCAGCGAGGCCCTGCTCGCCGCCATCCGCCGGACGAAGCCGCGGTACGCGCTCTTCGGGCACGTCCACCAGCCGCTGGCCCGACGCATGCGGATCGGCGGCACGGAATGCGTGAACGTGGGCCACTTCGCCTCGACCGGCACACCGTGGTCCCTGGAGTGGTGACTTGGGCGTCGCCGCTCCCGGGAGGGGCGCGGCGGGAGGTGCTGGAGTGGCGGCGGGAGGCCCTGGAGTGGCCGCACCCACACGCGCGGTAGCCTTCACGCGGCGGCCGGAGGCCTCCCGCACACTTGTCGAACACTCCCCGGAGGAGCGACCGCGATGGCGGAACACACCAGCTCAAGCATCACGATCGAGGCCTCGCCGGCCGACGTCATGGCCGTGATCGCCGACTTCGCCCGCTACCCCGAGTGGACCGGCGAGGTGAAGGAGGCGGAGGTGCTCGCCACCGACGCCGCGGGCCGGGCCGAGAAGGTGCGCCTGCTGCTCGACGCGGGCGCGATCAAGGACGACCACACCCTCGCGTACGCCTGGAAGGGCGCGGACGAGGTCAGCTGGACCCTGGACAAGTCCCAGATGCTGCGCCAGCTCGACGGCTCGTACCGGCTGGCGCCCGTGGACGGCGGTCGCAGCACGGAGGTCACCTACCAGCTGACCGTGGACGTCAAGATCCCGATGCTGGGCATGATCAAGCGCAAGGCGGAGAAGGTCATCATCGACCGCGCGCTGGCGGGCCTGAAGAAGCGCGTCGAATCGGCCTGACGCCGGTACGGGGCAGCCCGACGCCGGTACGGGGGCAGCCCGACTCCGGTACGGCGGCGGGTGCGGGCCCTCTGTTCCGACCCGGGTGCGGGTGCCGGCTGCCGCCTCGGCCCTGTTGCCCGCCCGAGCCCGGCCCTGACGCCGAGGCGGGTCCTCACGCGGCCGCCGGCCCGGCCCCCGCCGGCCGTGACGCGCCGCAGCGGGGCGCCGATCCGGTGCTGCGCCGCCGGGCCGGCCGGTCGGCTCCCGGTTCGGGCGGGACCCCGTCCCCGGGCCGCGCCCGATTCGTACGAGGAGAACCATGCCCCGCACCCTGCTGATCACCGGCCCCGGAGGGGCGGGGCGGACCACCGTCGCCGCCGGTACCGCGCTCGCCGCGGCCCGCGCCGGGCAGCGGGTGCTGCTGCTCTCCGCGGACCCGGCGGCCGACCCCGGGGCCGTTCCCGGGCTGCGGTTCGCCGGCATCGACTCCGGCGAGGAGTTCCGCGCCGAACTCGTCGCCCTCCAGGAACGCGGAGCCTCCCTCATCGGCATGCTCGGCGGACGCCCGCTCGGCGCCGAGGAGATCACCGAACTGCCCGGCGCCGAACAGTTCGCCCTGCTCCGCGCCCTGCGCCGGGCCGCCGCGGCACCCGCGACCGACCTCGTCGTCGTCGACATGCCCCCGCTCCACCAGAGCGTGACCGCCCTCGCGCTCCCCGCGCAGCTGCGCCGCTACCTGGCCCGGCTGCTGCCCGCCGAACGGCAGGCGGCCCGCGCGCTGCGCCCCGTACTGGCCCAGCTGGCCGGCGTCCCGATGCCCGCCCAGTGGCTCTACGAGGCCGCCGCCCGCTGGGACGAGGAGCTCGCCGCCGTCCAAGCCGTCGTCGAAGCCGCCGACACGGCCGTACGGGTCGTCGCCGAGCCCGGGGCCGCCGCGGACGCCGCCCTGCGCGCCGGCCTCCTCGGCCTCGCCCTGCACCAGCTGCCCGTCACCGACCTGGTGGCCAACCGGCTCGTGCCCCGGGACTCCGCGGACCCCTGGGTCGCGGGCCTCGCCGCCCGACAGGACGAGTTCCGCGAGGAGTGGAGCCGGGACCTGCGCGTCCTCGCCCTGCCCCACACCGGCGGGGAGCCCCGCGGCCCGGGGTCGCCGGCCGCCCTCGCCGGCGCCGGCCCGCTCGCCCCGCCGGCCGCCCCGGGCCGCCCCCGCTGGGCCGTCGAGGACCGGCGGGCCGAGGACGGGGTACTGGTCTGGGCGGTTCCGCTGCCCCGGGCCCGCAAGAGCGAGCTCGACCTGATCCGGCGCGGGGACGAGCTGCTCCTCGCGGTGGGCCCGCACCGCAGGATCGTTCCGCTGCCCTCGGCGCTGCGCCGCTGCACCGTTTCCGGCGCCGCCCTCACCGACGGCGTGCTCCGCATCCGCTTCACCCCGGACCCCCAGCTGTGGCCACGGGCGCACTGAACGACGTACCGCCGTTCGGGTAAGGTCGAATGTGGCTGCACCGTACGCCCCGCAAGGAGAGTCCGCGATGAGCGAGACCGCCGACCGCCCCACCGACGACGACGCCTGGGCGAAGGCCTGCGAGGAGGACCTCGCCGCCGAACGGGAGCGTCGCCGCGCCGGCCGGGACGGCGCCGCACCGGGCAACGGGACCGCCGCCGAGGAACTGTTCAAGCTCTTCGAGGCCGTCGCCGAAAAGGTCTCCTCCCTGAACAACCCGATCGTCGGCGCCGTCGCCCAGGACGCCGTACGCCAGTTCGTCAACCAGGCCAAGACCGCGGCCAAGCCCGTCGTCGAGCGCAATCCCGAGGTATTCGGCCACCTCGCGGCCGCCGGCGCGGAACTCCTCGCCGCCTACCGCTCGGCCGTCGACGGCCACGAGCGCCGGTGGACGCGCGACGAACCGCCCACCCGGCCGACCCCCCGCAAGGACGGCGACCCCGGTCACGGGCCCGGCGAGGACCCGGGTGCGGGTCCGGCCGAGCGGATCGATCTCGACTGATCCTCCGGCTGCCTCGGGTACGGTGGGCCGTGGCGGGGCTTGACCGGAAACCGAGGGACTAATGGGACTCACCATCGGCGTCGACATCGGCGGCACCAAGATCGCGGCCGGCGTGGTCGACGAAGAGGGCACCATCCTTGAGACGTACAAGGTGCCCACCCCACCGACCGCGGACGGGGTGACGGAGGCGATCTGCGCCGCCGTCGCCGAAGTCAGCAGCAACCACACCATCGAAGCCGTCGGCATCGGCGCCGCCGGATACGTGGACGACAAGCGCGCGACCGTGCTCTTCGCCCCGAACATCCACTGGCGCCACGAGCCGCTCAAGGACAAGGTCGAGCAGCGCATCGGCCTGCCGGTGGTCGTCGAGAACGACGCGAACTGCGCCGCCTGGGGCGAGTACCGCTTCGGCGCCGGCCAGGGCCACGAGGACGTCATCTGCATCACGCTCGGCACCGGCCTGGGCGGTGGCATCATCATCGGCAACAAGCTGCGGCGCGGACGCTTCGGCGTCGCGGCCGAGTTCGGCCACATCCGCGTCGTCCCGGACGGCCTGCTGTGCGGCTGCGGCAGCCAGGGCTGCTGGGAGCAGTACGCCTCCGGCCGCGCCCTCGTCCGTTACGCCAGGCAGCGCGCCAACGCCACCCCCGAGAACGCGGCGATCCTGCTCGCCCTCGGCGACGGCACCCCCGAGGGCATCGAGGGCAAGCACGTCAGCCAGGCGGCCCGCCAGGGCGACCTGGTGGCCATCGACTCCTTCCGCGAGCTGGCCCGTTGGGCCGGCGCGGGGCTGGCCGACCTGGCCTCGCTCTTCGACCCGTCGGCGTTCATCGTCGGCGGCGGCGTCTCCGACGAGGGGGACCTCGTCCTGGACCCGATCCGCAAGTCCTTCAAGCGCTGGCTGATCGGCGGCGCGTGGCGGCCGCACGCGCAGGTGCTGGCCGCGCAGCTCGGCGGCAGGGCCGGACTCGTCGGCGCGGCCGACCTGGCGCGCCAGGGCTGACCGGTCCTTCGTCATGACCGCCCGTCGCGCCCCTTGGGGGAGCGGCGGGCGGCTGCGTATGTTGCGGGCATGGACCCGACGCCGCCCCTGCCGCCCAAGTCCCTTACCGAGCCCGACGGTTCCGTCGTCATCCGGGTGCTCAGCTACAACCTCCGCTCGCTGCACGACGACGAGGACGCGCTCGCCCGGGTGATCCGGGCCTGCGCACCCGACCTGGTCCTCGCGCAGGAAGCGCCGCGGTTCTTCCGCTGGCGCAAGCACGCCGCCCGGCTGGCCGCGAAGTGCGACCTGGTGGTGCTCGGCGGGGGAGCGACGGCGGCCGGGCCGCTGCTGCTGTGCTCGCTGCGGGCCCTGGTGGAGCGCACCGAGGACGTCCTGCTGCCGCTCGGCCCCGGCCTGCACCGGCGCGGCTTCGCCACGGCGGTGGTCCGGTTCGGGGCGGTCCGGCTCGGGGTGATCAGCACGCACCTGTCGCTGGAGCGGGAGGAGCGGGGGCGGCAGACGGGGATGCTGCTGGAGCGCGTCGCGTCGATGGACGTCCCGTACGTGATCGTCGGGGGCGATGTGAACGAGACTCCGGTCGGGGATGCGTTCGGGAGGTTGGCCGGGGTGTTGCAGGACTGCTGGGCGGTGGCGCCGTGGGGTGGCGAGCACACGTTTCCGGCGGGGCCGGGGGTGCGGGCCGATCGGCGGATCGACGCGGTCTTCGCTTCGTCGGGGGTGGAGGTGTTGGCCTGCGGGGTGCCGGTCGGGTTGCCCGGGGTGGCGGACCGTGATCTGGGGGCGGCCACCGATCATTTGCCGGTGCTGGCCGTGCTGCGGCTTCCGGCGGGGCCGTAGGGCGGTGGCCCCGGGGCGGCCGCTGCGCGGGCCCGCTCCCCGCCCCGCCCTTTCGCCGTTTTCCGGGACCGCGCCCCGGCCCCCGTCCGGGGGCTCCGCCCCTGCACCCCCACGCCTCAAACGCCGGTGGGGCTGGGGGCCGGGGGCGGCGGGCGCCGTGCGCCCGACGTGGGTGGGGGTGGGGCGGGCGTCGCGCCGGCCGCCGCGCCGGACGGGGCCGGCGCGGCCGCCGGGGCGGCGCGGGTCAGACCACCGCGCCGCGGCCCGGGTCGTCGTCCTCGTCCTCGTCGCCGTGGGCCATGCGGGCCACCAGGGTGGCGAAGCCGCCCAGGAAACCGCCGATGCCCAGGGTGGTCAACCACCAGGTCATGTTCCACTGGAGCAGCACCGCCAGGAGCAGCAGCACCGGGCCGCCGATCACCGCCAGCCACGCGAACTTCGCCGTCGTGTCCGCGGGCGGGAGCTCCGGCTCCGGCGGGACGAAGTGACCCTCCTCCGCGCCCGGGTCGTCGTCCTTCGGTTCGGCCGGCGAGTGGTCCCGGGGACCGGTGCCCGGCCCGGTCGCGCCCACGCCCGGGGCGAAGACCACCGAACTGCCCAGCGGCGGCAAGGGGTCCGGGTCGGTGCCCTTCCCCTTCCCCTCCCCCTTACCGTGGTCCTCGTCCGCCACCGGCGCCGGCGGGGCCGGCTTCACGTCCTCCTCGGGCAGCAGCAGGTTCTCGATCGGCCGGAACGGCCGGGCCCCGGGCGGGTCCGGGGGCTCCTGTCCGTACCCGGCGACGATCGCCGCCCACGCCGCCTCCTCGTCCAGCGGGGGAACGCCCCCGGACGACTCCTCGTGCTCAGCCACCGCTGGCCGCCCCCTCCCTGCCGACGCTCTTCGCGAGCCGACCGACGAACGCATAGCTGTCCGCGAAGATCCGCTCCGCGTCATGGTCCAACGTCGCGACGTGGTAGCTCTGTTCCAGCAGGGTCTCGGTGACGTCCGTGGAGGACACCCGGGCCAGGATGCGCGCCGAGTCGACCGGCGGTACGACGTGGTCCTGCGGGCTGTGCAGCAGCAGCAGCGGCTGCGTGACCTGCGGGAGTTCGGCGTCGACCAGCCGGAAGAACGTGCGCAGCGAATGCGCGGCCCGGGTCGGGACCCGGTCGTAGCCGATCTCGACGGAACCCGGCTTCGCGATGTCGCTCGTGATGCCCGGGGTCGAACGGATGAAGTGCTTGGCCACCGGGAGGGCGACGGCGAGCGGGTCGTGCACCTTGTTGGCCGGGTTGACGAGGACGATGCCGCTGATGTCGTCCCCGTGCTTGGCGGCCAGCCGCAGGGTCAGCGCGCCACCCATCGACAATCCGAACACGAACACCTGCTCGCAGGAGTCCAGCAGCTCCCGCAGCGCGCGGTCCACCTCCGCGTACCAGTCCTGCCAACCCGTGAGCTGCATGTCCTGCCAGCGCGTCCCGTGCCCGGGCAGCAGCGGCAGCGACACGGTCAGGCCGCGCGCGGCCAGGTACTCGGCCCAGGGGCGGAGCGACTGCGGCGAACCGGTGAAGCCGTGGCAGAGAAGCACGCCGACCTCTCCGCCCTCGTGGCGGAACGGCTCTGCTCCAGGGAGGACGGGCACCAGAGTCTCCTTAGTCGATCAGGATGCGCGGGGGTACGGGGAGCGTTGCGCTGTGTGACTTCACCGTACGCGACGGGGGTGGTACCGACCAGGGTCGTAGGGCCGCCGCGGGCGGAGCCAGGGGATAAGGTCTGTTCGACAGATACAGGAAGGCTTTCGAGTTGATCTACGGCGCAATGAAGTTCTCCATCGGCGGGTCCCTGAAGCTCGCCTTCAGGCCGTGGGTGGAGGGCCTCGAAAACATTCCCGCGGAGGGGCCGGCGATCCTCGCGAGCAACCACCTGTCCTTCTCGGACTCCTTCTTCCTCCCGGCCGTGCTCGACCGGAAGGTGACCTTCATCGCGAAGGCGGAGTACTTCACCTCCCCCGGGGTCAAGGGCAAGCTGACGGCCGCGTTCTTCAAGGGCGTCGGTCAGCTTCCGGTGGACCGCTCCGGTGCGCGCGGAGCGGGCGAGGCCGCGATCAAGAGCGGCATCGACGTCATCGAACGCGGGGAGCTGTTCGGTATCTACCCCGAGGGGACGCGTTCACCCGACGGCCGCCTCTACCGCGGCAAACCCGGCGGTCTGGCCCGGGTGGCGCTCGCCACCGGCGCTCCGGTGATCCCCGTCGCGATGATCGACACCGAGAAGATCCAGCCCCCGGGCAAGGTGGTCCCGAAGCTGATGCGCCCGGGCATCCGGATCGGCAAGCCGCTGGACTTCAGCCGCTACCACGGCATGGACGGGGACCGCTTCATCCTCCGCTCGGTGACCGACGAGGTCATGTACGAGATCATGAAGCTTTCCGGCCAGGAGTACGTCGACATCTACGCGACGGCCGCCAAGCGGCAGATCGCCGACGCGGAGAAGGCCGAGAAGGCCGATAAGGGTGACAGGCCCGACAGGGGCGGCAAGGGCGACACCGTCGCCGAGTAGGTGGGCGGCGGACGTACCGCCCGCGGGGGGTGGGGGAGATGGCGAAGCGCGAGCGCGTCGTACGCATGTCGGTCGAGCAGCCGCTGTGGCGGGCCCTGACCGCCTACCGGCTGCTCACCGTGGTCTACGCGGTGCTGCTGTTCGCCTTCTCCCACAAGGAGTTCGACCGGCCCGGCGTCGCGATCGGCTACCTCTGCCTCCTCGCGGTCTGGACCCTGGCCACCCACCCCAGGGTGGCGAACGCGGCCAGTTGCACCCGGGGCTTCCTCGGCGCGGACCTCACCGTCGCGCTGACCGGGATCCTGCTCACCCCGCTCGCCGACTCCCACGAACGGATAGCGGACGGCGGCTCGACGCTGCCGAGCATCTGGACCGCCGGATCGGTGCTCGCCTTCGCCATCAAGGGCGGCTGGCGCTGGGCCGCCTTCGCCTCCTCCTTCGTGGCCGCCGCCAACCTCGTCATCCACGCGGGCCAGCCCACCCGCGACACCCTGCACAACGTCCTGCTGGTCTGGGTCGCGTCCATCGCGATCGGCTACGTCGTCGAGGTCGCCCGGGCCAGTGAGGCCACCCTCGCCCGCGCCCTGGAGATCGAGGCCGCCACCCGCGAACGCGAGCGCCTGGCCCGCGACATCCACGACGGGGTCCTCCAGGTCCTCGCCATGGTCCAGCGGCGCGGCACCGAACTGGGCGGCGAGGCCGCCGAGCTGGGGCGGATGGCGGGGGAGCAGGAGGTCGCCCTGCGCACGCTGGTCTCCACCGGCCTCGTGCACCCCTCACGGGTCTCCCGCGACGAGTCCCTCGGCGCGCTCGTCGACACGTACGAGGTGGACGAGGTGGACGAATCGGAGTCCGGGACCGGCGAACTGGACCTGCGCACGCTCCTCGCCCCGCACGCCGGGTCGCGGGTGAGCTTCGCCGAGCCGGGGACGCCGGTGATGCTGCGGGTGCCCGCGGCCCGGGAGCTGGCCGCGGCCGTCGGCGCCGCCCTGGACAACGTGCGCAAGCACGCCGGGGACGGCGCCCGGGCCTGGATCCTGGTGGAGGACTGGGGCGACGAGGTGATCGTCACCGTCCGGGACGACGGCCCGGGCATCCCGTCCGGCCGGCTCGACCAGGCGGCGGGCGAGGGCAGGATGGGCGTCGCCCTGTCCATCCGGGGCCGCCTGCGCGAGCTCGGCGGCAGCGCCGAGCTGGTGTCCGTCCCCGGACAGGGCACCGAAGTGGAACTGAAAGTACCGAGGGGGAGGACCCAGTGAACGCGCCGAACGAGCCCCATGGCCCGAACGAACTCCACGACATCAAGGTGATGGTCGTCGACGACCACCCGATGTGGCGCGACGCGGTCGCCCGCGATCTGGCCGCCGCCGGGTTCGACGTCGTGGCCACGGCCGGCGACGGTCCCGAGGCGCTGCGCCGCGCCCGCGCCGTCGTCCCGCAGGTACTGGTCCTCGACCTCAACCTGCCGGGCATGCCCGGGGTGCGGGTCTGCAAGGAACTCGTCGGCGCCGATCCCGCCCTGCGCGTCCTGGTCCTGTCGGCCAGCGGGGAGCACGCGGACGTGCTGGAGGCGGTGAAGTCCGGCGCGACCGGCTACCTGATGAAGTCCGCCGGAGCGCAGGAACTGATCGACGCGGTCCGCCGCACGGCCGCCGGCGACCCGGTGTTCACCCCCGGGCTGGCCGGCCTCGTGCTCGGCGAGTACCGGCGGCTGGCCACCGATCCCGCCCCGGTCGCCGCCGACGAGCCCAAGGCCCCGCAGCTGACCGACCGGGAGACCGAGGTCCTGCGGCTGGTGGCCAAGGGGCTCTCGTACAAGCAGATCGCCGAACGCCTGGTCATCTCGCACCGCACGGTGCAGAACCACGTCCAGAACACCCTCGGCAAGCTCCAGCTGCACAACCGGGTGGAGCTCGTCCGGTACGCCATAGAGCGCGGGCTCGACGACGCCTGACCGGACCCGCGCCGCCGCCGCGGTCCACGCCGGCCCGCCGGATCGCCGCGAACCGGGTGTCGAACGTCGTACTTACGTCTTCGTACGAGTGAACCGATGTACGCGACGCCCCGCGATTCCACCTGAATCACCCTCGCCGGACCCCTTGCTGTGACGTGGGTCACCACTAGCGTGACCGTCATGGCGAAGGGAGATTCCATGAAGGTCGGAGTGCTCACGGGCGGCGGCGACTGCCCCGGACTCAACGCGGTGATCAGGGCCGTCGTCCGCAAGGGCGTGCAGGAGTACGACTACGGGTTCATCGGGTTCAAGGACGGCTGGCGCGGGGCCGTCGAGGGCAACACCGTCCCGCTCGACATCCCCGCCGTCCGGGGCATCCTCCCCCGGGGCGGCACCATCCTCGGGTCCTCGCGCACGAACCCGTTCAAGACGGAGAACGGCGTGCGCTCCATCAAGGAGAACCTCGCCAAGTTCGAGGTCGACGCCCTCATCACGATCGGCGGCGAGGACACCCTCGGCGTGGCCGCCGAGCTGTACGCGGAGTACGGCATCCCCTGCGTCGGCGTCCCCAAGACCATCGACAACGACCTGTCGGCCACCGACTACACCTTCGGCTTCGACACGGCCGTGGGCATCGCCACCGAGGCCATCGACCGGCTGCACACCACGGCCGAGTCCCACATGCGGGTCCTGGTCGTCGAGGTGATGGGCCGGCACGCCGGCTGGATCGCCCTGCACTCCGGCCTCGCGGGCGGCGCCAACGTCATCCTCATCCCCGAGCAGCGCTTCGACATCGACAAGGTCTGCGCCTGGGTCACCTCCCGGTTCAAGGCGAGCTACGCCCCGATCGTCGTCGTCGCCGAGGGCGCGATGCCGACCGACGGCGAACTGGTCCTCAAGGACGCCACCACCGACTCCTTCGGGCACGTCCGCCTCTCCGGCGTCGGCGAGTGGCTGGCCAAGGAGATCGAGGCGCGCACCGGCAAGGAGGCCCGTACGACGGTCCTCGGGCACGTCCAGCGCGGCGGCACCCCGAGCGCGTTCGACCGCTGGCTGGCCACCCGCTTCGGGTTGCACGCCGTCGACGCCGTGCGGGACGGGGACTTCGGCAAGATGGTCGCGCTGAAGGGGACCGACATCGTCCGGGTGCCGATCATCGAGGCCACCTCGAAGCTGAAGACCGTGGACCCCGCGCTCTACGAGGAGGTCGGCGTCTTCTTCGGCTGACCGGCCCGGGATTCCCGACGAACGCGGGGGCTGGGTTGCCGGGCGCCGCCGGACCGTGGGTCGTATCGTGACGAACGACCCATGGTCCGACATACCGTACGGGAGCACGCGTGGAGATCCTGGCCTTCGGAGTGACCGCCGACGAGAAGCCGCTCCTGGAGCGCGCCTTCGCGGGGGAGCACGAGGCCCGCTGCCTCGAAGTCTTCCTGACCGAGGACACCGCGCCCATCGCCGCCGGGTACGAGATCGTCTCCTCCAGCGTCAACGCCGCCCTGAACGCCCGGGTCCTGAACATCCTCGCCGCCGGCGGGACCAGGATGATCGCCCAGCGGTCCACCGGCTTCAACAACATCGACCTGGACGTGGCCGCCCGGCTCGGCATGACCGTCGGCCGGGTCTCCTTCTACTCGCCCTACTCGGTGGCCGAATTCGCCTGGACCCTGGCGATGGCCGTGAACCGGCGGATCGTCCGCGCCTCGATCCGCACCCGCGACTTCGACTTCCGGCTGGACGGGCTGATGGGCCGCGACATGCGCGGCCGCACCGTCGGCGTCCTCGGCACCGGCAAGATCGGCGAGGCCTTCACCCGGATCGCCCACGGCTTCGGGATGAACCTGCTCGGCTGGGACGTCGCCGAGAACCCGGCCTGCGCGGCCCTGGGCATGACGTACGTGCAGAAGGAGGAACTGTTCGCCTCCTCCGACCTGATCAGCCTGCACGTGCCCCTGCTGGACTCCACCCACCACATCATCGACGCGGCCGCCCTGAAGGCCATGCGCGACGACGCGATCCTGGTGAACTCCAGCCGCGGCGGACTGATCGACACCGAAGCCCTGGTCACGGAGTTGCGGGCGGGCCGCTTCAGCGGGATCGGCCTCGACGTGTACGAGGCGGAGGCCGGGGTGTTCTTCCTCGACAAGTCCCTGGAGACCGTGGAGGACGACACCCTGGCCCGGCTGGTCACCTTCCCGCACGTGGTGGTCACTTCCCACCAGGCGTACTACACGAGCGACGCCGTGGGCCAGATCATCGAAACCACCGTGCGGAACGTGGCCGACTACCTCGCCGGCCGCCGCTCCGAGAACACCCTCGTGCCCGGCCCCGCCTGACCGGGCCCGGGCGGGGCCCACACCGCGCTCACACCGGCGCCCGCACCCCGATCAGCAGGTCGCGGACCAGCTCCACGCCGCGCAGGGTCAGCACCGACTCGGGATGGAACTGGACGCCCGCCACGCCCGCGGCCGGCGACCGCAGCGCGTGGACCTCACCCGTCACCGGGTCCCGGGACACCTCCACCCCCTCGGCGGCCAGCCGCGCGGCCAGGTCGTCGGCGCAGTGCGCGGTGTACGTGTTGTAGAAGCCGACCACCTCCTCGGCCCCGAACAGGTCGATGCGGGTCTGCGCGCCCTGCGCGGGCTCCGCCTTGCGCACGAGCGGCAGACCCAGCTCGGCCGCCAACAGTTCGTGCCCCAGGCAGACGCCCAGGATCCCGCCCCGGTGCGCGGCCAGCAGCTCCCCGGTCAGCGCGCGCAGCGTCCGCATCTTCGGGTCGTCGGCGTCCGCCGGGTCGCCGGGCCCCGGGCCCAGCACGACCGGGCCCTCCCAAGCGGTCGCCGCCGCCCGCAGCCCCGGGTCGTCGTAGCGGCGTACGGTCACCTCCAGGCCGGTCACCCGCAGCAGGTGCGCAAGCATCGCGGTGAAGGTGTCCTCGGCGTCCACCACCAGGGCGTGCCCGGTGACCCGCGCCGGGCGGTCCTGCATCCGCAGCCAGAACGGGGCCAGGTCCCGGCGCCGGGCCGCGAGCGCCTCCCGCACCCGGGGATCGTCGGCCGCCCGGGCGCCGGCGAAGGCCGGCCGGGGCGCGGCCTCCCGCACGCCGAGCGCGGCCAGCACCCCGGCGGCCTTCGCGTGGGTCTCCGCGACCTCGCCGGCGGGGTCGGAGTGCCGGACCAGGGTGGCGCCGACCGCCACCCGCAGGGCGCCGTCCGGGGCGATGTCGGCGGTGCGGATCAGGATCGGGGAGTCCAGGGTCTGCGCTCCCGCCGCGTCCGTGCCGAGGAGCGCCAGCGCCCCCGCGTAGTAGCCCCGGCCGCCCTTCTCGTACCGCTCGATGACCCGGCAGGCGTTCTGCACGGGCGAGCCCGTCACCGTCGCCGCGAACATGGTCTCCCGCAGCACCTCGCGGGCGTCCAGCGAGGACCGGCCGCGCAGCTCGTACTCGGTGTGCGCGAGGTGCGCCATCTCCTTCAGTCGCGGCCCGACGACGACCCCGCCCATGTCGCCGACCGTGCACATCATCTTCAGTTCCTCGTCGACGACCATCGACAGTTCCTCGGTCTCCTTGCGGTCACCGAGGAAGGCGAGCAGCGAATCGACCGTCGGGCCGCCCGCGGGATACCGGTACGTCCCGCTGATCGGGTTCATCACGACGGTGCCGCCCGACATCCGTACGTGGACCTCCGGACTGGCCCCGACCAGGGTGCGGTCCCCGGTGTGGACGACGTACGTCCAGTACGCGCCCCGCTCGCCCTCCAGCAGCCGCCGGAACAGGGCCAGCGCGTCCGCCCGGCCGAAGCCGTCGATCCGGCCGCCGTAGGTGCGCCGGATCACGAAGTTCGCGCCCTCGCCGCGGCCGATCTCGTCGCGGATGACCCGCTCGACGGTGGCCGCGTACTCCTCGTCGCCGACGTCGAAGCCGCCGCCCTCGACCCGCACCTCGTGCGCGGGCAGCGCGGCCAACGCCTCGGCGAGCGGCACCTCCCAGGCCTCCTCGGCGGCCAGCACGCTCAGCGGGGTGCCGTCGTCGCGCACGTCGAAGCCGCGCTCGCGGATCTGCCGGAACGGTACGAGGGCCAAGGTGGGCAGCGGGCCGACGGGCAGGTCGGCGAGCCGCTCGGCCTCGTGGACCGGACCGACGAGCACCTCGACGGTGTCGTGGTCACGGCCCGGGGTCCGCCGACGCAGCAGCGCGAACGGCGGGGCGGAGTCGTGGAGCAGGCGGCTGAATCCCGTGGTCATGGTGGGGCGTCCTTCCGGAGGGAGGGACGGCCCGGGCTCCTGCGCGGTGTCGGTCGCACCACATGCGGAAGGCCGCCCCTCGGGGCGGCCTTCGCGTCACTCGTACGTGTCAGTGGGTACGCGCGAGGAGTGGGCCGCCGGAAGCGGGCCACCACCAGTTCTGGTGCGAGTGCGCGTACATGCCGACGACCCTAGCCCACACCGCGCGCGTCCGGGGAGATGGTCGTCTCACGTAGTGGGCAACGGGCTGGACGGGACGTAGGACGCCGTAATGTGTACGAGGTGACCGTGAACGCTGAAACCCAAGCCCCCGCCGCCAAGGCGACCTGGCGAGACCTTCCCGCGGCGCAGCAGCCTTCGTACCCCGATGCCGAGGCACTGCGCGCTGTCGTCGCGGACCTCGAGTCGTATCCTCCCCTCGTCTTCGCGGGTGAGTGCGACCAGCTGCGCGCCCGTCTGGGAGCCGTCGCCAAGGGCGAGGCGTTCCTGCTGCAGGGCGGCGACTGCGCCGAGGCCTTCGACGGGGTGTCCGCCGAACACATCCGAGCCAAGCTGAAGACGCTGCTCCAGATGAGTGCCGTCCTGACGTACGCGGCCTCCGTGCCGGTCGTCAAGGTCGGCCGCATCGCCGGCCAGTACTCCAAGCCGCGCTCCAAGGACACCGAGACCCGCGACGGCGTCACCCTGCCGACCTACCGCGGCGACTCCGTCAACGGCTTCGCCTTCACCGAGGCGGACCGCATCCCGGACCCCGAGCGGCTGAAGCGGATGTACCACGCCTCCGCCTCCACGCTCAACCTGGTGCGCGCCTTCACCACCGGTGGTTACGCCGACCTGCGCCAGGTGCACGCCTGGAACCAGGACTTCGTGAAGTCCTCCCCGTCCGGGCAGCGCTACGAGCAGCTCGCGCGGGAGATCGACAACGCGCTCAACTTCATGAAGGCCTGTGGCACCGACCCGGCCGAGTTCAAGGCCGTCGAGTTCTACGCCTCCCACGAGGCGCTGCTCCTCGACTACGAGGGCGCGCTGACCCGCACGGACTCGCGCACCGGCAAGCTGTACGACACCTCGGGCCACATGGTCTGGATCGGCGAGCGCACGCGCCAGCTGGACCACGCGCACATCGAGTTCTGCTCGCAGATCGCGAACCCGATCGGCATCAAGCTCGGCCCCACGACGACCGTCGACGAGGCCCTGACCTACATCGACCGCCTCGACCCCGAGCGCGAGCCGGGCCGGCTGACCTTCGTCGTCCGCATGGGCGCCGACAAGGTCCGCGACAAGCTCCCCGAGCTGGTCGAGAAGGTCACCGCCTCCGGCGCGACCGTCGCCTGGGTCACCGACCCGATGCACGGCAACACCTTCGAGGCGGCCTCCGGCCACAAGACGCGCCGTTTCGACGACGTGCTCGACGAGGTCAAGGGCTTCTTCGAGGTCCACAAGGCGCTGGGCACCCACCCGGGCGGCATCCACGTCGAGCTCACCGGTGACGACGTCACCGAGTGCGTGGGCGGCGGCGACGAGATCTTCGTCGACGACCTGCACCAGCGCTACGAGACGGCCTGCGACCCGCGGCTCAACCGCAGCCAGTCCCTGGACCTGGCGTTCCTGGTCGCCGAGATGTACCGGGACCAGTAGGGATCACTCAGTACCTTCGTACGACGATGGGGCGCGGATCGATGTGATCCGCGCCCCATCGTCGTATCGAGGGCTTTTAGGGTTGCCTAACTTTGGGTACGGTTAGGTAAGCCTCACCGAATCGGGGAGGGTCGTCGAACCGTTCCTCGCCAGGGAGGTGAACCGCGTGTACGTCTGCTCGTGCTTCGGGATCACCGACAAGCAGGTCAAGGACCACGCGGCGGCCGGGGCCTGTACCCCCCGCCAGATCGCCTCGGCGACGAAGGCCGGCACCGACTGCGGCTCGTGCGTGCGCACCATCCAGGGCATCCTGGGCCGCGGGGCGTGCCCCCGCCGGGAACTGCTGGACCAGGGCCGGACGGCCGCCGTCCTCTCGGCCGACGAACCCGCGCTGGCCGAAGCGGCCTAGAGTCCGGGGTCCCGGCGGCCTAGCTCTCCGGCTGCTCGATCAGCTGCGCGATGTAGAGAGGCTCGCCGATGCTCTCGATCAGTTCCAGCTGGGTGTCGAGGTAGTCGATGTGGTGCTCCTCGTCCTCCAGGATCTCCTCGAAGAGCCGCGCCGAGGTGACGTCACCCTTGCCGCGCATGACCTCGATGCCGCGCTTGAGGCGGTCGATCGCCTCGACCTCGACCTGCCGGTCCGCCTGGAACATCTCCGTGAGGGTCTGACCGACGCGCACGTGGAAGAGACGCTGGTAGTTCGGCAGCCCGTCGAGCATCAGGATGCGCTCGGTGATCTTGTCCGCGTGCTTCATCTCGTCGATGGACTCGGCACGGGTGTAGTTGGCGAGCTTCGTCCAACCCTTGTTGTCCTGGATGCGGTAGTGCAGCCAGTACTGGTTGATGGCGGTGAGTTCGCCGGTCAGCTGCTCGTTGAGAAACTCAAGGACCTCGGGGTCGCCCTGCATCGCAGAAGCTCCTTCCAAGCAATGTCATCTAAGTGACTGGGCAGGTGCGCGCATCCTTGCACCGCCGCCGGAGGCCGTCCAGTAAGTGCCTCCTTAGTGGGAGTTGCCAGGACTTGCCCTGATGGGCCCGGACCTGGTCATGACCACCCTGCCCAGTCTGTCACCATGGACTCATGGGTCAGCCGGAAAACCGGGAATCTCCGGGAGCAGAGCAGTTCGAGCTCCCTCCGGGGCAGCGGTTGCAGCGGGGCTGGCCCGTCACCCACTACGGCCCTGTACCGAAGTTCAAGCCGGACCGGTGGGAGTTCCGCGTCTTCGGCGCGACCGTCGACGGCGAGAAGCGCTGCTGGAACCACGAGGAGTTCGCGGCGCTGCCGTTCGACTCCGTCGTCGCGGACCTGCACTGCGTCACCAAGTTCAGCATGCTGGGCGCCGAATGGGGCGGCGTGCGCGCGCGCACCCTCCTGGAACTGGCGCCGCCGACCCCGCAGGTCACGCACGTGATGGTGTGGGCCGAGTACGGCTTCAGCTCCAACATGAGACTCGCCGACTTCGCCGCCGAACGGACCGTCTTCGCCACCCACATGGGCGGCGAACTGCTGACGGCCGAACACGGCTTCCCGCTGCGCCTGGTGGTACCGCACCTGTACGCGTGGAAGGGCCCCAAGTGGGTCCGCGGCATCGAGTACATGACCGCCGACCGCCGCGGCTTCTGGGAGGAGCGCGGCTATCACAACGTCGGCGACCCCTGGCGCGAGCAGCGCTACTCGTACCAGGAGGAGCCGGGCGACGGCCCCGAGCTCTAGGCCGTGAAGTGGCCCCCGCTCAGTGGTGGTAGCGGTGGACGACCGCGTGACCCTTGCCGCGGCCGATCATCCACCGGTTCACCGGCACGGTGATCACGAAGGCCGCGGCCAGCGCGATCGCCAGGACGATCCAGAACAGCGGGTCCGCGAGGTGCGCGTCCATCGCGCCCGGCCACAGCGCGATCACCCCGTTGTCGATCAACTCCATGACCGCGATCGAAAGCGTGTCCGCGGCCAGCGCCACCCGGACGGCCGAGCGGAAGTCCACCCCGGCCGCGAGGACCCCGCGCAGCGTGAGGGCGTAACCGAAGACGAACGCGAGGATGATCGCGAGGATCATCGTCGGTACGTTGCCCCAGCCCAGCGCGGTCCCGATGACCATGCCGAGCACCTCGCCGATGGCGCATCCGGTGAGGCAGTGCAGGGTGGCCCGGGCCGCCGCACCCCACGTGACCTTGCCGCCGGCGGGCGGGTGTGCGGGTCCGTGGTGGCCGGATGCGTGCCCCGGGTCGTGTCCCGGTTCGTGGGTGCCGTCGTGCTCGTCGCCGTGTTCGTGGTGCGCGTGCGCGTGTTCCATGGCCAAGCCCCTCGCATGGGAAACGCCGTATGCGGTTCTGTCCCGGTGACAGAACCGTATACCCCCCCAGGGTATTCCTCAAGCAACGTGGCGATCAGTGCGAGGTGCGCAGCTCCTTCAGCAGGGCCACGTCCGCCGCGTGCCCTTCCTTGCCGCCGGGCGTCTCGATGACCAGCGGGACGCCGGCCGTCTCGGGATGCGAGAACAGTTCACCGAAGGCATCCGGGCCGATGTGCCCCTGGCCGATGTTGGCGTGCCGGTCCTTGTGGGCGCCGACACCCTCCTTGGAGTCGTTGGCGTGGATCAGTTTCAGCCGGCCCGGTCCGACGGCGTCCACCAGCAGGTCCAACGTCTGCTTGGTGCCGCCCGGCTCGGCCAGGTCGTGACCGGCCGCGAAGATGTGGCAGGTGTCCAGGCAGATCCCGAGCCCGGGGTGGTGGTCGAGCGCCTCGAAGTACGGCCCGAAGTCCCAGGTGCGCGAGCACAGCGAGGAACCCTGCCCGGCCGTGGACTCCAGCAGCAGGAAGGGGTCGTCGTCATGGGTCAGCTCGTCCAGCAGCGGCAGCATGTGCTCCCTGACCTGCGCGTACGCCGCTTCGCGCGGACGGCCGCCGGTCGCCGAGCCGGTGTGGACGACCACCCCGAGCGCGCCGATCTCCCGGGCCCGGCGCAGCGAGTGCCGCAGTGACTCCACCGACTTCTCCACGGTGGCCTCGGTGTGCGAGCCGAAGTTGATCAGGTACGGCGCGTGCACGTACGCCGGTACGGAGAGCGCGGCGCACCGCGCGCGGAACAGCTCGTCCTGCGCCGGGTTCCCCTTCGGCGTGGCCCAGCCCCGGGGATTGGCGACGAAGACCTGGACGGCCTCCGCGCCCATCTCGGCGGCGTACGCCAGGCCCACCGAGGCGAGTCCGCCGGCGACGGGCACGTGCCCGCCCACCGGATTGCGCGTCGCCGCCGCGTCGCGGGAGACGGCGGGAGGCGTCGGCGTCGAGTTGGTCACCGCGGGGGTGACGGACGGGTTCACAGGCCCCTCGTCCGCACCGTGATCGTGCTGCCCTCGGGGGCGTTCAGGCCGCCGAGCACCGACTGGGAGTCCACCGTGTCGCTGAAGGACAGGAACGGCCGGTCCACCTTGACCTGGAAGCCGAGGCTCTCCAGCGTCCTGCGGGCCGTGTCCAGGTCCTTGCCGGTCACGTCCGGTACCTGCACCTGGCGGGGGCCCTTGGACAGGGTGAGGGTGACCGTGTCACCGGCGGCCGCCTGGGCGCCGGCGAGCGCCGACTGGTTGGCCACCGTGCCCGGCGCCGAGGGCGAGTTGACCTGCTCACCGGCCGTCCTCACGGTGAGGCCGAGGCCCTCCAGCGCTTCCCGCGCCTGGTCCAGGGTCCGGCCGGTGACGTTCGGCACCTGGACGGGCCGCCCCTTGCTGACGACCAGCGCGACCGCGGTGTCGGGCGCCCGCCGCTGACCGCCCGCCGGGTCGGTGCTGATGACCGAGCCCCGGGCGACGTCCTGGCTGAAGGCCTGCGTGACGATTCCGGGCGCCAGGCCCGTCTTCGTCAGTTCGGCCTTGGCCTCCTCCAACGGCCGACCCTTGAGGTCGGGCACGCCGACGACCTCGGGGCCGCGCGAGACGGTGAGCACCACGGCGCCGTTCCCGCGGATCCGCTTGCCGCCCTCGGGGTCGGTGTTCATCACCGTCCCGCGCTCGAAGGCGTCGCTGAACTTGCGGTCGATCCGCTTCACCCCGAGCCCGGCCGCCGACAGCTGGGACTTCGCCCGCTCCTCGGACTTGCCGAGCAGGTTCGGGACCTTCGTGAACTGGCCGGAGTTGATGTACCAGACGCCCGTGCCGAGACCGAGCGCGAGCAGCACGCCCGCGACGATCAGCAGCGGCCCGCGCCGGGGCCCGCGCGGCAGCCGGCGGCTCGGGGGCGGCGGCGCCGAGGAGGCGAGCGGCGTCGACGCCAGCCGCGAGGTGTGGAGCACCGGCTGCTGATCGTCCACCGCGCGGGGAATCACCCCCGTACGGTCCTCGGCGGCGGTGCGCGTCCGGGCCAGCGCCTGCGGCGGTACGGCGTCCAGCTCGCCCTCGCCGAGGCCGTCCCGCACGCCGCGGACCAGGCCGAGGAGGGCGGCGGCGTCGGAGGGGCGCAGCTCGGGGTTGCGGGCGGCGGCCTGCGCGACGAGCGCGTCGAGACCGGCCGGCAGGCCCGGGACGAGGGCCGACGGGGGCGGCACGTCCTCGTTGAGGTGCTGGTAGAGCACCTGGGCGGGGCTGCCGCCGTTGTGCGGCTTGCTGCCGGTGAGCATTTCGTAGAGCACGACGCCGCAGGCGTAGACGTCCACGCGGGTGTCGGTGATCCCGTTCTCGATCTGCTCGGGCGCCAGGTAGGAGACCGTGCCGAGGACCGAGCCGGTGGTGTTCGTGACGGAGCCCACGGAGCGGACCAGCCCGAAGTCGGCCACCTTCACCCGGCCGTCGTCGCCGATCAGGACGTTCTCCGGCTTCATGTCCCGGTGCACGAAACCCGCCCGGTGGGCGGCGCCGAGGGCGGCGAGGACCGGTTCGAGGATGTCGAGGGCGGCCCTCGGCTGGAGCGCGCCGCGCTCGCGGAGCACGTCGCGCAGGGTGCAGCCGGAGACGTACTCCATCGCGAGGTAGGTGTACGGACCGTCGGTCCCCTGATCGAAGACGGCCACCACGTTGGGGTGGGCGAGGCGGGCCACGGACTTCGCCTCGCGGATGAAGCGGTCGACGAAGGCGCCGTCGGCGGCCAGCGCCGGGTGCATCACCTTCAGCGCGAGGACGCGGTCCAGGCGGGTGTCCACGGCCCGGTAGACCGTGGCCATGCCGCCGGCCGCGATGCGGGCATCGATGCGGTAGCGGCCGTCGAGCACGCGCCCGACGAGGGGGTCATCCAGGGTCGTATCCACCCGGCGATTCTACGAGCGCCCACCGCGCCACCGGCCCGGATGGGGGTGGTTGCAGCGCAGCTGTGACGCACGTCCCCCTCCGGGCAGGCGCCCGCAGACCCCTGCCGGCCCCGCCCGGCAGGGCCCGTACCGCAGGGTCAGGAGGTGAAGGCGGGGCGTTCGGGGTCGAGGGCGGCGCGGCCCTCGACGGGGGAGGAGGCCTCGGCGAAGCGCCGCTGCGGGATGCGACCGGCGCGGTGCGCGAGGCGTCCCGCCGAGACGGCGTCCCGCATGGCCGCGGCCATCAGGACCGGGTCCTGGGCCCGGGTCACGGCGGAGGCCAGCATCACCCCCGCGCAGCCCAGCTCCATGGCCAGCGCGACGTCCGACGCCGTGCCGGCCCCCGCGTCCAGGATGACCGGGACACCGGCCCGCTCGACAATCAGCTCGAAGTTGTGCGGGTTGCGGATGCCCATGCCCGAACCGATGGGGGAGCCGAGCGGCATGATCGCCGCGCAGCCCACGTCCTCCAGCTTGCGGGCGAGCACCGGGTCGTCGTTGGTGTACGGCAGGACGGTGAAGCCCTCGTCCACCAGGACCTCGGCGGCGTCCAGCAGCTCGACGCCGTCGGGAAGCAGGGTGCGCTCGTCCGCGACCACCTCCAGCTTGATCCAGTCCGTGCCCAGGGCCTCCCGTGCGAGGCGGGCCGTGAGCACGGCCTCGCCGGCGGTGAAGCAGCCCGCCGTGTTCGGCAGCACGGCGATGTCGAGCTTCGTCAGGACCGACAGCACCGAGCCCTGCACCGTCGGGTCCAGGCGGCGCATCGCCACCGTCGTCAGTTCCGTCCCGGACGCGGTCAGCGCGCGTTCCAGGACGTCCAGGCTCGGCGCGCCGCCGGTGCCCATGATGAGGCGGGAGGAGAAGGTCCGGCCGCCGAGCGCGAAGAGATCGTCCGCCATCGCCGTCAGCCTCCCTGGACCGCGGTGAGGACCTCGACGCGGTCGCCGTCGCCCACGGGGGTGTGCGGCCACTGCCCGCGCGGGACCACGGTCTCGTTGAGGGCGGCGGCGACGCCCCTGGGCGCCCGGGACAAAGTGGCGACCACCGCGTCGAGGGTGGTGCCGGCCGCGAACTCGCGCGGCTCGCCGTTGACGGAGATGGTCATGCGTAGGACTCCTGACGTGCGGGGGAGAAGCGGCGGGGGGTGAAGGGGCGGGCGATCTCCGGTACGACACCGGTCGCCAGCAACTCCGCCATCACGTCCCCGGTGAGGGGGGTCAACAGGACCCCGTTGCGGTAGTGGCCGGTGGCCAGGTGCAGGCCCGGCAGCTCGGTCGGGCCGAGCAGCGGCGCGTTGTCCGGCGAGCCGGGGCGCAGCCCCGCCCGGGTTTCCACCAGCGGGAGTTCGGTGATGCCGGGCACCAACTCGTGGGCGTCGCGCAGCAGCTCGTAGACGCCGCCGGCGGTGACGGTGGTGTCCCAGCCGAGTTCCTCGCTGGTGGCGCCGACGACGAGCTCGCCGCTCTCGCGCGGCACCAGGTAGACGTGGCTGCCGCGCACGACCGCCCGTACGGTCCGCGACAGGAACGGGCCGTACGCGGCCGGTACCGACAGCCGCAGCACCTGCCCCTTCACCGGCCGTACGGGAACGGCCACCTGGGGCGGTACGCCGGCCAGCCGGCCGCTGAGCGAGCCGGCGGCCAGCACCACCTGGTCGGCGAGCACCTCCGTACCGTCGTCCAGGACGGCGCCCGCCGCCCGGTCCCCGCTGGTGAGGAGCCGGTCCGCCCGGCTGCGGCGCAACGTCACCCCGGAGCGTTCGCAGGCGGCCAGCAGCGCGGCCGCGAGCCGGCGCGGATCGACCTGGTGGTCCCCGTCGACCCGCAGCCCGCCGCGCACCCCGGGCGCCAGCATCGGCTCCAGGCGGCGGCACTCGCGGCCGGTGAGCCACTCGGACTCCAGCCCGCAGCGGCGCTGGAGCGCGTGGAGTTCGCGCAGGTGGAGGCGGTCGTCGGCGTCGAGGGCGACGGCCAGGGTGCCGCAGGCCCGGTAGCCGATGTCCATGCCGCCGGCGGCCTCGTGCAGTTCGGCGGCGAAGTCCGGATAGCGGGCGGCGGAAGCCACGTTGAGCCCGAGCAGGGTCTCCTCGCCGTAGTGCAGTTCCGTGACGGCGGCCAGCATGCCCGCCGCGACCCGGGCCGCGCCGCCGCCCGGGTCCGGGTCGGCCAGTACGACGCGCAGGCCGCGCCGGGCGGCCCGCCAGGCGATGACCAGGCCGATGATCCCGCCCCCGATGACGAGGACGTCGGATCCCTTCCGAGATGAGTGCATGGGCGTCCAGCCCCTCCCTTCGCCGGCATGACCCGGATCAGGTTCGTACGGTCGGAGGCCGGCTAGCCTCCCTCTCAGCCCGGTGCGCCCGGACTCCCGCGATGGGTAACGGTGGCCAGACTAACCCCGTGGCCGGTGGCGGGTAAGGCTGCCTCCCCGCTGCCTCCCGCCGTCCCGCCACCGCCCCGGCGCTGTTCGGCCCGTGGGCTCCCCGCCGTCCCGCCCGGGCCGCCGCACCCGCTATTCCTGACGAATCGTCAGGGAACTAGGCTGGGTCGGGTGAGCGAGCAGACGCAACAGACGAAGCCCGGTGTCGTGATCGTCGGCGCCGGAATGGCCGGGGTGCAGACCGCGGTGGCCCTGCGCGAACAGGGCTTCACCGGCCCCGTGACCCTGCTGGGAGCCGAACCCCACCAGCCCTACGACCGGCCCCCGCTGTCCAAGGCGGTGCTGCTCGGCAAGGCCGAGGACTCCGCCTTCGACGTCGACTTCGAGGGCCTGGACATCGAGCTGCGGCTCGGCACCGAGGTCACCGGCCTGCGGCACGCCGCCCGCGAACTGGACACCGGGGCCGGACCCGTCCCGTACGGGGCCCTCGTCCTGGCCACCGGCGCGCGACCGCTGACCCTGCCCGGCACCGAAGGCGTCCCCGGCGTGCACCTGCTGCGCACCCTCGACGACGCCGCCCGGCTGCGGCCCGTCCTGGCCGCCGCCCCCGCCACCGTCGTCGTCGGGGCCGGCTGGATCGGCGCCGAGTTCGCCACCGCCGCCCGCGCGGCGGGCTGCGCCGTGACCGTCGTCGAGGCGGCGGACCGGGTCCTGGCGGGCGCCCTCCCGGCCGAGGTCACCGCCCCGATGGCGCACTGGTACGCCGAGGCGGGCGCCGAGCTCATCACCGGCGCGAAGGTGGCCGGCGTCGAGGAGGGCCGGGTCCGGCTCGCGGACGGCCGGGAACTGGCGGCGGACGCCGTCGTCGTCGGCATCGGCGCCCGCCCCGCGACGGACTGGCTGGCCGGCACCGGCGTCGACCTCGGCCCCGACGGCTCCGTCACCGCGGACGCCCACCTGCGCACCACCCTCCCCGGGGTGTACGCCGTCGGCGACTGCTCCTCCTTCCCCTCGGCCCGCTACGGTGCGCGGCTGCTGGTCCACCACTGGGACAACGCCCTCCAGGGGCCGCGCGCCGTCGCGGCGAACATCCTGGCGGGGGAGCCCGTACGGGCCTACGACCCGGTGCCGTACTTCTGGTCGGAGCAGTTCGGCCGCTTCGTCCAGTACGCGGGACACCACGCCGGGGCCGACACCCTGCTGTGGCGCGGCGACCCGGGCGGGGCGGGCTGGTCGGTGTGCTGGCTGCGGGACGCCGCCCTGGTCGCGGTCCTGGCCGTCGGCCGGCCGCGGGACCTCGCACAGGGCCGCAAGCTCATCGAGTCGGGCGTCCGGCTCGACCCGGCCCGGGTGGCGGACCCCGCCGCCCCGCTGAAGTCCGCCACCGCCTGACGGCCGGGGCGGGCCGGGACACGGGCGGGGACGCGGCCGGGCGGAGCGGGGAAGTCCGCACCGCGCCGCCCGGGCGGGAGGCGGCCCGGACCCCGGACGGACGGGCCAGGTACCGGCGGCCCGTCCGAGATGGCAGGCTTGTGTCCGTGACCGAGATTGACGCAAAGATCGATGCCCTCGTCCCCTCCTGGCTGCACCTCCCCGACATCGCGGAGATGCTCGACATCGAGGTGACCCGGGTCCGCCAGATGGTCAAGGAAGGCCAGCTCATCGCCGTACGCCGGGGCGAGAACCGCACCCTGCAGGTTCCGGCCCAGTTCATCGACGGCGACAAGGTCGTGAAGGGCCTCGTGGGCCTCCTGACCGTGCTGCGCGACGACCGCTTCTCCGAGGAGGAGATCCTGGAATGGCTCTTCACCGAGGATCCGACCCTGCCCGGCAGCCCCGTGCAGGCGTTGAGTGAGAATCGCGGCACGGAGGTGAAGCGCCGCGCGCAGGCGCTCGCCCTCTGATGAGCTGATCCACCGGTGTGCGGGCCGGTCCCACCGGCCCGCACACCGCCACCACCACGGGGGGAACACCCATGCAGCAGCTGTCCGACGCCCGGCTCTACCTGTGCACGGACGCCCGCAGGCGGCAGGGTGACCTCCCCGAGTTCCTGGACGCCGTCCTGGCCGGCGGCGTGGACATCGTCCAGCTCCGGGACAAGGGCATGGAGGCCGGCGAGGAGCTGGAACACCTCCAGGTCTTCGCCGAGGCGGCCCGCCGCCACGGCAAGCTCCTCGCCGTCAACGACCGCGCCGACGTCGCGCACGCCATCGGCTCCGACGTCCTGCACCTCGGCCAGGGAGACATCCCCGTCCCGGCCGCCCGCGCCATCCTCGGTGGCGGCGTCCTCATCGGCCGCTCCTGCCACTCGGAGTCCGAGGTCGACGAGGCGGCCGCCGAGCCCGGCGTCGACTACTTCTGTACCGGCCCCTGCTGGCCCACCCCCACCAAGCCGGGCCGACACGCCCCCGGCCTCGACCTCGTCCGCCACGCCGCCGCCCTGCGCCAGGACCGGCCCTGGTTCGCCATCGGCGGCATCGACGCCGGCAACCTGGACGAGGTCCTGGACGCCGGCGCCACCCGCGTCGTCGTCGTACGGGCCCTCACCGAGTCCTCCGACCCCGGCGCGGCCGCCGCGGACCTCGCCCGGCGCGTGCGCGCCCGCGCCGAGGTCGCCGCGGGCTGAGGCCGCCGGGGCACGGCGTTCCGGGTCGACGTCACGGCCCGGGAACCTCCCCGCAGGGTGTCCAAAAATGTGTCCAATGGATGGACGTGGCTTCGATGACCGGCAAGCCGCGTCTAACCTGCCCGTATGGCCCTTGGTACCGCTTCCACCTGGTCGGATCGTGCGCACACGGTCCGCGATCTCATCGCGTCCGGGGGCTCGTACTCATTCGAGTTCTGGGCTCCCAAGACGGAGAAGGGCGAGCGCAACCTCTGGAACGCGCTCCGCCGGATCGAGGCGGTTTCCCCGAGCTTCGTCTCGGTGACCTACGGGGCCGGTGGCTCCACCCGCGGCGGCACCGTCCGCGCGACCCAGCAGATCGCCGCCGACACCACCCTGACACCCGTCGCGCACCTCACCGCCGTGGACCACTCGGTCGCCGAGCTGCGCCACGTCATCGGCCAGTTCGCGGACGCCGGGATCCGCAACATGCTCGCGCTGCGCGGGGACCCGCCGGGCGACCCGATGGCGCCGTGGGTCAAGCACCCCGAGGGCGTGGACTACGCCGCCGACCTGGTCCGGCTGCTCAAGGAGTCCGGGGACTTCTGCGTCGGCGTCGCCGCGTTCCCCGAGATGCACCCCCGCTCGGAGGACTGGGACACGGACATCCGGCACTTCGTGGACAAGTGCCGCGCGGGCGCGGACTACGCCATCACCCAGATGTTCTTCGATCCGGAGAATTATCTGCGGCTGCGCGACAGCGTCGCGAAGGCGGGCTGCGACACCCCGATCATCCCCGAGGTCATGCCTGTTGTGGGCGTCAAACAGCTCGACCGGCTGCCGCAACTCAGCACCGCCGTCTTCCCCGAGAACGTGAAAGAGCGCATGCTCGCGGTCAAGGACGATCCGGCCGCTGTACGCTCCATTGGCATCGAGTTCGCCACGGAGTTCTGCGCGCGGCTGCTGTCCGAGGGTGTTCCGGGACTGCACTTCATCACGCTGAACAATTCCACGGCGTCCCTCGAGATCTACGAGAACCTGGGCCTGCACCAGCGGGCCTGACCGGCCAATCCCCGTTCCCGTGCGGGCGGCCGTACCGAGAGGGGCCACGCATGGGAATGACGGTCCTCTACATCGCGTTCGGTGTCGTCGCGTTGTGGTTGCTTGCCGAGGTCCTGATGCAGTACAAGGCCCGGCTCCGCTGGCGCCTGCTCGCCTTCACCGGGTTCCTCGGCGTCGTGGCGGGGGTGGTCCTGCCCTCGGTGTACGTGATCGGCGCGGGCGCCGTCGCCTTCGCCCTGGGCCAGACCCTGGTGACCCTGTCCTTCCGCAAGGGCTTCGTGGCCGGCTGGTCGCTGCGCAAGGGCGGGGAGCCCGCCCCGCAGGAACAGGGCCGACGTCGCCGCGCGGGCAAGGGACTCCGCTCGGACGCCGGGCTGGAGGTGACGGCGCTGGAGTACGGATCCCAGGGCCCGGACGCCTCCGGCGCGGACCTCTCCGCCGGGCGCCGCGGCCACGAGGGACGCGACGGCCACGAGGGACGCGACGACGGCGACGTGGACTCGACGCGGGTCTTCACCCCGGAGCCGGTCCCCGAGGACACCGGCTCGTACGGCATACAGAGCTTCGCCCCCCGCCAGGGCGACGGGTCCGCGCCCCAGGGCCGGCCCGAGCAGGACGCCCAGCAGTACGCGGCGTACTACGACCAGCAGCAGGCCGGCCAGGGCTACGACTGGTCCGGCGGCTACCCGACCGGCGAACAGCAGGTCTACGCCGCCTACTCGGACCCGTACATCGGCACCGGCGGCACGGTCGCCCCGCCCGCCTACGACTACTCCGGCTACGCCCCGTACGACCCGGCGCAGCAGCAGTACTCGATGGACACCCCGCCAGGCGGGGTCTGGGTCCCGCAGCAGCGCGCCAACGAGGCGCAGCCCCCGTACCCGGGCCAGGACGGCCGGGACCAGCAGGGCTACCCGTACCAGGGTCAGCAGGGCCACCCGAACGACCAGCACGGCCAGCACGACCAGCACGACCAGGGCAACGGCAACGGCAACGGCAACGGCGAGTACGACCAGTACCGCTACTGACGGCCGCCGGGCGGGCGCTACCGGGTCGGGGCCACCGCTGGTCGGGCCACCGCGACCCGGGCCACCGCGGCCCGGGCCACCGCGACCGGGGTTACTGCGACCCCCGGAAGCGGTCCCCCTCCACGATCAGCCCGGCCACCAGCGCCCCGGTCATCCCGGCGTGCGGGAGCCCGCCGCCCGGGTGGGCCCAGCCGCCCGCGAGGTAGAAGCCGGGCAGGGCCGTCGTGTTCGCGGGGTAGAGCAGCCGACCGCCCGCCCCCGCGAGGGCCGGCGGGGGCACGGACCCGCCGAGGGCGCCGGTCGCCGCCTCCACATCGGCCGGGGTGCGCACCTCGTGCCACAGCAGCCTCTCCCGCAGCCCCGGTACCGCCCGTTCGGCGCGGGCGAGCAGCTCCTGCGCCCCGGGAAGGCCCTGCGGCGCCCCCGGGTCGCACACGGCGCTCACGGTGACGGCCTCGTGGTCCGCGTCGGGCCGGGTCGTCGGGTCGTCGGGGCGCAGGACGGTGACCGTCCCCGCGTCGGCACCGTCCCGGTGGGCCGGGTCGCGGTGGACCAGGGTGCGGTGCACGGCGTCCGCCGGCCGGGCCCCGCGCAGGGCGAGCAGCAGGGTGACCCGGCTGGGCACCCCCGCGCCCCGGGCCGGCACGGCGTCCGGGGCCCAGGCGGGGGAGTCGGCGGGCAGTTGCCTCGGGTCGATGCCGCAGACGACGAGGTCGGCGGGCTCCTCGGTGCCGTCGTCGAGCAGCAGCCCGGCGGCCCGGCCGTCCCGCGTCAGGACGTCCCGTACGCCGGAGCCGAGGACGAACTCCACCTTCCGTTCCAGGCAGCGTTCGTGGACGGCGGTGGCCAGGGCGCGCAGCCCGCCCCGGACGTACCAGCTGCCGAAGGTCTGCTCCATGTACGGCAGCGCGGCGGCGGAGGCGGGCGCGGAGCCGGGATCGATGCCGTACGTCTCGACCCGGGCGGTCAGCAGCTCGGCGAGGGCGCCGCCCAGCTCGCGCCCGGCCACCTCGGCCAGGGTCGGCGGGCGCCGGCGCAGCAGCCCGCTCCCGCGCAGCGCCGGGTACGGGTCGCGGCCCAGCGCTCGCCGGTCGGGGCGCAGCGGCTCCTCCAGCAGGGGGCGGCGGGTGGCGTCCCAGGTGTCGCGGGCGCGGCCCAGCACCGCGTTCCAACGGTCGCCCGCGCCCCGGCCGAAGGCCCCGTCGAGGGCCGCGGCGACCCCGCCGCGCGAGTTGCCGGGCAGGGTGACGGTGGTGGCGCCGGAGTCGCCGAGGACGTGCCGCACGGCCGGGTCCAGCTGGACCAGGTCGACGTGGTCCTCCAGGGGCCGCTTGCCGGTCTTGATGAACAGATCGCGGTAGACCGCGGGCAGGTGCAGCAGGCCCGGGCCGGTGTCGAAGGCGAAGCCGTCGCGCCGGTACCGCCCGACCGAGCCCCCGTAGTCGGGTCCGCGTTCGTGGACCGTCACCCGGTGGCCCGCCACGGCCAGTCGGGCCGCCGTCGCCATCGCGCCCATCCCGGCGCCGATCACCGCAATTCGTGCCATGGGGCTGAGCCTATCGAGGGAGGTCGGGGGTCAGTCCGGTGGTGCCCCGCCGGCCGCGCGGACCTCGGCGGCGAGGCGTTTCTCCTCGCGGCGCTGGGCCCGCCGGCGCAGGAAGCGGCGGATCCGGCTCCATAGGTAGATCACCATGGCCAGGCCGGTGATCAGCAGTACGGCCGCGATGACGGCGGCGGCCTGCGGGTTGAACATGGCGAAGGTGACGATCGCGCCGACGCCGAGGTCCTCGGCCGTGCTCATCGCGATGTTGCTGACGGGCTCCGGTGAGGTGTTGATGGCCATCCGGGTGCCGGCCTTGACGAAATGGCTGGCCAGCGCCGTGGAACCGCCGACCGCACCGGCGGCGAGGTCCGACAGGGAGCCGCTCTGCCCGGCCAGCAGGGCGCCGACCACGGCCCCGGACAGCGGCCGGATGACGGTGTGGACCGAGTCCCACAACGAGTCCACGTAGGGGATCTTGTCGGCGACGGCCTCGCAGAGGAACAGCACGGCCGCCGCGATCAGGACGTCGGGGCGCTGTAGCGCGGCGGGTACGTCGTCGCTCAGTCCGGTCGCGCCGAAGATGCCGAGCAGGAGGATCACGGCGTACGCATTGATCCCGCTGGCCCAGCCGCTGGTGAAGACCAGGGGGAGCACACTCACCCGGTCATCATGCCGCAGGACGGTTGCTCCGGCAGGCGGAAACGGCGGAGGGGACGGCCGCCCTCGGGCGTCCGTCCCCTCACCGATCGGTTCGCGCGGGGCTCACTGCCCCTGTTCGTCACGGCGGCGCTGCCACCGTTCCTCGATCCGGGTCATCATCGACCGACGCTGTCGACTGCGGCCGGGGGCCGAGCCGTCTGCACTTCCGGAGACGGGCTGCTCGCCAGGCTTGGGTGCCTTGCGCCAACCGGTGACCACGAGGACCGTACATCCCAGCATGACGAGGAAACCCACCACGCTGATCCAGAGCACGTTCGGCACGATCACACCGGTCATGAGGAGCGCGATACCCACCACAATGCCTGCGACTGCTTGGTAGACCCGTCGCCGGGTGTACGTGCGCAGTCCACTACCCTCAAGCGCTGTCGCGAACTTGGGGTCTTCGGCGTACAGCGCTCGCTCCATCTGCTCGAGCATTCGCTGCTCGTGCTCCGAGAGCGGCACGGGAGTCCTCCTCATCCGTCGGTCGCGGGGTGAGCGACCAGGGGTCCCCTTCAGGATAGGCGGGGAATCGCCCCCGTGACACCCGCCCTCTACGCCACATTCTGCGAATCCACCGAGCCGGTGAGGCACGGTGTCAAATCTGTGGTCAAACCGTACCGCCGCCAGTGCGGTCACTGAGGCGCTTATTCCCCAATGAGCAGTCCGCCATGCCGACCGGTGCTTCCGATCATACGGGGAGGAGCGCCGATTGGGAGGGTGTGCGGCCGAGCCCGGTTCGCGCATGCCCGCAGATCAGGCGGGCTTCTCGCCCAGAACGTGCAGTTGCGTGGCGACCGCGTGGAAGGCCGGGAGCTCGGCCGCGGCCTCCTCCAGACGCAGCAGTGCCTCCACCGCGCCGGGTTCGGTGTCGACCAGGACCCCGGGGACCAGGTCGGCGAAGATCCGTACGCCGTGCACCGCGCCGACGGCGAGGCCCGCTCCGCCGACCAGCTCCCCGAGCTGCTCGGCGGTGAAGCGGCGCGGCACCGGGTCGCCGGCGCCCCAGCGGCCGGCCGGGTCGGTGAGGGCCGTACGGGCCTCGGTGAAGTGGCCGGCCAGCGCGCGGGCGAGCACGGCCCCGCCGACGCCGGAGCCGAGCACGCTGAGGACGCCGCCCGGGCGCAGGGCCGCGACCGCGTTGGCGACGCCCTCGGCCGGGTCGTCCACGTACTCCAGCACGCCGTGGCAGAGCACGACGTCGTACGTGTCGCGCTCGACCACGTCCAGCAGGCCCTGGGCGTCGCCCTGGACCCCGCGCACCAGATCGGCGACGCCCGCCTCGGAGACCCGGCGCTCCAGCCCGAAGAGGGCGTTCGGGCTGGGGTCGACCACGGTCACCCGGTGGCCCAGGTGAGCCACCGGCACGGCGAACTTGCCGGTGCCGCCGCCGGTGTCCAGTACGTCCAGCACGTCCCGCCCGGTCGCCTTCACCCGGCGGTCGAGGGCCTCCTTGAGGACCTCCCACACCACGGCGGTGCGAAGGGAGGCACGGGGGCGGGAATTGTCCGACACGACTGATGACTCCTCGGCGCGTATGGGTGGGGGAGCGGTGCGATCCCCACCCTATGGCCTCGGACAGCCGGGCAGGTCATCCCGCCTCCGGACGCTCCGGTCCCGGTGTCCTCGGCAGCGGCAGGGCCTGCGCCACGGGTTGCAGCGCGAGCATCCGCTCGACCAGGCGCAGGAACATCCCCGTCTCCCGCACCAGGTCGTCCGCCTGCCGGTCGGTCGCCGCGTCCCGTATCCCCGCCTCGGCCCGCGCCCGGCGGGCCGCGCCGGAGGCGAACAGGGCGCTCCACTCCGTCAGCTCCGGCGCTATCTCCGGGAGCACCTCCCACGCGCTGCGGATCCGCGGCCTGCGCCGCGGGTGGACCGGCTCGGAGCGCCCGCGCGCGGCGAGCACCGCCGCGGCGGCGCGCAGCGCCGCCAGGTGTGCGGTGGCGTACCGCTCGTTGGACCGGGGCAGCCGGGCCGCCTCGGCCAGGCCGTCGCGGGCTTTGGCGAGCAGGTCCAGGGCGGCAGTGGGGTCTCCCCGCGGCGGAGCCGTAGGGGAAGGTGCGGCCGACCTGCGCGGGACGGGGTGGACACGGGACGGGGACGGTGTGGCCATGACGAACCTCCTGTCGTTGCGTGGTGCTCGGCGGTGTTGCGGGTACGCGTGCGGTGTGCGCGTGCCCCTCCATCGTGACGACCGGCACTGACAATCACCCTGACCTGCGCTTTTACCCCCAAAGTCCCCCTCGGGTACGGCCCTTGGCCCTGAACCTGATAGTTTTTGAACTGACCGGTCAGTTCAAAAGAAGGGGGATGGCGTGGACAGCCCGCACGGCGCGGCCGTCAAGGCCGAGGACTTCGGACTCAAGGGCCCGCGCGGCTGGGCCTTCCGGGGCGTGGGGATCGACGCGGCGCCCGGCTCGCTCATCGCGCTCGAAGGCCCGTCCGGCAGCGGTCGGACCTGCCTGCTCCTCGCCCTCACCGGGCGGATGAAGGCCACCGAGGGGTACGCCGAGATCGGCCGCCACCGACTGCCGAAGAAGATGGCGGCGGTCCGTCGGATCTGCGCCCTCGGCCCGGTCCCCGGGGTCAACGACCTCGACCAGGCGCTCACCGTCACCGAGCAACTGCGCGAGGGCGCCCTCCTCCAGCGGCACTACACCGGCCCCGTGCGCGCCCTGCTGCGCCCGCGCGGCGAGGGCCGGACCGCCGCCAAGGTCCTGATCGAGGAGGCCTTGACCGTGGTCGGCCTCGACCTGGCGACGCTGCCGAAGGGGCCGCGCACCTCGGTGCGCGACCTGGAGCGGCCGGAGGCCGTACGGCTCTCCGTGGCCATCGCCCTGCTGGGCAACCCCCGCCTGCTGGCCCTGGACGACCTGGACATCAAGCTTTCGGACTCCGAGCGCGACGAGGTCTGGGCCCTGCTCCGGTCCATCGCCGCCCGCGGCACCACCGTGCTCGCGGTGTGCAGCAAGGCCCCGGCGGACGTGACGGTGCTGCGCACGGTCCCGACCCCGACGAAGGCCAAGGCTCCGACGAAGACCCAGGCTCCGGCGAAGACCGAGGCTCCGGCGAAGACCGACAAGACCAACGCGAAGACCGACGCGAAGACCAAAGCGAAGACCAAGGCCAAGGCTCCGGCCGAGGCCGAGGCCGCCGCACCGGCCGGGCGCGGGACCGCGGAGCCCGCTCCCGTCGCCTCCCGAGGTGCCGGTCCGAAGATCACCTGGGGCCTCTCCGAAGGAGCCGCGCCCGCACCGGACGCGGCGGCCGCCCGGAAGGCGGCCCCGGACAACGACACGGACGACGCCCCGGCGGAAGCCGGAACCAAGGCCGAGGCCAGGACCGACGGCACGACCGACAGCAGGACCGGCGCTCCCGCCGACACCGCACCGGACCCGGAAACGGCCATGGATACCGACACCGCACCGGACCCGGAAACGGCCACGGAAACGGCCACGAAAACCTCCGCGGACACCGGCACGACCACCAAGAACGCCCCGGCCACCACCCCCCACCACGACCCGAAGGGAGCGGCGGACGATGCGATCGCCGAAGCTGGCCGCGCTTGAGCTGAAGCGGTTCGGGCGGGGCAAGCTGCCCCGGGCCGCGCTCGTCGCGCTGCTCCTGCTGCCGCTGCTGTACGGAGCCCTGTACCTCTGGTCCTTCTGGGACCCGTACAGCCGTCTCGACAAGGTTCCCGTCGCCCTCGTCAACGTCGACAAGGGCGCCACCGTCGACGGCAAGCGGATCGAGGCCGGTGACGAGATCACCAAGAAGCTGCACGACAGCAAGACCTTCGACTGGCGCGAGGTGAGCCCCGCCGAGGCGGCGAGGGGCCTGGAGGACGGGACGTACTACCTGTCCCTGACCATGCCCGCCGACTTCAGCGCGAAGATCGCCTCCAGCTCCGGCGACGACCCGGCCACCGGCGCCCTCCAGGTCCGCACGAACGACGCGAACAACTACATCGTCGGCTCGATCTCCAAGACCGTCTTCTCCGAGGTCCGCTCCGCGGCGTCCACCAACGCCTCCCGCGGCTTCCTCGACAAGATCTTCGTCAACTTCTCCGACCTGCACGACAAGACCGCCGAGGCCGCCGACGGCGCCGACAAGCTGAAGGACGGCGCGGGCAAGGCGCAGAAGGGCGCCAAGGACCTCGCCGACGGCCTCGACACGGCCAAGGAGAAGACCGGCGAGCTCAACGGCGGGCTGAAGAAGCTCAACACCTCCGCCGGACAGCTGGAGACCGGTGCGAAGGACCTCGCCGCAGGCACCCAGATCCTCGCCGACAAGGTCAACGGCGCGGCCGCCAAGGCCAAGCCGTTCGTCAGCGACCCGAAGTCGCTGGCGGCCAACGCGGCGCTCGTCGCGGACTCCGCCAAGGTCGTCCGGGAGCACCTCGACACCTTCATGAAGGCCGCGCCCGTCGCGGCCGGCGTCACCAAGCGGGCCCAGACCGGGGCGGACAAGTACTACACCGACCACTGCGTGACCCCCGGCGCCGAACCGCACCTGGCCTCCTGCCCCGACCTGAAGAAGGTCAAGGACGACGTCTCCGAGGGCGCGGCGGCCGCCGCCGACGCCAACAAGGTCGCGCAGGCCGCCGGCACCGACCTCGGCAAGCTCCGCGGCCAGCTCACCGAACTGGAGAACAAGGCGCGCGAGCTCGTCGACAAGGCACCCTCCCTCGCCTCCGACCTCGACCAGGCCGTCACCAAGGTCAACGCCCTCAACAGCGGCGCCCAGAAGGTCTCCTCCGGGATGGGCCAGCTGCACACCGGCATCGGCACCGCCATGAAGGGCTCCGGCGCCATCAACGAGGGCGTCGGCAAGCTCGGCGACGGCGCGCACACCCTCGACGGCGGCATCTACAAGCTGGTCGACGGCTCCGGCGAACTCGCCGGCGGTCTGCACGACGGCGCCGGCAAGATCCCGGACTACGACCAGCAGGCGCGCGACGCCCGCACCCAGGTCATGTCCGACCCGATCCGGCTCGCCAACCAGTCCCTGCACAAGGCGCCCAACTACGGCACCGGCTTCGCCCCGTACTTCATCCCGCTGTCCCTGTGGGTCGGCGCGATGGTCGCCTACATGCTCATCGCACCGATGAACAAGCGGGCCCTGTCCACCGGCGCCTCGCCCTGGCGGATCGCCCTCGCGGGCTGGCTGCCCGTCGTGGGGATCGGCGCCGCCCAGGTCGGCCTGCTGATGTCCGTCCTGCACTGGGCGCCCGGCCTCGGCCTGGAAATGGCCCGGCCGGCGCTGACCATCGGTTTCCTCCTGCTGGTCACCGGCTGCTTCGCGGCGATCGTCCAGTGGCTGAACGCCAAGTTCGGCGCCGCCGGCCGCATCCTGGTGCTGGCCGCCCTGATGCTCCAGCTGACCTCCGCGGGCGGTACGTACCCCGTTCAGACCAGTCCGGGCTTCTTCAACGCCATCCACCCGTACCTCCCGATGTCGTACGTCGTCGAGAGCCTGCGCCGGCTGATCACCGGCGGCGACCTCGCCCCGGTGTGGCAGGGCAGCGCGGTCCTGATGGCCTTCACGCTCGGGGCGCTCGCCCTCACCGCGCTCGCCGCCCGCGGCAAGCAGGTGTGGACGATGGACCGGCTGCACCCGGAACTGAGCCTGTGAGGGGCTGTTGACCTGTGAGAATCAGCGCCATGGAAAGCAGCAGCACCGGTACGGGCACGGGCGGCGCACGCCGCCGGGCCACCCGGCAGAAGCTCTACGAAGCCGCCGTCACCCTCATCGCCGAACAGGGGTTCTCCGCGACCACGGTCGACGAGATCGCGGAGCGGGCGGGCGTGGCCAAGGGCACCGTCTACTACAACTTCGCCAGCAAGACCGACCTCTTCGAGGAGCTCCTGCGGCACGGGGTGGGGCTGCTCACCGCCTCGCTGCGGGCGGCGGCCGAGGAGACGGAGGCCCGCGGCGGCAGCCGCGTCGAGGCCCTGGACGGGATGATCCGCGCGGGGCTGGTCTTCATCGACCGCTACCCCGCCTTCACCCAGCTCTACGTCGCCGAACTGTGGCGGACCAACCGGGCCTGGCAGTCGACCCTGATGGTGGTCCGCCAGGAAGCCGTGGCGGTCGTCGAGACGGTGCTGCGCGAGGGCGTCGAGCGGGGCGAACTCAGCGCCGAGATCGACGTCCCGCTGACGGCGGCGGCGATGGTCGGAATGGTGCTGGTGGCGGCGCTGGACTGGCAGGCATTCCAGAGCGAACGCTCGCTGGACGACGTCCACTCGGCGCTGTCGCTGCTCCTGCGGGGCCGGGTCAGCGGCAGTCGATGACGCCGGTCGGACCCCCCGGTCGGCGGTGCCGACCGGGCACGTCCGCGACGTAGAACTGAGTATCCGTACCCAGGCGCCGAAATGAGTACCCGTACGGATGGGCTCCCACCTGCGAGGACAGCAGACTGGGGGTGACGGACAGGGCTTCGGCCCGCACCGCGGACACGGGGCCGCGGAGCGGGCCGGACCCCTGGCCGGACGGGGAAACAGGGGGGAACGGGCCACGGGGGAGCCCGGACACGGGAACGCCGGTGGGTCGGGGCTCGGGGGGAACGAGCCCGGACACACCGGCGTTTTCCGTGCGTAAGGAGCCGCGGGCGGCGGCCGACCGGCCCGCCCTCAGCCCCGCCCGCGCAGCGGGATCCGGATGCGGCCGACCACGGCCGACACCCGCTCCGACAGCGCGGCCCAACGGGCCGCGACAACCCAGGACACCCGGGCCGCCGACCGCGGCAGCAGCAGCGCCCGCAGCCGCCCGGCCCGGCCGACGCCCGCCAGCAGGCCGGCCCGGGCCAGCAGGACGTCGTCCGCGAGACCGGGGTAGGACAGGTCGGCGCCGGGCGGCGCGTACAGCGCCCGTTCGACCGCGCCCGCCACCCGGTGGACCGCCCCGGCCGGCTCCGCCTCCAGCTTGCCCAGCGTCACGAAGCGATCCGCGGCCCGCCGCGGCGACAGCGCCTCGTCCGGGAGCACGTTCACGTCCCAGGCGGCGTCACCCAACTCCCGCCAGGCGTCCAGCACCTCCCGCGAACCCAACCGGCGCGCCCGGACCCGACCGCGCCACACCACCGGCAGCAGCGGCAGCGCGAGCACCGCCAGGGCCGCACCCGTCCAACCGAGGACCGCGCCGACCGAAGGACCGCCCGAACCCGGGGCGCCGTCCTGCTTCAGCGCCGGACCGCCGCACTCGCCCAGCCGCTTCAGCTCGGGCGGGCACTCGTTCGCCGTCGACGGCGCCGCCGAGGGCTGCGTGACGGGCTGTGACGGCAGCGCGGACGGCGCCGACGGCTGCGGGGCCGGGGACTCGGCGCGGCTGTAGTCCGGCACCGAGATGCCCGCGCGGGGCGTCGGCTCGAACCGGGTCCAGCCGACGCCCTCGAAGTACAGCTCCGGCCAGGCGTGCGCGTCCCGCATGGAGACGTTGACGCTGCCGTCCGCCTGCTTCTCGCCCGGGGTGAAGCCGACCGCGACCCGCGCCGGGATCCCGAGGGTCCGCGACATGGCCGCCATCGAGAACGCGAAGTGGACGCAGAAGCCCTCCTTGTCGTTCAGGAACCGGGCGATGGCCTGCGAACCCGTACCGGAGGACACCTTCGTGTCGTAGCGGAAGCCGCCGTTCACCGCGAAGAAGTCCTGGATCCTGACCGCCCGCGTGTAGTCGTCCTTCGCCCCGGCCGTGACCCGCCGGGCCGTCTCCGCCACCACCGGCGGCAGGTTGTCCGGCAGCTTGGTGTACTCCGCCCGCACGAAGGGGTTCGGGCCCGGCGCGGACTGCAACTGCGCCGCCGTGGGCCGCAGCAGCAGGCTCCGTACCGTGTACTGCGCGCCCTGCACGTTCTGGAAGCGGTCCTTGCCCAGCTGGTCGCCGACCAGGGTCCGGCCGGCCGGCTCGAAGCGCCACTTCCCGCCGATGTCCACCTGCGTCGCCGGGTACGGCATCGGCAGGTAGCGCTGGGCGTAGGTGTCCGCCGCCGAAACGGTGGTGCGCACCTCGCTCGCGCTCTCGCGGACCCGCTCGCTCAGCCCCGTGGGGGTCGGCATCCGCTCGGGGACGTCGGTGAGCGGGCGCCCGGAGGCCTCCCACTTCACCCCGTTGAACTCGTCCAGCGCCAGGATCCGCAGGTACTGCTCGCCCAGCTGCGGGCTGTCGGTGCGGTACCGCAGGACGACCCGGTTGTCCTGCGCGTTCAGGCTGCTCTGCAGGGAGACCAGCGGGTTCACCGCCGAGATCGTCCCGCCGGTCCCGCCGCCCGTACCGTCGTCCCCGCCGGGCGGACCCAGTACGCCGCTGCCCAGCGCGGGCAGCAGGGCCGGCGCGAGCAGCGCCAGACCCAGCGCGGCCACGCCGATGCGGCGCCCGGTGCGCACCGGGGCGACCGCCTTGGCGCCCGCGCCGCCCCCGTAACCGGAGGCGGCCGAGACGCGCCCGCCGGGGGCCGCGCCGAAGACCCGCCCCCACTGGGCGAGCCGGTCGCGGCCCTCGGAGAGCAGCAGCATCAGGTAGCCGCCGCCGGCCAGCACGAAGGCGAACCAGGCACCGCCCTGCCCGGCGGACAGCCCGGCGGCCACCGAGTACAGCGCCAACAACGGCAGTCCCGCCGCCGCGGCGGCGCGCACGGTCACCGCGAGGACGTCGACCAGCAGGCCGATCAGCAGGACGCCGGACAGCAGCAACAGGCGGATGCCGTCCGTCGTCGGGGCCGGGATCGCGAACTCCGCGACGTCCCGGGTGCCCTGCTGGAACAGCGCCCCGAAGTCGGTGACGAGGAACGCCAGCGGCCCTGATCCGGTGGACTCGGCCTTCCCGGCGAAGAGGAACGCCAGCAGCAGCAGGGACACCAGCAACTGGGCCGCCACGGTCAGCGACCGGGCCAGCGGCACGCGTCGGGCCCCGGCGCCCACCGCCGCCTGCACGCCCAGCAGCGCGGCCGCCTGGAGCAGCCAGCCGGAGGATTCCACCAGCGGGGCCAGTGACCAGGAGGTCAGGAGCGTCGCCAGCATCGCGAAGAACGTCACCCGCGCCCGTCCGCTCATTCCCGGCCTCCGAAGCTTCCCGCGCCGAGCGGAGCGTTCCCCGCCTGCCGCCACAGCTCGCCGAACGCGGCGCCGGGCGGTACGGACACGGCCGTCCAGCCCGCGTCCCGCAGTCTGCGCAGCCGTTCCTCCACCCGCGTGGGCTCGCCCGCCCAGGTCGCCGGGTCCAGTACGAACGCCACGGCGCCCGCGCTGCGTCGGCGCATCCGCGCCGCCGTCTCCGCCTGTACGTCGTCCAGGTCGCCGAAGAACGCGATGAGCAGGCCGTCCCCGCCGGACGCGGCGAAACCGGCGCCGGCGCCGCGCAGGGCGTCGTGGGCGGCGGAGAGCCCGGACCCGTCGGAGTGCCCGACCACCGCGAGGGTGTCCATCATCAGTCCGGCCGCCTCGGCGGACTCCTGCCCGCCCGAGGAGAAGCCGCCGCCCTCGCCACCCGCGCAGTCGCCGGTGTCGGTCAGCAGCCGGGCCGAGAAGCCCTGTTCGAGCACGTGCAGCAGGGTGGAGGCGGCCGCGGAGACCGCCCATTCGAAGGCGGAGTCCGGACCGGCGCCCTCGTACGCGCGGCGGCGGGTGTCCAGCAGCACGGTGGCCTTGCTGCGCTGCGGCTGTTCCTCGCGGCGCACCATCAGCTCGCCGTAGCGTGCGGTGGAGCGCCAGTGGACCCGGCGCAGGTCGTCGCCGCGCCGGTAGGTGCGCGGGATCACGTCGTCGTCCCCGGCCAGGGCCAGCGAGCGGCGGACGCCGTCGCCGTATCCGTTCGCCTCGCCGGTCATCCGGACCGGGGGCAGGGGCTCGGTGCGGGGGACGACGGTCAGGGTGTCGTAGGCGCTGAAGGAGCGGGTCAGCTCGACCAGCCCGAAGGGGTCGGTCAGCCGCAGTTGGAGCGGGCCCAACGGATAGCGGCCGCGCAGGTCGGAACGGACCCGGTAGGAGACCTCGCGACGGCCGCTCGCCTCGACCCGGTCCAGGACGAACCGGGGCCGGGGCCCCAGTACGTACGGCACCCGGTCCTGGAGCATGAGCAGCCCGGTCGGGACGCGGGAGACGTTCTCCATCCGCAGCTGGACCCGGGCCTCACCGCCGGCGGGCACCCGCGAGGGGGTCAGCCGGCGGCTGCCGGAGACCCGGTGGCGGGTGCGGTGCAGGGCCAGTACGCAGATCAGCGGGAGGACGACCAGCAGCAGCCCGACCCGCAGCAGTTGGCTCTGGCCCAGCACGTACGCGCACGCGGCGGCGGCGGCCCCGGCGGCCAGGAACGACCGGCCCCGGGTGGTCAGGCCGGCCAGCGAGGCCCGAAGCCCGCCCGCCTCCCTCGGCAGCCCGCCGGCGCCGCGCGGGGCACCGGCGCCCATCAGAAGCCCCGGATGCCCGCGCCGGGCGGCATCTCGCCGCGGGCGTGCGCGGCGGGAACGGGGGTGCGCTGGAGGATGTCGTGGACGACCTGCTCGGCGGTGCGCCGGTTCAGCTGCGCCTGCGCCGTGGGCAGCAGCCGGTGCGCGAGGACGGGCGCGGCCAGCGCCTGCACGTCGTCGGGCAGGACGTAGTCCCGGCCGGACAGCGCGGCCGAGGCCTTCACGGCGCGCAGCAGGTGCAGGGTGGCGCGGGGGGAGGCGCCCAGGCGCAGGTCGGGGTGGCTGCGGGTCGCGGAGACCAGGTCGACCACGTAGCGGCGGACCGGTGCGGCCACGTACACCTCGCGGACGGCCTCGATCAGCTTGATGATCTCGTGGGCGTGCGCGACGGCCGTCAGGTCGTCGAGCGGGGAGACCCCGCCGTGCACGTCGAGCATCTGGAGCTCGGCCTCGGGGCTGGGGTAGCCGACGGAGACGCGGGCCATGAAGCGGTCGCGCTGCGCCTCGGGGAGCGGGTAGGTGCCCTCCATCTCCACCGGGTTCTGCGTGGCGACCACCATGAACGGGCTGGGCAGGGCGTACGTGGTGCCGTCGATGGTGACCTGGCGTTCCTCCATCGACTCCAGCAGCGCCGACTGGGTCTTGGGGGAGGCTCGGTTGATCTCGTCACCGATGACGATCTGCGCGAAGATCGCGCCCGGCTTGAACTCGAACTCGCGGCGCTGCTGGTCGTAGATGCTGACGCCGGTGATGTCGGAGGGCAGCAGGTCCGGAGTGAACTGGATGCGCTGCACCGAGCAGTCGATGGACTTGGCGAGCGTCTTGGCCAGCATGGTCTTGCCGACGCCGGGGACGTCCTCGATCAGCAGGTGTCCCTCGGCGAGCAGCACCGTCAGCGCGAGGCGCACGACCTCGGGCTTGCCCTCGATCACGCCCTCGACCGACTGGCGGACCCGCTCTGCCGTGCTGGTCAGATCCGCGAGGCTGGCTCGGTCGTCGTACGTGGTCACCTGGTTCTCCTCGGCCCTTTCCCAGGGCCGACGCCGTTGGCGCATGTACCGGCCCACCCCTGAACGCGGACACCGGCCCCGGAGGTCGTCCGGGGGGCGCCACACCGCATTCTTGACGCCGTTACGGCCCCGTGTCACTCAAGAGGCGGGATCGATCTCCCGCAGCAGCCCGGTGTGCACGTCGAAGACGAAGCCTCGCACATCGTCGCGGTGGAGCATGAAGGGGTTCGTGCGGACCCGCTGCATGGACTGGCGGACGTCCTGGTCGACGTCCCGGAAGGCCTCGACGGCCCAGGCGGGGCGCTGGCCGACCTCGTCCTCCAGCTCGTGCCGGAAGTCCTCGGTCAGGCTTTCGAGACCGCAGCCGGTGTGGTGGATGAGTATCACCGCGCGGGTGCCCAGCGCCCGCTGGCTGATGGTGAGGGAGCGGATGGTGTCGTCGGTGACCACCCCGCCCGCGTTCCGGATGGTGTGGCAGTCACCGAGTTCCAGACCCAGGGCGGCGTGCAGGTCGAGGCGGGCGTCCATACAGGCCACGACGGCCACCTGGAGGACCGGGCGGGCGTCCATGCCCGGGTCGGTGAACGCCGAGGCGTACTTCCGGTTCGCCTCGACGAGGCGATCGGTGACGGAGGCGCCGGATGCCTGGGGCGCGGGGGTGGCTGGCAGGGATGCGGAAGTCGTCATGGTGAAGACGTTAGTGGTCACAGGCCGGTGAGGCATGGAGTGAGGGTGGACAAAGAAGGTCAACGAGCCTTGTTGTGAGCTAACCCACAGGGGTGGGGCGGAGGCCGCCATTCAGGTGATTCGCGGCTTTTGCGGATTCACCGTGAGAGGGGCGCACCGGGCGCGGGGCGGTTCGTTGACCGTGGCGACCGTTGCACTAAAGTGACGCGAACCGGCCGGAGCCCGGCCCTCAGCGGCCGCCCGGTCCCCTGGTAAAACTCCGCGTGCGCGGCGCGGCGTACGCCTGCCGCGCCGTTATCTGAGAGGGCGCTTTGACTAGCGAGTCCCGACATGTCCCGGTGATGCTCCAGCGGTGCCTGGACCTGTTGGCCCCGGCGCTGGAGAGGCCGGGGGCGGTCGTCGTCGACTGCACCCTCGGCCTCGGCGGCCACAGCGAGGCCCTGCTGACCCGGTTCCCCGAGGCCCATCTGATCGGCCTCGACCGCGACAAGGAAGCCCTGCGGCTCTCCGGCGAGCGCCTCGCGCCGTTCGGCGACCGCGTCACCCTCGTCCACGCGATCTACGCCGACCTGGCCGAGGTGCTGGACGGCCTGCGGATCCCCACCGTCCAGGGCATCCTCTTCGACCTGGGCGTCTCCTCCATGCAGCTCGACGAGGCCGACCGCGGGTTCGCCTACGCGCAGGACGCCCCGCTCGACATGCGCATGGACCAGAGCACAGGCATCAGCGCCGCCGAGGTCCTCAACACCTACGCCCCCGGCGAGCTGGTCCGGATCCTGCGCCAGTACGGCGAGGAGAAGCAGGCCAAGCGGATCGTGTCGGCGGTCGTCCGCGAACGGGACAAGAACCCCTTCACCAACAGCGCCCGGCTCGTCGAGCTGATCCGCGACTCCCTCCCGCAGGCGGCCAAGCGCACCGGCGGCAACCCCGCCAAGCGGACCTTCCAGGCCCTGCGCATCGAGGTCAACGGCGAGCTCTCCGGTCTGGAGCGGGCCATCCCGGCGGCGGTGGACCGGATCGCGGTGGGCGGCCGGATCGCGGTGCTTTCGTACCACTCCCTGGAGGACCGGCTCGTCAAGCAGGTCTTCGCGGCGGGCGCGGCCTCCACCGCGCCGCCCGGGCTGCCGGTGGTGCCGGAGAAGTACCAACCGAAGCTGAAGCTGCTGACGCGCGGCGCCGAACTGCCGACCGAGGAGGAGATCGCCGAGAACCGGCGGGCCGCCCCGGCCCGGTGCCGCGGCGTCGAGCGCATCCGCGAGGCGCGGCTGTGACCCCGGCGGGCCGCTCCGGTGGCGGCAGGGCCGGCAAGGTGGCCACCCTGACCCGCGGGCAGGCGGCCCGCATCGGCCGGGCGCTCGGCGGCGGCCCGGCCGCACGGCCCGGCGGGACGCCGGGGCAGGCGCCCCGGATGCCGTTCGTCCTGCTCGTCGTGGCCCTCCTCGGCGGCGGCCTGATCAGCCTGCTGCTGCTGAACTCCGCACTGAACGAGGGCTCCTTCCAGCTGAGCAAGCTGAAGAAGGAGACCACCGCGCTGACCGACGAGGAACAGGCCCTCCAGCGCGACGTCGACGGCTACTCGGCCCCCGACGCCCTCCAGCGCCGGGCCCACGAACTGGGCCTGGTACCCGGCGGCAGCCCGGTCTTCATCGGCGCGGACGGCAAGGTCGCCGGCGCCGTCTCGACGGCCGAGGCCCCGCCGCCGCCCTCCCCGCCGCCCACCGCCCAGCCCGCCCCGGGCCAGAGCGCGACCCCCGCCGGGGCGCCGTCCGGGGCCCCCGCGCCCGTGCCCGCGCCCGCGGGCCGGGCCCCGGCGGCCTCCGGCGCCCCGGGCTCCCCGAACCCGGCGGCCCCCGACCCGGCCGCCCAGGACCCCGCCGCGCAGGGCCCCTCGTCCGGCCCGGGCGGCACGCCCCAGCCCCCGCAGCAGCAACCCTCCCCGACCCCAGGCAGGTGACGTGGTGACCCCGCTGACAGGCGGTTCCGCCGTACCCGGGCGCGGCCCCGCGGGGCCCCGCCCGGCCCCGCCCCTCGCCCGCGAGCAGGGTCCCGCCCGGACCCCCGGGCACGCCGGCGGCACCCGTACCGCGGAGGTGGGCGCGTGAGCCCCAAGGAGCCGCCCCGGCGGCGGGTGCCCGGCCCCGCCCGGCCGCGCCCCGGCGACCGGGCCCGCGCGAACGCCCGTCCGGCCTCGCGCCCCGCGACCCGGCGACCCGCCGCCACGGCGCGCGCGCCGCACCTGATCCGGCTGGGCAGCCCCCGACCCCGGCTGCGGCTGGTCGGCGTGGGGCTGACCCTGGTGATGCTGGCCTTCGTCGTCCGGCTCCTCCAGGTGCAGGCCGTCGACGCCTCCTCGTACTCGGCGAAGGCCTCCGAGAACCGCTTCGCGAGCCACACCCTGGCCGCCGAACGCGGCGAGATCACCGACCGCAAGGGCGTCGCCCTGGCGACCAGCGTGGACGCGTACGACATCACCGCGGACCCGAAGATGTTCACCCCGCAGGAGAGCAAGGCGCCCGACGCCCCCGAGCAGGCCGCCGCGCTCCTCGCGCCCATCCTCGGCAAGGACGCCAAGGAACTCACCGCGCGCCTGAAGACCAAGAACACCCGCTACGTCGTCCTGGCCCGCCGGCAGACCCCCCAGGTCTGGAACCAGATCAAGGACCTCAAGCGGCTGTTCGCCGACAAGGCCGCCGCGGACAAGAAGAGCAACGGCCCCGGCGCCAACGTCATCGCCGGCGTCTTCAACGAGAACAGCAGCAAGCGCGTGTACCCGAACGGCGCCCTCGCCGCCGGGATACTGGGCTACGTCAACGCCGAGGGCAAGGGCGGCGGGGGCCTGGAGTCCTCCCTCGACAAGAAGTTGGCCGGCAAGGACGGCGAGCTCACCTACGCCCAGTCCGGGGGCCGTCGCGTGCCCACCGCGGGATCCAGCGAGAAGCCCGCCGTACCCGGCGACGACATCGAGCTGACCATCGACCGCGACATCCAGTGGGCCGCGCAGAGCGCCATCACCGAGCAGGTCGAGAAGTCCGCCGCCGACCGGGGCTACGTCATCGTCCAGGACACCCGCACCGGCGAGGTGTTGGCCATGGCCAATTCCCCCGGCTTCGACCCCAACGACCTGACCCGGGCCAGCTCCGCCGCCATGGGCAACGCGGCCCTCCAGGACGTGTACGAGCCCGGATCCACGGCCAAGGTCATCTCGATGGCGGCGGTCCTGGAGGAGAAGAAGGCCACCCCCGCGACGCACGTCGAGGTCCCCAACCGACTGCACCGCGGCGACCGCCTGTTCAAGGACGACATCGACCACCCCACCTGGTACCTCACCCTCAACGGGGTCCTCGCCAAGTCCTCCAACATCGGCACCATCCTGGCCACCGGCCAACTCGGCGCCACCCAGCCCGAGGCCAACAAGGTCCTGCACTCCTACCTGACCAAGTTCGGCATCGGAGCGCCCACCGGCCTGGGCTACCCCGGCGAATCGCGCGGCATCCTCGCCGAACCCGGAGCCTGGTCCACCTCCCAGCAGTACACGATCCCGTTCGGCCAGGGCCTGTCCGTGAACGCGATGCAGGCGGCCTCCGTCTACTCGACCGTCGCCAACGACGGCGTCCGGATCACCCCCACCCTGGTCCGCGGCACCAGGGGCCCCGACGGCCGCTTCACCCCGGCGCCGGCGCCCGAACGCACCCAGGTGGTCAGCAAGGAGACCGCCAAGACCCTCGCCGAGATGCTCGAATCCGTGGTCGACGACCAGGAGGGCACCGGCACCAAGGCGCGCATCCCCGGCTACCGGGTCGGCGGCAAGACGGGCACCTCCAACCGGGTGGACCCGGCCACCGGCCGCTACAAGGGCTACACCGCCTCCTTCGCCGGGTTCGCCCCCGCCGACAACCCGCGGATCACCGTCTACTGCGCCATCCAGAACCCCACGAAGGGCAGTTACTTCGGCGGCCAGATCTGCGGCCCGATCTACAAGACGGTCATGGAGTTCGCCCTCAAGACCCTCCAGGTCGCCCCTTCCGGCACGGCACCCGCCGGACTCCCGGTGACCTTCGAGGGAGGCCCGCCGCCCGCCGCCCCGAACACGACGCAGCCCAGCCCGCAGCCCGGTCAGTGACCCGGCCGACCAGCCAGAAAAGCGTGAGGCACCATCAGTGACAACGATCACCCCGAATGCCGGGAACCAGTCGCCCGAGGACGCCCCGGCCGGGGGCTCGCTTCGCGGGCGGGCCGCAGCGCCCGGTACGCTCACCGCCGTGCCCCACGCTGATCAGCCCAGAAACGCCCAGAAAGACGCCCCGGCAGCGCCGCCGGGAGCGCCCCGGCCCGTGTCCACCGGCCCCACCCCACTGGGTGAGCTGGCCACGCTGCTGGGACTGCCCGATCCGGGCGCCGCGCAGATCACCGGCATCACGCACGACTCCCGTGCGGTACGCCCCGGAGACCTGTACGCGGCCCTGCCCGGCGCCCGCCTGCACGGCGCGGACTTCTCCGCCCAGGCGGCCGCCCTCGGCGCCGCGGCCGTCCTGACCGACCCCGCGGGCGCCGAACGCGCCGCCGCGACGGGCCTGCCGGTCCTGAGCGTGGACGATCCGCGCGGCCGGATGGGCGAGCTCGCCGCCACGATCTACGGACGCCCCGGCGAAGGCCTGCTGCGCCTCGGCATCACCGGTACCTCCGGCAAGACCACCACCGCGTACCTCGTCGAAGGCGGGCTCCGCGCGGCGGGACTCGCCACCGGGCTCATCGGCACCGTCGAGATGCGCGTCGGCGACGAACGCATCAAGTCCGAGCGCACCACCCCCGAGGCCACCGACCTCCAGGCCCTGTTCGCCGTCATGCGCGAACGCGGCGTCGAGGCCGTGGCGATGGAGGTCTCCAGCCACGCGCTGGTGCTCGGCCGGGTCGACGGCTGCGTCTTCGACGTCGCCGTCTTCAACAACCTGAGCCCGGAACACATGGAGTTCCACTCCGACATGGAGGACTACTTCCAGGCGAAGGCCCAGCTCTTCACCGAGCGCCGGGCCCGCCTCGGGGTGGTCAACGTCGACGACGAGTACGGTCGCCGCCTCGCCAAGGAGGCGCCGATCCCGGTCGTCACCTTCTCCGCGACGGGCGACCCCGCCGCCGACTGGCGCGCCGAGGACGTGGTCAGCGGCCACATGGACTCCACCCTGACCCTGGTCGGCCCCGCCGGGCAGCGGGTACGGGCCACCGCGCCGCTGCCGGGCCCCTTCAACGTCGCGAACACCGTCGCCGCGATCGTCACCCTCGCCGCGGCCGGCCTCGACCCGCAGACCGCCGCCGACGGCGTCGCCGCGGTCCCCGGGGTACCGGGCCGACTGGAGCGGGTCGACGCGGGCCAGGAGTACCTGGCCGTCGTCGACTACGCCCACAAGACCGACGCCGTCGAGTCCGTCCTGCGGGCCCTGCGCGAGGTCACCACCGGCCGGTTGCACATCGTGCTCGGCTGCGGCGGCGACCGCGACACCACCAAGCGGGCCCCCATGGGCGCCGCGGCCGCCCGGTACGCCGACGTGGCCGTCCTGACCTCCGACAACCCGCGCTCCGAGGACCCCCTCGCGATCCTCGCCGCCATGTTCGCCGGCGCGGTGTCCGTGCCGCCCGAGGAGCGCGGCGCCGTCCTCGTCGACGCCGACCGGGCGGCGGCCATCGCCGCGGCCGTGGCGCGCGCCGAGCCCGGCGACACCGTCCTCGTCGCGGGCAAGGGCCACGAACAGGGCCAGGACACCGCGGGCGTCGTACGGCCCTTCGACGACCGCGCCGTGCTCCGCGCGGCCATCGAGAACCAGCAGCGCAGCGCCCGACAGGCCGAGGTGAACCAGTGATCGACCTTTCCCTCGCCGAGATCGCCGACATCACCGGCGGGCGGCCCCACGACATACCGGACCCCTCGGTGCGGATCGGCGGCCCCGTCGTCATCGACTCCCGTCAGGTCGAGCCCGGCAGCCTCTTCGCCGCCTTCGCGGGCGAGCAAGTCGACGGCCACGACTACGCCGAGCGCGCGGTCGCGGCCGGCGCCGCGGCCGTCCTCTCGGCCCGGCCCGTCGGTGTTCCGGCGATCGTCGTCGACGACGTGGAGAAGGCGCTCGGAGCCCTCGCCCGCGCCGTCGTCGGCCGCCTCGGCACCGATGTGGTGGCCCTGACCGGTTCGGCCGGCAAGACCTCCACCAAGGACCTCATCGCCCAGGTGCTCCAGCACCACGCGCCCACGGTGTGGACACCGGGCTCCCTCAACAACGAGATCGGCCTTCCGCTCACGGCGTTGAAGGCCACCGCCGAAACCCGCCACCTGGTCCTGGAGATGGGCGCGCGCGGCATCGGCCACATCGCGTACCTCACCGGTCTGACCCCGCCGCGCATCGGCCTCGTCCTGAACGTCGGCACCGCCCACATCGGCGAGTTCGGCGGCCGCGAGGCCATCGCACAGGCCAAGGGGGAACTGGTCGAGGCCCTGCCGGCCGCCGAGGACGGCGGAGTTGCCGTGCTGAACGCCGACGACCCCCTGGTCCGGGCCATGGAGAGCCGCACGAAGGCCCGTACGGTGTTCTTCGGCGAGGCCGAGAGCGCCGACGTACGGGCCACCGAGGTCCGGATGACGCCGGGGGGACAGCCCTCGTTCACACTCCACACCCCGACCGGGTGCAGCGATGTGACCTTGCGGCTGTACGGTGAGCACCACGTGTCGAACGCGCTCGCCGCGGCCGCCGTCGCCCATGTACTGGGCATGTCCGTCGAGGAGATCGCCACCGCGCTCTCCGGAGCGGGCACGTTGTCCCGGTGGCGGATGGAGGTCACCGAGCGTGCGGACGGCGTGACGATCGTCAACGACGCCTACAACGCGAACCCCGAATCCATGCGGGCCGCCCTGCGCGCACTCGCCGCGATGGGCGGCGGCGCCAGGGCCAACGGGGGACGTACGTGGGCAGTGCTCGGCCCCATGGCCGAGCTCGGTGACGCGGCGTTGGCCGAGCACGACGCGGTGGGACGGCTTGCCGTCCGGCTCAACGTGAGCAAGCTCGTAGCAGTCGGGGGCAGGGAAGCGTCCTGGCTGCAACTGGGCGCATATAACGAGGGTTCGTGGGGTGAGGAGTCGGTGCTCGTGTCCGACGCGCAGGCGGCGGTCGACCTGTTGCGCAGTGAATTGCGCCCGGGGGACGTCGTGCTGGTGAAGGCTTCCAGGTCGGTCGGCCTGGAGCGGGTCGCGCTGGCGTTGCTGGAGCGCGAGGGCGAGGTCGCCGGCCGATGAGGCAGATCCTTTTCGCCGGAGTCATCGGCCTTTTCCTCACCCTCGTGGGAACCCCGCTGCTGATCAAGCTGCTGGCCCGCAAGGGCTACGGCCAGTTCATCCGCGACGACGGCCCGCGCGGGCACGCCGGGAAGAAGGGCACGCCCACCATGGGCGGCATCTCCTTCATCCTGGCGACGCTCGTCGCGTACGCCCTGACCAAGGTGATCACCGGAAGCGAGCCGACCTTCTCCGGTCTGCTCGTCCTGTTCCTGATGGCGGGAATGGGCGTGGTCGGTTACCTCGACGACTACATCAAGATCGTCAAGCGGCGCTCGCTCGGCCTGCGGGCCAAGGCGAAGATGTCCGGACAGCTGATCGTCGGCATCGCCTTCGCGGTGCTCGCGCTCCAGTTCAAGGACTCCCGCGGACTCGCCCCGGCCTCCACCAAGCTGTCGTTCGTCACGGACTTCGGCTGGTCGATCGGCCCGGTGCTGTTCGTGGTCTGGGCGCTGTTCATGATCCTGGCCATGTCCAACGGCGTGAACCTCACCGACGGGCTGGACGGCCTGGCCACCGGCGCCGCGGTGATGGTCTTCGGCGCCTACACCTTCATCGGTGTCTGGCAGTTCCAGGAGTCCTGCGCCAACGCGCAGACGCTGACCAACCCGAACGCCTGCTTCGAGGTCCGTGACCCGCTCGACCTGGCCGTCGTTGCGTCCGCCCTGATGGGTGCCTGCTTCGGCTTCCTGTGGTGGAACACCTCGCCCGCCAAGATCTTCATGGGCGACACCGGTTCCCTCGCGCTGGGCGGCGCGCTCGCGGGTCTGGCCATCTGCTCCCGCACGGAGTTCCTGATGGCCCTCCTCGGCGGCCTCTTCGTGCTCATCACGATGTCGGTCGTCATCCAGGTCGGCTCCTTCAAGATGACCGGCAAGCGGGTCTTCCGGATGGCGCCGCTCCAGCACCACTTCGAACTCAAGGGCTGGTCCGAAGTCCTCGTCGTGGTCCGGTTCTGGATCATCCAGGGCATGTGCGTGATCGTGGGTCTCGGTCTCTTCTACGCGGGATGGGCAGCCGACAAGTGACCTCCTGGCACGGCAAGAACATCACCGTCGCCGGCCTCGGCGTGAGCGGCATCAGTGCCGCCCGCGCCCTGGCCGGCCTCGGCGCTTCGGTGACCGTCGTCGACGGCGGCGACAGCGAGGGCCACCGGGCCCGGGCGGCGGAGTTGGAGGCCGCGGGCATCTCCGTACGCCTCGGCGACGCCGAACGGCTGCCCGGCGGCACCGACCTGGTCGTCACCTCGCCCGGCTGGAAGCCCGACAGCCCGCTGTTCGCGGCCGCCGCCGAAGCCGGCGTCGACGTCGTCGGTGACGTGGAGATCGCCTGGCAGCTGCGCGGCGAGAACGCCGCGCCCTGGCTCGCGATCACCGGCACCAACGGCAAGACGACCACCACCCAGATGCTCGCGTCGATCCTGCGCGCCGCCGGTCTGCGGACCGCGGCCGTCGGCAACATCGGCACCCCGATCATCGACGTGGTGACCGGCGAGGAGACGTACGACGTCCTCGCCGTCGAACTCTCCAGCTACCAGCTGCACTGGGCGCCCTCCGTGCGCGCCCACTCCGCGGCCGTGCTCAACCTGGCCCCCGACCACCTCGACTGGCACGGTTCCATGGAGGCGTACGCCGCCGACAAGGGCCGCGTCTACGAGGGCAACACCGTCGCCTGCGTCTACAACGTCGCCGACAAGGCCACCGAGGACCTCGTCGTGGAGGCCGACGTCGAAGAGGGCTGCCGGGCCATCGGCTTCACCCTCGGCGCCCCCGGCCCCTCCATGCTCGGCGTCGTCGACGGCATCCTCGTCGACCGCGCCTTCGTCGAGAACCGGCAGAAGAACGCCCAGGAACTCGCGCAGGTCGAGGACGTCAACCCGCCCGCCCCGCACAACATCGCCAACGCCCTCGCGGCCGCCGCCCTGGCCCGCGCCTTCGGCGTCGAACCCCGCGCCGTGCGCGACGGGCTGCGCGACTTCCGCCCCGACGCCCACCGCGTCGCGCACGTCGCCGAGGTCGCCGAGGTGACGTACATCGACGACTCCAAGGCCACCAACACCCACGCGGCGGAAGCCTCGCTGGCCGCCTTCGAACCCGTCGTGTGGATCGCCGGTGGCCTCGCCAAGGGCGCCACTTTTGACGAACTCGTCCAGAAGTCGGCCCCGCGGCTGCGCGCCGTGGTGCTGATCGGAGCCGACCGGGCGCTCATCGCCGACGCGCTGGCGCGACACGCCCCCGAGGTCCCGGTCACCGACCTCGACCGGACCGACACTGGGGCGATGCTCGCGGCGGTCCGGGAAGCCGCCCGGCTCGCCCGACCCGGCGACACGGTCCTGCTGGCGCCGGCCTGCGCCTCCATGGACATGTTCGCGAACTACAACAAGCGTGGGGACGCGTTCGCCGACGCGGTGCGCGAACTGGCCGCCGAGAGCGCCTAGGTCGATCCAGGGCAGGTTCCCTCCCCGACCCGGCTGCTCGCCTCGCACGAGTGGAGGGGAAGATCACAGATGCCGGCCAAGCAGATGCTGCCGGGCAGGCGGCCGAGCGCCGTGAAGGCGAAGGGCCGGGCCCGCCCGGCGTCCGGCGCCGGGCGGCCCGCGGGACGCGGGCCGCTCGCCCGTGTCCGGCGTACGCAACAGCAGTTGCGCAAGGCCTGGGACCGCCCCCTCACCGCGTACTACCTGATCCTCGGCAGTTCGCTGCTCATCACCGTGCTCGGCCTGGTGATGGTCTACTCCGCCTCGATGATCAAGGCGCTCCAGCTGGGTCTGGGCGACGCGTACTTCTTCAAGAAGCAGTTCCTGGCCGCCCTCATCGGCGCCGTCCTGATGTTCGCCGCCTCCCGGATGCCGGTACGGCTGCACCGGGCGCTGTCCTACCCGGTACTCGCCGGAACCCTGTTCCTGATGGTCCTGGTCCAGGTCCCGGGGATAGGGGTGTCGATCAACGGCAACCAGAACTGGATCTCCCTGGGCGGTCCGTTCATGCTCCAGCCCAGTGAGTTCGGCAAGCTCGCGCTGATCCTGTGGGGCGCCGACCTGCTCGCCCGCAAGGGCGACAAGGCACTGCTGAGCCAGTGGAAGCACCTGCTGGTGCCGCTGGTCCCGGTGGCCTTCCTGCTGCTCGGCCTGATCATGCTCGGCGGCGACATGGGCACCGCCATGATCCTCGGCGCCATCCTGTTCGGCCTGCTCTGGCTCGCCGGAGCGCCCACCCGGATGTTCGTCGGCGTGCTCGCGTTCGCGGGTGTGATCGTCGCACTGCTCATCAAGACCAGCCCGCACCGCATGGACCGGCTCTCCTGCCTCGGCGCGACAGAACCGGGCAAGAACGACCTTTGCTGGCAGGCCGTCCACGGCATCTACGCCCTCGCGTCCGGCGGATGGTTCGGATCCGGCCTGGGTGCCAGCGTGGAGAAATGGGGTCAACTACCCGAAGCCCACACGGACTTCATCTTCGCCATCACGGGCGAGGAACTGGGTCTGGCGGGGACGCTGTCGGTGCTCGCCCTCTTCGCGGCCCTAGGCTATGCGGGTATCCGCGTGGCCGGACGCACGGAGGACTCCTTCGTACGGTATGCCGCGGGAGGCGTGACCACCTGGATCACGGCGCAGGCCGTGATCAACATCGGTGCGGTGCTCGGTCTGCTGCCGATCGCCGGGGTCCCGCTCCCGCTGTTCTCCTACGGAGGTTCCGCCCTGCTGCCGACCATGTTCGCGGTCGGACTGCTCATCGCGTTCGCGCGGGAGGAACCGGCGGCGCGTGCGGCACTCGCGATGCGGCAGCCGAGGTCCGGGCGCCAGCGGAGCGAGCCGATATGGAAGTCGATGAGACGGCGCGTCACGAGGCGTCCGTCCGGAGAGCGGTGAATTTCGGTGCATGTCGTACTCGCCGGTGGGGGGACCGCCGGCCACATCGAGCCGGCGCTGGCCCTCGCGGACGCCCTGCGCAGGCAGGATCCGACCGTGGGCATCACCGCCCTCGGCACGGAGCGCGGACTCGAAACCCGCCTGGTCCCGGAGCGCGGCTACGAGCTGGGTCTCATCCCCGCCGTACCGCTGCCCCGCAAGCCCACGCCCGAGCTGATCACCGTCCCCGGACGGCTGCGCGGCACCATCAAGGCGGCCGAGGAGATCCTCGTGCGCACCAAGGCCGACTGCGTCGTCGGCTTCGGCGGCTACGTGGCCCTGCCCGGCTACCTGGCCGCCAAGCGGCTCGGGGTGCCGATCATCGTCCACGAGGCCAACGCCCGGCCCGGACTGGCCAACAAGATCGGCTCCCGATACGCCCACGCCGTCGCCGTGTCCACCCCGGACAGCAAGCTGCGCGGCGCCCGCTACGTGGGCATCCCGCTGCGCCGGTCGATCTCCACCCTGGACCGGTCGGCCGTCCGCCCCGAGGCGCGCGCCGCCTTCGGGCTGGACCCCAACCTGCCGACCCTGCTGGTCTCCGGCGGCTCACAGGGCGCCCGCAGGCTCAACGAGACCATCCAGCAGATCGCCCCCACCCTCCAGCGCTCCGGGATCCAGATCCTGCACGCGGTCGGTCCGAAGAACGAACTGCCGCGTGTCGACAACATGCCCGGGATGCCGCCGTATGTGCCGGTACCGTACGTGGACCGGATGGACCTCGCGTACGCCGCCGCCGACATGATGCTGTGCCGCGCGGGCGCGATGACCGTCGCCGAACTCTCCGCCGTCGGACTGCCGGCCGCCTACGTACCGTTGCCCATCGGCAACGGCGAACAGCGGCTCAACGCCCAGCCGGTGGTCAAGGCCGGTGGCGGTCTCCTGGTGGACGACGCGGAGCTGACGCCCGAGTGGGTGCTCGGCCAGGTGCTGCCGGTGCTGTCCGATCCGCACCGCCTCTACGAGATGTCCCGCGCCGCCGCCGAGTTCGGCCGCCGGGACGCCGACGACCTGCTCGTCGGTCTGGTCCACGAGGCGATCGCCGCACGCAGAGCCCGCTGAGCGGGGGACGCACAGACCCAGGAGGCACAGGAGTGGCCGGAGCGACGACCGCGCAGCGTGGGGCCGCCCGCAAGGGCAGGGGCCCCGGTTCGCCCAAGCCCCCGAAGCCGCCCAAGTCCTCGAAGAGGACCGGCTCCCGGGGCCCCGGTGGCGGACGTTCGCGCCGGGTCCCCGTCCTCGTCTCCCTCGCCGCCGCCGTGCTCCTCGCCGGCGGCGGCACCTGGGTGCTCTACGGATCCTCCTGGCTCCGCGTCGAGAAGGTCACGGCCTCCGGCACCGAGGTGCTCACCCCCGAGCAGGTCCTCACCGCCGCCGCCGTGCCCGTCGGCGCACCCATGGTGGGCGTCGACACCGACGAGATCGCGCAGCGCCTGCGCACCAAGTTGCCCCGCATCGATTCGGTCGATGTGGCGCGCTCCTGGCCGCACGGAATCGGGCTGAAAGTGACGGAACGCAAACCCGTCCTGCTCATCAAGAAGGACGCGGAGTTCGTCGAAGTGGACGCATCGGGTGTGCGATTCGACACGGTCGCGAAACCTCCCGCGGGTGTTCCGGTCCTCGAATGGGACGCGGCGCGCTCCCCGAGCGCCCGCCGCTTCGACGAGCAGCGGCTGCTGAGCGAGGCGGTGGGCATCGCGGGAAGCCTCCCGAAGGCCGTCGCGGCGCAGACGGTGCAGGTCAAGGTGCGGTCGTACGATTCGGTCGTACTGGAGCTCACCGAGGGGCGAACGGTCGTGTGGGGGAGCGGCGAACTGGGTGAGGCGAAGGGCCGGGCGTTGACCGCCTTGCTCAAAGCCGCGCCCAAGGCTGTCCACTTCGACGTGAGCGTTCCCACCGCCCCGGCGGTGTCCGGGAGTTGACGTCGAGTCGAACAGCGACGCACCCTGGTTGGCCACCGATACGGGTGATCACATAGGGTGAAAAGAAAAACGGGAGGTTCGGCGTGTTCGTTGAACACGCGCTACTTGTCGACTTAGTGTCCTGTTCGGAAGAGTCCAAGGAACAGACACACCCCTAACCCTAAACTTCAGGGTGAGGGTTCGGGTCGGCGCGTACGGACCGTCCCAATTTCGGCATCAGTCGTCGCAACGCAGGCCCGCGAGGCGGCGACACGTAACTCGAGGCGAGAGGCCTTCGACGTGGCAGCACCGCAGAACTACCTCGCAGTCATCAAGGTCATCGGTGTCGGCGGCGGTGGTGTCAATGCCATCAACCGAATGATCGAGGTCGGTCTCAAGGGCGTCGAGTTCATCGCCATCAACACGGACGCCCAGGCGCTGTTGATGAGCGACGCCGACGTCAAGCTCGACGTCGGCCGCGAACTCACCCGGGGCCTCGGCGCCGGAGCCAACCCGGCCGTCGGTCGCAAGGCGGCAGAGGACCACCGCGAGGAGATCGAGGAGGTCCTCAAGGGGGCCGACATGGTCTTCGTCACCGCCGGTGAGGGCGGCGGCACCGGCACCGGCGGCGCACCCGTCGTCGCCAACATCGCGCGCTCGCTGGGCGCCCTGACGATCGGTGTGGTCACCCGACCCTTCACCTTCGAGGGCCGGCGTCGCGCGAACCAGGCGGAGGACGGCATCGCCGAGCTCCGCGAAGAGGTCGACACCCTCATCGTCATTCCCAACGACCGCCTGCTGTCCATCTCGGACCGCCAGGTCAGCGTCCTCGACGCCTTCAAGTCGGCCGACCAGGTCCTCCTGTCGGGCGTCCAGGGCATCACCGATCTCATCACCACCCCGGGTCTGATCAACCTCGACTTCGCGGACGTCAAGTCCGTGATGTCCGAGGCGGGCTCGGCGCTGATGGGCATCGGTTCGGCCCGCGGCGACGACCGCGCGGTGGCCGCCGCCGAAATGGCGATCTCCTCGCCGCTGCTGGAGGCGTCCATCGACGGCGCCCGCGGCGTGCTGCTCTCCATCTCCGGTGGCTCGGACCTCGGTCTCTTCGAGATCAACGAGGCCGCGCAGCTGGTCAGCGAGGCCGCGCACCCCGAGGCGAACATCATCTTCGGCGCCGTCATCGACGACGCGCTCGGCGACGAGGTGCGCGTCACCGTGATCGCCGCCGGCTTCGACGGCGGACAGCCCCCGGCCCGCCGGGACAACGTCATCGGTGCCGCGTCCACCAAGCGCGAGGAGCCGGCGCCCGCGCCGGTCCGCGCCCCCGAGCCGGTCCGCCCGGCCTTCGGCGGGCTCGGTACGGTCACCCCGCGTGAGGAGCCCCCGGCTCCGGTGGAGATCCCGGTCGAGACCGCGCCGCCCGCGCCGCAGGTCCCGACGGCCCGGCCGTACCAGGACAGCCCGGCCGAGGAACTGGACGTCCCGGACTTCTTGAAGTGACCTTGGGGCAGCACAGCGAGAACGGCGCCCACTTCGCCTTCACCGACCGGTGGGGCGGAGTGAGCGCCGTTCCGTACGAGGAGCTCAATCTCGGCGGCGCGGTCGGAGACGACCCGGCCGCCGTTCGTGCGAACCGGGACGGCGCGGCGCGCACCCTGGGCATCGACCCGGACCTGGTGGTCTGGATGAACCAGGTGCACGGGCGGGACGTGGCCGTGGTCGACGGACCGTGGGGCGCCGGGCAACCGGTCCCCGCCGTCGACGCGGTGGTGACGGCGCGTCGCGGCCTGGCCCTGGCCGTGCTCACCGCCGACTGCACCCCGGTCCTGCTCGCCGACCCCGTCGCGGGAATCGCGGGCGCCGCCCACGCCGGGCGGCCGGGACTGGTCGCGGGGGTGGTCCCCGCCGCCGTGGAGGCGATGGTCGCCCTCGGCGCCGACCCCGCGCGCATGGTCGCCCGTACGGGACCGGCCGTCTGCGGGCGTTGCTACGAAGTACCGGCCGAGATGCGGGAGGCCGTCGCCGAGGTGGCGCCGGCCGCGTGGGCCGAGACCAGCTGGGGGACGCCGGCCGTGGACGTGGTCGCCGGAGTGCACGCGCAACTGGTCGGGGCGGGGGTGGCTTCCGTTCACCGCTCCCCGGTCTGCACACTGGAGTCGCGGGACCACTTCTCGTACCGCCGCGACCGGGTGACCGGGCGGCTCGCCGGATATGTGTGGTTGGAACGGATTGATGACAGACCGTAAGTCTGAACTCGCGCAGAACCTCGCGCGGGTGGAGGAGCGCATCGCGTCCGCCTGCGCGGCCGCGGGCCGCGCGCGGGAGGAGGTGACCCTCATCGTGGTCACCAAGACCTACCCCGCGAGCGACGTACGACTGCTGGCGGACCTGGGTATCCGTCATGTTGCGGAAAACCGCGACCAGGACGCCGCCCCCAAAGCCGCGGCCTGCGCGGATCTGCCGCTCGACTGGCACTTCGTCGGCCAGTTGCAGACGAACAAAGTCCGTTCGGTGGCGGGATACGCGCACGTGGTGCAGTCGGTCGACCGGCCCAAGCTCGTCACGGCACTGTCGACGGCGGCCGATGCCGCCGGTCGCGAACTCGGCGTCCTGGTACAGATCGCCCTCGACGCCGAGTCGGGCGAACGGGGCGCCCGGGGCGGCGCGGCCCCGGACCTGCTGCCGGAGTTGGCGGACCTCGTGGCGCGGGCGCCCGGACTGCGGATCGACGGTGTCATGACCGTCGCCCCCCTGTCCGGCACGTACGCGGGACGCGAACGGGCCGCCTTCGAGAGGCTGGTGGAATTGTCATCCCGCCTGCGCGAAGACCATCCGACTGCCACGATGGTGTCGGCCGGAATGAGCGCGGACCTGGAACAGGCGGTGCAGGCGGGTGCGACACATGTACGCGTCGGCACTGCGGTGCTCGGCGCGAGACCCCGGCTCGGGTAACGTCGCGAAGAAAGTCGGACCACAGCAGAAAATATGGTCATTTCCGCAGATGAGCGGACAGACCACGTGGATCGCGGGCAGTTGGTGACTTTGGTGACACAGCGACCTTGCTGACTGACACAGCGACACCTGCGACAGGGCGATCCACCACAGAGCGGAGGACTCGGAGAATGGCCGGCGCGATGCGCAAGATGGCGGTCTACCTCGGCCTCGTGGAGGACGACCGGTACGACAACCCGGGGTACGACCCCGATGACGAGTTCGAACCCGAGCCGGAGCCGGAGCGTCCGCGTGACCGCGACCATCGGCAGCAGCCCGTGCACCAACCGCCCGTAAGGGACGAACCGGTACGAGCCGTACAGCCTCCGGCACAGCGGGAACCCCTCCCGATGCCGGTAGAAAGCGGACGTCCGGCGCGAATTGCCCCCGTGGCATCCATCACACCTGACCGCACCAACCTGGAGAAGAACGCACCCGTGATCATGCCCAAGGTCGTCTCCGAGCGGGAGCCGTACCGCATCACGACGCTGCACCCCCGGACCTACAACGAGGCCCGTACCATCGGGGAACACTTCCGTGAGGGCACTCCGGTGATCATGAATCTCACGGAGATGGACGACACGGACGCGAAGCGTCTGGTCGACTTCGCCGCCGGCCTCGTGTTCGGTCTGCACGGCAGCATTGAACGCGTGACACAGAAGGTGTTCCTGCTGTCGCCTGCTAACGTCGATGTCACGGCGGAGGACAAGGCCCGCATTGCGGAGGGCGGGTTCTTCAACCAAAGCTAGACCGATCCGTCAGATACGGGACCGGGAACAGAGCGGAAGCAGGGGAGAGGGAAGCGCGGGATGGGCGTCGCACTGCAAGTGGTCTACATCGCGCTGATGTGCTTCCTCATCGTGCTGATCTTCCGACTGGTCATGGACTACGTGTTCCAGTTCGCACGTTCATGGACACCCGGCAAGGCGATGGTGGTCGTCCTGGAGGCCACCTACACTGTCACCGATCCACCGCTCAAGCTTCTTCGGCGTTTCATCCCGCCGTTGCGTCTCGGGGGCGTGGCACTCGACCTGTCCTTCTTCGTTCTGATGATCATCGTTTACATCCTCATCAGTTTCGTGAGCACCGCTGCGAGAAGCGTGTGAACGATGTGCTCCCCACACGCGCGGGGATGCTCCAGGTCTTGCCGACTGCCGACGACTACGTAGAGGTGAAGAAGACATGCCGCTGACTCCCGAGGACGTGCGGAACAAGCAGTTCACGACCGTCCGCCTGCGAGAAGGCTATGACGAGGACGAGGTCGACGCCTTCCTCGACGAGGTCGAGTCCGAACTGACGCGCCTGCTGCGCGAGAACGAGGACCTGCGCGCCAAGCTGGCCGCCGCCACGCGCGCCGCCGCGCAGAACCAGCAGAACCAGCAGAACCAGCAGCAGCAGGGGATGCGCAAGCCGGAACCCCAGGACCAGCGCGGCCCCGGCGCCCCCGTGCCCGCGGCCATATCCGGCCCGCCGCAGCAGCAGCAGCAGCCGCAGATGGGCCCGCCGCAGCTTCCCCCGGGCCCCGGTGGACACGGACCGCAGGGTCCGGGCCAGATGGGCAACCCCATGCAGCAGCAGCAGTCCATGGGTGGCCAGCACCCCATGGCGCCGCAGCAGCAGATGGGCCAGCAGTCGATGCAGCAGCAGATGGGCCAGCAGCCCATGCAGCAGCAGTCCATGGGCGGCCAGAACCAGCTCGGCCAGCCGATGGGCCAGCAGATGCAGCCGATGGGGCAGCAGATGCAGCCCATGGGTCAGCAGATGCACCAGCAGCAGCCGCAGCTTCCGCAGCAGGGCCCCGGTGGCGACAGCGCCGCCCGCGTCCTGTCGCTCGCGCAGCAGACCGCCGACCAGGCGATCGCGGAGGCCCGTTCCGAGGCCAACAAGATCGTCGGCGAGGCCCGTTCGCGCGCCGAGGGTCTGGAGCGGGACGCCCGTGCCAAGGCGGACGCGCTGGAGCGGGACGCGCAGGAGAAGCACCGCGTCGCGATGGGCTCCCTGGAGTCCGCCCGCGCCACGCTGGAGCGCAAGGTCGAGGACCTGCGGGGCTTCGAGCGTGAGTACCGTACGCGCCTGAAGTCGTACCTGGAGTCGCAGCTGCGCCAGCTGGAGACCCAGGCCGACGACTCCCTGGCTCCGCCGCGCGGGCCCGCCGGTCCGGCGCTGCCGCCGTCGCAGTCCCCGTCCATGGCTCCGGCCGGGGCGATGGGGCACTCGATGGGGAACCCGTCCATGGGTGGTCCGTCCCCGATGGGTGGCCCCTCGCCGATGGGTGCCGGACCGTCCTACGGTGGCCAGCAGCAGATGTCCCCGGCGATGACGCAGCCGATGGCTCCGGTGCGGCCTGCTGCTCCGCAGCCGATGCAGGCGCCGTCTCCCATGCGGGGCTTCCTGATCGACGAGGACGACAACTAGGCGTTGTCGGAGCCGTCTTCGCTTCGGCGGGGTCGGTGGTTCCACGGGCCGGGCCCGGTTCCCCTGCGGGGGTGCCGGGCCCGGCCCGTTCCCGTACCCGGGGGTGGGTGGCGCCGCGGGTGCCGCTGCGCGGGGCGTGTCCCCGCCCCGCCCTTCCTCCGTTCCCCGGGCTGCGCCCGGACCCGTCGTGCGGCGCCGTTGCCGGGGGGGCGCTGCCCCCGGGGCCCCGCGCCTCAAACGCCGGCGGGGCTGGGTGGGGGTGGGCTGCGCCCGGGCCCCGTGTGTGTGCGGCGCCGGTGGGGCTGGGTGGGGGTGGGACGGGGGCAGGCGTTGGGAATGGGGGCGGCCCCCACCCCCGGGAGGGGTGCGGGCCGGGCCGGGTGGGGTGGGGGGTCAGGACTTGTGGAGGTGGAAGGTCAGGGAGAGGGAGTCGTCCGTGAAGGCGGGGCCGTGTTGGGGGGTGGCCTCGCCGCGGGCGAAGTCGGTGGCCAGGACCTCGTCGGCGATGAGGGCCGCGTGGTCGGTCAGGGCCGTGACGACCTCCTCGTCGGGGGAGGACCAGCGCAGGGCGATCCGGTCCGCGACGTCCAGGCCGGAGTTCTTGCGGGCCTCCTGGATCAGCCGGATCGCGTCACGGGCCAGGCCCGCCAGTCGCAGTTCCGGGGTGATCTCCAGGTCCAGGGCCACCGTGGCGCCCGAGTCGGAGGCCACCGACCAACCCTCGCGCGGGGTCTCGGTGATGATGACCTCCTCCGGGGTGAGGGCCACCGTCCCGCCGTTCACCTCGATCTCCGCGGAGCCGGCGCGCAGCGCCAGCGACAGCGCCGCCGCGTCGGCCGCGGCGACGGCCTTCGCCACGTCCTGCACGCCCTTGCCGAAGCGCTTGCCCAGCGCCCGGAAGTTGGCCTTGGCGGTGGTGTCCACCAGGGACCCGCCGACCTCCGAGAGGGAGGCCAGGGAGGAGACGTTCAGCTCCTCCGTGATCTGCGCCCGCAGCTCCGGGGACAGGGCGTCGAAGCCCACCGCCCCGACCAGCGCGCGCGAGAGCGGCTGACGGGTCTTGACGCCCGACTCCGCGCGGGTCGCCCGGCCCAGCTCCACGAGGCGGCGTACCAGCAGCATCTGCTGGGACAGGCCGCGGTCGATGGCCGCGGTGTCCGCGACCGGCCAGCTCGACAGGTGCACCGACTCCGGCGCCTCCGGGGTGACCGGGACGATCATGTCCTGCCAGACCCGCTCCGTGATGAACGGGGTCAGCGGGGCCATCAGCCGGGTGATCGTCTCGACCACGTCGTGCAGGGTGCGCAGCGCGGCCGCGTCGCCCTGCCAGAAGCGACGGCGCGAGCGGCGGACGTACCAGTTCGACAGGTCGTCGACGAAGGACGACAGCAGCTTCCCGGCGCGCTGGGTGTCGTATGCCTCCAACGCGTCCGTGACCTCGGAGGTCAGGGTGTGCAGCTCCGACAGCAGCCAGCGGTCCAGGACCGTGCGGTCGGCCGGCGCCGGATCCGCGGCGGAGGGCGCCCACTGGGAGGTGCGGGCGTACAGGGCCTGGAAGGCGACCGTGTTCCAGTACGTGAGGAGCGTCTTGCGGACGACCTCCTGGATCGTGCCGTGGCCCACGCGCCGCGCCGCCCACGGCGAACCGCCGGCGGCCATGAACCAGCGGACGGCGTCGGCGCCGTGCTGGTCCATCAGCGGGATCGGCTGGAGGATGTTGCCCAGGTGCTTGGACATCTTGCGGCCGTCCTCGGCGAGGATGTGGCCGAGGCAGACCACGTTCTCGTAGGAGGACTTGTCGAAGACGAGGGTGCCGACCGCCATCATCGTGTAGAACCAGCCGCGCGTCTGGTCGATGGCCTCCGAGATGAACTGCGCCGGGTAGCGCTTCTCGAAGATCTCCTTGTTCTTGTACGGGTAGCCCCACTGCGCGAACGGCATCGACCCCGAGTCGTACCAGGCGTCGATGACCTCCGGCACGCGGACGGCGGTCAGGTCGCAACCCTCGTGCGTGCAGGGGAAGGTGACGGCGTCGATGTACGGGCGGTGCGGGTCCAGCTGCGACTGGTCCGTGCCGGACAGCTCGCTCAGCTCGGCGCGGGAGCCGACGCAGGTGAGGTGGTCCTCCTCGCAGCGCCAGATCGGCAGCGGGGTGCCCCAGTAGCGGTTGCGGGACAGCGCCCAGTCGATGTTGTTGTTCAGCCAGTCGCCGAAGCGGCCCTGCTTGACGGAGTCCGGGAACCAGTTGGTCTTCTCGTTCTCCCGCAGCATCGCGTCCTTGACGGCGGTGGTGCGGACGTACCAGGACGGCTGCGCGTAGTACAGCAGCGCCGTGTGGCAGCGCCAGCAGTGCGGGTAGCTGTGCTCGTAGGCGATGTGCTTGAAGAGCAGGCCGCGCGCGTCGAGGTCGGCGGTCAGCTTCTCGTCGGCCTTCTTGAAGAAGACGCCGCCGACGAGCGGGACCTCCTCCTCGAAGGTGCCGTCGGGACGGACCGGGTTCACGACCGGCAGGCCGTACGCGCGGCAGACCGCGAGGTCGTCGGCGCCGAAGGCGGGGGACTGGTGGACCAGACCGGTGCCGTCCTCGGTCGTGACGTACTCGGCGTTCACGACGTAGTGGGCGGGTTCGGGGAACTCGATGAGGGCGAACGGACGCTCGTACGTCCAGCGCTCCATCTCCTTGCCCGTGAAGGACTGCCCGGTGGCCTCCCAGCCCTCGCCGAGGGACTTCTCCAGCAGCGGCTCGGCGACGACGAGCTTCTGCTCGCCGTCCGTCGCGACGACGTACCGGACCTCGGGGTGCGCCGCGACCGCCGTGTTGGACACCAGGGTCCAGGGGGTCGTCGTCCACACCAGGAGCGCGGCCTCACCGGCGAGGGGGCCGGAGGTCAGCGGGAAGCGGACGTAGACCGAGGGGTCGACGACCGTCTCGTAGCCCTGGGCCAGCTCATGGTCGGACAGGCCGGTGCCGCAGCGCGGGCACCAGGGGGCGACGCGGTGGTCCTGGGTGAGCAGGCCCTTGTTGAAGATCTCCTTCAGCGACCACCACACGGACTCGACGTACTCGGGGTCCATGGTCCGGTAGGCGTCGTCCAGGTCGACCCAGTAGCCCATCCGGGTCGTGAGCTCGGCGAACGCGTCGGTGTGGCGGGTCACCGACTCGCGGCACTTGTCGTTGAACTCGGCGATGCCGTACGCCTCGATGTCCTGCTTGCCGTTGAAGCCGAGTTCCTTCTCGACGGCGAGCTCGACGGGCAGGCCGTGACAGTCCCAGCCGGCCTTGCGGGCGACGTGGTAGCCGCGCATGGTGCGGAACCGGGGGAAGACGTCCTTGAAGACGCGGGCCTCGATGTGGTGCGCGCCGGGCATGCCGTTCGCGGTGGGCGGGCCCTCGTAGAAGACCCATTCGGGGCGGCCCTCGGACTGCTCCAGGGTCTTGGCGAAGGTCTTGCTCTCGCGCCAGAAGTCGAGGACCGCGTGCTCAAGGGCAGGCAGGTCGACCTGGGCGGGTACCGGGCGGTATTGCGGCGGTGTGGTCATGAGGCTGAACTCTTCCTCCGGCGGGGTGTCACTTCCGTCCGGAGGGACGAGAGCGCTGCGGCTCCCGCGGTACCACCCTCCTTGGCCCCCGGACGTGCCGGTGGCCCCCTCATTGGGGTGCGAAGCCGGTTCTACGGGCCCCGGGGGGCTTTCTTCCGGCGGCTCCGGGGTGATCCTTCACGTCGCGCTCGCCCCCGGGCTCTCACCGTCCCCGGGTCGCTCCTGGCTGCGTCCGACGCTACTCGTCCCCATCCATGCCTCTCGCTGCGCCCAGTGTACGGGCCGGTGCGGCGCCCGGCCGACCGGTTCGGGCCGGTCGGCGGCGGGGCGCGGGGGCGACGGCGGTATGCCCCGAATGGGCCGAGGGGCCGGTGCGGGATCCGCCGGGCCGGGCGGGGCGGATTACCGGGCGTCACGCTGGGCACAACGGATGCAGGTTGACCTCGATGGACGCGTGCCCCGTTGCCGTGGGGTCGGAGCCGATTTATCGTTCCGGCACGATTCACAAACAAGAGCACAGTATGTGAAAAGGGGCCGCGGCCATGGTGGCGAAGAAGACGGCGACGCAGGAGGTGGCTGCTGTGCCAGGCTCCACGCCTGCCACCGAGCGGGCGGCTCCTGCCAAGAAGGCGCCCGCGAAGGCGACCGTGAAGAAGGCCCCGGCCAAGAAATCGGCGGCGGCGGAACCGGCCAAGGCGGCCAGGACCGCCAAGGCCGCCCATACCGCCAAGTCCGCCGGGACGGCGAAGGCGGCCAAGTCCGCCGGGTCCCCGGCGGCGAAGCGCACCACGAGCAAGGCCACGGCCAAGGCGGCCGCGGCCGAGGGGGCGGCCCCGGCCGCGCAGAAGACGGGAGCTCGGAAAGTGGTTGCCAAGAAGACTGCGGGTACGGCCAGGAAGACGGCCGCGGCCGCCACCAGCGGACTCCCCAAGGCGCGGGCCACCGCGCCCACGGCCCCCGAGGAGCTGGCGGTACGTCCCGGCGAGGACCCGTGGACGACCGGCGAGGTGGAGGAGGCCCGTACGGAGCTGCTGTCGGAGGTGCTGCGGCTGCGGGCCGAGCTGGAGGCCTCCGAAGTGGCGATCACGGGCCTGATGCGGGACTCGGGCGACGGCGCCGGCGACGACCAGGCCGACACCGGCACCAAGAACATCACCCGGGAGTCCGAACTCGCCCTCGCGGCGAACGCCAGCTCGATGCTGGAGCAGACCGAGCGGGCCCTGGAACGCCTGGAGGCGGGCACGTACGGGCTCTGCGAGAACTGCGGGCAGCCGATCGGCAAGGCGCGCATGCAGGCCTTCCCGCGCGCCACCCTGTGCGTGGACTGCAAGCAGAAGCAGGAACGGCGGCACTAGGCGGTCCGGGCCGTCCCTTTCGGGCCCAGGTCGTGTCGCCGAAGTTCCGGCCGGCCTGCCCTCGGACGCGCGAGGAGCGGCCCGGGCCGGGGCGGTCGCGCGCACCCTGACGTACTCTCGTGTACCAGTCAGGGTCCAGGCATCCGGCGCCGCGCGCCGGCCACCTGGTTCGCGCTAGTTCGAGGGACTCACGTGGCAGAGGCGGAGCGCATCATCGGTACGCCGGAGGTCGGGGACGACGCCGAGCCGCACGCGGAGCCGGACGCGCCCAAGGGGCACCGGCGGATCGTCGCGCTGCTCGTCGTGGCGGTGCTGGCGTACCTGCTCGACCTCGGCAGCAAGATGCTGGTCGTGGCGAAGCTGGAGCACCAGCCGCCGATCGACATCGTCGGCGACCTGCTGCGGTTCGAGGCGATCCGCAACCCCGGAGCGGCCTTCGGCTTCGGCGAGGCCTTCACGATCATCTTCACCTGCATCGCGGCGGGCGTGATCGTCGTCATCGTGCGACTGGCGCGCAAGCTCTACAGCCTGCCGTGGGCGATCGCGCTGGGCCTGCTGCTCGGTGGTGCGCTGGGCAACCTCACCGACCGGATCTTCCGTTCGCCGGGCGTGTTCCGGGGGGCGGTCGTCGACTTCATCGCTCCCGCGCACTTCGCGGTCTTCAACCTCGCGGACTCGGCGATCGTGTGCGGCGGCATCCTGATCGTCCTGCTCTCGTTCCGGGGCCTGGACCCGGACGGCAGCGTCCACAAGGACTGATCGCGGGGCGCTCGCGGGAATCGCCGTCTGCCGAGTCCTGCATACTCGACAGGTGAGTACGATTCCCGAGATCCGCACCCTGCCCGTTCCCGATGGCCTCGAAGGCGAGCGCGTGGACGCCGCCATCGCCCGTATGTTCGGATTTTCCCGGACGAAGGCGGCCGAACTGGCGTCCGAGGGGAAGGTGTCGGTCGACGGCAGCGTCGTCGGGAAGTCCGAACGCGTGCACGGTGGCGCCTGGCTCGAAGTCGAGATGCCCGCACCCCCGCGTCCGGTCGAGCTCGTCGCCGAGCCGGTCCCCGGCATGGAGATCGTCCACGACGACGACGACATCGTGGTCATCATGAAGCCGGTGGGCGTCGCCGCCCACCCGAGCCCCGGCTGGACCGGTACCACCGTCATCGGTGGCCTCGCCGCCGCCGGCTACCGGATCTCCACCTCCGGCGCCGCCGAGCGCCAGGGCATCGTGCACCGCCTCGACGTCGGCACCTCCGGCCTGATGGCCGTCGCCAAGTCCGAGCGCGCGTACACCTCCCTCAAGAACCAGTTCCGCGAGCGCGTCGTGGACAAGCGCTACCACGCGCTGGTGCAGGGACACCCGGACCCGATGAGCGGCACCATCGACGCCCCCATCGGCCGGCACCCGAACGCCGACTACAAGTGGGCCGTGACCCAGGAGGGCAAGCCCTCCGTCACCCACTACGACCTGATCGAGGCCTTCCGCGCGGCCTCGCTGCTGGACATCAAGCTGGAGACCGGCCGCACGCACCAGATCCGCGTGCACATGTCCGCGCACCGGCACCCCTGCGTCGGCGACCTGACCTACGGGGCCGACCCGACCGTCGCCAAGCGGCTGGGGCTGACCCGCCAGTGGCTGCACGCCGTCCGCCTCGGCTTCGAACACCCCTCCGACGGCCAGTGGGTGGAGTTCGAGAGCGGCTACCCGGCGGACCTGCGGCACGCCCTGGATGTGATCCGGGCCGAGAGCCAGTGACGGCCCCCGCCGTCACCGTGCGGGTCGCTTCCTCGGACGCCGACCTGGCCGCGTGCTACGCGGTGCGGACCGAGGTGTTCGTCGTCGAGCAGTCGGTGCCGGAGTCCATCGAGTACGACGCCTACGACGCGATCGCGCTGCACGTGCTGGCCACCGGGCCGGACGGGGAGCCGCTCGGTACCGGCCGGCTGCTGTACGGGCCCGAAGCCCTGTCCAAGACGGGCTCCCCGGAGGTCGGCTCCCTCGGGCGGCTGGCCGTCAACAAGTCCGCGCGGGGGCTGGGCGTCGGGGTGGCGCTGGTCCGCGCGATCGAGGCGGAGGCGGGGCGGCTCGGGCTGGCCGCCGTCGAGCTGGGTGCGCAGACGCACGCGCTCGGCTTCTACGAGCGGCTCGGGTACGTGGCCTACGGGCCGGAGTTCCTTGACGCGGATATTCCACATCGCGCCATGCGGAGGGCCCTGGCCGGGCGGTGAGTCCGGGAGGGGGTCGCTGATTCCGGGGGTGGGCCTCGGCCCGGGCCGGTCGGGATGTGCGGCGCCGTTGCCGGGGGCGCTGCCCCCGGGCCCCCGCGCCTCAAACGCCGGCGGGGCTGGGTTGTGGGCGGTCGGGCTGTGCGGCGGTGCCGTTGTCGGGGGCGCTGCCCCGGGGCCCCCGCGCCTCAAACGCCGGCGGGGCTGGGTGTGGCCGGTGGGGCTGGGTACGGCCGGTGGGGCTGGGTTGCGGGTGGTGTTGCCGGGTTGCCGGCCGGTGGGGCTGGACCTGCCGGGGGAGGCGGAACGGACCTCGTGGCGACACGGGGTGCGGCTGCTTCGTCCGGTGGGGTGGGCCGGCAGGGTGGGGGAGTGGATCAGCTCGCCCTGTTGTTCGTCTTGTTGCTCGGAGCCGTCGTCACCGTACCGCTCGGGGACCGGCTCGGGCTGCCCGCGCCGATTCTGATGACCCTCGGCGGGGTCGTGCTGGCGCTGGTGCCGGCCGTGCCGAACGTCGACATTCCGCCCGACTACATCCTGCCGCTGGTGCTGCCACCGCTGCTGTACGCCTCGGTGCAGCGGACCTCCTGGCGGCAGTTCGCCGCGAACGTCCGGCCGATCCTGCTGCTGGCCGTCGCGCTGGTGTTCGTGACCACCGCCGCCGTCGCCGCCGTGGCGCACGCCGTCATCCCCGCCCTGCCGATCGCCGCCGCCGTCGCGCTCGGCGCGCTGGTCGCCCCGCCCGACCCGGTCGCGGCCACCGCCGTCGCCGGGGCGCTCGGGCTGCCGCGCCGGATGGTGTCCATCCTGGAGGGCGAGGGGCTGTTCAACGACGTCACCGCCATCGTGCTCTACCACGTGGCCGTCGCGGCCGTCGTGAGCGGCAGCTTCTCCTGGCCCGGGGCCCTCGGCGAGTTCGTGCTGTCCGCCGTGGTCGCCCTGGCGGTGGGGCTCGCGCTCGGCTGGGCCACCCAGCGGCTCATGGGGCGGCTCGACGACGCCACGCTCCAGATCGGCCTGACCCTGCTGGTGCCGTTCGTGTCGTACGTCGTCGCGGAGGAGATGCAGGGTTCCGGCGTGCTGGCCGTCCTGACGACGGCGCTGTTCCTCGCCGAGTACGCCTCGGACGCCGACGACGTCCTGGGGCGCCTCGCCGGGCACACGTTCTGGGAAGTCGTCGACATGCTGGTCACCGGGGTGGCGTTCGGGCTGATCGGCCTGGAACTGCACAACGTGTTCAGCGTCGCCAAGGGCCGGGTCTGGGAGATGGCGGGCTGGGCGGCCGTGGTGATCGCGGTCGTGGTCGGCGTACGGCTGATCTGGCTGCTGCCGGCCGGTTGGCTGGCGCGCAAGCTCCACCGGCGGCGCGACTGGGACGAGGAGATCCCCGTCAGCTGGCGCGAGAGCGTGGTCATGTGGTGGGCCGGCATGCGGGGCGTGGCCTCGGTGGCCCTGGCCCTCGCCATCCCGCTGAGCACCGAGTCCGGCGAGCCCTTCCCCGGACGGGACGAGATCGTCTTCATCGCCTTCGCGGTGATCATGGTGACCCTGGTCTGCCAGGGCCTGACCCTGCCCTGGCTGGTGCGACGGCTGGGGGTGGAGGCCGACGTGGACGCCGAGCGGGAGACCGAACGGCAGCTCGCGGTCCGCGCCGCGAAGGCCGCCAAGCGGCGCCTGAAGGAGATCGAGGAGGTCGAGGACCTGCCCGACGACCTGATCGAGACGCTGTACCGGCGGGCCTACGACGTCGGGGCCAGGATCAGCCCCGACATGGTCGACGACGAACGCCGCGAGGCCTACGCCCAGCGGGTCGAACGCATCCGGCACATCCAGCGGATCCAGCGGGAGATGATGTCCGCCGCCCGCCACGAGGTACTGGCCGCCCGCAGCGAACCGGGCTCCGACCCCGAGATCGTGGACCGGGTCCTGCGTCACCTCGACGTACGCAGCCTGCGCAGCCCGTAGCACCGTCAGGGCGCCCGCTACGGTCGGGGAGCGGCCTCCGTCGTCGTGACGCGGGGGAGGGCGTACGTGTGGTGTGCGGTCAGCCAGGTGATCAGTTGCTCGCGCACCGCGCAGCGCACCGTCCAGATGTCGTCGGCGTCCTTCGCGGTGACGACCGCGCGGACCAGGATGGTGTGCGGGGTGGTGTCCGTGACGGCCAGGCCGTAGGAGCGGCCGTCCCACTCGGGCACGTCCTTGAGGATCTCCGCGAGCCGCTCCCGCATCAGGGCGATCGGCGCCGAGTGGTCCAGGTGCCAGAAGACGGTGCCGGTCATCTCCGCGCCGCCGCGCGACCAGTTCTCGTACGGCTTGCTGGTGAAGTACGACACCGGCATCGTGATCCGGCGCTCGTCCCAGGTGCGGACCACCAGGAAGGTGAGGGTGATCTCCTCGACCGTGCCCCACTCCTTGTCCACGACCACGGTGTCCCCGATGCGGACGGTGTCGCCGAAGGCGATCTGCAGTCCGGCGAAGAGGTTGCCGAGCGCCGCCTGGGCCGCGATGCCCGCGACGATGCCGAGCACGCCCGCCGAGGCCAGCATGGAGGCGCCGAGGGTGCGCATCGGGGGGAAGGTCAGCAGCATGGCGGCGACCGCGACCACCACGACCACGGCGGTGACCACCCGCTGGATCAGCGTGACCTGGGTGCGGACCCGGCGGACCCGGGCGTCGTTCGGGGAGGCCGAGGCGTAGCGCGCGTACGAGGCGTCGACGATCGCCGTCGCGATGCCCACGAGCAGCCAGGCGGTCGAGGCGATCATGACCACGGTCAGGGCCCGGCCGACGGCCACGGTGTGGTCGGGCAGGACGCCCGCCTCCCGGTAACCGCCGCGCAGCAGGGCCGTGCCCAGGACCAGCCGGAACGGCAGGCCGCAGCGGCGCAGCAACCCCCAGAGCGGGGTTTCCGGATGCCGGGCGTCCGCCTTGCGGAGCAGCAGGTCGAGCAGCCATCCGGCGAGCAGGGTGAGCGCCAGGGCGCCGCCGATGACGAGGAGGGGACGCAGGACGTTCTCCATATCCATACCGGAGAACGTAACCGGGGAACCCACCGGGAAACTGGCACGATGGGAGACATGAACATCATGCTCTTCCATTCGACGTACGGGCTGAGGCCCGCGGTGCACGCGGCGGCCGACCGGCTGCGGGCGGCCGGACACCGGGTCGAGGTGCCCGACCTCTTCGAGGGCCGTACGTTCGCGACGGTCGAGGAAGGCATCGCCCACCAGGAGGAGATCGGCCGGGACGAGCTGCTCAAGCGGGCGGTGCTGGCCGCGGCCCCGCACTCCGACCAGGGCCTGGTCTACGCGGGCTTCTCCTTCGGCGGTTCCGTCGCCCAGCACCTGGCGCTGGCCGACGACAAGGCGCGCGGGCTGCTGCTCCTGCACGGGACGGTGGACCTGGCGGAGGACGCCTCGGCGGACGAGCTGCCGGTGCAGTTGCACATCGCCGACCCGGACCCGTTCGAGCCGCACGACTGGCTGACCGCGTGGTACCTGCGGATGCGGCGGGCCGGCGCGGACGTGGAGGTCCACACCTACCCCGGCGCCGGGCACCTGTTCACGGACCCGGACCTCGACGACTACGACGCCGAGGCGGCGGAGGAGGCCTGGAAGGTCTCGCTCGGATTCCTCGACACCCTGTAGGCGGCCCCGCACCCCGGCGGCGCGACGACGCGGGGCACGGTCCGGCGCTCTCCGGTCCGTGCCCCGCGCCCGTCGATGCCGGGAGGCGTTGGGTCAGCCCGCCCGGTAGGCGGTCCAGTTGCTCGTCATGCGAGCCACCTGTCCGCCGGTGAACTGGTACATGCAGGAGTCGTACGTGTAGTCCATGAAGTTGCGGATCGGGTCAGCGCCCGGCTTGCTCGCGCAGCTGTCACGGCCGGTCGGGCACTCGTACGCGGCGCTCTTCTCGGCTGGGGTGTCGGTGACGTAGTCGCCGTTGCCGTTACAGCCGCCCTGGAAGGTGTGGTACAGACCCAGCCAGTGGCCGACCTCGTGGGTGGCGGTGTCGCCCTCGTTGTAGTTGGCGGAGGAGCCCCCGGGCAGCGAGCTGTCGAGTACGACGACGCCGTCCATCATGGGGCTGGAGGCGTAGGAGGTCGGGAAGGTCGCCCAGCCGAGCAGGCCGCCGGACAGGTTGGCGGTGTAGAAGTTGAGCGCGCCCGGGCCGCCCTTGCGCAGGGTGTTCTTCATGTTCTTCTCGGCCGTGGAGCCGGAAGCCAGGTTGTACCAGCTGCTGTTGTCCGTGTAGTCGGTCGACGCCAGGGTGAACTGGAAGTTGGAGTTCACGTTGCCGGTGCCCTGGCCGCCGTAGGCCGCGTTCAGGACCGCCAGCTGCTTGCCGATGTCCGTGGCCGTCAGCCTTCCGGAGGTGCCGGAGTGGATGACGTGGAAGTACACGGGGATGTTCGTGACGGCCTCGGCGGCGCGCAGGCTGCGCTGCGGCTGGTTCTTGAGAGCCTTGTCGAGCTTCGACTTGAGGTCGGCGTCCATGGCCTGCGCCTGGCCGTCGGTGACCTCGTTGGGCTCGGCCGCGTGCTCGTCGTGGGGGCGGGCGACGCGGGCGTTGGCGGGGGCCCCGGTCGTACCTTCCTCGGCGCACACCTCGGCGGGGGTCTTGGCGGCGGCGAGCGTGGTGGGCGTGGCGAGCGGGGTGAAGGCCAGGGTTCCGGCCAGGACCGCCGTGGTCATCAGACGGCGGCGGAGAAGGGGGGATATGCGGGCAGAAGCGCGCACGTGTGCTCCTCGCGGTGGGGGGTGTTGGCCGGAGGATCTCTCCGACTGGCGCGAAGCTTATGTGTGCATGACATATTCAGGTCAAGATCCCCGGCGTAAAAAATTTGTTGCCTCTGACGCCGAGGGGCGCTTGGAATAAACCAAGCGCCCCTGTTGGCAATAAAATTGACGGATCGTCAGTGGCTGGGCCGGTACACCCGCTCCACCTTCTGCGTCCCGTTCGGTGTCCGGTACGAGCGGGCCCAGGCGGAGGTCGCGTCCGGCCGCCGCTTGTCCGAGACCACGTAGTAGTCCATCTGCGCGTGCTCGGCGGTGACGTCCAGGACCCCGTAGCCGTGGGAGTCCATGTCCAGCCACTTCACGTGCCAGTTCGCGGCCTTGATGGCCGATTCGGCGACCAGTGAGGCGGTGTCCGCCGGCACGTGCAGGATGTCGTCCACGTTGTCGGAGGTCACCGAGGTCACCACGAACTCGGTCGCCGCGCTGCCCGAGCCCGGGTACGTCGCCTTGTGCGTCGGGACCTCGTTCGCCCACGCCATGTGGATGTCGCCGGTCAGGAACACCGTGTTCTTGATGTTCCGGTCCTTCAAGTGGCCCAGGAGTTCCTTGCGATCGTCCGTGTAGCCGTCCCACTGGTCGACGTTGGCCGCGATGCCGCCCTCGGGCAGGCCGAGCAGCTTGGTGAGCGGTTGCAGCAGGTGCGCGGGCAGCGCGCCGAAGGCCACGGGCGAGATCATCACCGAGGTGCCGACCAGCTTCCAGGTCGCGTTCGAGGCAGCCAACCCCTGCTTCAGCCAGTCCAACTGCGCCCGCCCGGTCATGGTGCGCTCCGGGTCGTCCACCGACCCGGAGCCCACCTTGACCTGCTGGGAGCGGAAGGAGCGCAGGTCGAGCAGGTGCAGGTCGGCGAGGGTGCCGAAGCGCAGGCGCCGGTAGACGGTGCCGGCGATGGAGGCGCGTACGGGCATCCACTCGAAGTACGCCTGCTTGGCGGCGGCCGCGCGGGCCGCCCAGTCACCCTCGGCGCCCGGGGTGTGGTTCTCGGCGCCGCCCGCCCAGGCGTCGTTGGCGAACTCGTGGTCGTCCCAGATCGCGACGATCGCGTGCGCCGCGTGCAGCGCCTGGAGGTCGGTGTCCGTCTTGTACGTGCCGTGCCGGGTGCGGTAGTCGGCCAGGGTGAGGATCTCGTGCTTCGGCTCGTGCGGGCGGACGGTGTACTTCGCCTCCGGGTAACCGCCGCTCGGGTACTCGTAGATGTAGTCCCCCAGGTGCAGGACCGCGTCCAGGTCGGCGCGGGTCGCGAGGTGCCGGTACGCCGAGAAGTACCCGGCCTCCCAGTTGGCGCAGGAGACCACGCCGAAGCGGACCCCCGGGGTGGTGGTGTCGGCGGCCGGGGTGGTCAGGGTCCGGCCGACGGGGGAGACGCCGGCGCCGGCGGTGAACCGGTACCAGTAGGGGGTGCGGGGGCGCAGTCCGCGCACGTCGGCCTTGACCGTGTGGTCGGAGGCGGCGCTCGCGGTGACGGTGCCGGAGGCCACGACCCGGGTGAAGGCCTTGTCCTCGGCCACCTCCCAGCCCACGGTCACGGCCGGGCCGAGTCCGGAGCCGGGCACGGCCTCCGGCGTCGGGGTGACCCGGGTCCACAGCAGGACCCCGTCGGGCAGCGGGTCGCCGGAGGCGACGCCGTGGAGGAAGGCGGGCGCGAGGCCCGCCGCGTGGGCGGCCGGGGTGCCCAGGGCGGCGAGCGGCGCGAGTGCGGCCGTGGCCGCGGCGGCCAGGACGACCGTACGGCGGCGCGGGTGGGCCGGGCGCTCGGCGGAGCCGGCGGAAGGGGAGAGATGACTGGTCACGGACAAACATATTACTGATCGGTACACGCCCGGGAACAGATGTGGGAAGGCAACGGGCGGGCGAACTCCAGGAGTTCGCCCGCCCGTGTGCGGTGGTGTGACGGTGGATCAGCCGGCGAGGGCCTTGTCGAGGGCCGCCGTGAACGCCTCGGCGGTCTGCGGGGTCTCGATCTTCTTGCCGTCCATCTTCAGCGTCGGGGTGCCCTTGACGTCGGAGTTGTCGAAGTCCTTCGACATCTCCAGCGCCCAGCGGTCGTACGTACCGTCCTCGACGGCCTTCTTGAACTCGGCGTTGCCCTTGAGCGCCGGCACCGTGTCCGCGACCTTGAGGAGGTAGTCGTCCTTGGCGAAGCTGTCGACGGTCTCCTCCGGGTGCAGCTCCTTCGAGTAGAGCGCGCCCTTGTAGTCGAGGAAGGCCTGCGGGCTGACGTTCAGCGCGGCGCCCAACGCGCTCAGCGCGTTCTTCGAGCCCTCGCCCTTGACCGCGTTGTCGATGAAGGTGGCGCCGAAGTACTGGAGCTTGTACTTGCCGGCGTCGACGTCCTTCTTGACCTGCTCGCCGACCGCCTGCTCGAAGGAGGCGCACGCCGGGCAGCGCGAGTCCTCGTACAGCTCCAGGGTCTTCTTCGCCTCGGCCTTGCCGACGACGACGGTGGTGCCGTTCTCGCCGGTCGTGTTCTTCGGCTTCACCAGGGCGGCGTCGGCCGCCTTGTCCCAGTAGCCGGGCTGGTTGGCCTGCACGACCGCGTAGCCGACGCCGCCGGCCAGCGCGAGCACGCCGACGACCGCTCCGGCCACGATCACCTGCCGGCGGGCCCGGTCCTTCTTGGCCTGCTTCTCGCGCTCGATCCGCAGCTTCTCGCGGGCCGCCGCCTTGTTCGCCTGGGTGTTGCGTGAACTCATGATGATCTCCGTGGGATGTGCGTGGGGAGGGGGAACCGCGTACGTACGTCAGACGCTCGTGAGCGCCGCGCGTACGGGTGGTCCCCGTCGTCCCACGGAGTGCGCGGGGAACCGGGTACGGCCCCCCGTGCGCGCGACCGGGGGGCGCGGCGCCCGCCCGGCCGTTCCGGCGACCGGCGCCACCGCGGCCACCGCCAGCAGCAGCGGCCGGAACGCGAAGGCCGCCAGGGCCCGTAGCGACCGGGCCAGCGACCGCTCGCCGCCCCGCAGCCAGGCCGCGGCGAGCAGCCCGACGCCGACGTGGGCGCCCAGCAGCAGCCAGGGCGTCCACGGCCCGGGCGCGGCCAGCAGCGCCGCCGGGTCGGAGACCGGCCCGGCCACCTCGGTCAGCGGCCCGCCCACCGGCGTCCCGCCGCACAGCTCGTCCAGACCCAGCGCGCGCAGCGGGCCGGAGACCGGACCGCCGGCGGGGCCGTAGCAGAGGTGCTGCCCGGCGGTGAAGACGGTGTCGGCCGCCAGCTCCAGCGGCACCAGCAGGGCCGCGATCGGGCCGAAGCCGCGCTCCCGGCCCGCCAGCGCGAAGGCGATCACGAACACGCCGACGAAGGCCCCGGCCACCAGGGCGGGCGGCAGCGGCACCCGGGACATCAGTACGTGGGAGCCCGCCGAGAGCAGCACGACGAGCGCGCTGAACAGCGCGGCCCGCAGCCCTCGGAGTCCCGTCCCTGATAGGTCCATCGTCGCGAGTGTGCCACGACTCCCTGTGAACCCGGGCCCTGGGGCCCGGGCTCCGTGGGGAGCTACGACGTGATCCGGCCGTTGCGGAACAGGTCCACGAAGATCTGGTGGTCGGCGCGCGCCCGGGCCCCGTAGGCGTGGGCGAAGTCGACCAGCAGCCGGGTGAAGCCCTCCTCGTCGGCGGCGATGGCCGCGTCGATGGCGCGCTCGGTGGAGAACGGCACCAGGGACTGGCCGCTCTCCGCCTCGTCGGCCGCCGCGTGCATGGTGGCCGTGGCCCGGCCGAGGTCGGCGACCACCGCCGCGATCTCCTCCGGGTCGTCCAGGTCGGACCAGTCCAGGTCCACCGCGTACGGGGAGACCTCCGCCACCAGCTGCCCGGCGCCGTCCAGCTCGGTCCAGCCCAGCCACGGGTCGGCGTGCGCCTGCAGGGCCCGCTGGGAGATCACCGTGCGGTGCCCCTCGTGCAGGAAGTACTCCCGCACCGTCCGGTCGGTGATGTGCCGGGACACGGCCGGGGTCTGCGCCTGCTTGAGGTAGATCACGACGTCGTTCTCCAGGGCGTCGCTGTGCCCCTCCAGCAGGATGTTGTACGAGGGCAGGCCCGCCGAGCCGATGCCCACGCCCCGGCGGCCCACCACGTCCTTGACCCGGTAGGAGTCCGGCCGGACCAGGGACTCCTCCGGCAGCGTCTCCAGGTACCCGTCGAAGGCGGCCAGCACCTTGTAGCGGGTCGCCGCGTCCAGCTCGATCGCCCCGCCGCCCGAGGTGAAGCGGCGCTCGTGGTCGCGGATCTCCGTCATCGAGTCCAGCAGCGAGAACCGGGTGCGCGAGCGGGCGACGCGCAGCGCCGACAGCAGCGGGCCCTCGGCGCTGTCCAGGGTGAAGGAGGGGACCTCCTCCTCGTAGGGGGCCTCGCCGCGGACGGCCAGCCGGTGGATCCGCTCCCGGTAGGAGAGGGCGTAGATCCTGACCAGCTCGCTGATCTGTTCGTCGCTGAGGGCCTTGGTGTAGCCGATCAGGGCGACGGAGGCGGCGAAGCGCTTGAGGTCCCAGGTGAAGGGGCCGACGTACGCCTCGTCGAAGTCGTTCACGTTGAAGATCAGGCGACCTTCGGAGTTCATGTACGTGCCGAAGTTCTCGGCGTGCAGGTCGCCGTGGATCCACACCCGGCCCGTCCGCTCGTCCAGGAAGGGACCGCCGTGCCGGTCGCGCTCCAGGTCGGCGTAGAACAGGCAGGCCGTGCCGCGGTAGAAGGCGAAGGCGGAGGCGGCCATCTTCCGGAACTTGACCTGGAAAGCGGCGGGGTCGGCGGCGAGCAACAGGCCGAACGCGGTGTCGAAGACATCGAGTATCTGTTCGGCGCGCTGTTCGTCGGTCGTCTCGGGAACCGCCATGGCGGATGCCTCCTGGTGGTGCTGGTGGATCACGGTGCCGGTCGGATTCCGGACACCGTCCTTGGCTCTGCAACGGATGACCGTACCCGTCGGTGCCCGTGATCTGTCACCCGCCCGACGTAGACTTCGGGGCTGCCCCCCTCACTCCCGGCCGGAGGACTCCCACTGTGACCAAGCCGCCGTTCACGCACCTGCACGTCCACACCCAGTACTCGCTGCTGGACGGTGCCGCGCGGCTGAAGGACATGTTCAACGCGTGCAACGAGATGGGCATGACGCACATCGCGATGTCCGACCACGGCAACCTGCACGGGGCCTACGACTTCTTCCACACCGCCCAGAAGGCCGGGATCACGCCGATCATCGGCATCGAGGCGTACGTCGCCCCCGAGTCCCGCCGCAACAAGCGCCGCGTCCAGTGGGGCCAGCCGCACCAGAAGCGGGACGACGTCTCCGGTTCCGGTGGTTACACCCACAAGACGATCTGGGCGTCGAACGCCACCGGCCTGCACAACCTCTTCCGGCTGTCCTCCGACGCGTACGCCGAGGGCTGGCTCACGAAGTGGCCGCGCATGGACAAGGAGACGATCTCCAAGTGGTCGGAAGGCCTGATCGCCTCCACCGGTTGCCCGTCCGGCGAGGTGCAGACGAGGCTGCGGCTCGGCCAGTTCGACGAGGCCGTGCAGGCCGCCTCCGACTACAAGGACATCTTCGGCGAGGGACGCTACTTCCTGGAGCTGATGGACCACGGCATCGAGATCGAGCGCCGGGTCCGCGACGGGCTCCTGGAGATCGGCAAGAAGCTCGGCATCCCGCCGCTGGTGACGAACGACTCCCACTACACGTACGCGAGCGAGTCCGTCGCCCACGACGCCCTGCTCTGCATCCAGACCGGCAAGAACCTCTCGGACCCGGACCGCTTCCGCTTCGACGGCACCGGCTACTACCTGAAGTCGACCGACGAGATGTACGCCATCGACTCCTCGGACGCCTGGCAGGAGGGCTGCGCCAACACGCGGCTGATCGCGGACCAGGTCGACACCGAGGGCATGTTCAAGTTCCGGAACCTGATGCCGAAGTTCGACATCCCGGACGGCTACACCGAGGTCAGCTGGTTCCGCGAGGAGACCATGCGCGGCATGCACCGCCGCTACCCGGGAGGCATCCCGGAGGACCGGATGCGGCAGGCCGAGTACGAGATGGACACCATCATCTCGATGGGCTTCCCCGGCTACTTCCTCGTCGTCGCCGACTTCATCATGTGGGCGAAGAACCAGGGCATCGCGGTCGGCCCCGGCCGAGGCTCCGCGGCCGGCTCGATCGTCGCGTACGCCATGGGCATCACCGACCTCGACCCGATCACCCACGGCCTGATCTTCGAGCGCTTCCTGAACCCCGAGCGCGTCTCCATGCCGGATGTCGACATCGACTTCGACGAGCGCAGGCGCGTCGAGGTGATCCGGTACGTGACCGACAAGTACGGCGCCGACAAGGTCGCCATGATCGGCACGTACGGCACCATCAAGGCCAAGAACGCGATCAAGGACTCCGCCCGCGTCCTGGGCTACCCGTACGCCATGGGCGACCGGCTCACCAAGGCCATGCCCGCAGACGTCCTCGGCAAGGGCATCCCGCTCTCCGGCATCCTGGACCCGACGCACCCCCGCTACGGCGAGGCCGGCGAGATCCGCGGGATGTACGAGAACGAGCCCGACGTGAAGAAGGTCATCGACACCGCCCGCGGTGTGGAGGGCCTGGTTCGCCAGATGGGCGTGCACGCCGCCGGCGTGATCATGTCCAGCGAGACGATCACCGACCACGTGCCCGTCTGGGTGCGGCACTCCGACGGCGTCACCATCACCCAGTGGGACTACCCGAGCTGCGAGTCGCTCGGCCTGCTGAAGATGGACTTCCTCGGCCTGCGCAACCTCACGATCATGGACGACGCCGTCAAGATGGTGAAGGCCAACAAGGGGATCGACATCGATCTCCTCGGCCTGCCGCTCGACGACCCCAAGACCTTCGAACTGCTCGGTCGCGGTGACACCCTCGGCGTCTTCCAGTTCGACGGCGGCCCCATGCGCTCCCTGCTGCGCCTGATGAAGCCCGACAACTTCGAGGACATCTCCGCCGTCTCGGCCCTGTACCGGCCGGGCCCGATGGGCATGAACTCGCACACGAACTACGCCCTGCGCAAGAACAAGCAGCAGGAGATCACCCCGATCCACCCGGAGCTGGAGGAGCCCCTCGAAGAGGTGCTCGCGGTCACCTACGGCCTGATCGTCTACCAGGAGCAGGTGCAGAAGGCCGCCCAGATCATCGCAGGGTACTCGCTCGGCGAGGCCGACATCCTGCGCCGCGTGATGGGCAAGAAGAAGCCCGAGGAACTGGCGAAGAACTTCGTCATCTTCGAGGAGGGTGCCAGGAAGAAGGGCTTCAGCGACCAGGCCATCAAGGCCCTGTGGGACGTCCTGGTCCCCTTCGCCGGCTACGCCTTCAACAAGGCCCACTCGGCCGCGTACGGCCTGGTCTCCTACTGGACCGCCTACCTCAAGGCGAACTTCCCGGCCGAGTACATGGCCGGACTGCTCACCTCGGTCAAGGACGACAAGGACAAGTCCGCGATCTACCTGAACGAGTGCCGCCGCATGGGCATCAAGGTGCTCCCGCCGAACGTGAACGAGTCCGAGCCGAACTTCGCCGCCCAGGGCGACGACGTGATCCTCTTCGGGCTCACCGCCGTGCGCAACGTCGGCCAGAACGTCGTCGAGTCGATCATCAAGACCAGGAAGGCCAAGGGGAAGTTCTCCTCCTTCCCCGACTTCCTGGACAAGGTCGAGGCCGTCGTCTGCAACAAGCGGACGGTCGAATCGCTGATCAAGGCCGGCGCGTACGACGAGATGGGCCACACCCGCAAGGGGCTCGTCGCCCACCACGAACCCATGATCGACAACGTGGTGGCGGTCAAGCGCAAGGAGGCCGAGGGACAGTTCGACCTCTTCGGCGCAATGGGTGACGAGGGCGGCGCCGACGAGCCCGGCTTCGGCCTGGACGTGGAGTTCTCCGACGTCGAGTGGGAGAAGTCCTACCTGCTCGCCCAGGAGCGCGAGATGCTCGGCCTCTACGTCTCCGACCACCCGCTCTTCGGCCTGGAGCACGTCCTCTCCGACAAGACCGACGCCGGCATCTCCCAGCTGACCGGCGGCGAGCACTCCGACGGCGCGGTCGTCACCATCGGCGGCATCATCTCCGGCCTCCAGCGCAAGATGACCAAGCAGGGCAACGCCTGGGCCATCGCCACCGTCGAGGACCTGGCCGGCTCCATCGAATGCATGTTCTTCCCCGCGACCTACCAGCTCGTCTCCACCCAGCTGGTCGAGGACACCGTCGTCTTCGTCAAGGGCCGCCTGGACAAGCGCGAGGACGTCCCCCGCCTGGTCGCCATGGAGATGATGGTCCCCGACCTCACCTCCGCCGGCACCAACGCCCCCGTCGTCCTGACCATCCCCACCGTCAAGGTCACCCCGCCGATGGTCACCCGGCTCGGCGAGATCCTGCGCCACCACCGGGGCAACACCGAGGTGCGGATCAAGCTCCAGGGCCCGCGCAGCACCACCGTGCTACGGCTCGACAAGCACCGCGTCCAGCCCGACCCGGCGCTCTTCGGCGACCTGAAGGTGCTGCTCGGACCGTCCTGCCTGGCCGGCTAGCGGTCGTCGTACGTACGGAGGGGCGCACCCGGAAGCCGGGTGCGCCCCTCCGTGTACGCGCGGGATGCGTCAGTTGTGGCCGAACTTCTTTTCCTTGCGCTTGTGCGCCATGTCCATCGGACTCGGCGACGGGGAGAGCGACTCGCCCTGCTGGCTCGCGCTCTTGCCCGGGTCCTGCGCCGAGGTGCGCTCCTGGGACTTCGCGGGCTGCTTCTGGTTCTTGTTCTTGGCCATGGAATGCCTCCGTGGGGGTGTAGGGGCCAGGGCCGCCTTCACACTCACACAGCACCACAACCCGCGCATTTTGGATCATTACCGCGCGTGGTGAGCGCCCCGTCCCGGCGGCCCCGAGAGATCCGCCACGCCGATGATCGAGTTCCGGCCTTCAACGCCCGCGCGGTCGGGCAGACTCGGGGAATCCCGATCGAGGACCCCCAGGGAAGAGGTGGAACGCGTGGACCGCTGCGTCGTCCTGGTGGACGCCGGCTACCTGCTCGGCGCCGCCGCGAGCCTCCTCGCGGGGGAACCCTCCCGCTCCCGCATCACCGTCGACCACGCCGCCCTCATCCAGGGCCTGCGCGAGCGCGCCGAGGCCGACACCGAACGGCCGCTGCTGCGGATCTACTGGTTCGACGGGGCACCCGATCGGGTGCCCCAACCCGAACACCGCCGACTGCGCGTCATGCCCCGCGTCACCGTTCGCCTCGGCGCCCTGACCCGCAGCGACGGCCGCTGGGCCCAGAAGGGCGTCGACGCGGCCATGCACGCCGAACTCACCGAACTGGCCCGCAACCGGGCCTGCTCCGACGTGGTGCTGGTGACCGGCGACGGCGACCTGCTGCCCGGCCTGATGTCCGCCAAGGAACACGGGGTCGCCGTCCACCTCTGGGCCGTCCAGGCCGCCGACGGGGACTACAACCAGTCCGAGGACCTCGTCGCCGAGGCCGACGAACGCCGCGTCCTGGACCGCGCCTGGATCACCCGCGCCGTCCGCGCCCGCGACCTCACCGGACTGTGCGCCCCGGCGCCCAGCCCGCGCCCCGAGATCGCCGCGATCCTCTCCGCGCCCCTGCCCGAGGCCGCCCTCGCCGAAGCCGCCCGCAACGGGGCCCCGCCCGCCCCGGCCGCCCCGAACGCCCCCGTGCCGGCCCCCGCCGGCGAGGCCCCCAAAACCGTCCCCACCCCCAAGGACCTCGCCTCGCTGCGCGCCCCCGGCCAGGCCCAGGGGCCCGCCGGGCCGACCCCGCAGGGCACCCCGCCGCCCGCCGGGAGCGCCCTGCGCTGGTCCTCCGACAAGGGCTGGATCGACCGGGCCGGGCCCCTCGGCGAGCCCGCCGAGACCGCCTCCCTGCCCACCCTCGCCCAACTCACCAGCGCCGAACAGCGCTGGGCGGACCGGGAGGAGGACATCACCACCGTCGGCGGCGACCCCTTCGAGGTGGGCCAGGTCTTCGCCCGCCGCTGGATGGAACGCCTCCCCGAAACCGTCCACCTGCAAAAGCTCGCCACCATGTACCCGCGTGTCCCGCACCGCATCGACGGCGAGCTGCTGCGCTACGCCGCCCGCTTCGGGCTGCTCGCGCACAAGGACGACCAGATCGACGAACACGACCGGTACGCCATCCGGGCCGGCTTCTGGCGGGAGATCGACGTCCGGGCCGCCGCCGAGCACGTGAGCGGTGCCCCGGGCCCCGCGAGCGCCCCGCAGCCCGCGAGCCCGAGCACCCCGGCGGCCGACCAGGGGTGAAAGCCGCGTAGGCTGCTCCCTCGTGAGTACGGGCACAGCACAGGCAGGGCACACCGCGGCGGCAGCCGCGGAAGCGGCCTCCGACGTGGTCTGCGCGGTGCGTGACCTGGTCAAGACCTACCCCGCGGTCCGCGGCCGGCGCGGGGCCCCCGCACTCCCCGAGACCCGGGCCACCGACGGGATCTCCCTGACCGTCCGGCGCGGCGAGGTCTTCGGCCTGCTCGGCCCCAACGGCGCCGGCAAGTCCACCCTGGTCCGCCAGCTCACCGGCCTGCTGCGGCCCGACAGCGGCTCCGTGACCCTGCTCGGCCACGACCTCGTACGCCACCCCGAACGCGCGGCCCGCCTGCTCGCCTACCTGGGGCAGGAGTCCACCGCGCTCGACGAACTCACCGTCTCCCTCGCCGCCGAGACCACGGCCCGGCTGCGCGGGCTCGCGCTGCGCGACGCGCGGGCCGCGCGGGACGAGGTGCTGGAGGAACTCGGACTGACCGGGATCGCCGGTCGGCCCCTGAAGAAGCTCTCCGGCGGCCAGCGGCGCCTCGCCTGCCTCGCCACCGCGCTGGTGGGGGAGCGGCCGCTGCTGGTCCTCGACGAACCCACCACCGGCATGGACCCCGTGGCCCGACGGGCGGTGTGGGCGGCCGTCGACCGCCGGCGAGCCGCGCACGGGGCCACGGTCCTGCTCGTCACCCACAACGTCATCGAGGCCGAGACCGTCCTCGACCGGGTCGCCGTCGTCGACCACGGCAAGGTCATCGCCTGCGACACCCCGGGCGGACTCAAGGCCATGGTGTCCGACGAGGTCCGCCTCGAACTCGTGTGGCGCACCGCCCCGCCCCTGGACGTGCCCGCCGTCGCCGCGCTCGCGCCCGCCGCCGCCGAATCGGGCCGCCGCTGGGTCCTGCGGCTGCCGCAGGACGAGGCGCGCGCGGCGGTCGCCGCGGTGACGGGCGGCCCCGCCTTCGCGGCCCTCGACGATTTCACGTTGGCCACGCCGAGCCTGGAGGACGTCTACCTCGCGCTGGGTGGACGGATGAAGGGTCTGGTCAAGTCGTGACCACCGCTGTCGTTCCCGGGGTGCTCGCACCCCGCGCCCGGTTCTTCCCGGCGCTCGCCGCCGTCTACCGGGCCCAGCTGTCCCGGGCCCGGGTGGCCCGGATCCCGCTGCTGTTCGTGGCGACCTTCCAGTCCGTCGGCATCATGATCCTGATGCGCGGAGTGGTGGACGGGGGCTCCGAGGCGCGGGCCGTCGTCGCCGGGTCCTCGGTGCTCGTCGTCGCCTTCGTCGCGCTGAACCTGCTCGCCCAGTACTTCGGGCAGTTGCGGGCCGGCGGCGGGCTCGACCACTACGCCACCCTGCCCGTGCCGCCCGCCTCGGTGGTGCTCGGCGCCGCCGCCGCGTACGCCTCCTTCACCCTGCCCGGGACCCTGGTCACCGCCGTCTTCGGGAGCCTGCTGTTCGGGCTGCCGATGGGCGGCCTGTGGATCCTGGCGGCGGTGGTGCCGCTGGCCGGCGCCGCGCTCGCCGGGCTCGGGGCGGCGCTCGGACTGCTCGCGCCGCGCCAGGAGCTGGCCACGCTGGCCGGGCAACTCGGCATGTCGGCGGCGCTGCTGCTGGGGGTGCTGCCGCCCGAGCGGATGCCGGACGTGATCGTGTGGGCCCGGGACCTGCTGCCGTCGACGTACGGGGTCGAGGCCTTCGCGGAGACCTTCGCCCCGCACCCCGACTGGGCGGCCGTCCTCATCGACCTCGGGGTGTGCGCCGCCGTCGGCGTACTGTCGCTGGCCGTCGCGACGTGGGCGTACCGCCGGGCGGCGGTCCGCTGACGCCGGTGCCGGGCGTACCTGGCACGATGTGGGGGTGACCGAAGCCGTGACCCCGCCGCCGTCCCCGCACGACCCGCCGCAGCCCCCGCCCGCGGCGGAGCCGGCGGGCCGGCCCGGGCAGCCGCACGCCGGGCAGCAGCACCTGGACGAGCCGCACCCCGGACAGCCGCAGCCGCAGGACGCGACGCACGCCGACCCCCGGTCGGACGAGCCGGGCGGGGTCGCCGGGGGCATCACCGCCGCGGACGTCCGTGACGGGGCCGCCGTCGCCCTGGTGGTCGGCGTGGCCGGCGTGCTCCTCGGGCTGCTGTGGGCGTGGCTCGCACCCCGCGCGCAGTACGTCTCCAACGGGGAGGCCGTCTTCCTGCGCGACACCGAGAGCGAGGCGCGGATCGGCGCCGACGGCACCTTCTTCCTGCTGGCCCTCGGCTTCGGCGTGCTCAGCGCGGTCGCCGTCTTCCTGTGGCGTCGGCGCGGGGGGGTCCCCGTCGTGATCGGCCTGACCCTCGGCGCCTGCTTCGCCTCGCTCGCCGCGTGGCGGCTGGGGCTGCTGCTGGGCCCGAGCGGGAACCTGCCGGCGGCCGCCGCCGAGGCGGGCAAGGGCGTCCCGTTCGACGCCCCGCTCCAACTGCTGGCCCACGGGGTGCTCCTGGTGTGGCCGATGGCGGCCGTCGCCCTGCACCTGGGCCTGACCACGCTGTGGTCCCCCCGGGAGCCCCTCCCGGCGGAGGACTGGGGCACCTACCCGCCGCCGCACGTCCACGTCGACCTGAAGAAGGACGCCCCGCGCGACTGACGCCGGCGCTTCCGGGTGCCACGACCCGCGGTCTAGGCCCGGGCGATCGGGGCCAGCACCGCGGCCGTGAGCGCCGTCAGGTCCGCCGGGGACAGTTCGACCTCCAGGCCCCGGCGGCCCGCCGAGACGCAGACCGTCGGGTGGTCGGCCGCCGAGGCGTCCACGACCGTACGCAGCCGCTTGCGCTGCCCGAGCGGGGAGATCCCGCCGCGGACGTAGCCCGTGGTGCGCTCCGCGAGGGTCGGGTCCGCCATCGCGGCGCGCTTGCCGCCCGACGCGGCGGCCAGGGCCTTCAGGTCCAGGGAGCCCGAGACGGGGACCACGGCGACGGTGAGGACCCCGTCCACGTCCGCGACGAGGGTCTTGAAGATCCGGTCCGCGGGGACGCCGAGGGCCTCGGCGGCCTCCTCGCCGTACGAGGGGTGGGCCGGGTCGTGCTCATAGGCGTGGGTGGTGAACTCCACGCCCGCCGCGGTGAGGGCGACGATCGCCGGCGTGCCCGCCGGACCGGCCGGCTTCTTCTTCGCCATCAGTTCGGACTCGTCATCAGTTCGGACTCGTCATCAGTTCGGACTCGCCATCGGTTCGGCCCCGGTCGGTTCGGTCCCGGTCAGTTCGGGCTCGTCGGGGTGCGGGTGAGTTCCACCGCCGGGAGGGACGGCAGGTGCCGGATCACGGCGGTCTCCGAGCGGAGCAGCTTCAGCTCCTCCGCCAGCCGGGTCGCGGTGTCCGGGGCCTGGAGCAGGCGCTGCTTCGCCGGGATGTCCAGTACGGCCGCGGCCGCCACCAGGTACGACACCACCGACGGCTCGTCCGGCAGGTCGGGCGGCGAGGCGAGCGAGCGCTCCCGGGCCCCGGCCAGCCGCTTCTGGTAGCTCCGGAAGGCCCGCAGCACGCCCTCCGACAGGGCGCCCGCGCCGTCACCGGCGTCCTCCGGCAGCTCCTCCAGCTCGGCGACGAGGAAGGGCCCCGACGCGTCGACGGAGAGCAGTCGGACCCGGGTCGTGCCGGTGGCCAGGACCTCGAAGCTGCCGTCCTCGCGCTCCCGGATCGTGGCCGCTTCGGCGACGCAGCCGACCCGGTGGAAGGCCTGGATCGGGTCCGCGCCGAAACCCGCCGCCGGGCCCCGCTCGGGCAGGGCCGTCTGGTCGGGCAGGCCGGGCGCGGTGGGGGCCGCCTCCCGGCCGTCGCGGATCGCGACGACCGCGAAGCGGCGCGGCTCGTCCTCGCCCGACTTCAGCAGTTCGCGCATCATGGCGCGATAGCGCTCCTCGAAGATGTTCAGCGGCAGCACGAGGCCCGGGAACAGAACCGAGTTCAGCGGGAAGAGGGGCAGGCGAACGGTGGTCACGAGGCACAGGGTAGTGGCCGGACGGCCGGAGCCGTCACCCCCGCCTCAACAGCCGTGACGCGCCCGCCGCCACCGTCGTGGCCAGGATCCAGCCCAGCAGGACCAGGGCCGCCGAAGCCCACTGCCAGCCGCCCGCCATCTTCCAGTGGCCCTCCTGGCCGAGATCGATCACCGGCAGCAGGAGGTCCAGCGCGTACAGCGCGGCGTTCCAATGCGGGTGCTCGTCCGCCTTGACCGGCCGCGGACGGTGTCCGAGGAACATCAGGGTCCCCGCCGCCCACAGCAGCGCCATCCACAGCGCGGCCCGGCCCGGCCGGTAGCCGTAGACCACCGTCCAGTCCTGGAGCAGGCCCCAGGCCCGGGCCGCCGGTGGCAGGGTGGATCGGCGGCGGCGCTGTTTGGTCAGCAGCACCTCGCGGGCCTCCGCGTCCTCCCCGCCGTCCCGGAGCACGGTGGCGAGCCGCTCGTACGGCTCGGGGGAGTACTGGGGGGTCGCCGCGGCCACCCAGGCCAGGCGCCGGGCGAGGGTGAAGTCGCCGCGGGGCGCGACCTTCGCGTAGACGAACCCCTCCATGGACAGCCGGCCCGGGCCCGGCCAGCTCGTGTGCCGGTCGACCAGCTTGTCGACCGTGGAGCCGGAGACCACGACCCGGCCGCGCCGCGGGGCCTCCCCGACGAAACGGAACTCCGGGGTCTGGATCCGTCGCAGCGAGACCTCCTGGTCGGGGGCGAGGTCGAAGCGGGCCCCGTAGAAGTCGACGGAGTCGCCGAAGCGCCCGTCGTCCAGCCGCAGGGAGCCCCGGCACTCGAAGGCCCGGCCGGGGCCGCCGTTCGTGGGGGTGCGGCTCCAGTCGTTGCCGTAGGCCCGGTCGCCGTTCGGGGTGGTGAGGGCGATGGAGGTCAGGTACAGCGTCCGCTCGACGGTCAGGGTGGGCGCGTTCAGGGCCCGCTGCCCGTCCCGGGCGCTCAGCCGCGCACCGCGCAGGCTCATCGAGCCGCCGACCTTCGCCCCGCGCAGGCTGACCTCGCCGTGCGTCCGGAGCATGTCGGCGTGGAAGTCCTGCGCGATGGAGATCCCGTCGGCCGAGATCGCCAGGCCCCAGTCGTCGGCCCGCGCGACGACCCGGCTCATCAGCAGGTCCGTGCCGATCTGCGCGCCCTTCAACCGGATCCCGCGCGCCACCCGGGAATCCACCAGGTGCAGGTCGCCCTCGGCGTGCAGCCGGGCCGCCTCCAGCCGGGGCAGCGCGCAGTTGTGCAGCCGCAGCGTGCCGCAGCGCGCTTCGGACAGCCGGACGTCCGCCTCGAAGCGGCACGAGCGGATCTCGACGTACGGGGCGACCGTGCCACCCGAAAGGTCCAGCCGCCCGGTGATCCGCGCCCCGCGCAGCTTCAGGCAGCCCACCCGGCCCGGCACCGGTTCGGGACCGGCCAACAGCAGCAGCGCCACCACCTCGGCCCGTACCGACCGCTCCGGACCCCACGGCGCCCCGTCGTGCGGCGCCGTCGGCCCCTCCCCGGGGGCCCGGAAGTCACAGATCGTGCCCGCGCGGAAGGTCTCCCACATCCGCCGCTCGGCGTCGGTCAGGTCCCCCGGCGGTGCCTGCGTCATCACTTCGGTCATGGCGGCCCCCCGCTGTCACGTGCGTGTACGCCCACGCTAAGCGGTGCCTGTGACATCCGGGACGCGTATCACTCAGTGATACGGGCGAACGGTCGCGGGAGACGGTCTGAGAGAATTGGGGCGTGATCTCTCGTATCGACCTGCGCGGTGACACCCTCCCCGAGGGTGGCGCCCTGCGCGATCTGCTGCCCCGTGCCGAGTTCGACGTAGCGGCCGCCCTGGAAAAGGTGCGGCCCATCTGCGAGGACGTCCATCATCGTGGCACGGCGGCGCTGATCGACTACGCGCGGAAGTTCGACGGGGTCGAGCTCTCGCAGGTCCGGGTGCCCGCGGAGGCCGTCAAGGCCGCCCTGGAGCAGCTGGATCCGGCCGTCCGTGCCGCCCTGGAGGAGTCGATCCGGCGGGCCCGGATCGTGCACCGCAACCAGCGCCGCACCGAGCACACCACCCAGGTGGTCCCCGGCGGCACCGTGACCGAGAAGTGGGTTCCGGTCGAGCGCGTGGGGCTCTATGCCCCGGGCGGCCGCTCCGTGTACCCGTCCTCCGTCGTGATGAACGTCGTCCCGGCGCAGGAGGCGGGCGTCGAGTCGATCGCGCTGGCCTCCCCGCCGCAGAAGGAGTTCGACGGGCTGCCGCACCCCACCATCCTCGCCGCGTGCGCGTTGCTCGGCGTGGACGAGGTGTACGCGGCCGGCGGGGCGCAGGCCGTCGCGATGTTCGCGTACGGGACCGACGAGTGCGCTCCCGCGAACATGGTGACCGGCCCCGGCAACATCTGGGTCGCCGCCGCCAAGCGGTACTTCACCGGGAAGATCGGCATCGACACCGAGGCCGGCCCCACCGAGATCGCCGTCCTCGCGGACTCCACGGCCGACCCGGTGCACGTCGCCGCCGACCTGATCAGCCAGGCCGAGCACGACCCGCTGGCCGCCGCCGTCCTCGTCACGGACTCCGTCGAGCTCGCGGACGCCGTCGAGAGGGAACTGCGGCCGCAGGTCGCGGCCACCAAGCACATCGAGGACCGGATCAAGCCGGCTCTCGCGGGCCGACAGTCCGCGATCGTCCTCGTCGACAGCCTGGAGGACGGCCTCAAGGTCGTCGACGCGTACGGCGCCGAGCACCTGGAGATCCAGACCGCCGACGCCGCCGCTCGGGCCGCCCGCGTGCGCAACGCCGGCGCGATCTTCGTCGGCCCGTGGTCCCCGGTCTCGCTGGGCGACTACTGCGCAGGCTCCAACCACGTGCTGCCCACCGGCGGCTGCGCCTGCCACTCCTCCGGCCTGTCCGTGCAGTCGTTCCTGCGCGGCATCCACATCGTCGACTACACGCGGGACGCCCTCGCCGAGGTCACCCACCACGTGGTGACGCTCGCCGAGGCCGAGGACCTGCCCGCCCACGGCGCCGCCCTGAAGGCGCGCTTCGGATGGAAGGTGCCCACCCCGTGAGCTTCGGCATCGACGACCTGCCCATCCGGGACGAGCTGCGCGGCAAGACCCCGTACGGCGCCCCGCAGCTCGACGTACCCGTCCAGCTGAACACCAACGAGAACCCGTACGAGCTGCCCGCCGCACTCGTCGCCCGCATCGCCGAACGCGTCGCCGAGGCCGCCCGCACCCTCAACCGCTACCCCGACCGGGACGCGGTCGAGCTGCGCACCGAGCTCGCCGCCTACCTCACCCGTACCGGCAAGCACCCCGTCGCGCGGGAGAACGTCTGGGCGGCCAACGGCTCCAACGAGGTCCTCCAGCAGCTGCTGCAGACCTTCGGCGGGCCCGGCCGCACCGCGATCGGCTTCGAGCCCTCGTACTCGATGCACGCGCTGATCGCCCGCGGCACCGGAACGGACTGGATCTCCGGCCCGCGCCGCGCGGACTTCACCATCGACCTCGAAGCGGCGGAGCGGGCGATCGCCGAGCACGCCCCCGACGTCGTCTTCATCACCTCGCCCAACAACCCCACGGGCACCGCCGTCGCGGCCGAGACCGTCCTCGCCCTCTACGAGGCCGCGCAGGCGGCCAAGCCGTCCCTGGTCGTCGTCGACGAGGCGTACGTGGAGTTCAGCCACCGGGACTCGCTGCTGCCCCTCATCGAGGGCCGCCCCAACCTGGTGGTCTCCCGGACCATGTCCAAGGCCTTCGGCGCCGCGGGCCTGCGCCTGGGCTACCTGGCCGCGCACCCCGCCGTCGTGGACGCCGTCCAACTGGTGCGCCTGCCGTACCACCTGTCGGCCGTCACCCAGGCGACCGCGCTGGCCGCCCTGGAGCACACGGACACCCTCCTCGGCTACGTCGAGCAGCTCAAGGCCGAACGGGACCGGCTCGTCACCGAGCTGCGGGCCCTCGGGTACGAGGTCACCGACTCCGACGCGAACTTCGTCCAGTTCGGCCGGTTCGAGGATTCCCACACCGCCTGGCAGCAGATCCTCGACCGGGGCGTCCTGGTCCGGGACAACGGCGTACCGGGACGGCTGCGGGTCACCGCCGGCACCCCGGCAGAGAACGACGCGTTCCTGGAAGCGGTTCGCGCACTGAAGAAGGAGCAGCAGGCATGAGCCGCATCGGACGGGTCGAACGGACCACTAAGGAGACCTCGGTCCTCGTCGAGATAAACCTCGACGGCACGGGCAAGGTCGACGTGTCGACCGGCGTGGGCTTCTACGACCACATGCTCGACCAGCTCGGCCGCCACGGCCTCTTCGACCTCACCGTCAAGACCGAGGGCGACCTGCACATCGACAGCCACCACACCATCGAGGACAGCGCCCTCGCGCTGGGCGCCGCCTTCAAGCAGGCCCTCGGCGACAAGGTCGGCATCTACCGCTTCGGCAACTGCACCGTGCCGCTCGACGAGTCCCTCGCCCAGGTGACCGTCGACCTGTCCGGCCGCCCGTACCTCGTGCACACCGAGCCCGAGAACATGGCGCCGATGATCGGCTCGTACGACACCACGATGACCCGGCACATCTTCGAGTCCTTCGTCGCGCAGGCCCAGATCGCCCTGCACATCCACGTCCCGTACGGCCGCAACGCCCACCACATCGTGGAGTGCCAGTTCAAGGCGCTGGCCCGGGCGCTGCGCTACGCCGCCGAGTTCGACCCGCGCGCGGCCGGCATCCTGCCCTCCACGAAGGGCGCGCTCTAGCCGTGAACGGCCTCAACACCATCCTGATCGTCGTCGGCCTCTTCCTGGCCGGCGGCGTCTACTCCTTCCAGAAGCAGAAGATGCCGCTGTCGCTCATCATCCTGCTCACCATCGGTTCCGTGATGTGCCTGGCCGCCGGAGTCCTGCGGATCCAGGGGATTTGGGAGTGAGCCCGGTGACCCCCACCAAGAAGGTCGTCGTCTTCGACTACGGCTTCGGCAACGTCCGTTCCGCCGAACGCGCCCTCGCGCGCGTCGGCGCGGACGTCGAGATCACCCGCGACTACGACAAGGCGATGGACGCCGACGGCCTCCTCGTCCCCGGCGTCGGAGCGTTCTCCGCCTGCATGAAGGGGCTGCGCGACGTACGCGGCGACTGGATCATCGGCCGCCGGCTGTCCGGCGGGCGCCCCGTCATGGGCATCTGCGTCGGCATGCAGATCCTCTTCGAACGCGGCATCGAGCACGGCGTGGAGACCGAGGGGCTCGACGAGTGGCCCGGCACCGTCGGCCCGCTGAAGGCCCCCGTCGTCCCGCACATGGGCTGGAACACCGTCGACGCCCCCGCCGACAGCCAGGCCTTCGCGGGCCTGGACGCCGACGCCCGCTTCTACTTCGTGCACTCCTACGCGGCGCACGACTGGAGCCTGGAAGTCACCAACCCGCTGATCCGCGCCCCCAAGGTCACCTGGGCCACCCACGGCGAGCGCTTCGTCGCGGCCGTGGAGAACGGGGCCCTGTGGGCCACCCAGTTCCACCCGGAGAAGTCCGGCGACACCGGTGCCCAGCTCCTCACCAACTGGATCGAGACCCTGTGATGACCGCACCCACCCTCGAACTCCTCCCCGCGGTCGACGTCCGCGACGGCCAGGCCGTGCGCCTCGTCCACGGTGTCTCCGGCAGCGAGACCTCGTACGGCTCCCCGCTGGAGGCGGCCCTCGCCTGGCAGCGCTCCGGCGCCGAATGGCTCCACCTCGTCGACCTGGACGCCGCCTTCGGCACCGGCGACAACCGCGCCCTGGTCGCCGGGATCACCGGCGCCATGGACATCAAGGTCGAGCTGTCCGGCGGCATCCGCGACGACGCCTCGCTCGCCGCCGCCCTCGCCACCGGCTGCACCCGCGTCAACCTCGGCACCGCCGCCCTGGAGACCCCCGAGTGGGCCGCCAAGGCCATCGCCGAGCACGGCGACCGGATCGCCGTCGGCCTCGACGTCCGCGGCACCACCCTCAAGGGCCGCGGTTGGACCAGCGAGGGCGGCGACCTCTACGAGACCCTCGCCCGCCTGGACGCCGAGGGCTGCGCCCGCTACGTCGTCACCGACATCGGCAAGGACGGCACCCTCACCGGCCCCAACCTGGAGCTGCTGAAGAACGTCTGCGCCGCCACCGACCGGCCCGTCGTGGCCTCCGGCGGCATCTCCTCCCTGGACGACCTGCGCGCGCTGTCCGCGCTCGTGCCGCTCGGCGTCGAGGGCGCGATCGTCGGCAAGGCCCTGTACGCCAAGGCCTTCACCCTGGAAGAAGCCCTGAACGTGACGAAGGCAGGCTCCGCATGAGTTCCGTACGTCGTATCTCCTCCGGCGGCCCGTACGAGGACGTCATCGCGTACTCCCGCGCCGTCCAGCTCCCCAACGGGCTGGTGCTCGTCTCCGGTTGCACCGCCGGTGACGCGGGCGGCCCGTACGACCAGGCCATCGCCGCCTTCGGCGTCGCGTTCGAGGCCCTCGCCCAGGCCGGACTCGGCCCCGAGGACGTGGTGCGCACCCGCATCTACCTCACCCACGCCCGTGACGTGGACGAGGTGGGCCGCGCCCACAAGACGCTGTTCGACGCCGTCCGCCCCGCCGCGACGATGCTCATCGTCTCCGGCTTCGTCGACCCGTCGATGGTCGTCGAGGTGGAGGTAGAGGCGTACCGGGAGCCGTCCGCATGAGCCTCGCCGTACGCGTGATCCCCTGCCTCGACGTGGACAACGGCCGCGTCGTCAAGGGCGTCAACTTCCAGAACCTGCGCGACGCGGGCGACCCCGTCGAGATGGCCAAGCTGTACGACGCCGAGGGCGCCGACGAGCTGACGTTCCTCGACATCACCGCCTCCTCCGGCAACCGCGAGACGACGTACGACGTGGTGCGCCGCACCGCCGAGCAGGTCTTCATCCCGCTGACCGTGGGCGGCGGCGTCCGTACCGCCGACGACGTGGACAAGCTGCTGCGGGCCGGGGCGGACAAGGTCGGCGTCAACACCGCCGCCATCGCCCGCCCCGAGCTCATCCAGGAGATCGCCGAGCGCTTCGGCCGCCAGGTGCTGGTCCTGTCCGTCGACGCGCGCCGCACCGCCGCCGGCTCCTTCGAGGTCACCACGCACGGCGGCCGCAAGGGCACCGGCATGGACGCCGTCGAGTGGGCGCACCGCGCCGCCGAACTCGGCGCCGGGGAGATCCTGCTCAACTCGATGGACGCCGACGGCACCAAGGACGGCTACGACACCGAGATGATCGCGGCCGTCCGCAAGCACGTCACCGTCCCGGTGATCGCCTCCGGCGGCGCCGGTACCCTCGCGCACTTCCCGCCGGCGATCGCCGCCGGGGCCGACGCGGTGCTCGCCGCCTCGGTGTTCCACTTCGGCGACCTGCGGATCTCCGAGGTCAAGTCGTCGCTGCGCGAAGCGGGCCACCCCGTCCGCTGAACCACCCGCCGCCCGGCGAAAAACACCTGCCGCGTCCCGCCCGTCCCGCCTCATCTGGTCCAGACCAGTTCAGGAGGGGGTGCGGTGGGCGCGGCAGCCGTGTTGCGTGACGGGAACGTCCTGCGGTGGCTCGGGGCGTACGCCGCCTCCCTCATCGGGGACGGGACCTACTTCCTCGCCCTGCCCGAGCCTCGCGTGGGCGGTGGCGCTCGCGCTGGTGACCGGGCTCGTCTGCGGGATCCGCGGCGGCCTGGCCGTCGCCCTGATCCAGACGGCGACCGACCCGGCCCACCTGGGCCGGGTCGGCTCCGTCATGGCCTTCACGGCCGTGGGCCTGGCCCCGCCGGCCTACCCCGCGTTCGGGATCGCCACGCAGCTGTGGGGGATCACCCCGGTGTTCCTCGCCGGCGGCGCGCTCAGCATGGCCGGCGCGGTGGTAGGCACCTCGGCGCCCGAAGTGCGCCGCGCGGAACTGGCCTTCGCCTGACCCCGCGTCCTGGCACCGACGTGCCGACCGGCTCAGAGCCCCAGGCGGGCCTGCGTCAGGCGGGACACGGCCTCCTTCGGGCCGTCCAGTTCCACCGCGGCGGCGGCCTGGCGACCGAAGCAGAACAGGGTCAGTTCCCCCGGCTCACCCGTGACCGTCACCACCGGGGTGCCCTTGTGGGCCACCGAGGTCTGACCGTTCGGGCGGCGCAGCACGAGGCCGACGGGGGACTTGCGGCCCGCGAGCCGGGCCATCCGGTCCAGCCGCGACCACAGGGCGTCCGAGAACACCGGGTCCAGCTCCCGCGGCGACCAGTCCGGCTGCGCGCGCCGGACGTCCTCGGCGTGCACGTAGAACTCGACCGCGTTCGCGGCCTCGTCGATCTGCTTCAGCGCGTACACCGACATCTTCGGCGGTCCGGTCCGGATCAGCTGGAGGAGCTCCTCGTACGGCTTCGCGGTGTACTCCTCCATCGTCTTGTCCAGCCGCGCCTTGAGCACGTTCAGCAGCAGGCCGGCCGCCGCGTCCGGGCGCCGCTCCCGGATCACCACGTGCGCGGCCAGCTCCCGCGTCCGCCAGCCGGCGCACAGGGTCGGGGCCTCCGGGCCCGCGGCTTCCAACAGGTCGGCCAGCAGCAGTCGTTCACGCTTCGCATGGGTAGACATGGCGGCAAGCCTACGGCCGGAACCGATCGCCCGCCCGCTCATCAGCTGGACAGCGATCCGTGATCGTCGCCCCGACCCGGCACAATGGCCCCCATGAGTACGCCCTCCCTCGACCCCGCCATCGCCGCCCGCCTCAAGCGCTCCGCGGACGGTCTGGTTCCGGCCATCGCCCAGCAGTACGACACCGGTGAGGTGCTCATGCTCGGCTGGATGGACGACGAGGCCCTGCACCGCACGCTGACCACGGGACGCTGTACGTACTGGTCCCGCAGTCGCGGCGAGTACTGGGTCAAGGGGGATACTTCCGGCCACTTCCAGCACGTGAAGTCCGTCGCCCTGGATTGCGACGCGGACACCCTGCTCGTGAAGGTCGACCAGGTCGGGGCCGCCTGCCACACCGGCACCCGCACGTGCTTCGACGCCGACGTCCTGCTCTCCGACGCCTCTCCGACGCCGAATAGGTAGGGTCCCACGCCATGGATCTTGAGACGTTCCGCAAGCTCGCGGTGGACCGCCGCGTCATCCCCGTCAGCCGCAAGCTGCTCGCGGACGGGGACACCCCCGTCGGCCTCTACCGGAAGTTGGCCGCCGAACGTCCCGGCACCTTCCTGCTGGAGTCCGCGGAGAACGGCCGGTCCTGGTCCCGGTACTCCTTCATCGGCGTGCGCAGCGACTCCACCCTCACCGTCCGCGACGGTCAGGCGCACTGGATCGGCACCCCGCCCGTCGGCGTCCCCACCGACGGCGACCCCCTGGACGCGCTGCGCGCCACCGTCGAGGCCCTGCACACCCCCCGCGACCTCGCGGCCGGCATGCCCCCCTTCACGGGCGGCATGGTCGGCTACCTGGGCTACGACATCGTGCGGCGTCTGGAGCGCATCGAGGAGCACGGCGGCGACGACCTGGAGCTGCCCGAGCTGACCATGCTGCTCACCTCCGACCTTGCGGTCCTGGACCACTGGGACGGCACCGTCCAGCTCATCGCCAACGCGATCAACCACAACGACCTCGACACCGGCGTGGACGAGGCGTACGCGGACGCGGTGGCCCGCCTGGACGCCATGCAGACCGACCTGGCCCGGCCCGCGCCCTACCTGCCCACCCCGCTGCCCGTCTCCGAGCTGCCCGAGTTCTCCGCGCTGTGGGGCGGCGAGCAGTACCGGGCCGCCGTCGAGGACATCAAGGAGCGGATCCGGGCCGGCGAGGCCTTCCAGGTGGTGCCCTCACAGCGCTTCGAGACCCCCTGCGAGGCCTCCGCGCTGGACGTGTACCGGGTGCTGCGGGCCACGAACCCGTCGCCGTACATGTACCTCTTCCGGTTCGAGAACGGCTTCGACGTGGTCGGCTCCAGCCCCGAGGCGCTGGTCAAGGTCGAGGACGGGCGGGCGATGGTCCACCCGATCGCCGGCACCCGGCACCGCGGCGCGACCCCGCAGGAGGACAACGACCTCGCGGACGAGCTGCTCGCCGACCCCAAGGAGCGCGCCGAGCACCTGATGCTCGTCGACCTGGGCCGCAACGACCTGGGCCGGGTCTGCGAGCCGGGCTCCGTCGAGGTCGTCGACTTCATGAGCATCGAGCGCTACTCGCACGTCATGCACATCGTCTCGACCGTCACCGGACGCGTCGCCGAGGGCCGCAGCGCCTTCGACGTGCTCACCGCCTGCTTCCCGGCCGGCACCCTCTCGGGGGCGCCCAAGCCGCGCGCCATGCAGATCATCGAGGAGCTGGAGCCCACCCGCCGCGGCCTGTACGGCGGTTGCGTCGGCTACCTGGACTTCGCCGGCGACTCCGACACGGCCATCGCCATCCGCACGGCGCTGCTGCGCGACGGGACGGCGTACGTGCAGGCCGGCGCGGGGGTCGTCGCGGACTCGGTGCCCGAGCTGGAGGACAACGAGTGCCGCAACAAGGCGGCCGCCGTGCTCCGCGCGGTCGGAGCGGCGAACCGCCTCCACCGGGGCTGAGGCCGTAGGGGATAGTGGGGTACGTGAGTGCCGTACCCCACCCCCGCACCGAAGCCGAGGCCCCCGAGAGCAAGGCCGGCCGCCGCAGCGTCGCCGTCGCCCTGCTGCTCGGCGCGCTCGGCGCCACCGTCGTCCTGCTCGCCTCCGGCCGTGTCTGGGCCCGGGGCAGCGCCGCCGTCGGCGGCGACCGGTTGCCGCTGACCGCGGACGGGCAGGCCGTCACCGGCCTGCCGGCGGCGCTGGCCATCGTCGGCCTCGCGGCCCTGGTGGCCGTGTTCGCCGTACGCGGCCGCAGCCGGCTGCTGGTGTCCGGGCTGCTCGCGCTGAGCGGTCTGGGCTCCGCGCTGGCCGCCCTGGCCGCCGCCGACGACCGCCGCACCCTGGACGACCGGGCCGCCACCGCGACGGCGGACACCGCCGCCCGGGTGGCGGAACTGACCCATACGGTCTGGCCGTACGTCGCGGCCGGTGGCGCCGTCCTGATCCTGCTCGCCGGGCTGCTGGCCCTGCGCTACGGCCGGGGCTGGCCCGCGATGGGGGGCCGCTACGAGCGTGACGGCAGCCCCCGGCCGCGCAAACCCGCCGCGATGGACCCGGACCGGCCGGAGGACTTGTGGAAGGCTCTGGACCGCGGCGAGGACCCGACCCGCTGAAGAATCATCCCGCCCGGTGCGGGACAATGTCCCCGAGCGTGCGGCACAGCACGTGAGACAGAGCAACGAGGAGCAACTCATGGCGGGCACGAGCCACGGACACACCCCGGCCGCCTGGACCGGTGTCATCATCGCCTTCATCGGTTTCTGCGTCTCCGGCGCCTTCATGGTGCTGGCGAACCCGCTCGGATTCTGGGCGGGCCTCGTCCTCGTCGTGGTCGGCGGTGTCGTGGGCATGGCGATGCGGGCAGCGGGCATGGGCGCGCCGAAGGCCGCCCACCGCGACCTCGCCGAGGTCATCGCCGCCAACCGGGTTCCCGCCAAGGTTTGAGCGCGGCACCCGTGGACCGGCAGGGACACGGTTCGAAAGGCGCGGCCCGTCGGGCTGCGCCTTTTGTCGTGACCGGCGAGAATCGGCGGGTGGACGCCTCTCGCACCCCCGCCGCCGCGCCGCCCACCTGGTCGCCGCACGCCGCGCCCCCGGCCGCGCCCGTACGGGTCTCCAGGGCCCGGCGGCTGGTCGCGCCGGTGCTCACCCTGGCCGGGGTGGCGGCGGCCTTCGCCTACGTGGGCGCGGTCGATCCGAACGAGCCCGGCCACTACCCGGTCTGCCCGCTGTTCCGGCTCACCGGGGTGTTGTGCCCCGGCTGCGGCGGGCTGCGCAGCGCGCACGCCTTCGCGCACGGCGACCTGGTGACCGCCCTCGGGGCCAACGCCCTGGCGGTGGCCGGCTACCTCGTCTTCGCCGCCTTCGCGGCGCTGTGGCTCGTACGGGCCTTCCGCGGCCGCCCGGCGCCCCGGCTCGCCCTCGGGCGGAGCGCCTGGTGGGCCCTCGCCGTCATCGCGGCAGGTTTCGCGACGGTCCGGAATTTCCCGATCGGTTCCGCACTGGCTCCCTGAGGCCGCACGAGGCCTGGAGGAAGGCCTTATTCCGTGTCCAGCCACTGGGAAACGTCGAAGTCCGTGCGGAGGCGGCGGCGACCTGCGGATACCATTTGAGTGCTGACCTTGCAGTGGTACGTGTCCGCAAGGCCGGCCGACCGTCATCAACCCGGAAGGGGGCCGCTCGCGTGAGTGTGCTCGACGAGATCATCGAAGGGGTCCGCGAAGACCTTGCCGAACGGCAGGCCCGCGTCAGCCTCGACGAGCTCAAGGAGCGTGCCGCCAAGGCGCCCCGGGCCAAGGACGGTGTCGCCGCCCTGCGCGGTGACAGCGTCAAGGTGATCTGCGAGGTCAAGCGGTCCAGCCCGTCCAAGGGCGCGCTGGCCGCGATCGCCGATCCGGCCGGGCTCGCCGCCGACTACGAGGCGGGCGGTGCGTCGGTCATCTCCGTCCTCACCGAGCAGCGTCGTTTCGGCGGCTCGCTGGCCGACCTGGAGGCAGTCCGCGCCCGCGTGGACATCCCGATCCTGCGCAAGGACTTCATCGTCACGGCCTACCAGCTGTGGGAGGCCCGCGCCTACGGCGCCGACCTCGCGCTGCTGATCGTGGCGGCCCTGGAGCAGGAGGCCCTCGTCTCCCTCATCGAGCGGGCCGAGTCCATCGGTCTCACCCCGCTCGTCGAGGTCCACGACGAGGAGGAGGTCGAACGCGCGGTGGCCGCCGGCGCCAAGATCATCGGCGTCAACGCGCGCAACCTCAAGGACCTCAAGGTCGACCGCTCCACCTTCGAGCGCGTCGCCCCGGAGATCCCCGCCCACATCGTGAAGATCGCCGAGTCCGGAGTCCGCGGACCGCACGACCTGATCGCCTACGCCAACGAGGGCGCGGACGCCGTGCTCGTCGGCGAGTCCCTGGTCACCGGCCGCGACCCGAAGTCGGCCGTGGCCGACCTCGTCGCCGCCGGCGCCCACCCCGCCCTGCGCCACGGCCGGAGCTGACCCTTCCCATGCCGCCCTTCCGCTCCCCCGTCCGCACCCGACCGGGCCACGGCCCGGCCGGTGTGCCGACGGCGCACGCGCCCCTGGCGCGCGGCTGCCGCCCCCGCGGCTGCCGCGCCCCGGCCCGGCGCGTGCACGGGCGGCGGGTGCGCTACGTGATCGGCTCCGAGCCCGGCCAGGTCAACGGCATGCGATGGCGCGGCGGAGCCGCGCGCTGACGACGGCCCCTCCCGGCCCCTGCCCCTTCGGGTACCGGCCGGCGGCCTCGTACGGCTTCCCGCCCCCGGCCCCCGGCCGCCGGGCGTGAACCGGTCCGTCCACGCCCGGAGCCCCCGAGGGGCCCGCCCGGGCGCGGACCGACGGCGCGATACGGAGCACACCTGTCATCCGTAGGTACCGCTTCCGCACCCCGTAGGAGTAGTGGCCATGCCCACCAGCTCGTTCTTCATCCCGGACCCCGAGGGTCACACCCCGAACGCCGAGGGCTACTTCGGCGACTTCGGCGGCAAGTTCATCCCGGAGGCGCTGGTCGCCGCGGTGGACGAGGTCGCCGTCGAGTACGAGAAGGCCAAGAGCGACCCGGCCTTCGCGGCCGAACTCGACGAGCTCATGGTCAACTACACCGGCCGGCCCAGCTCCCTCACCGAGGTGCCCCGCTTCGCCGAGCACGCGGGCAACGCGCGGATCTTCCTCAAGCGCGAGGACCTGAACCACACCGGCTCGCACAAGATCAACAACGTGCTGGGTCAGGCGCTGCTCACCAAGCGCATGGGCAAGACCCGCGTCATCGCCGAGACCGGCGCCGGCCAGCACGGCGTGGCCACCGCCACCGCCTGCGCCCTCTTCGGCCTCGACTGCACCATCTACATGGGCGAGATCGACACGCGGCGCCAGGCCCTGAACGTGGCCCGGATGCGCATGCTCGGCGCCGAGGTCATCGCCGTGAAGTCCGGTTCCCGGACCCTCAAGGACGCCATCAACGAGGCGTTCCGCGACTGGGTCGCCAACGTGGACGAGACCCACTACCTCTTCGGTACGGTCGCCGGCCCGCACCCCTTCCCGGCCATGGTCCGCGACTTCCACCGCGTCATCGGCGTCGAGGCCCGCCGGCAGATCCTCGAGCGCGCCGGCCGACTGCCCGACGCCGTCGCGGCCTGCGTCGGCGGCGGCTCCAACGCCATCGGCCTCTTCCACGCCTTCATCCCGGACGCCGACGTCCGCCTGGTCGGCTTCGAGCCCGCCGGACACGGCGTCGAGACCGGCGAGCACGCCGCCACGCTCACCGCGGGCGAGCCCGGCATCCTGCACGGCTCCCGCTCCTACGTCCTGCAGGACGAGGAGGGCCAGATCACCGAGCCCTACTCGATCTCCGCCGGTCTGGACTACCCGGGCATCGGCCCCGAGCACTCCTACCTCAAGGACAGCGGCCGCGGCGAGTACCGCGCCGTCACCGACGACGCCGCCATGCAGGCCCTGCGCCTGCTGTCCCGCACCGAGGGCATCATCCCGGCCATCGAGTCGGCGCACGCCCTCGCGGGCGCCCTCGACCTGGGCAAGGAACTGGGCAAGGACGGCCTGATCGTGGTCAACCTGTCCGGCCGCGGCGACAAGGACATGGACACGGCGGCCCGCTACTTCGGGCTGTACGACGGCGAAGACGCCGAGGGGGAGTCGAAGTGAGCAACGGCAACATCGAACTGCTGAGCAACACCCTCGCGAAGGCCAGGTCCGAGGACAGAGCGGCGCTCGTCGCCTACCTGCCTGCCGGCTTCCCGACCGTCGACGGCGCCATCGAGGCCGTCAAGGCCGTCATCGAGGGCGGTGCCGACGTCGTCGAGATCGGCCTGCCGCACAGCGACCCGGTCCTGGACGGCGCGATCATCCAGACCGCCGACGACATCGCCCTGCGCGGCGGCGTGAAGATCGCCGACGTGATGCGGACCGTGCGCGAGGCCTTCGAGGCCACCGGCGTCCCGATCCTCGTCATGACGTACTGGAACCCCATCGACCGCTACGGCGTCGAGCGGTTCACCGCCGAACTCGCGGCGGCCGGCGGCGCGGGCTGCATCCTGCCCGACCTGCCGGTCCAGGAGTCCGCGCTGTGGCGCGAGCACGCGACCAAGCACGGTCTCGCGACCGTCTTCGTCGTGGCCCCCAGCAGCCAGGACGCCCGACTGGCCACCATCACGGCCGCCGGTTCCGGCTTCGTCTACGCCGCCTCCCTCATGGGCGTCACCGGTACCCGGGAGTCCGTCGGCAACGAGGCCCAGGAACTGGTGCGCCGCACCCGCGCCACGACCGAGCTCCCCGTCTGCGTCGGCCTGGGCGTCTCCAACGCCGTGCAGGCCAAGCAGGTCGCGGGCTTCGCCGACGGGGTCATCGTCGGCTCGGCCTTCGTCAAGCTGCTGCTGGACGCCCCCGACCTGCCGTCCGGCCTCACGGCCGTGCGCGCGCTGGCGGGCGAACTTGCGGAAGGCGTACGCAGGTCCTGACGCCGGGCGGGCCCCGAGGGGGGTTCTGTAGCCCGATCGGGTGGAAGTGGGAGCGGGGAGGCACGCGAGTGCCTCCCCGCTTCGTTTGGCCGAACGTGAGCGAGAAGAACGACGGTGCGAACCGCGATGCGACGAAACGATCGGCCCGGGAGCGACTCCAAGCGGAGCGCGAGCGGCAGAAGACCCGGGACAAGCGCCGGCGGACCCTCATCGTGTCGGCGGCGGTGGTCGGCGTACTCGGTCTGGCGGCCGTCGTCGGCCTGATCGCGGCCAATGCCGGGTCCGGCGACAAGTCCGCGAAGGCCGGGCCGGTGGTCGCGCCGTCCGGGGCGACCGGGAAGGACGCGCTCGCCATCCAGACCGGGCAGAACGCCGCCCCCTCCCAGCTGACCGTCTGGGAGGACTTCCGCTGCCCCGCCTGCAAGTCCTTCGAGACCAACTACAAGGACACCATCCACGAGCTGGAAGCCAAGGGGCTGCTCAAGACCGAGTACCACATCGTCACCCTCATCGACGGGAACATGGGCGGCAGCGGCTCGCTGAAGTCCGCGAACGCCGCCGCCTGCGCGCAGGACGTCGGCAAGTTCGCCGCCTACCACGACGTGCTGTTCGAGAACCAGCCGGAGGAGGTCGACGACGCCTACGGCAAGAACGCCAAGCTGCTGGAACTGGCCGGCAAGGTCGACGGGCTCGACACCCCCGCCTTCCGCGCCTGCGTCGAGGACGGCACGCACAACAGCTGGGTCGCCAAGTCGCAGGACGCCTTCCGGGCCGGGAACTTCCGGGGCACCCCCACGGTGCTGCTCGACGGGAAGGACATCTTCGCGGACCAGGCCGACCCGCTGACCCCGCAGAAGCTGAAGGCGAAGGTCGAGGCCGCGGCGAAGTCCCCGAGCGGGGCGTCCGGAGCCCCGAAGTCCGGGTCCGGCAAGGGTTCGCCGTCGGCCACGGCGTCCCCGTCCGGAGCGGGGAAATCCGCCCCGGCGACCGGATCCAAGGCGGTGCCGGAGGGGACCGCGCGGGACTGAGCACGGACCCGGGCGCGGTCCGGAGCGCTCCGAAGCGGTCCGAAGCGGTTAGGAGCGGTCCGGGCCGTGTGTGGGTTTGATGTCAGCTTGCCGGGTGGGTTGCGGTCGGTACCGCCCGGCAAGGTAGCGTCAGCTCTGCCATGACCCTTGCCTATATTCCCAGTCCGTCGACCGGCGTGATCCATCTCGGACCGATCCCGCTCCGCGGCTACGCGTTCTGCATCATCATCGGCGTCTTCGTCGCCATCTGGCTCGGCAACAGGCGTTGGATCGCCCGCGGCGGAAAGCCCGGCACGGTCGCGGACATCGCCGTGTGGGCGGTGCCGTTCGGCCTTGTCGGCGGTCGCCTCTACCACGTGATCACCGACTACCAGCTGTACTTCGGCGAAGGCCGCAACTGGGTCGACGCCTTCAAGATCTGGGAGGGCGGCCTCGGCATCTGGGGCGCCATCGCGCTCGGCGCGGTCGGTGCCTGGATCGGCTGCCGGCTGCGCGGCATCCCGCTGCCGGCCTGGGCCGACGCCCTGGCCCCCGGCATCGCCCTGGCCCAGGCCTGCGGTCGCTGGGGCAACTGGTTCAACCAGGAGCTGTACGGCCGGGCCACCGACCTGCCGTGGGCGGTGAAGATCACCGAGGGGCCGAACCGCGAGGCCGGCACCTACCACCCGACGTTCCTGTACGAATCGCTGTGGTGCGTCGGCGTCGCCGTGCTGGTGATCTGGGCCGACCGCCGCTTCAAGCTCGGACACGGGCGGGCCTTCGCCCTGTACGTCGCCTCCTACTGCGCGGGCCGCGGCTGGATCGAGTACATGCGCGTCGACGAGGCCCACCACATCCTGGGCCTGCGGCTGAACGTGTGGACCGCGATCGTGGTCTTCATCCTGGCCGTGACGTACTTCGTGCTGTCGGCGAAGCTGCGCCCGGGTCGCGAGGAGGTCGTGGAGCCGCAGGCTCGCGTGCCCGCGGTCGACACCCCGGCCGAGGGCGGGGCGAAGGACGCCGCGGCCGGCGCCGAGGCGGTCAACGCGGTCAACGCGGTCAAGGACGCACCGCGCAAGCCGGCCGGGCCGGGCGAGAAGCCGGGCGCCGGGGCGCCGAAGCCCGCGGGATCCGGCAAGGCGGACCTGACCAAGGGCGGCGGAGACAAGGCCGCCCAGGACCAGGCTCCGCAGGACCCGGCCGCCCAGGACAAGGCCGCGGAGGCCGGGAAGAACTGACAGCGGCCGAACAGCCGGAAGGGTCCGCTCCGGAAGGGGGCGTCGCGCGGGTCGCGGCGCCCCCTTCGGGCTGTCGCCCCGGCTGCTATCCCGACCGGCGCGACAGGGTCAGCGTCCGGTGGGCGGCCGCCACCACCGCCGGGTCCACGAACCGGCCGTCGGGCAGCGCCAGGGCGCCCGACATGGCCCGCGAGGCCGACACGATCTCCTCGGCGGCCGTGACCTCCTCCGGACCCGGCAGGTAGCACCGTTCGATGACCGGGAGCTGGCGCGGATGGATCGCCGCCCGGCCCAGGAAACCCAGCGAGCGGCCGCGCACGCAGGAGTCGGCCAGCGCCTCCAGGTCCCGGATGTCGGGGAACACCGACTGCGCCGGCGGCGCCAGACCCGCCGCCCGGGCGGCTACCACCACCCGGGAACGGGGCCAGTCCAACCCCGCCTCCGCGCTCACCCCCAGATCGGCCCGCAGGTCCGCCTCGCCGAGGGCCAGCCCCTGCAGGCACGGGTGCGCGCGGGCGATCTCGTACGCCCGCTCCACCCCCAGCGCCGACTCCAGCAGCGCGTACAGGGCCACCCCGCCGGTGCGGTCGGCGACCCGGGTGATCTGCTCCGGGGCGTCCACCTTCGGCAGCCGCAGTCCGGCGAGACCGTGCAGCCGGGCCAGCGCCGTCAGGTCGGCGCCCGCCCAGGGCGAGCCCGGGGCGTTGACCCGGACGTGGACGGGGACCGGCGGCCGCTCCGTGAGGAGTTCGGCGGTGGCGGCCCGGGCGTACTCCTTGCGGGAGACCGACACGGAGTCCTCCAGGTCCACGATGACGGCGTCGGCCCCGCAGTGCAGGGCCTTGGCCACCACCTCCGGACGGTCTCCGGGTGCGTAGAGCCAGGTCAGGATCACAGTGCCCCCTCGGTGCGCAGCGCGGCGATCTCGTCCCGGGTCAGGCCGAGCTCGGTCAGGACCTCCTCGGTGTCCGCGCCGTGCGGGCGGCCCGCCCAGCGGATCCCGCCGGGCGTCGCGGACAGCCGGAAGAGGACGTTCTGCATGCGGATCGGACCCAGTTCCGGGTCCGTGACCTCGGTGATCGTGTCGAGGGCCGCGAACTGCGGATCGGCCATGACGTCCCGTACGTCGTACACCCGGGCGACGGCCGCCTCGGCCGCCTCGAAGGCGGACACGGCCTCGTCCGCCTTGCGCCGGGCGATCCAGTCGCCGACCGCCCCGTCCAGCACGTCGGCGTGTTCGGCCCGGCCGGCGCCCGTCGCGAACCAGGGCTCGGCGGCCAGCTCGGGCCGCCCGATCAGGCGCACGACGCGTTCGGCGACGGACCGGGCCGAGGCGGACACCGCCAACCAGTGGCCGTCCGCGCTGCGGTAGGTGTTGCGGGGGGCGTTGTTCACGGACCGGTTGCCGGTGCGCCGCTGCACGTAGCCGAGCTGGTCGTACCAGAGCGGGTGCGGGCCGAGCACGGTCAGGATCGGCTCGATGATGGCCAGGTCGACGACCTGCCCCCGCCCGGTGCGGTCGCGGCCGGCGAGCGCCGTCATCACCGCGTACGCGGTGGTCAGCGCGGCGATCGAGTCGGCGAGCCCGAAGGGCGGCAGCGTCGGCGGGCCGCCCGGTTCCCCGGTGATCGCGGCGAAGCCGCTCATGGCCTCGGCGAGGGTCCCGAAACCGGGGCGGTGGGCGTACGGACCCCGCTGGCCGAACGCGGTGACGCGGGCGAGCACCAGGCGCGGGTTGGCCGCCGACAGTTCGGGCCAGCCCAGGCCCCACTTCTCCAGGGTGCCGGGGCGGAAGTTCTCGATGACCACGTCGGCGTCGGCGGCGAGCCGCAGCAGGGTGTCCCGGCCGCCCGGGGTCGACAGGTCGAGGGTCATCGTCCGCTTGTTCCGGCCGAGCAGCTTCCACCACAGGCCGACGCCGTCCTTGGCGGGGCCGTGGTCACGGGACGGATCGGGCCGGTCGGGGTGCTCCACCTTGACCACCTCGGCGCCGAAGTCGCCGAGCAGGGTGGCGGCCAGCGGACCCGCGAACAGGGTGGCCAGGTCGAGGACGCGCAGCCCGGCGAGCGGGCCGGACGCGGGGTCGGCGGCCGTGGGCGCGGCGGGGCCGGCGTGCGTGCGCGGGCCGGTCATCGGGGGAGGCCCTGGCCGGCGGCGAACGCCACCAGTTCGGCGCGGTCCGGCATCGAGTCCTGGGCGCCGGGCCGTTGCACCGACAGCGCGGCGGCGCGCCCGGCCCACGCGAGGGCCTGCGGCATCGGACGACCCTCGCCGAGCGCCACCGCGAGGGCGCCGACGAAGGTGTCACCGGCGGCGGTGGTGTCCACGGCCCGCACCCGGGGCGCGGCCACCACCACCGGCTCCCGGCCGCGCGCGGCGTGCAGCACCCCCGCCGCGCCCAGGGTGATCACCACCTCCGGGACGTCCTGGAGCAGTGCCTCGGCGGCGCGGTGCGGATCGGTGAGCCCGGTGAGGGCGGCCGCCTCGTGCTCGTTGGGGACGAGCAGGTCGGTGGCGGCCAGCAGCCCGGCCGGCAACGGCTGGGCGGGGGCCGGGGTGAGGATCGTACGGACCCCGTGGGCGCGGGCGGCCGACGCGCCCGCGAGCACGACCTCCAGGGGCAGTTCGAGCTGGAGGAGGAGGCAGTCGGCGGCCGCGATGCGGGCGTCGTCGCCCGGCTCCAGGGCGGTGACGCGGGCGTTGGCCGCCGGGATCACGATGATGCTGTTCGCGCCCTCGTCGTCCACCGTGATGTGGGCGGTGCCGCTGGCGCCCTCGACGGTGCGCAGGGCGGCCGTGTCGACCCCGCGCGCCTGGAGCGCGGCGCGCAGCCGCACCCCGAACTCGTCGGCCCCGACCGCGCCGATCATCACCACCTCCCCGCCGAGGCGGGCGGCGGCGACCGCCTGGTTGGCGCCCTTTCCGCCGGGGACGGTGCGGAACGCGCGGCCGGTGACCGTTTCCCCGAGACGGGGGGCCTTGGACACGTAGGCGACGAGGTCCATGTTCGTACTGCCGAGCACGGCGATGGCCGTCATGAGCGGGCTGCCTCCTGGGCGGTGAGGTGGGCGAGGGTGTCGAAGCCGATGCCGTCGAAGCCGGCCACGCCGGTGGAGAGCCGGTTCTTCAGCGGTGCCGTCCAGCGGTCCGGGATCCGGCCGGGCGATCCGGCCAGCAGCCCGGTGAGGGAACCGGCGGTGGCCCCGTTGGAGTCGGTGTCCCAGCCGCCGGACACCGCCCGGCAGACGGAGTGCGTGAAGTCGCCGTCCGCGTGGGTGAGGGCGGCCGCGAGCAGCGCGGTGTTCGGGAGGGCGTGTACCCAGTGGTAGTGGCCGTAACAGGCGTGCAGCCGGTCCACGACCCTGTCGAAGTCCGCCTCGTCGCAGGCGGTGCGGATGCCGAAGCGGACGGCCTCCGCCAGCCGTGACCGGGGCGGTACGACGGCGAGCCCGGCCCGCAGCGCGCCGTGCACGTCGGCCCGGCCGCCGGCGGCCTCGGCGAGGGCGGCGGCGACGAAGAGGGCGGCGTAGATCCCGTTCGCGGTGTGGGTGAGCGCGGCGTCGCGGTGCGCCTGGGCCGCGGCGGCGGCCGGTTCGCCGGGGTTCGTCCAGCCGTGGACGTCGGCCCGGATCAGGGCGCCGATCCACTCGCGGAACGGGTTGTGATGGCGGGCCGTCAGCGGGGGTTCGAGGCCTTGGAGCAGGTTGCGGTAGGCGATCCGCTCGGCGGTGAAGGTCCGGCCGGCCGGCAGTTCGTCCAGCCAGAGCCGGCCGAGGTCGGCGGTGGTGAAGCCCTTGCCGTGCCGTTGCAGGAGCAGCAGGCCGAGGAGGGGGTGGTTCAGGTCGTCGTCCTCGGGGGCGCCGTCGATGTTCTCGGCGAGGGAGGTGCCGGCGGAGCGGCGGTTCCACGGGTGCGCGGCGAGCAGCTCCGCCGGGACGCCGTGGGCGGTGAACCAGTCGGACAGCGGCCAGTTGCCGGTGGCCCGGGCCAGGGCCCGGATCCCGTCGAGGGGGAGCTTCTCCACGGGCTTGCCGAGGACGCAGCCCGCCGCGCGCCCGACCCAGGCCGCCTCCAACCGCTCCCGCAACGCGGCGTCCGCCGCCCGGGGCGGGCTGTCCGGACCGTGGGCGCGGGCCGCCCGGGGGTTCCGGTCCGCGACCGGGGGGTTGGCGGCGCGGTCGGGGGAGGGGGCCGGGGGGACGGCTCCGGGCGGGGTCGGGTCGGGGTTCCGGTCCGGGTCCGGTCGGACGGTGCCGGGCGGGGTCGGCACACCGGCCCCGGGTGGGGGCGGTTGGGCGGCCCCGTGCGAGGAGGGTGGGGCGACTCCGGCCGGGCCCGGGCCGGGGCCCGGGTCCGGTGGTGGTGGCCAGGTGGCTCGGACGGCGGGCCAGGTGCTCGGTTCGTCGGCGTCCGAGGGGGGTGGGAGGGCGTCGAGTTCGGTCAGGAGGCGGAGCGCGAGGGCGCGCAGTTCCGGTGGGGCCGGTTCGGCGGCGGCGCCCGCGCGGGCGGGGGCCGGGCGGCCGCCCGCCGCCAACCACTCCCGCAGGACGGGCCCGGCGTCCCGGCCGTCCTCCCGCGCCTGCCGCAACTCGTGGCCGAGCAGGTCCTCCGGCTGCGCCCAGGTGAGGCGTACGAGGGCGCCGGGGGAGTCGGCGGCCGTCACCGCGGGAACGCCATCGCCGCGAAGGCGCTCTCGTGCGCCCGGCGCCGCTCCCGGTCCCGGTCGAAGACCTCCCGGGCCACGGCGGCCAGTTCGGAGGCCGGGGCGTGCAGGTCGAGGCGGCTGGCCTCGGCGACCCGCTTGGCCCAGCCGGCCGGTACGGCGGCCTCCCCGCCCAGCGCGCCCGCGACGGCGCCGGCCATCGTCGCGATGGAGTCGCAGTCCCGGCCGTAGTTGACGGCGCCGAGCACCGAGGCCTCGTAGGCCCCGTCGCCGACCAGCAGCATGCCGAGGGCGATCGGCAGTTCCTCGATCGAGTGCAGGCGCGAGGGACGGCGGGCCCCGAGGGAGGGGTTGCGGTAGTCCGGACCGACCGAGTCGTACGGGGCCACCGCCGCGCGCAGCGGGGCCAGCGCGGACTCGAAGTCCCGGTACCGGGAGGCGACTTCGCACACGGCCGCGATCGCCGACCGGGTGCCGTCCTTGGCCAGCGACAGGGCCGTCTCCACGACCGAGGCGGCCGTCGCGCCGGGCGCGCAGGCCGCCGCGCAGGCCGCCGCGAAGACGCCCGCGGCCTCGCGCCCGTACGAGGACTGGTGGGCGCCGGTGACGTCCAGGGCCTCGGCGTACGCGGCGGCGGGGTTGCCCGCGTTGACCAGGCCGACCGGCGCCACGTACATCGCCGCACCGCAGTTGACGATGTTGCCGGCGCCGGCCTCGCGGGGGTCGGCGTGCGCGTAGTGCAGCCGGGTCACGATCCACTTCTCGGCGAGGAAGATCCGCTGGAGGGGCAGCGCCTCGGCTTCGAGTTCGGGGATCCAGCGCGGGGTGGACATCAGGTCGGGGACGAGGTGTTCGGCGACGGAGTAGGCGTCGAGGTGGTCGCGGACCGTCGCGTAGACCCGTACCAGCGCGTGGGTCATCAGGGTGTCGTCCGTGACGTGTCCGTCGCCCTTGTGGTACGGGGCGATGGGGCGGGCGGTACGCCAGTCCTCGTACCACGGGCCGACGATGCCGTGCACGCGACCACCGTGCCGTTCCACGATCCGCTCCGGGGACCAGCCCTCCACGGGGCCGCCGAGCGCGTCTCCCACGGCGGCCCCGATCAGGCTGCCGGTCACCCGGTCGTCGAGGGTGAGGGGGGTGTGCGTCATGTCCGAATCATCCCTTGGGTGAGGTGAGTTCCGTACGGGTGAGCAGCGCGGCGAGTTCGACGAGGTCGGTCCCGGCGAGCCGGGGCAGCGCGCAGCCGGACAGCACGCGGCAGGCCTCCCGCCAGGAGGCGGGCAGGGAGTCGCCGCCGCCGAGGGCTCCGGTGAGGGCGCCGGCGAGGGCGGGCGCGGAGTCCGCGACGCGCGACAGGCAGGCGGCGGCGGGGACGGCCTCGGAGACCTCGCCGCGGGCGGCGGTGGCCAGGGCGAGGGCGACGGGGACGGTCTCGGCGGCGGCGATGCCGTAGCTGTAGACGTGGTCGACGATCTGGTGTTCCAGGAGCGGGACGAGGGCGAAGGCGCCGCCGCCCGGGTCGGCGCGGGCGAGGGCGACGGCGTGCCGGGCGTTGCGGCCGATCTCGGTGGCTCCGGGCAGCTGTTCCAGGGCGGCTTCGACGGCGGCGTCGGTGTCCGCGCCGGCGAGGGCGGTGGCGAGGGCGGCGGCCATGGCGCGGGCGCCGTGGACGCCGTCGCCGTCCTGGGTGTAGCGGGCGTCGAACTCGGCGAGGTCGGCGGCGGCGCGGGGGTCGCCCGGGTGGACGACCGCGAGGACGCAGGCCCGGACGCAGGCGGCGTCGTCGAAGTAGTGCGGGTTGTCGTGCCCGGTGGCGGGCGGGCGCAGGCCGGCGGCGAGGTTGCCGAGACCGGCGCGTACGGAGATCCGGGCGCGCAGCGGCAGGACGGCGGACTCGACCTCGGGCGCGCGGTCCGCCGCCGCGGCGACCTCGGAGGCCAGGGCGTTCCACGCCAGGTCGATGGCGGCGCGCATGCGGCGGGACCGGGACAGGTCGCTGAGCAGCACCCCGGCGGCGGTGAGCACGGACTCGGCGGCGAAGGCCGCCCACTCTGCGTCGTCGGACGGGCCCAACCGCAGGGGCTCGGGGGGCTGGTTCAGGGCGATGGGGACGGGGAGGGTGGTGGTGGCGTTCTGCTCCGCGAAGGTGTCGAGCTCGCGGGTGAGGCGGCGGGTCCACTCGGGCATCCGGCTGGCCCGGTGCCGGGCGGCGGGCCAGCCGGCCGCGTCGCCGGCGGCGAGCCCGAGGAGCAGCCCCTCGATCCGCCGGGCCGCCTGCGGCGGGGCTCCGGGGGGTCGGGTGCCGGGCTCCGGCTCCCGGTCGGGGGCTTCGGCGGGCGCCGCCGCGGGGGCCGCCCGCTCGGCGACCACGAGCCGCGGGCCGCCCCGGCCGGGTTCGTTCCGCAGGTCCCCTCGGGCCGCCGGCCCGCCGGCCGCCCCCGTCCGTGCCCGCGCCGCGGCCGCGGCCCGGAAGCCGGCGTCGGCACGCCCCGCCGCCCCCGGCGCGACCGCGACGACGGTGAAGGCCGGGGTACGGGCGCCGGCCCCCGTACCGGTGCGGTCCGGGTCGTCCGGGTCACCGGCCGCACCGGAGGTGGCCGGCGTGCCCGCGGGGTTGGGTTCGGGCGGGTCGGCCGTCGGGGGCGGGCCGGGCGGTGTGGCCGGGGTGGTCGTCGTGTTCGGGGTGTAGGGGGGTGGGGTCATCGGGGGGTCTCGGATTCGGGGGTGAGGAGGTCCGCGATGTCCAGGACGTGGTAGCCCCGCATCGAGGGGAGGCAGCTGCCGCGTACCGGGCCGATGACCGCCGCCCAGTCGGCGGGGATCGCCGCGACGCCGGACATGGCCCCGGACAGGGCGCCCGCCACGGCGGCGGTGGTGTCGGCGTCCCGGCCCATGTTGACGGCGGTCAGGACGGATTCCGTGAAGTCGCCCCGGCACGCGGCGAACGCGCCGAACGCCAGGCCCACCGCCTCCGGCGCCAGGTCCGTCCACGGGTACCCGCCGATCACGACCGCCGAGCGGACCGCCCGTTCGCCGCGCGGGGCGGCCGTCACGGCGCGGCGCAGGGAGCGGGCGGTCCAGGAGTCGGACGGGATCACGGACAGGGCCGCCGAGACGACGGAGGCGGGGGAGCCGCCGGCCATCGCGGCGGCGACGCCCGCCGCGACGGCCTGGCCGCCGTAGATGCCCTCGCCGTCGTGGCTGACGGTGCCGTCGATGGCGACGAGGCGGGCCGCCTCGGCGGGCCGGCCCGCCGCGAACACCCCGAAGGGGGCGGCCCGCATGGCCAGCCCGTCCGACCAGGCGTGGCGGTGTTGCGCCGAGATGGGCGCGGCCAGCCCCCGGCGGAGGTTCTCCAGGGTGCCCCGTTCGGAGAAGCCCGCGCCGCGGAAGGGGCCTTCGTCGAGGTCGGCGATCCAGTGGTGCCAGGCCCGTTCGACGTGCGCGACGGTCAGGGCGGAGCCGTGCCGGGCCAGCAGCAGGCCCGAGAAGATGGCGTACTCGGTGTCGTCGGTGCCCGCCGGATCGGGGGAGACGAAGCCTTCGATCCGGCCCCACGTGGCCCGGATCTGCGACGGCTTCATGTTCTCGGCGGGGGCGCCCAGCGCGTCACCCACGGCGAGGCCCAGAAGAGCGCCCCTGGCCCGTTCGAGGAGGACCTGCGGATTGCATGCAATCAGCTCCATGGCGCGCCTCTCCACTTGATGGGACTCATGATGAGCCCTTGGGGGATTTGTGCCATGGCATGTGGTTTGTCGGTCGCCGCGAAACACCCCCCGAACGCCCCCGTCACCCGGTCGCCGAGGGACGAAACCCCAGGTAAGTACGGCCTTCCTTGCTGGCGGGCGGCAAAAATCGTGCGTAGTTTCGAGGTGTTCAGGGGGAGTGGCCCCGCGTGGGCCGGGCTCGCGTGGCTTTCGCGTACCCGCACGCACAAATGGGGAGGATCGACGCATGTCCATCATCGACATCGAAGCACCGCTGCACACCGCCCACCGTGACAACCACACCCACCGGGACGTCAACGGTGGATGGCTGCGGCCGGCCGTGTTCGGTGCCATGGACGGACTGGTCTCCAACCTCGCCCTGATGACCGGCGTCGCCGGCGGCGCGGTCGCCCCGCAGACCGTCGTGATCACCGGACTGGCCGGTCTCGCGGCCGGCGCCTTCTCGATGGCCGCCGGTGAGTACACCTCGGTGGCCTCGCAGCGCGAGCTGGTCCTGGCCGAGCTCGACGTCGAGCGCCAGCAGCTGCGCAAGCACCCCGTCGACGAGATGGAGGAGCTGGCCGAGCTGTACGTCTCGCGCGGGGTCGAGCCGACGCTGGCCCGCGAGGTCGCCATGCAGCTGTCCCGGGACCCGGAGCAGGCGCTGGAGATCCACGCCCGCGAGGAGCTCGGGATAGACCCCGACGACCTGCCCTCGCCGGCCGTCGCCGCGATCTCCTCGTTCGGCTCCTTCGCGCTCGGCGCGCTGCTCCCCGTACTGCCGTACCTGCTCGGGGCGACCAGTCTGTGGCCCGCGGTGCTGCTCGCGCTGATGGGACTGTTCGCCTGCGGCGCGGTCGTCTCCCGGGTCACGGCCCGGTCCTGGTGGTACAGCGGCCTGCGTCAGCTCGTCCTGGGTGGCGCCGCCGCGGGTGTGACGTACATCCTGGGCACGTGGATCGGCAGCGCCGTAGGCTAACCGTCGCGGGAGTGAGACACTATGCAGTGCGCAACATAAGTAGTTCGTTACTCGGTGGTTTCGAAATCATGTCCACCGGGCATTCCACCTTGGCGCGCGGGCAATGATGCCCGCCTCGCGCCGGGACCTCCGCCCCGGGTCGTGGCCGCAGAAGCACTGCGGAAACGGCTACGGCCTCCGCGAAGGTCCCTCTTCTTCCTGCTTCGTGCGATGTCCGCATGTTGGAACGCAATATCCGCTTCTCGGGATTGCCGTCATCATGTAACCTGCACGAAATTTCGCAGAGGGCCAACGTCGTCCCTCGGCTATGCACATATGCCACGACGACGACGGGAGAGCCGATGCGTTCCGCATCCACGCACTCCGCGACCGGCCCCAGCACCAACGCCTGGTCGCCCATGGACGGTCGCCCCGCCCAGCAGGGCATGTACGACCCGCGCAACGAGAAGGACGCCTGTGGCGTCGGATTCGTGGCGAACCTCACCGGCGAGGCGACCCACACCCTCGTCGAGCAGGCACTGACCGTACTGCGGAACCTTGAGCACCGTGGCGCGACCGGCTCCGAGCCGGACTCGGGCGACGGCGCCGGAATCCTCTCCCAGGTCCCCGACGCGTTCCTGCGCGACGTGGCCGGTTTCGACCTTCCCGAGGCCGGCGCCTACGCCGTCGGCATCGCCTTCCTCCCCGCCGACGGCACCGCACAGGCCGTCGCCGTGGAGCAGATCGAGGCCATCGCCGCCCAGGAGAACCTCACGGTCCTCGGCTGGCGCGAGGTCCCTGTCACCCCCGACCTGCTCGGCAACGGCGCCCGCGCCACCATGCCGGCCTTCCGTCAGCTCTTCGTGAGCAACGGGACGACCGGCATCGAGCTGGACCGCAAGGCGTTCGTGCTGCGCAAGCGCGCCGAGCGCGAGGCCGGCGTGTACTTCCCGTCGCTCTCCGCCCGGACCATCGTCTACAAGGGCATGCTGACCACCGGCCAGCTGGAGCCCTTCTTCCCGGACCTCTCCGACCGCCGCTTCGCCTCGGCGCTCGCCCTGGTCCACTCCCGGTTCTCGACGAACACCTTCCCGTCCTGGCCGCTCGCCCACCCGTACCGCTTCGTCGCGCACAACGGCGAGATCAACACGGTCAAGGGCAACCGGAACTGGATGAAGGCCCGCGAGTCCCAGCTGGCATCCGACGCCTTCGGTGACGGCGCCCTGGACCGCATCTTCCCGATCTGCACCCCGGACGCCTCCGACTCGGCCTCCTTCGACGAGGTCCTGGAGCTGCTCCACCTCGGCGGCCGGTCGCTGCCGCACAGCGTGCTGATGATGATCCCGGAGGCGTGGGAGAACCACACCTCCATGGCCCCGGCCCGCCGCGCCTTCTACCAGTACCACTCCACGATGATGGAGCCCTGGGACGGCCCGGCCTGCGTCACCTTCACCGACGGCACCCAGGTCGGCGCGGTCCTCGACCGCAACGGTCTGCGCCCCGGCCGCTACTGGGTCACCGACGAGGGCCTCGTCGTCCTCGGCTCCGAGGTCGGCGTCCTCGACATCGACCCGGCCAAGGTCGTCCGCAAGGGCCGGCTCCAGCCCGGCAAGATGTTCCTCGTCGACACCGCCCAGAAGCGGATCATCGAGGACGACGAGATCAAGGACGAGCTCGCCGCCGCCGCTCCGTACGCCGAATGGCTGGAGACCGGCGAGATCGAGCTGACGGACCTGCCCGAGCGCGAGCACATCGTCCACACCCACGCCTCGGTCACCCGCCGCCAGCAGACCTTCGGCTACACCGAGGAAGAGCTCCGCGTCATCCTCGCGCCGATGGCCCGCACCGCCGGCGAGCCGCTCGGCTCCATGGGTACGGACTCGCCGATCGCGGCCCTGTCCGAGCGCCCCCGGCTGCTCTTCGACTACTTCACGCAGCTCTTCGCGCAGGTCACCAACCCGCCGCTGGACGCCATCCGCGAGGAGCTCGTCACCTCGCTGCTGTCCTCGCTGGGCCCGGCCGGCAACCTGCTGGAGCCGAACGCCGCGTCCTGTCGCAGCGTCACCCTGCCGTTCCCGGTCATCGACAACGACGAGCTGGCCAAGCTCATCCACGTCAACGCCGACGGCGACATGCCCGGCATGAAGGCCGCCACGCTCTCCGGCCTCTACCGGGTCTCCGGCGGCGGCGAGGCCCTGGCCGCCCGGATCGACGAGATCCGCGGCGAGGCCGACGCGGCCATCGAGGCCGGTGCCCGTCTGATCGTCCTCTCCGACCGTCACTCGGACGCCGAGCACGCCCCGATCCCGTCGCTGCTGCTCACCTCCGCCGTGCACCACCACCTCATCGCCACCAAGCAGCGCACCCAGGTGGGCCTGCTGGTCGAGGCCGGTGACGTCCGCGAGGTCCACCACGTCGCCCTGCTCATCGGCTACGGCGCCGCCGCGGTCAACCCGTACCTCGCCATGGAGTCCGTCGAGGACCTGCTGCGCGCCGGTACCTTCCTGACCGGCCTGGAGCCGGAGCAGGCCATCAAGAACCTGATCTACGCGCTCGGCAAGGGCGTCCTGAAGGTCATGTCCAAGATGGGCATCTCCACCGTCGCCTCCTACCGCGGCGCCCAGGTCTTCGAGGCCGTCGGCCTGAACGAGGAGTTCGTCGGCGCCTACTTCAACGGCACCGCCACCAAGATCGGCGGCGCCGGCCTGGACGTCATCGCCAAGGAGGTGGCCGCCCGCCACGCCAAGGCGTACCCGGCCTCCGGCATCGCGGCCACGCACCGCGCGCTGGAGATCGGCGGCGAGTACCAGTGGCGCCGCGAGGGCGAGCCGCACCTGTTCGACCCGGAGACGGTCTTCCGCCTCCAGCACGCCACCCGCAACCGCCGGTACGACATCTTCCGGCAGTACACGGACCGCGTGAACGAGCAGTCCGAGCGCCTCATGACGCTCCGCGGCCTGTTCGGCTTCAAGGACGCCGAAGGCGGCGGCCGCCCGTCGATCTCCATCGACGAGGTCGAGCCGATCTCCGAGATCGTCAAGCGCTTCTCCACCGGAGCCATGTCGTACGGCTCCATCTCCAAGGAGGCGCACGAGACCCTCGCCATCGCCATGAACCAGTTGGGCGGCAAGTCCAACACCGGTGAGGGCGGCGAGGACCCGGACCGCCTCTACGACCCGGCGCGGCGCTCGTCCATCAAGCAGGTCGCCTCCGGCCGCTTCGGTGTGACCTCCGAGTACCTGGTCAACGCGGACGACATCCAGATCAAGATGGCGCAGGGCGCCAAGCCCGGCGAGGGCGGCCAGCTGCCCGGCCACAAGGTGTACCCGTGGGTCGCCAAGACCCGCCACTCCACCCCGGGCGTCGGCCTGATCTCCCCGCCGCCGCACCACGACATCTACTCCATCGAGGACCTCGCCCAGCTGATCCACGACCTCAAGAACGCCAACCCGGTCGCCCGCATCCACGTGAAGCTGGTTTCCGAGGTCGGCGTCGGCACGGTCGCCGCGGGCGTCTCCAAGGCGCACGCGGACGTGGTCCTGATCTCCGGCCACGACGGCGGTACGGGTGCCTCCCCGCTCACCTCGTTGAAGCACGCGGGCGGACCCTGGGAGCTCGGCCTCGCCGAAACCCAGCAGACGCTGCTGCTCAACGGGTTGCGCGACCGCATCGTGGTCCAGACGGACGGCCAGCTCAAGACCGGCCGGGACGTCGTCATCGCCGCGCTGCTCGGCGCCGAGGAGTTCGGTTTCGCGACCGCGCCGCTCGTCGTCTCCGGCTGCGTCATGATGCGCGTTTGCCACCTGGACACCTGCCCCGTCGGCATCGCCACCCAGAACCCGGTGCTGCGCGACCGGTTCTCCGGCAAGCCCGAGTTCGTCGTCAACTTCTTCGAGTTCATCGCGCAGGAAGTGCGCGAGATCCTCGCCGAGCTGGGCTTCCGCACCATCGAGGAGGCCGTCGGCCACGCCGAGCTCCTCGACACCAGCAAGGCCGTCACGCACTGGAAGGCGCAGGGCCTCGACCTGGAGCCCCTCTTCCACGTGCCCGCGCTGCCCGAGGGCGCGGTCCGCCACGCCCTCATCGAGCAGGACCACGGTCTGGAGAAGGCCCTCGACAACGAGCTGATCAAGCTCGCCGCCGACGCGCTGAACGCCGCGACGGCCGTGGACGCCCAACCGGTCCGCGCCCAGGTCGCGATCCGCAACATCAACCGGACCGTCGGCACGATGCTCGGCCACGAGGTCACCAAGAGGTTCGGCGGTGCGGGCCTGCCCGACAACACCATCGACCTGACCTTCACCGGCAGCGCCGGCCAGTCCTTCGGCGCCTTCCTGCCGAAGGGCATCACCCTCCGCCTGGAGGGCGACGCCAACGACTACGTCGGCAAGGGCCTCTCCGGTGGCCGCGTCGTCGTCCGCCCGGACCGCGGCGCCGACCACCTCGCCGAGTACTCCACCATCGCCGGCAACACCATCGGCTACGGAGCCACCGGCGGCGAGATGTTCCTGCGCGGCCGCACCGGCGAACGCTTCTGCGTCCGCAACTCCGGCGCCCTGGTCGTCTCGGAGGGCGTGGGCGACCACGGCTGCGAGTACATGACCGGCGGCCAGGCAGTCGTCCTCGGCGAGACCGGGCGCAACTTCGCGGCCGGCATGTCGGGCGGCACCGCCTACGTCATCGACCTCGACCCGAACAACGTCAACGTCGGCAACACCGGCGCGGTCGAGACCGAACTCTCCGACACCGACAAGCAGTGGCTGCACGACGTGGTGCGCCGCCACGAGGAGGAGACCGGCTCGACCGTGGCCGCGAAGCTCCTCGCCGACTGGCCCGCCTCGGTGGACCGGTTCAGCAAGATCATCCCCACCACGTACAAGGCAGTGCTCGCCGCCAAGGACGCCGCTGAGCTGGCCGGACTCTCGGAATCCGAGACCACGGAGAAGATGATGGAGGCGGCGACCCATGGCTGACCCGAAGGGCTTCCTCACCACCGCGCGCGAAACCGCCTGTTCCCGTCCCGTGGCTGACCGCCTCAAGGACTGGAACGAGGTCTACGTCCCGGGCTCGCTGCTCCCGATCATCAGCAAGCAGGCCGGCCGCTGCATGGACTGCGGCATCCCGTTCTGCCACAACGGCTGCCCGCTCGGGAACCTGATCCCGGAGTGGAACGACTTCGCGTACCGCGAGGACTGGACCGCCGCGTCGGAGCGCCTGCACGCGACGAACAACTTCCCGGAGTTCACGGGCCGGCTGTGCCCCGCTCCGTGCGAGTCGGCGTGCGTGCTCGGCATCAACCAGCCGGCCGTCACCATCAAGAACGTCGAGGTCTCGATCGTCGACAAGGCCTGGGACAGCGGCCACGTCACCCCGCAGCCCCCGGAGCGGCTGTCCGGCAAGACCGCCGCCGTCATCGGCTCGGGTCCGGCCGGTCTGGCCGCCGCCCAGCAGCTGACCCGGGCCGGCCACACCGTGGTCGTGTACGAGCGCGCCGACCGCATCGGCGGCCTGCTGCGCTACGGCATCCCCGAGTTCAAGATGGAGAAGGTGCACATCAACCGCCGCATCGAGCAGATGCGCGCGGAGGGCACCAAGTTCCGTACGGGCATCGAGGTCGGCCGGGACATCACGGCCACCGACCTGCGCAAGCGGTTCGACGCGGTCGTCATCGCGGCCGGCGCCACCGTCTCCCGCGACCTGCCGGTCCCGGGACGCGAGCTCGGCGGCATCCACTTCGCGATGGAGTTCCTGCCCCTGGCCAACAAGGTCCAGGAGGGCGACTTCATGGCCCCGCCGATCACGGCCGAGGGCAAGGACGTCATCGTGATCGGTGGCGGTGACACCGGCGCGGACTGCGTGGGCACCGCCCACCGTCAGGGCGCGGCCTCGGTCACGCAGCTGGAGATCATGCCGAAGCCGGGCGAGGAGCGCAACGCCAACCAGCCCTGGCCGACGTTCCCCATGCTGTACAAGGTCACCTCGGCGCACGAGGAGGGCGGCGAGCGGGTCTACTCCGTCTCCACCACCCACTTCGAGGGCGACGAGAACGGCCACGTGAAGGCCCTGCACCTGGTCGAGGTCGAGTTCGTCGACGGCAAGCTCGTCCAGAAGCCCGGCACCGAGCGCGTCCTCCCCGCGCAGCTGGTCACCCTGGCGATGGGCTTCACGGGCACCGACCAGGAGAACGGCCTGGTCCAGCAGTTCGGTCTGGCGCTGGACGCGCGCGGCAACATCGAGCGCGACGCCTCCTACACGACCAACGTCGACGGCGTCTTCGTCGCCGGTGACGCCGGTCGCGGCCAGTCGCTCATCGTCTGGGCCATCGCGGAGGGCCGCTCGGCCGCCCGCGGCGTGGACCGCTTCCTGACCGGCAGCAGTGCCCTCCCGTACCCGGTCAAGCCGACCGACCGCTCCCTGATGGTGTAACACCCCCCGCGGTACCCCCGCCCCCCGGGGCGGGACCCCTCATACGGTCCGTACAGCGAAGTGCGGAACCCCGACACGGCGCCCGTCATGTCCCCGACCAGGGATGACGGGCGCCGTGGCGTTCGGGGAGGGTTATTGGGGATCGAACTCGTACCGCAGCTCGTACAGGTGCCCTGCCTTGACCATCACCGTGACCTCGATGGTTCGCTGGTCGTCCCCGTACACCGTACGAAGGGTGCGGAGGATCGGAAGGTCGCCGGGCAGCCGGAGGGCGGTGTACTGCTCCTGTGTCGCGACCCTGGCGGAGATCCGGTCGACGCTGCGACGGGGCGGAAACCCCAGTTCTGCGAGCAGCGTCGGAGTGCCACCTCGGATCCTGCGCGGTTCGGTCAGCGGAGTGCCGTGGGCGATGTCCGGCGGATAGTACGAACTCACCAGCTCCGCAGGTTCGCCGTCGATGCGGATCAGCAGGCGGCGGCACACGGCCGGACTTCCCTCAGCGCATCCGAGTGCGGCGGCGACGTCACCAGTGGTGCGAACCTCTTCGACCGCGAGCAGCGTGCTGCATGCGGCCGAAGGTTGCTCGGAGAACTCGGCGAGCCATGGGTACGCTTCTCCGTCCACCGCCCGTGTGAGGGATTTCGCGGGTCGGAGGGTTCGCTGTCGGTTCTCCCGCACCGTGACAGCGGCTCCCGCGCGGCCGATCGCGAGTCCTTCGTCCTTCAGGAGCTGAACGGCCTTCTGGATCGTGGCGTTGGAGGCGTCGAACCGGGCCTTCAACTGTGCGGTCGACGGCAGTTTGGCTCCTGGCGCGATACCGCCGCTCATGATCTCGTCGCGGAGATCGGCAGCGATGCGGGCGTGGAGCGGCCGCGGATCGAGTGCTTCGGCTTCGGAGCGGGGCAAGGGTCAACCGATCCTGATCTCGTACCGCAGCTGTTGACGGGTGGCCGGCATGACCAGCACGTCCGCCTGGATAGGTCGGTCCGCCGTGTCATAGGTAATGCGCGTGAGTTGGAGCACTGGTTCGCCTGAGCCGAGGCGGAGCTGCTCGCGTTCCTCGACGCGCGGCATCCTTGCCGTCACATTCTCCACGACCCGTACGCCTACGTGTCCGAGGGTGGCGAGGAGGGTCACGGCGCCGCCACGGATCTTTTCCTTGGCGGCCAGAGGGGTGCCCGACGCGATGTCCGCCGGGTAGTACGTGTCCGTCAACTCGTTAGGTTCGTCGTCGAGTTCGATGATCCGGCGGCGCACCACTACGGGGTCTCCCTCGGGCAGGCGTAGGAGGGGCGCTACGTCTGCGGGCGCCGGAACCTTGCCTGCGTGGACGATGCGCTGACTTCCGGTGCGGCCCACCGCCCTGGCCTCGTTGGCCCACGTGTCGGTGGTGCCGGCCGCTCGCGGGGTCAGGTACGGCATCGATGTGCTGGTCCACTCATTGCCGCTCACGATGCCTCCTGGATGTGGTGAATGCTCCAACCCCCCACGGTATGCGACGGGATGGAGTGAGCCCACCCTCGCAAACCTTGCCGCCTTTCGCGAATAGCGATACGTTCGGTGTGGTTCTGGAAGCACAGAGTGAAGGTGGTGGGGCCTGTGTCCTTGACCCGGCAGCAGCGTTTCCCTCGCGCGCGCACCTCGGTGCGTGCTGCCAGGCAGTTCGTCGGTGACACGCTCGCCGAGTGGGGTGCGTACGAGCGGCGGGACGACATGCGGCTCTGCGTTTCGGAGCTTGCTTCGAACGCCGTGCTGCATGGAGTTCCGTGGGGACGTGAGTTCTCCGTCCGCATTGCCCGAGGGGCGGGGATCCTGTGGCTCGAAGTGCGCGACAGCGGGCCGGGTCGCCCGACTGCGCAACCCGCGGAACCTGACGCCGAGCGGGGCCGGGGGCTCTGGCTGGTGACCGCCCTCGCGGACGAATTCGAGATCCGCGGTGACCGGGTCGGTAAAACGGCCTGCGCCGGGTTCAAGTCGCCTTAAGTCTGCGCCGAGTTGCCGGCGGTCCCATTGCCCGCCGCCTCCGCGCATCGAGGGGGCGGGCACCTTTCAGGTCGACTACTCCGGCTGGACCACCGTGGCGCCCCAGCGTATGGACGGGGACGAGGCCTTCACCTCGGCGCCGAAGCCGCCCTTCAGCCCGGTGCCGAGGGGGACGGTGACACGGGCCGGGGTGCCGGACGGGCAGTCCAGGGTGAAGGGCGCCGGGTTCCTGTCGGGGTGCTCGTCGACGCGGAACGTGACCTCGATGCCGCCGCCGCCCTCGCAGGCGAAGGTGGTGAAGCCGGCCAGCCGCGGTGCCAGCCCGCCCGAGACGAAGCCGCCGTCACCGACCTGCTCCTGGACCCAGATGAGCCCGTCCGGCCCCGGGTAGCCGATGAGTTCCTCGTCCGCATGGGCCTGGCCCGCCCCGAGCGTCGTCGCCAGAGCGGCGCCGAAGGCCGCGAGCGTGACGGCGCCGCGGCCCCTGAACGTCTGCGTGTACTTCATGTCTTCCCCCGTGAGTTCGCGAACGTGTTCGACGCGCACCACGCCAACCGGTCCCACCGACAACACCCCTGGAGCCGGGGGGAAGCCCGGGACCGCGCCCCGCGCGGTGGACCGCCCGGTAGGCGGTCAGGGTCGGACCGGGCCCTCGCCGCGGTGTTCCTCCCGCCGGACAACCCGGGACCGTGCTGACCGAGCGGGGCCGGTGGGCGGCGCACCACGGGGGTGCGCGGCGCCCACCGGCTCCGGTCCGGACGACGGTGCCCCGACGCGGCCCGGAGGCCCGGTTCGCTCGTGCGGGTGACGGGAGCGCCGCCCCACCCGTCGGCGCGTCAGGAACACCGCAACCGGCGGGCGTTCCCGCGCCGCGACCCTGGGCCGGACGGACCATCCGGGCCGCCCGCCGGCCCGGCGGGGCGGCCGCGGACTCTGGTACCTCTGGGCCCCATGCCCTCCCGAACGCCGCTGCGCCGCCTGTTGGGCGCCGCCCTGCTGCTGCCCGTCGCGTCCCTGGCGCCCGCCGTCACCGCCGCCGCGGCCGAGCGGACCGTCGACTACCAGGGTCTGCGCCTGGACCTGCCCGCCGACTGGCGGGTCATCGACCTCGACCGGCACCCCGAGGCCTGCCTGCGCCTGGACGTGCCCACCCTGTACCTCGGGCACGCCGGCACCCAGAGCGAGTGCACCGGCCGGGCCGTCGCCACCCGCGCCGACACCCTCCACCTGGAGCCGATCGCCGGCGCCCCGCCGCGCGCCGACATCCCGACCCTCGCGGTCGACGGGGGCCGGGCCCTGCCCCCGACCGAGGGGGACAGCAACGAGGTGCGGTACGCCCTGCGCCGCTCCGGGGTGATGGCCACCCTCTCGTACGGGGCCGCGCCCGACACCGTACGGGCCCTCCTGGCGCGGGCCGTCGCCGCCGGCCGATCCCCGGCCGAGGCCGAGGGCGCCGTCGCCCGGTCGGGGCCGGCCGCTGCCGTCGTGAGCGCCGTCCGGGCGGCCGTCCGGGCGCCCCGCTCAGCGCAGGAGGCCTTCACCGGCGAGGGGTTCGACGCCTGCACCGCCCCGAACCAGCGCTCGATGGACAGCTGGCGGGCCCGCTCCCCCTTCCGCGCGGTCGGCGTCTACATCGGCGGCCGGGCCCGGGCCTGCGCCCAGCCGCAGCTCACGGCCGCCTGGGTCCGCCGGCAGGCCGCCGCGGGCTGGCACCTGATGCCGATCTGGGTGGGCCCGCAGCCCTGGCACAGCAAGAGCACCGGGCTGTCGACCGACCCGTCCCGGGCGAACGAGCAGGGCCGGGACGCCGCCGACGGGGCGGTGGACGCGGCCCGTGCCCTCGGACTGCCCGAGGGCACGGTGCTCTACAACGACCTGGAGAACTACTCCGACCGCGCGACCTGGGACGCCCCTTCGGTGGCCTACCTCACGGCGTGGACGGTCCGGCTGCACGAGCGGGGCTTCCGCTCGGGGGCGTACGTGGCCGCGAGCTCCGGGGTCAAGGCGCTCAGCGCCCACTACCACCAGGCCCCGCAGGCCATGCCCGACGTGCTGTGGGGCGCCCGGTGGAACGGGGCGGCCTCGGTCTCCGACCAGGACATGGGCCTGTCCGGGCGCACCCCGCAATGGGTCGGGCCGCGCCGGGCCCACCAGTTCCGGGGCGACCACGACGCCTCGTACGGCGGGGTGACCCTCAACATCGACCGGAACTGGCTGGACGTGGACCCGGCCGCGCTCGGCCCCGTCGGCGGACTCCCGCCGCTCAGCTGACGGCCGGCCGCCCGCCCGGCGGGTCCTCGCGCGGCGGCTCGTCGTCGTTGCCCCGGCGCAGGGTGCGCACGCCGCCCGCCGGGGTCCAGGACCGCACCACGAGGTCGTCGCCGTCCACGCCGATGTGGACCACCTCGGTCAGGTCGGCGTGGAAGAGGTGGAAGGGGTGCGGGCTCTCGGTCTCCTCCGCGTAGCGGTGCAGCTCCGGCGGGTCGATGATCTCCACGGCCCGCCCGGAGATCCGTACGTCGCCGTCGGGCATCGTCTCGCCCTCGCCCGGGTTGGTGTGCAGGGCGAACCGCGGATCGCGCTGGAGGTCCTTGGCCTTCATGGACCCCGCCATCATGCCGAGCCACAGTTCGCCGCCGCGGAAGTCGACGTTGAGGCCGGCCACGCGGGGGGAGCCGTCCTTGCGGAGGGTGGCGAGGACGTGGTGCGGGAACCGGGCGAAGCGGGCCCGGACGGCCGCCGCGAATTCGGGTTCCGCCTCTTCGAAGGCGGACCAGTTGTTCGTCGTCATCCCTCCATCAAAGCGCCCGGGATCGACGACGGGCGGTCAGGCGCGCACGATCCCCGCCGCGCGGGCCGCGACGAGCCACGCCGGGAACTCGCCGAGGAGCCGGTCGTAGAGCTCCGAGTCCGCCACCGCGCGCGGGTCGGTGCCGGCGTGGAAGTAGCCGGCGTTGTCCACCACCCGCTTCGCGGGGACGGGCAGCTCGTCCAGCCTGCGCAGGAAGTCGAACTGGCCGCTACGGGTGTTGCCGAAGCCGACGAACTGCCAGAACAGCGGGAGCCGGGCCGCCTTGCACAGGTACCTCTCCGCCGCGAGCTTGCTGCTCGGGCCGCCGTCCGTCTGGAAGACGACCAGAGCCGGTTCGCTCGCCCCCGAGTCCAGGTAGTGGTCGATGACGGCTTCCATCGCCGCGTCGTAGGAGGTCTTTCCCATGTGGCCGAGGCCCGCGGCGATCGCGTCGACGCGACCCCCGTGCCCGCCGAGGGTGATCTCCTCGACGGCGTCGACCTCCGTGGAGAAGAACACCACCGGGATCCGCCCGTCGTCGTCCAGGTGCGCGGACAGGCCCAGGACCCGGTCGGCGAGCGCCTGGACGCTGCCGTCGCGGTAGTACGGGCGCATCGACCCGGAGTGGTCGAGGACGAGGTATACCGCCGCCCGGCTGCCCTCCAGGCCGTGCTTGCGCAGCGAGATCCCGGCGCTCTTGTACAGGTTCACCAGGGCCGGAGCGGTTTCCCGTACCTTGCGGAGGTCGATTGCGCTGCCCGTCATGGGCCCGAGGGTACGTCAGGGCGGTGGCACGAATCCGAGCATCGCGGCAAGTCGTTCCCGGTGTGCGGCCGGCGCCCCGAACAACTGGCTGCCGCCGTGGGTGCGTTGGAAGAGGGCCGCCGGCGCGCCCCGGCGGCCGGGCGCGGCCGGCGCGCCCCTGCTCGACGGGGTCCTCGCGACCGTGGAGTGCGAGGTGGAGGACGTGCTGGACGGCGGCGACCACCTCATCGCGCTCGGCCGCGTCACCACCTTGACCGCGCACCGCTGCTCTACTTCCGGCGGGCCTACGGGCGCTTGCCGGGCTCCTTCGGGAGGGCGTCGATGTCCTCCAGCATGGCCGCCGCGAGGTCGCGCTCGGAGGCGTAGTAACGCTCGGCCCACTTGAGGGTGAGCGCGGGGTACGCCCACGCCGCCTCGTCCTTCGCGCCCTCGGTGTCGGCCACCGCCCGGCGGCGCATCTTATCCGCGAACTCCTGGTGCCCGACCAGTACTTCGCACATCTGCTCCGGCTCCAGCAGGTGGCCCAGCCACATCCGCAGCATCGGCCCGTGCTTGAGCACCGGCGGGTCGACGGGCGCCTCGCGCGCCCATTCCCGTACGGCCGCCATGCCCTCGTCGGTGATCCGGTAGACGCGCTTGTCGCGAGTGCCGGTGTCCTGGGCGATCATCCGCGAGGTGGCGTAGCCGGCCTTCTCCAGTCGCTTGAGCTCGCTGTAGATCTGACTGAAGGACGGGCTCCAGTAGAAGAAGCGCAGGGACCAGTCCGACCACTTCTTCAGGTCGTAGCCGGACAGCTCCTCGCCGAAGGAGAGCAGGCCGAGCACCGCCCAGCTGGTCGCGGGGAGCGTGCGCTTGTTCGTGTCGTCTGCCACGCAGCGCAGTCTACGACCGCTCCCCCCAGTGCCCTTCCCTCCGAAGAGTGTGACTGCTAGAAGTATTCCTATTAGAAATACAGGCCAGGTCCCGGACGGAGGAACCTCACCGTGAAGTTCTCGATGATCTTCGAGGCGCAGTTCGTCGACCCCACCCCCGAACGTGAACGCCAGGTCATCCACGACTGCGTCGAACAGGCCGTCTTCGCCGAGGAGATGGGGTTCGACCGGATCTGGGCGGTCGAACACCACTCACTCACCCAGTACGCCCACATGAGCGCCTCGGAGATCTTCCTGACCTGGGTCGCCGCCCGGACGCGGAAGATCCGCATCGGCCACGGCGTGGTCACCATGCCCTTCGGCTACCAGCACCCGGTCCGCGTGGCCGAACGGGCCGCGATGCTCGACGTGCTGTCCGGCGGACGCGTCGACATCGGCGCCGGCCGCGGGGCCACCCGCCAGGAGATGTCCATGTACGGGGTGCGGCCCGAGGACACCTACCCGCAGATGGAGGAGGCGCTGCGGATCTTCTCCGCGGCTTGGCGCGAGCCGGAGTTCGAGTGGCACGGCTCCCTCGACATCGGGCCCGGGGCGATCCTGCCCCGACCCGTGCAGGACCCGCACCCGCCGCTGTTCATGGCCTGCTCCAAGCACGACACCCTCAAGCTCGCCGCCGAACTGGGCATCGGAGCCCTGGTGCTGGGTTTCGCCGGTGCCGACGACGTACGCACCATGCGGAAGGTCTACGACGAGGCCATCGCCGGCCGCACCGGCGAGCGCCTGGTGTCCAGCGAGGTCAACGACCACCTCTCCGCGCTGTGCCCGACGATCGTCCTCGACGACGCCGAACGGGCCCTGCGCCTGGGCACCCGCGGACAACGCTTCTTCGCCGAGTCCATCGCGCACTGGTACGGCAACGCCCCCGCGCCCACCGGCTGGTCCGAGGACGAGGACGCCGCGTCCCACGCCGCCGCGCTCGTCCGGGGCCGCGACGAGCTGGTCGCCCGCCTGCACGAGGCCAACATCCCGGCCCGCCCGGTCGACACCGGCACCTACAACGCGGAGCACGCGTACGGCGGCGCCGAGACGGCCATCGCCTACGTGGAGCAGCTCCGCGAGATCGGCGTCGACGAGGTGATGTGCCTGATCCAGATGGGCACCGTGCCGCAGGAGGCCTGCATGGAGACCATCCGCCAGTGGGGCGAGAAGGTCATCCCACACTTCCGTGCCCTGGAAGAAGCCCCGGAAGCCCGGGACGCGCAGGCCGCCCGGGCCGCCCGGGACGCCGCCGGGGCCGCCCCGGCACTGGAGGGCTGAGCCGTGATCCCCCTCGACGGGAAGGTCGTCGTCATCACCGGCGCCGGGCGCGGGCAGGGCGCAGAGGAGGCCCGGCTGTGCGTGGAGGCCGGGGCGCGGGTCGTCGTCACCGACATCCGGGAGGAGGAGGGCCGCGCGGTCGCCGCCGAACTCGGCGACCGGGGGCTCTACGTCCAGCACGACGTGGCCGACGCCGCGAGCTGGGCCGGGGTGACCGAGGCGGCCGTCGCCGCCTTCGGCACGGTCTCGGCGCTCGTCAACAACGCCGCCCTGTGGCGCACCGCGCACGTCGAGCGGCAGAGCGCCGAGGGCTTCGAGGAACTGCTGCGGGTCAACCTGCTGGGCCCGTTCCTCGGCATCCAGGCGGTGGCGCCCCTGCTGCGGGCCGCCGGCGGCGGCTCGATCGTCAACATCTCCTCCACGGCCGGACTCGTCGGGATCCGCGGCCACGCCGCCTACGGCTCCAGCAAGTTCGCCCTGCGGGGGCTGACCCGTTCGGCGGCGCTCGACCTGGCCGGGGACCGGATCCGGGTCAACTCCGTGCACCCGGGGGCCGTGGACACCCCGATGGTGGCCGGGGCCGTCGCCGGCCGGGACTGGTCCCACGTACCGCTCGGGCGGATGGGCCGGCCGCGGGAGGTCGGCGAACTGGTGCTGTTCCTGTGCTCGGACGCCTCCTCGTACGTGACGGGCGCCGAGTTCACGGTCGACGGGGGGCTGACGACCGGATGAGCGCGGACTCCCTGTCGCCGGCGGCCCGACTGCTGTGCGACGCGATGACGGCCGGCTTCCCCGGCCCCGGTGACGTGAGCGCCCTGCGGGCGGCGGCCGTCCCCGGACCGCCCGGCCCGGAGGTGGCCTCCGTACGCGACACCGTCGCCGGGGGCGTCCCCGTACGGGTCTACGATCCCGCGCCGGACGCCGCGGACCGGCCGCTGGTCGTCTGGTTCCACGGCGGCGGCTGGGTGATGTGCGGACTGGACACCCATGACCGGCTCTGCCGCGAACTGGCCCTGGCCTCCGGGGCGGTGATCGTCTCGGCCGACTACCGGCTGGCCCCCGAACACCCCTGGCCGGCGGCGGCCGACGACGCGCTCAGCGTGCTGCTGTGGGCCCGGGCCGAGGCGCCCGCGCTGGGCTGCGACCCCGCGCGGGTGGTCGTCGCGGGGGACTCCAGCGGCGGCAACCTGGCCGCCGTCACCGCGCTGCGGGCCCCGGAGCTGGTCGCCGGACAGCTGCTGGCGTACCCGCCGCTGGACGCCTCGATGGGCTCCGCGTCCGTGACCACGTACGGGCGCGACCACTTCCACACCGCCGCCCACATGGCCTGGTACTGGGACCAGTACGGCGGCGACCCGGCCCACCCGCACGTCTCCCCGTTGTGCGCCCCCGACCTGGCCGGACTGCCCCGCGCGCTGATCGTCCTCGCGGACTGCGACCCGCTGCGGGACGAGGGGCTGGCGTACGGGCGCCGGCTGGGGGGGGCGGGCGTGGACTGCGAGGTCCGGCTCCACCCGGGCGTCTTCCACGGCTTCCTGGGCCTGCCGCTGCCGGCCGGCGCGGCGGCCCGGGCGGCGATGGCGGCCTGGCTGGCGGCCACGCCGTGACCGTCGGGTTCCCGGCGGGGGAGGGGGCGGGGCGGCCGGATTCGAACCGGCGTGTCTCCCCTTGCAGGGGGGTGCACCGACCTCTGTGCCACGACCCCGCCCTTGCCCGGGATCCCAAGGCGTGTCCGGGGGCGGATCCACCCGGTTCCGCCCGAGCGGGTCCGGCATGATGTGTCCATGCCTGGTTTCCTCCTGCGCACCTGCCTGCTCCTCGCCGTGGAGGCCGGGGCCGCCCTGCTGCTGTCCGAGGTCGGGGCGCCCTGGATCCCGGTCCTGCTCGCGGTGTTCGTCATCGGCTCCGCCGTACCGCACGGAACGCGGGCCGACTTCACCGCCCGCTTCCTGGTCGCCCTGATCGCGGTCGGGGCGGCGCGGCTCGGCGCCACCGTCCGTGACCAGTACGGCCACCGGCCGAACCCCTGGCCGCCGGCGTCGGCCTCGTGGCCCTGCTGCTGCTCCAGACCGTGATCCTGCTGCGCCTCTCACGGGGCGCGCCCCGCCGCTGAAACCCGCTCGCGGGGCGCACCACCGGTCGCGTAGGTTCTCTCGGCATGTCCCCGCGCACGGCACCCACCACCACCCTCTGGCGTCCCACCGGCCCCGTCGAACTCGACCTGGTCCGCGCCCTCGACCACCGCGCCTGGCCGCCCCGGCTGCCCGAGCAGCCGATCTTCTACCCGGTGCTGAACGAGGACTACGCGACCCGCATCGCCCGGGACTGGAACGTCGAGCACGACGGCGCCGGCTACGTGACCCGCTTCGAGGTGGACTCCGCCTTCCTGGAGCGCTATCCGGTCCGGCAGGCGGGCGGCGAGACGATCCTGGAGCTGTGGGTCCCCGCCGACGAACTCCCCGAGTTCAACGCGCACATCGTCGGCCGCATCGAGGTCGTCGCCGAGTACCACTGAGCCGACCTCCGCCGCCCGACCCCCGCCGGGTTGCCCGAAAGGGCTGGTCGGCGGCGGCGGTCGGCGCGAACAATGGAGGGATGACCACACGCGCCCGCTCCTTCGACAGCGCCGCCGCCCTCTACGCGGCGCACCGCCCCGGCTACCCCGACGGACTGTACGACGCCGTCGAGCACCTGTCCGGCCGGCCGCTCGCCGGAGCCCGGGTGGCCGACGTCGGGGCGGGCACCGGCATCGGCACCGGGCCGATGCGCGCGCGCGGGGCCCGGGTGCTCGCGGTGGAGCCCGGGGACGGGATGGTCGCCGAGTTCCGGCGGGCCCTCCCCGGCGTCCCCGTCGTCCGTGGGGACGGCGACCGACTGCCGCTGGCCGGCGGCGCGTTCGACCTCGTCACCTACGCCCAGGCCTGGCACTGGACGGACCCGGCCCGCGCCGTCCCCGAGGCCCGGCGCGTGCTGCGGCCGGGCGGCTCGCTGGCGATCTGGTGGAACGACATCGACGAGTCCGTGCCCTGGGTCGCCGAACAGGGCGCCCGCATACGCGCGTTCTTCGCCGCCGACGGCGCCACCCGGTTCCGCACCCTCCCACAGGGCATCGGCGCCGACTTCGTCTCCCGGACCGTGAGCTGGTCGCGCCGCATCCCCCTCGAAGCGCACCTCGCCAACCTCTCCAGCCACTCCGGCTTCCTCCTCCTCGGCGAGGAGGCCACCCGCGTCTTCATGGACGCTGAACGCACCCGACTCCGGCGCCTCTTCCCGGCGGGAACGATCGAGGAGCCGTACGTCGTCTCCGTCCACGTGGCCCGCCTCGGCTGACGCCGGCGCCGGGCGCCCGCGGCCCGGGCTCACCCCTGCCGCCCGAGGCCCCGCACCACCTCCGCGCGGCAGGCGGTCGGGGTGCCCCAGGCGTCGCGCAGGGGGCGGGCCTTGCGCAGCCACAGCGACAGGTCCAGCTCCTGCGTGTAGCCGATCGCGCCGTGCACCTGGAGCGCCGTCAGCGCCGCCCCGTACGCCGCCTCCCCGGCCGTGAGCTTCGCCGCCGCGACCTCGCCCGGCTCCAGGGACAGCGCCGCCGCCCAGACCAACGGGCGGGCGAACTCCAGCGCCAGCAGGGTGTCCGCCAGCCGGTGCTTCACCGCCTGGAAGCCGCCGATCGGCGTCCCGAACTGGCTGCGCTGCTTGGCGTACTCCACCGTGGCCGCCAGCAGGGCCTCCCCGAGGCCCAGGCACTGCGCCGCCGTCAGCAGTCGCGCCCAGCGCAGCGCCTCCTCGGCCGCCGCCGTGACGGCCGGCCCCGCGGCGAGCATTTCGCCGCCCGCCGGCGCCGGCGCCGACAGCCGGCGCGCCGGGTCGAGGGAGGCGAGCGGTTCGCCGGGGGCCCGCGCCAGCCGCAGCTCGCCCGCGGCGGACACGGTGAAGCGGTACGCGGCCGCGTCCGCGTCCAGGGCGTACGGGGAACCGCCCGGCAGCGTCAGCGTGGCCGGGGCGCCGCCCGAGACCAACCCCGGCAGGAACCGCTTCGCCTGCGCGTCGTCCCCCAGCCGGGCGAGCAGCACCGACGCGGCCGCGTTCTCCACGACCGGTCCCGCCACCCCCGCCCTCCCCAACTCCGCGAACGCCAGAGCCAGTTCCACCGGCAGCGGCCCGAGGCCCTCGTACGCCTCCGGCACGGCCAACGCGAACAGGCCGGTGTCCGCGAGCCGCGACCACAGCGCGAGTCCGGGCCCGTGGTCCCCGTCCGCCCAGGCCCGTACCGTCGCCGGGACGGCGGCCGCGCCGAGCAGGGAGCGCAGCGTACGGGCGAAGTCCGACTGTTCGTCGGTCGGGCGGAAGCGCATCAGCGGCGGCCCTTCGGGAGGCCGAGCAGCCGCTCGGCGATGATGTCGCGCTGGATCTCGTTGGTGCCCGCGTAGATCGGCCCGGCCAGCGAGAACACCCACGGCTCGGCCCACGGCCCGTCCGCCAGCTCGGCGTCCGGACCCAGAAGGTCCAGCGCGCTCTCGTGCAGGGCGATGTCGTACTGGGACCAGAACACCTTGTTCAGGCTGGACTCGGCGCCGATCGTCGCGCCCGCCGCGAAACGGGTCGCGCCCGCCCAGGTGAACAGCTCGTAGGCGCGCGCCCCGACCACCGCGTCCGCGACCCGGTCGCGCAGCGCGGTGTCGGCCGGGTCGCCCACCTCCCGCCACAGGTCCACCAGCCGCCGCGAGGCCGCCAGGAAGCGGCCGGGGGAGCGCAGGGTCAGCCCCCGCTCGTTGCCGGTCGTCGACATCGCGATGCGCCAGCCCTGCCCGGGTTCCCCGATGACGTCCTCGTCGGGGACGAAGACCCGGTCGAGGAAGAGCTCGGCGAAGGCCGGCTTCCCGTCGAGCCGCCCGATGGGCCGCACCGTCACGCCCGGCGCCCGCAGGTCGAACATCAGGTACGTCAGGCCCTGGTGCGGCTTCGGGGCGTCCGGGTCCGTACGGAAGATCCCGAAGGCCCGGTCGGCGAAGGCGGCCCGCGAGGACCACGTCTTCTGCCCGGACAGCAGCCAGCCGCCCTCCGTGCGCACCGCGCGGGAGCGCAGCGACGCCAGGTCGGAGCCGGACTCCGGCTCCGACCAGGCCTGCGCCCAGATCACCTCGCCGCCGGCCATCGGCGGCAGCACCCGGGCCCGCTGCTCGGCGCTCGCGTGGTCGAAGAGGGTCGGGGCCAGCAGGCTGATGCCGTTCTGCGCGACCCGGCCGGGCGCGCCGGCCGCCCAGTACTCCTCCTCGAAGACCAACCACCGCTCGATGTCGGCGCCCCGGCCCCCGTACTCCTCGGGCCAGGACACCACCGACCAGCGGCCTGCGTGCAGCAGGGCCTCCCACTCCCGGTGCGCGGCGAACCCCTCGGCCGTCTCCAGGGAGGGCAGGGGCCGGTCGGGGACGTGCGCGCGGAGCCAGGCGCGGGCCTCGGTCCGGAAGGCCTCCACGTCCGCCGAGTGATCGAGGTCCATCAGCCGTTCGCCTCCTTCATGGCGGCCACGTTCATGCCGCCGAGCGAGTCCGCCGCCGTCTCGGCGTTGTGCGAGTGCGCCAGGTGGTGCAGGCCGAACACCGAGTCCATGCCGGCGTGCAGGCCCTGGAGGTCCTCGGCCTGGTTGACGGCCCGTTTGGTCAGGGCCGGCCCGAAGCCGGGCACCTCGGCGATCCGCAGCGCCAACCGGTCCGTCTCGGCGGCCGGCGCCTCCCGCCCGACGACCCGGTTGACCATGCCGACCTCGTACGCGCGGCGGGCGGGCATCCGGTCGCCGGTGTAGAGAAACTCCTTCGCGATCCGGGGCGGCATCGCCCACGGGTGCGCGAAGTACTCGACGCCCGGGATGCCCATCCGTACGACGGGGTCCGCGAAGAGGGCGTCCTCGCTCGCGATGATCAGGTCGTACACCCAGGCCGGCATCAGCCCGCCCGCGACGCACGCCCCGTGGACCGAGGCGATCACCGGTTGGGGCAGTTCCCGCCGGCGCCGGCACATCCCCGAGTAGACCTCCGACTCCCGGGCGAAGCGGGACTCCGCCCCGCCGCGGGTGCTGTGGTCCCACCACAGGCCGGCCCGCCGCTCGAAGGGCAGGTGGGCGTCGCGCCCGGGGGTGCCGATGTCGTGGCCCGCGCAGAAGTGCTCGCCGGCCCCGGCGAGGACGACCACGGTGACCTCCGGGTCATCGGCTGCCCGGTGGAAGGCGTCGTCCAGGGCGTAGGTCATCGCGCTGTTCCGGGCGTTGCGGTAGCGGGGGCGGTTCATCGTCACGTACGCGACCGGGCCGCGGCGCTCGTGGAGCACCGGCGCGGCGGAGTCGTCAGCGGGCATACCGACATCCTTCCCTAACAAGTGTTTGGTAGGTTAACGTACGGCCATGAGCAGCGTCGAGGAGTTCCGCACGGAGGTCCGGAGTTGGCTCCGCAGCCACCTCACCGGAGAGTTCGCGGTCCTCAAGGGACGCGGCGGACCCGGCCGCGAACACGAGGCCTTCGCCGAACGCCCGGCCTGGGAACGGCACATGGCCGATCACGGCCGGACCTGCGTCGGCCGGCCCGAGTTCTCCCGCGCCGACACCATCCACGCCGGCTCCGACGAGATCCGGCGCAACCTCATCGCCGAGCGGCTCCTCGGCCTTCCCAAGGAGGTACGGGCGTGAACGCTCCCGACCACGTCGCCCCCCACGGGCTCCTCACGGGCCGCACCGCCGTCATCACCGCCGCCGCCGGCGCCGGCATCGGCGGCGCCACCGCCCGCCGCTTCCTGGAAGAGGGCGCCCGCATCCTCATCGGCGACGCCCACGCCCGCCGGCTCAAGGAGACCGAGGACGCCCTCGCCGCCGAGTTCGGCGCCGACCGCGTCACCTCCCTGCCCTGCGACGTCACCGACGAAGAACAGGTCCGCGCCCTGTTCGCCCTCGCCGAGGAGACCCACGGCGGCCTCGACGTCGTCGTCAACAACGCCGGCCTCGGCGGCACCGCCGACCTCGTCGACATGAGCGACGACCAGTGGAACCGCATCCTCGACGTCACCCTGAACGGCACCTTCCGCTGCACCCGCGCCGCCCTGCGCTCCTTCCAGGAATCCGGCCGCCGCGGCGCCGTCGTCAACAACGCCTCCGTCGTCGGCTGGCGCGCCCAGCGCGGCCAGGCCCACTACGCCGCCGCCAAGGCCGGGGTGATGGCCCTGACCCGCTGCGCCGCCCTGGAGGCCGCGCCCTTCGGCGTACGCGTCAACGCCGTCGCCCCGAGCCTGGCCATGCACCCGCACCTGGTGAAGGTCACGAGCGAGGAACTCCTCACCGAACTCACCGCCCGCGAGGCCTTCGGCCGGTACGCCGAGCCCTGGGAGATCGCCAACGTCATCGTCTTCCTGGCGAGCGGCTACTCGTCGTACATGACGGGCGAGACCGTGTCGGTCAGCAGCCAGCACGCGTAGGCCGAGAATGGGCCCGTGCCAACGAACAAACCGACGAACCAGCAGACCGACCGGCCCGCCGAGCAGCCGACGGACCGGCCGGCCGCCAAGAAGAAGCCGCAGGTGACCGCGTCACCCGAGCGGCGCCGCGAACTCCTCGACACCGCCGCCGAGGTCTTCGCCGCCCAGGGCTACAACGCCACCACCGTCCGCAAGATCGCCGACGCCGCCGGCATGCTCGCCGGCAGCCTCTACTACCACTTCGATTCCAAGGAATCGATGCTCGACGAGATCCTCTCCGCCTTCCTGAACGAGCTCTGGCAGGGCTACGACACCGTCCTCGCCGCCGGACTCGGCCCCAGGGAGACCATCGAGGCCCTCGTCACCGAGTCCTTCCGGGAGATCGACCGGCACCGCGCCGCCGTCGCCATCTACCAGAAGGAGGCGCGCACCCTCTCCGCCCAGCCCCGCTTCCACTACCTCTCCGACTCGCAGCAGAAGTTCGAGAAGGCCTGGCTCGGGACGCTGGAGCGGGGGGTCGCGGCCAAGGTCTTCCGCGCCGACCTCGACATCCGCCTCACCTACCGCTTCGTCCGCGACACGGTGTGGGTCGCGGCGTCCTGGTACCGGCCCGGAGGACAGCACAGCCCCGAGGAGATCGCCCGCCAGTACCTGTCCATGGTGCTCGACGGGATCGCCCTGCGTACCTGACCCCAACAGAGGAGCCCCGATGCCCGAGGCCTACATCGTCGAAGCGGTGCGCACCCCCGTGGGGCGGCGCGGCGGCGGCCTGTCCGCGGTCCACCCCGCCGATCTCGGCGCCCACGTGCTGAAGGCGCTGGTCGAACGCTCCGGGATCGACCCGGCCGCCGTGGAGGACGTGGTGTTCGGCTGCCTCGACACCGTCGGGCCGCAGGCCGGGGACATCGCCCGGACGGCCTGGCTGGCCGCGGGCCTGCCCGAGGAGGTCCCCGGGGTCACCGTCGACCGCCAGTGCGGCTCCTCGCAGCAGGCCGTGCACTTCGCGGCCCAGGGCGTCCTGTCCGGCACCCAGGACCTGGTGGTCGCCGGCGGCACCCAGAACATGTCGATGATCCCGATCGCCTTCGCCTCCCGACAGGCGGCGGAACCGCTGGGCCTCACCGAGGGCCCCTACGCCGGCTCGGCCGGCTGGCGGGCCCGCTACGGCGACGCCCCCGTCAACCAGTTCCACGGGGCCCAGCTCATCGCCGAAAAGTGGGGCATCACGCGCCGCGACATGGAGGAGTTCGCCCTGCGCTCCCACCAGCGGGCCCTGCTGGCCATCGACGAGGGCCGCTTCGACCGCGAGACCGTGCCGTACGGGGACGTACGCGTCGACGAGGGACCGCGCCGCGACACCACCCTGGACAAGATGGCGGGCCTCAAGCCCGTCGTCGTGGGCGGCACCATCACGGCGGCCGTCTCCTCCCAGGTGTCCGACGGCGCGGCGGCCCTGCTGATCGCCTCCGAACGGGCCGTCCGCGAACACGGCCTGCGCCCGCGCGCCCGCATCCACCACCTGTCCGTACGCGGCGAGGACCCGATCCGGATGCTGTCGGCGCCCATCCCGGCCACCGCGCACGCCCTGAAGAAGACCGGCATGTCGCTCGCCGACATCGACCTGGTCGAGATCAACGAGGCCTTCGCCCCCGTGGTCCTGGCCTGGCTGAAGGAGACGGGCGCCGACCCCTCCCGGGTGAACGTCAACGGCGGCGCCATCGCCCTCGGCCACCCGCTGGGCGCCACCGGCGTCAAGCTGATGACCACCCTCCTGCACGAACTGGAACGCACCGGAGGCCGCTGGGGCCTCCAGACGATGTGCGAGGGCGGCGGCCAGGCGAACGTGACGATCATCGAGCGGCTGTAGCGCCACGGGGGCCGTCTCCGGGCCGTCTCCGGGCCGCTGTCGGGCCGCCGCCGGGCCCGGCGCCGGCCGCGGTCGCGACCTGCTCCGGAACCCTTCCGGGGCAGGTCACACGCCCGGGGCAGCGCGCCCCGGCGGACGTGTGCTAGCTTAGAGCTCGTTGCAGTTGTGGTACCCATGAACTTTATGTGCGCCTGACGGGAATGCTCCGACAGGCGCTTTAATTGTTTTTACCGGAGTCTCCGGATGGGGCCCTTGCCGCCTATTCAGGAGATTCAAAATGGCACAAGGTACCGTGAAGTGGTTCAACTCTGAAAAGGGCTTCGGCTTCATCGAGCAGGACGGTGGCGGTCCGGACGTGTTCGCCCACTACTCGAACATCGCCACCCAGGGCTTCCGTGAGCTCCAGGAGGGCCAGCGCGTGTCCTTCGACGTCACGCAGGGCCAGAAGGGCCCCCAGGCGGAGAACATCGTCCCCGCCTAATTCCTTCAGCATGCCGGGGTCCGCGCCGTGAGGTGCGGGCCCCGGCTTGTCTGCTGTCTCGACCGCGTTCGCAAGACCGCGTTCGCAAGACCGCGTTTCAGCGTCTCGGCGTTTCAGCGTTTTACCTGCCGGTATCAGGAGGGCATTTTCCGCATGACCAGCTCCAGCTCCGCACGACCCAGCCGCCGCCCCACCAGGGGTCGAGGTACGGCCCAGGGGCGTCCGAAGGCTGGCGCGGGACGGCAGAAGTCCGCCCCCGTAGCCCGGCCGCAAGAATTCACCATGCCCGAACCGCTGACCCCGGCCCTCCCGCCGGTGCCCGCGTTCGAGGACATGGACATGCCCGAGGCGCTGCTGAAGACCCTCGCCGCCCAGGGCGTGACCGAACCCTTCCCGATCCAGGCCGCGACGCTGCCGAACTCCCTCGTCGGCCGTGACCTGCTCGGCCGCGGCCGCACCGGCTCCGGCAAGACGCTGGCCTTCGGCCTGGCCCTGCTGGCCCGTACCGCCGGCCGCCGGGCACAGCCGAAGCAGCCGCTCGCCCTGGTCCTCGTACCGACGCGTGAACTCGCGCAGCAGGTCACCGACGCGCTGGCGCCCTACGCCACCTCCGTCAACCTGCGCATCGCGACCGTCGTCGGCGGCATGTCGATCAACCGGCAGTCCGGCGCCCTGCGCCGCGGCGCCGAAGTGGTCGTCGCCACCCCCGGCCGCCTGAAGGACCTCATCGACCGCGGTGACGCCGACCTCTCGCAGGTCGCCATCACGGTCCTCGACGAGGCCGACCAGATGACCGACATGGGCTTCATGCCGCAGGTCACCGCGCTCCTGAAGCAGGTCGAGCCCGAGGGCCAGACCATGCTGTTCTCGGCGACGCTCGACAAGAACATCGACAAGCTCGTCAAGATGTTCCTGCACGACCCGGTCGGCCACTCCGTCGACCCGTCGGCCGGCGCGGTCACCACCATGGAGCACCACGTCCTGTACGTCATGGACGAGACCGACAAGAAGGCCGTGGCGACGCGCATAGCCGCTCGCGACGGCCGGGTGATCATGTTCGTCGACACCAAGCGCGCGGTCGACCGCATGGTCAAGAAGCTCCTCGCCGACGGCGTGCGGGCCTCCGGTCTGCACGGCGGCCGCTCGCAGCCGCAGCGCAACCGCACCCTCGACTGGTTCAAGACGGGCGAGGTCACCGCGCTGGTCGCCACCAACGTGGCCGCGCGCGGCATCCACATCGACGACCTCGACCTCGTCGTCAACGTGGACCCGCCGACCGACCACAAGGACTACCTGCACCGCGGTGGCCGCACCGCCCGCGCCGGTGAGTCCGGCAGCGTCGTCACCCTGGTCCTGCCCGACCAGAAGCGCGACATGACCCGTCTGATGTCGGACGCCGGCATCTCGCCGCGCACCGCGCAGATCAAGTCCTCCGACGAGGAGCTGGCCCGCCTCACCGGTGCCAAGGCGCCCTCGGGCATCCCCGTGGTGCTGGAGGTGCCGCAGGCGACCCCGCCGAAGCAGCGCACCGGCTCGGGCAACGGCAACGGCGGCGGCTCGCGCCGCCGCTCCGGTGGTCCGCGCACCGGCGCGGCCACCGGCGCCGGGGCCCCGGCGGCGGGCGGCCGCGGCCGTCGCGCCGGTTCGGGTGCGACCGGGCAGGCCCCCGCGGCCGGCTCGGGTCAGCCCCGTCGCGGTCAGGGCGGGCAGGGCGGCGCCGCCGGCTCCACCGGCCAGGGCCGGCGCACCGGGGGCGGCGCCTCCGGCGGCGCGGCCGCCGCGTCCGCGCGCAGCCGGGTCGGCTCCGCCGGCCAGGGCCGCCGCCGGGCGGTCTGACCCCGCACGACGTACGACGTACCACCGGGCCGGGCCGCGCGTCACGCGCTGCCCGGCCCGGTGCCGTCCGTAGGGGTCCGGTGACCCGGTGCCGTTACCGGACCATCCTGGACTGGAGCTTCGCCAGCGTCCGCAGGTCCAGGCCGAGGCCCTGCGTCAAGTAGCCCCAGAAACCGCCGTAGTCGGCCTCCATCCGGACGGTCGCCGCGTCCAGGTAGTCCTGACGGACCTCCTGGAGCGGGATCAGCAGGTCGGGGTTCTGCATCCGGCCGGACTGCTTGAGGCCGGCGCGGACCTGGGCGTCGTAGGCGCCGCGGAACGTGTTCGAGGCCAGGTAGTCGCGCTCGGCCGTCGCCTCGGGCACGGCCAGGGCGCGCAGCAGGACGTAACTCATCCAGCCCGTACGGTCCTTGCCGGACGTGCAGTGGTACAGCAGCGGTGCCTGGCCGCCGTCGGCGATCTCCCGCAGCGTGGCCGCGAACTGGGCCCGGTTCTCGGGGCTGGTCACGAAGGTGCGGTAGATGTCGCGCATGTAGGCCTCGGCGCGGCCACCGCCCAGCATCTGTTCCTGCTTGACGGGGTCGCCGCTGCCGATCGCGCCGACCAGGGTCCCGTAGAGGCCGAGGTCGCTGATCGGGCGGGCGGTGGCGGACAGCCCGGGCGGCAGCCTGTCGGCGCCGTCGTACTGGACCTCCATCGGGATGCGGAAGTCGATGGCCTTCTTGAGGCCGAGACCGGAGACGGTGGTGATGTCCGCCGCGGTCAGCTTGCTCAGGGCGTCGGAGCGGTAGACCAGGCCCTGGCGGACCTGGCCACCGGTGTAGGTGCGGTAGCCGCCGACGTCCCGGACGTTGACGGCGCCCTGGAGCGGAATCCGGCGGATCGTTTCAGCCGGCTGTTGCCAGCGCGGCTGCTGGTGCCGGGCACTGGGCCCGGCGCCGGGCGCCGGCTGCGCGGACGCGGCGGCGGGCAGGGTTCCGGCGGCGAGCACGGCGGCGGCCGCCGCGATCGCCAGTCGGATGCGGGCACGGCTCATGTGGACGACTCCTGTGACGGAGAAGGGGGATCACCCTGGTGGTGGCAGGGTGCCGAGCGCGTGCGGACCGCCGTGTCCGTACAGACGGTCCAGCACGGTGTGTGCCTCGGCCATGACGCGGTCGACGAGTTCCGCGCAGGACGGCAGATCCTCGATCACCCCCGCGACCTGGCCGGATGCCATGACGCCGAGGTCCGTACGGCCCTCGACCATGGACGCCTTCAGGAGCATGGGGGTGTTCGCGGCGAGCAGGACCTGGCTCCAGGACAGGTCCTTGCCGTGTCTCATCGCCAGGCCGTCGCGGACCATCGCGGACCAGGACAGCCCCGACAGCTTCCGGAAGCCGGCCGCGTGCCGCACCGCCCGCGCCAGCGCCCGGGCGCGGCCCGACCGCTCCAGGGCGTCGACCAGCTCGGTGCGCAGCATCCGGTGCGGCATCCCGTCGACGGCCGTGGTGACGGTGACGTCGTTGACCGTGGCCTTCAGGTACTCGGCCTTCACGGCGTCGGGGACGGTGGAGTCCGAGGTCAGCAGGAAGCGGGTGCCCATGGCGATGCCGGCCGCCCCGTACGCGAGCGCGGCGACCAGGCCCCGCCCGTCGCGGAAGCCGCCGGCGGCGACCACCGGGATGTCGACGGCGTCGACCACCTGCGGCAGCAGCACCGTCGTCGCCACGTCCCCGGTGTGGCCGCCGCCCTCGCCGCCCTGCACGATCACCGCGTCGGCGCCCCAGGCGGCGACCTTCTCGGCGTGCCGGCGGGCACCGATCGAGGGGATCACGACGACGCCCGCGTCCTTCAGTCGGGCGATCAGCTCCCGGGACGGGGCGAGGGCGAAGGAGGCGACCCGCACGCCCTCGGCGATGATCAGTTCGACCCGCTCGGCGGCGTCGCCGGCGTCGGCCCGCAGGTTGACCCCGAAGGGCGCCCGCGTGCGGGAGCGGACCTCGCGGACCGCCGAGCGCAGTTGGTCCACCGTCATCGTCGCCGAGGCCAGGATGCCGAGGGCCCCCGCTTCGGCGGCCGCCGAGACCAGCCGCGGCCCGGCCACCCAGCCCATGCCGGTCTGCACGATCGGGTGGCGGACCCCGACCAGCTTCGTGAACGCCGTCTCCACCGCGTCAGCCCCGCACTTCGCGCTCGCGCCGCCCCTGGGGGTCGATCACCTGGCGGATCAACCGCAGTTCCTCCGGCGAGGGTTCCCGCGTGTACGGGACGTCCCCGCTCACCGCGAGGGCGAAGCCGGTGGCGGCGCGGACCTGGTCGACGCTGACCCCCGGGTGCACGGAGGCCAGGCGCATCGAGCGGTCCGGGCCGTCGAAGTCGAACACGCCGAGGTCGCTGACGACGCGGGGCAGCCGGTGGAAGCGGGTCACCCCGGCCGCCGCGGCCCGGTCGTGGCCGACCCCGCTGACCATGTCGACGCGTTCGACGAAGACCCGGGTCGAGTGCTTGGGGATCCAGTAGCTCACGGGGTTGTTCAGGGTGTTGACGGGCGCTCCGCGCACCCCCAGGAGCTGGCGGGTGGGCCGTTCCCAGTCGCCGATGCAGGAGATGTTCTGGTTGCCGAAGCGGTCGATCTGGCTCGCGCCCATCATCACGTGCCGCTTGCCGCCCGTGACCATCGTCAGGTGGCGCCGGTAGGGCAGCCAGCCCTCGGGCGTGCCGTCGAGGCCGACCAGCATGGCCTCGCCGTCGGTCAGCAACAGGTCGGGGGAGAACGTCCGCTTCGCGAGCCGGGCCCCGAAGGAGGGGATCAGGCCCATCGGGCTCGCGAGGACCTCGCCGTTGTCGCGCCAGGCCTCGGCGCAGGCGATCACGCAGTACTCGGCCCGGGTGACGGCGGGGGTGGCGGCGGCGGTTTCGGCGGGGTCGGGGGCCGGTGTTCCCGCGGGGGCCGGGGTTTCGCCGGGGGCGTGGGCGCTGCTCAACTCTGCTCCTCGTGCCAGGTCCGGACGGCGGACCGGTAGTCGTGCTCGCTCGTCCCGGACAGGAAGCGGGCGGCGAACTCGGGCCAGGGGGTGGACGCGTAGAGCTTCTGGAAGGCCTCGTCGCGGTCGTGGTCCGGCGCGCAGGAGGTGAAGTGCGCGCCGCCCGGGGTCTCCACGACCCCGGTGACCGCGTGCCGGCTGACGAGGAGGGACTGCGGGGGGCCCGCCTTGGACAGCTCTGCGGTCTCCACGAGCTGTTCGCAGGAGACGTACGCGGCGTCCGCGGCCTCGCAGAACAGGTCGTCGAAGTACGGGTCGGGGCCCAGGTACTGGGCGTTGCCGAGGCGGTCCGCGCGGTTGAGGTGGACCAGGGCGGCGTCCAGGCGCAGGGCGGGGACGGCGACGAACTCCTCGCCGTCGGCGTAGGGGGAGGTGACGGTGCGCAACTCGGGGTTGACCCGCATGACGTCGGAGCCGAGTCCGGCGCGGACGGGCAGGAAGGGCAGCCGGTTCGCGGCGGCGTGCAGGCCCCACATGAACATGGCCTCGTCGAGTTCGGTGAGGGTCAGGGCGCCGCTCTCGCGGGCGGCCCGGAAGTTCGGCTCCAGGGCGATGGAGTCGAGGGTGACGAACGGGGCGACCAGCCGTCGGATCCGGCCGGCGGCGGCGAGCAGGCCCACGTCCGGGCCGCCGTAGGAGACCACGGTGAGATCGGTGATCTCGGAGCGGAGCAGTGCTCGCACCAGGGCCATCGGCTTGCGCCGGGAGCCCCAGCCGCCGATGCCGATGGTCATGCCGCTGCTCAGCCGGCCGACCACCTCCTCGGGGGTCATGGTCTTGTCGCTCACGCCGTCCCTTCCTTCCCGAAGGTGCCGCGGACCCGGTCGGCGACACCGCTGAGGTTGGCCTCGAAGGTGAAACCCTGCTCGAAGCGGTAGCTGCGGCGCACGTCCACGGGGTCGATGCCGTTGATGGCGGCCTTGGCGAGGCGGATCAGGTAGCCGTCCTTGCGGGCGATCTCGGCGGCCAGCTCCAGGGCCGCCCCCCGCACCTCCTCGCGCGGCACCACCTTCCAGACCGAGCCGTGCGCGTGCAGTTCGGCGGCGGTCGCGGTGCGGGAGGTGTAGTAGAGGGTGCGCATCAGGTGCTGGGGGACCAGCCGGGCCAGGTGGGTGGCGGCACCCAGGGCGCCCCGGTCCAGTTCGGGCAGCCCGAAGGTGGCGTCGTCCGAGGCGACGATCGCGTCGGCGTTGCCCACCAGGCCGATGCCGCCGCCGAGGCAGAAGCCGTGCACGGCCGCGACGACCGGGACCTCGCACTCGTAGACGGCGGCGAAGGCCTCGGCGCAGCCGCGGTTGGCCCCGATGAGGGAGGCGTGCCCGGTATCGCGCTGCATCTCCTTGATGTCGACCCCGGCGTTGAAGCCGCGCCCCCCTGAGGCCAGGACCACACAGCGGACCGCGGGGTCGCGGCCGGCGGCGCGCACGGCGTCGGCGAGGTCGTACCAGCCCTGGACGGGCAGCGCGTTGACGGGTGGGAAGTCGACTGTGACGAGTGCGATGCCCTTGTCCGGGCCGGAGGTGAAGACACCCATGAGCGGATCAGCTACCTTTCCACCAAACATTTGTTAGGTGAGGAAGGTAGCAGCCGATGGAGCTCAAGGGGAGGGTCGTCGTCGTCACGGGCGGAACCCGGGGCGTCGGCGCCGGGATCGCCCGGTCGTTCCTCGCGGCGGGCGCGCGGGTCGTCGTCTGCGCGCGCCGTCCGCCCGCCGAACCGGTCGGGGCGGCCGGCCGGCAGGCCGATTTCACCGCCCTCGACCTGCGCGATCCGGACGCCGTACGGGAGTTCTTCGCCGAGGTCGCCGAGCGGTACGGACGGCTCGACTGCCTGGTCAACAACGCGGGCGGTACCCCGTACCGGCTGCTGGGCGAGGGGGAGGCCGAGCGGCACGCACGCGTCGTCGCCCTCAACCTGGTGGCCCCGCTGACGGCCTCGCTCGCGGCGCACCCGTGGCTGCGCGCGGCGCGCGGCTCGGTCGTGATGATCGGCAGCGTCAGCGGCACCCGGCCCTCTCCCGGCACGGCGGCCTACGGGGCCGCGAAGGCGGGCCTGGAGAACCTGGCCCGGTCGATGGCCGTGGAGTGGGCGCCCGACGTACGGGTCAACTCGCTGGTGCTGGGCATGGTGCGGACCGAACTGTCGCACCTGCACTACGGCGACGAGGCGGGCGTCGCCGCCGTAGGCGCGACCGTGCCCCTGGGGCGGCTGGCCGAGCCCTCGGACGTGGGGGAGGCGGCGCTGTTCCTCGCCTCGGACCGGGCGGCCTACGTGAGCGGCGCGAGCCTGCTGGTGCACGGCGGCGGCGAACGGCCGGCGTTCCTCGATGCGGCAACTGTCAACAAGGAGAGCTGAAATGGGCATGGCTGACGGACGCGTGGTCGTCGTGACGGGCGCGGGACGGGGGCTGGGCCGGGCCCACGCCCTGGCCTTCGCGGCGGAAGGGGCCCGGGTCGTCGTCAACGACCTGGGCGTGGGACTCGACGGTCGGCCGCAGGCGGACGGGCCGGCCGCGCAGGTCGTCGCCGAGATCCGGGGACGGGGCGGCGAGGCGGTGGCGCACGGCGGGGACATCGCGACGGGCGAGGGCGCGGCCTCGCTGGTGGAGTGCGCGGTGTCCGCCTTCGGCCGGCTGGACACCCTGGTCAACAACGCCGGGTTCCTGCGCGACCGGATGCTGGTGAACCTCGACGAGGACGACTGGGACGCCGTCGTACGGGTCCACCTCAAGGGCCACTTCCTGCCGCTGCGGGAGGCCGCCGGTTGGTGGCGGGCGGAGGCGAAGGCCGGCCGGCCGGTGGCCGCGCGGGTGGTCAACACCTCCTCCGGAGCCGGGCTGCTCGGCTCGGTCGGGCAGGGCAACTACAGCGCGGCGAAGGCGGGCATCCTCGGCATGACCCTGGTCGCGGCGGCCGAAATGGGCCGGTACGGGGTCCAGGTCAACGCCATCGCCCCCGCCGCCCGGACCCGGATGACCGAACGGGCCTTCGCCGGGGCGATGGCCGCCCCCGCCGCCGGCGCCTTCGACGCGATGGCGCCCGAGAACGTGTCCCCCCTCGTGGTGTGGCTCGGCTCGGACGCCTCGGCCGGGGTCACCGGCCGGGTCTTCGAGACCGAGGGCGGCCGGATCACCGTCATGGAGGGCTGGCGCCCCGGACCCACCGCGGACCGCGGGTTCCGCTGGACCCCCGCCGAGGCGGGCGAGGCGGCGGCGAAGCTGCTGGCGCAGGCGCAGCCGCCGCACCCGGTGTACGGGGCGCGGTAGCCGCCGGGTCGGGGCGGAACCGGACGGGCGCGGTGGGTCCGGGGGCGGGCCGCGCCCCGCCCCGCTGTGCCGTTCCCGTACTCGGCCGGGCCGGGTCGGGTCGGGCCGGGCCGGGTCGGGTTCGCGTCGTACAGCCGCGCCGCCCCGCGTCGCCCCGCGTCGCGGCGGTCCGTTGCGTGCTTCTGGACATCTTCGCCGGAGCGGCCGGCGCGCCCGTCGTGGCCGGCGCGGGGCGGTCGGGCTGCTGGGCGGGGGGACGCGGCAGATCGCGCCCGCGCGGAATCCGGCCAGGAAAAGCGGCCCGGGGTCATTGGCCACATCGGGTCCTTCCCCTTCCCGTCGCCCCTGTGGTGGCATGTCCACGCCGAATTCGGCAGTGGTTTCCGACGGGATGGAGAAAGACAAATGCAGCTCCGCAGACTCAGCACCGGCGCGGCGGTCCTGGCACTGGCGGCCATGGCCGTGACCGCACCGGTCCAAGCCGATTCACCGGAAAACCCGCCGCCCGGGCGGGTCACCGTCGACGTGGTCGGGGTGAACGGGTCCGGCTGCCCGCAGGGCACCGCCGAGGTCGCCGCGGCCTCCGACAACACCGCGTTCACCGTCACGTACAGCAACTACCTCGCCCAGGCCGGCGCCGGCGCCGGCGGCACCGAGTTCCGCAAGAACTGTCAGCTCGCCCTGCGGATCCACGTCCCCCAGGGGTTCACGTACGCCATCGCCCGGGCCGATTACCGCGGCTTCGCGCACCTCCAGCGCGGCGCCCACGGGCAGCAGCGCGCCAACTACTACTTCCAGGGCCAGGCCCAGACCGCGCGCAGCACCCACCAGTTCACCGGCCCGCTCAGCGACAACTGGCAGGCGAGCGACCGCACCGAGTACGCCGACCTCGTCTGGGCGCCCTGCGGCGAGGAACGCAACCTCAACGTCAACACCGAGCTGCGGGTGTACACCGGGACCTCGAACCCGCAGGCCCCGAGCTTCATGAGCATGGACTCGACGGACGGCAGCGTCAGCACGGTCTACCACTTCGAGTGGAAGGAATGCCCCGCGGGCTGACCGGCGCGAGCGAGCACAGCAACCCCCGACCCCGTCAGGAGTGATGACGATGTCCCCCTCGCTGTCCCGCACCCTGCTCGTCGGCGGCGCGACCGCCGCCCTGATCGCCACCGCCACGCCGGCCGGAGCCTCCGGATCGGGCCCGATCACCGCCCCGCCCGACAAGATCGTGATCGAACTCGCCACCGTGAACGGCTCGGGCTGCCGCGAAGGCACCGCCGAGGTCGCCGTGGCCCCCGACAACACCGCCTTCACCGTCACGTACAGCGAGTACCTCGCGCAGGTCGGCCCCGGCGCCCCGCCGACGGCGTTCCGCAAGAACTGTCAGCTCAACCTCCGCGTCCACGTCCCCAACGGGTTCACCTACGCGATCGTCCAGGCCGACTACCGCGGATTCGCATTCCTCCAACCCGGAGCGTCCGGTCAGGAAAGGGCGAACTACTACTTCCAGGGAATGCCCCAGACATCCCAGCGGACCCATCAGTTCAGTGGACCGCTCAACGACAACTGGCAGGCGACCGACCGGACGGAATACGCCGACCTGGTATGGGCGCCGTGCGGGGAAAAACGCAATTTCAACATCAATACCGAACTGCGGGTGAATGCCGGCACCTCCAACCCGCAGACGACCAGCTTCATGGCGATGGACTCCACCGACGCCAGCGTCAACACCCTTTACCACCTCGCCTGGCAGGCGTGCCCCGCGCCGCGGACGTAGCGCCGTGAGCCGGGGGCGGGGCCGACGTGCGACCGGCCCCGCCCCACCGGGACGTCCCGCCCCCGCCGACGGGCGGGACGCCCCCACCACGGGGGCGTCCCCGTCACAGGACGTCCCCGCCCACGGGCCGGCGCGCCACGTGCCGCCCCTGCGGGCCGGGGCCCGGACGTCCCGGCCCGTGGCCCTTTCCGCTCACCGGGAACACGCCCTCCCGCCCGCGCCCACCGCCCGCCTACCGTCTGCCGCACCACACACCACGCAGCCGGGAGGACCCCATGATCGACGGCCGGCGCCGGCGCGAGGCCGCCGAGCTGCCGCGCGGGGCCGAGCGGCACCGGACCCCCGTACGGCCGCTCACCGAGCTGTTCGAGGGGATCGACGCGCCGGACGCGTACGAGATCCAGCTCATCAACATCCGCCGGCGCACCACCGCCGAGGGCGCCCGCGTCACAGGCCACAAGGTCGGCCTCTTCTCGCCCGTCACGCAGGCCATGATGGGCGTCGACCAGCCCGACCACGGCCACCTGCTGGACACCATGGAACTGCGCCCGGACGCCCCCGTGCGGGCCGCCGCGTACTGCGCGCCCCGCATCGAGCCCGAGGTCGGCTTCGTCCTCGGCGCCGACCGGATCGCCCTGCTGTACGCCAATCTTGACCCCGGCGTCGGTCGTCCTCCGGGAGGAACCGGAGGGGCTGGGAGGGCGCCTGCGCCGCCTGCTGCTGCCGGGTCGTGGAGGGCGAGGTGTCGATGGTCCGCAAGGTCCTGGACGCCGAGGACCTGGCCGACGGCTACGTCCTGGCCTGCCGGGCCCTGCCGGGCCCTGCCGGTCACCGCCCGGGTGCGGGTGACGTACGGGTGAAACGCAACGGGCCCGGCCCCCTGGCGAGGGGTCGGGTCCGGTGGGTGTGCGATGAGGTATCCGTACCCGCTACATCCACCCGCTGAACCGCAACCGGCCCATCATGTTGTCCATCGCCCGCGGCGACACCGCCGGCTCCCCGTCCGCGGGCGGTACGGAGGCCGAGACGCGGCCCGCCCGGCCCGGCCCGTACAGCTCGCGCCACACGGACCGCACGCAGGCCAGGACCGCCGGCGCCGGCCGGGCCGGCTCGTGCTCGCCCCGACAGGAGGACAGGGACACGGCGGCGGCCGCCCGTCCCGCACCCCGCGAGGCGCGGCCACGCAGTGCACCCCGCGGAAGGTTTCCTCCCGGTCCCAGGCGACCCCTCGCGCAGCGCGGCCGGGCGCACCAGGGTCCGGGCGGTGCGCGCACGCCGCCCCCGGGCCACGGCCCCCTCGACGGCGTCCCGGTCGCCGAGGGTGGGGGCGGGGGAGGCTGCGGCGGGGCCGGCGGCCTCTGACGGCCGCCGTCCCCGCGCGCCCTCGGATCAGGACAGCTTGCCGTCGTAGTCCGGCAACTTCACGGTGCGCTCCGCATGGCCGCCGACCAGGTCGCTCTGCTTGTTCCCGATGTTCGCGATGATCGTGTAGCCGCGGGCCTCGATCTCGGCGCGCTTGCCCGTCTTGTAGGTGCTCACCTCGTGGAACAGGTCGGGCAGGTCCCGGACGTAGAGGCCCGAGACGGGGTAGCCGACGGCCTTGAGGTTGTGCTCGGTCAGGGAGTGCAGGATCCCCGGCCGGGCGGTGACGAAGAAGATCGCGACGCCGCGGTCGTTGGCGTACCGGGTCAGTTCGCGGACCTTGCCGATCGCGGGCGTCGGGAAGGTCCAGAACCAGTGGAAGTCCGTCTCCAGCGACGAGTTGTCGATGTCGAGGACGAGCGCCGGCTTCTCCCCGGCCGGGGAGGCGGCGATGCGCTGCTCGATCGCGGGGCGGGCGGCGTCGATGACGGCGGCCACGTCGCGCTGCCAGGTGGCGTAGTCGATGCCGAGGATCGCCGCGTTGCCGCCGGGCGCGGAGGCGGTGACGGCGCTCGCGGCGGCCGGCGCGGTCACGGCCCGCTCCGCCGGGGCGGCCCCGGCCGTGGTGGCGGGCAGCAGGGCCAGGACGGCTCCCGCGACGGCGACGCCCGCGGCGGCGGTGGCGCTGCGGCGGGGAAGACCCGTACGGGTGGGGAGGGTGCGGCGGGTGATGCGCATGTGGGGGCGCTCCTCGGTCACGGATTGGCATGTACGCGACCAGGCTGGGGGAGCGGCGCCCACCTGTCTACCGGTCGGTAGGAAACTTTTCGCAGCCGCCGGGTGAACCCCCGTCACCTGCCGCACGCCAGCCGCCGCGCGGTGCGCCCCGCACCGTGGCCCCCGCGCCCCGCACCCGCCGCGCGCACCGGGCGATGTGCGCCGGGGGTGGGTGACCCCCGGGGGCCTCGCGGGCCTCGCGGGCCTCGCGGGTCGGCGGGGCGGCCGGATCCCGCCGGTGCGCGGGGAAGTGGTCGTTCGCCTCCGCGCGGTGGTCCGGGCCGCCGCGGTCGGTTCCGCCAGTCACCGCGTCCCGCACCGGCCGGAACGCCGTCACCACCCGCGTCGGGCGCCGGAGCCGGGCCGGGAGCGAGGCGTGAACGGCCCCCGGGGGCGGAAATCCGCGTTCCGCCGGGCCGTCGCACCCACCGTTCTGCGCCCCACCGCCTCCCCGGCCGGAAGTTGTCCGAAAACGCGTTCTTGCTTGCACCGGAGGTTCGGTTGTGTCATGGACCCGTCATTCACCCGATGACGCGCACGGCCCAACCCCCCACGAAAGGCAGTGTGTTGACCATGGCCATCCTCGGCAGATTCCTCAAGCAGTCCCTCGCCGTCGGCGCCGTCGCCCTCGCGGCCGTCAGCCTCCAGACCACCGGAGCGGGCGCCGCCCAGGCACCCGTCGTCGGCGGTACCCGCGCCGCACAGGGCGAGTTCCCCTTCATGGTCCGCCTCTCCATGGGCTGCGGCGGAGCCCTCTACACCCAGCAGATCGTCCTCACCGCGGCCCACTGCGTGAACGGCTCCGGCAACAACACCTCCATCACCGCCACCGCCGGCGTCGTCGACCTCAACAGCACCGGCGCCATCAAGGTCAAGTCCACCAAGGTCCTCCAGGCCCCCGGCTACAACGGCACGGGCAAGGACTGGGCCCTCATCAAGCTCGCCAAGCCCATCAACCTGCCCACCCTGAAGATCGCCGAGACCAAGGCCTACGACAACGGCACCTTCACCGTCGCCGGCTGGGGCGCCACCCGCGAGGGCGGCAGCCAGCAGCGCTACCTCATGAAGGCCACCGTCCCCTTCGTCTCCGACGCCTCCTGCCAGAGCTCCTACGGCGGCGACCTCGTACCCGGCGAGGAGATCTGCGCCGGCCTGCCCCAGGGCGGCGTCGACACCTGCCAGGGCGACTCCGGCGGCCCCATGTTCCGCCGCGACAACGCCAACGCCTGGATCCAGGTCGGCATCGTCAGCTGGGGCCAGGGCTGCGCCCGCCCGAACTACCCCGGCGTCTACACCGAGGTCTCCACCTTCGCGGGAGCGATCAAGAGCGCGGCCGCGACCCTCTAGCACCACCGGCGCCACCCCCTCGTCCTTCCGGCCGGCCGCGAACCGGCCGGAAGGACGAAGCGCACCACCCCGGACGTGCCCAACGTCGAGGGACGTACCGCGAGGGCGGAACACCGCTGCCCCACCCCGCGACACCCATCCGGCGGCCCCCGCGCGGTTGCGGTCCGCCGCCCGCACCGGTCCGATGGGAGGAGTCCATCGGCGGCAGCGGGCGACAGTGGGGCAGGCAGCGCATGACGATCAGAGTGGTCATCGCCGACGACCAGGACATGGTCAGGGCCGGTTTCCGGATGATCCTGGAGAGCATGCCCGACATCGAGGTCGTCGCCGACGTCGTCGACGGCGAAGCGGCCCTGGCCGCCGTCGCCGAACACCGACCCGACGTCCTCCTCCTCGACATCCGCATGCCGCGCCTCGACGGACTCGAAGTCACCCGCCGACTCTCCGGCCGGGCACAGGACAAGCCGCGCATCGTCATCGTCACCACCTTCGACCTCGACGAGTACGTCCACGCCGCCCTCCACGGCGGCGCGTCCGGCTTCCTCCTCAAGGACGCGAGCCCGGCCATGCTGGTCGAAGCCGTACGGGCGGCAGCCGCCGGGGACGCGCTCGTCTCACCCGCCATCACCGTACGACTGCTGCGCGAAATGGCCCCCCGCACCGCCGCCGCCCAAGCCGCCCGCCGCCCCGCCGAACCCCTCACCGAACGCGAACGGGACGTCGTACGCTGCCTCGCGCGCGGGCTGACCAACGCGGAGATCGCCGGCGAACTGTACGTATCGCTGTCCACCGTCAAGACCCACCTGGCGAACGTCCAGGCCAAACTCGACGCCCGCAACCGCGTCGAGATCGCCGCCTGGGCCTGGGAGAGCGGCCTGGCCACCGGCCCCACGTGAACGCGCCGACCACGGGGGCACGCGCCGTGCCCGCCGCACGCGCCGCGCCCCGCGCGGGCCGCGTCGGGGGCGGGCGGTGAGCCCGCTCGCGAGCTGGGCGCGACGCAACCCGCACGCCGCCGACGGGATCCGGCTGTTCCTCTCCCTCGCGCTCCTCGCCCTCGTCACCTTCGAAGGCGTCGTCCTCGCCCGCCGACCCAGCCTCCCGCACACCGCCGTCTGGATCTCCGGCATCCTCGTCTGCCTCAGCGCCGCGCCCTGGCCCCGAATCCCCCTCCTGACCCGCGCCCGGTTCGCCGCCGCCACCACCTGGACCGTCACCCTCCTCCTCATCTTCGGCAACCACCCCCTCGTCGTCTGGGGCGGCGGCGAGGCCATCGCCCTGCTCGTCCTGCTCTCCCAGGTCCTGCTCCGCGCCCCCGCCCGCACCGCCGCCGTCCTCGGCCCGCTCCTCGGCCTCGGCTGCATGGCCGTACCCGTCCGGGACACCAACCCCGGCCGGTTCACCCTGCTCTTCTCCGTCCTCGCCGTCGTCGTCGGCGCCTACTCCCTCCTGCTGCGCCTCCAGTCCGTCCAACGCGTCCGCGAACTGCGTGCCGTCCGCACCGCCGAACGCCTGGAACTGGCCCGCGAACTCCACGACCTCGTCGCCCACCACGTCACCGGCATCGTCGTGGAAGCCCGCGCCGCCCGCTTCACCCGCGTCACCGCCGAACACGCCGCCGACATCTTCGGCCGCATCGAAACCGCCGGCGACGAGGCCCTCGGATCCATGCGCCGCCTCGTCAAGGTCCTCCGCGACGACGACGCCGACCGCCCGACAGCCGCCGACCGCACCACCGATGCCGGCGGCGCGGCGGCCGGGGGAGGAGCGGCCGGGCGCACGCGCGGGCCGGGCACCGCCCCCGTCGCCGGCCTCGCCGACATCCGCTCGCTCACCGACCGCTTCGCCGTCACCGGCCCGCCCGTCGTCCTGACCGTGGAGGATGGCCTGGACACGCGTCTCCCCGGCGACGTCGCCGCCACCGCCCACCGCATCGTCCTAGAAGCCCTCACCAACATCGGCAAGCACGCCGCCGACACCACCGCCGTCCGCGTCGGCCTGCGCACCGTCCCCGACGGCCTCGAAGTCCACATCGCCGACGAGGGCGGCCACCCCGCCCGACTCTCCGAAAAGGCCCGCGGCGGCGGCTACGGCCTCGCCGGGATGACCGAACGCGCCGAAGCCCTCGGCGGCTCCCTCACCGCCGGCCCCACCCCGGAAGGCGGCTGGCTCGTCACGGCCGTCCTGCCCCTGTAGTGCGGTGACCGACACGGTCCGAGCAGGGGCCCCGACGCCGCGCGGAGCCCCGGTACGGGCCGGGCAAGATCCGACACCGGCGGCCTAGCCCAGCGCGATCGCCCGCAACGCGGCCAGATGCCGGGCGTAGACGGCCCGGCCCTCGGCGGTCAGCGAGAGCCACGTACGGGGACGGCGCCCCACCCGCCCCTTGCGGACCTCCACCCAACCGGCCTCCTCCAGCGCCGAGACCTGCTTGGACAGCACCGAGTCACTGACCTCCACCACGTCGCGCACGAAGCCGAACTCGGCCTTGTCCAGCGGGACCAACGCCGCCACCACGGACAGCCGAACCGGCGCGTTGAGCAGCGGCGCCAGATCGTGTCGGGGATGAGCGCCACGCTTCACCCCGCCCGCGGTCGCCCCGACCCCCGCCGCGTCCCCAGTCGTCCCGTCCGTCCCCGACCGTAGGTCGGTCATGCCGTGCCCCGGCCCTCGAACCAGGCGCCGAGGGCGGGCGGCAGCGCGCACCCCAGGGTCGCGGCGATCGTGAAGGCCACGTCATCCACGAACACCGTGGTGCCGAGCGCCACGACGAGTCCGAACACGGTTGCCCAGGACCCGATCAGCAGGCCGTGCTTGAGGCCGAAGCCGCGCCGCACGACGCGCTGCCGGGCGGCGTACACGCTCAGCCCGGTCACCATCAGGGTGTTGACCGACGCGAAGACCAGCGCGGAAGCGAGGCCGTGCCACAGCAGGGCCACCGGTACCAGCACCAACTGCCCGGTGGCGAAGATCCACAGGTAGCGCGCGTACCAACCGCTCCGGGCCCGCACGGCCTTCTCCAGGCCGGCCGCCCGGTCCAGCGCTCCTGCGGCGCCCACGAAGTCGCTCACGATCCGTCCCCCCTCGCTGCCCTGCGTCACTCGACGCTTCTCACTATGGCAACTACTTTCCACCTCGGCAAGTGTCTACGGGTCGTCCTCAGCCGACACGCCCCGACCGGCCACCGGACGGAAAGTCGTCTCAACCACCGACTGGCCGGCGGACCACGACCCCGCGCCACGTATTCTCGGGAACCATGGAGAACAGCGCCACGGACAACGGCACGCACACGGGCACCGGCACGCACACCGGCACCGGTACCAGCGGCATCGACGGGAGCGTCGCCGCGGAACTGTCCCGCCTGCGCGACAGCATCGACAACATCGACGCGGCCGTCGTCCACATGCTCGCCGAGCGCTTCAAGTGCACCCAGCAGGTCGGCCACCTCAAGGCCCGCCACCAGCTGCCCCCCGCCGACCCGGGCCGCGAGGCCAGCCAGATCGCCCGGCTGCGCCAGCTCGCCGAGAACGCGAAGCTCGACCCGGCCTTCGCCGAGAAGCTCCTCAACTTCATCATCGCCGAGGTCATCCGCCACCACGAGACCATCGCCGCGGGCGAGGAGTAACCCCCGAGGCCAGCCCGGCACGGCCCGGCACGCCCCAGCCCCGCGCGCCGGCGCCCCGCCCTCCCCGGCCATCGCTCGTCCGTCGCGGACCGCGCCCGTCCGCCACCCCGCACGCCCCGCCCCCGCCGGACCTCGCCCCCGGGCCCCGCCCCCGCCCCGCACGGCCGCCCGTACCGGACGCCCCCCGCGCCCGGCACGGCCCCCGTACCGGACGGACCCCCGCCCCCGCCCCCGCACGGCCGCCCGTACCGGACGCCTCCGCCCTGCACGGCCCGCCGTACCGGACGCCCCCCGCCCCCGTGCCCCACGGCCCGCCGTACCGGACGGCCCACATACCCCCTGGGTCCCGGGCGCGACGTCGGGCAGCATGGCCCCATGTCCGCATTGACGCGCAACGAAGCGCAGCTCCGAGCACAACTCCTCGACGTCCACCACTACGCCGTCACCCTCGACCTCACCACCGGCGACGACACCTTCGACTCCACCACCGTCATCCGCTTCGCCGCCCGCGCCGCCGGAGACACCTTCGTGGAACTGAAACCGGACGAACTGCGCTCCGCCACGCTCGACGGCCAACCCCTCGACACCACCGCCCTCACCGACAACCGCCTCCCGCTCCCCGCCCTGGCCGAAGGCGACCACGAGCTGCGCGTCGACGCCCGCATGCGCTACTCCCGCACCGGCGAAGGCCTGCACCGCTTCACCGACCCCGCGGACGGGGAGACGTACGTCTACTCCCAAATGTTCATGGACGACGTCCAGCGCGTCTTCCCCGCCTTCGACCAGCCCGACCTCAAGGCCGTCTTCGCGTTCACCGTCACCGCCCCCGCCCACTGGACCGTCCTCGCCAACGGCATCACCACCCGTACCGGCGACCGCGACACCGACGGCGCCGGCATCTGGCAGTCCGCCCCCACCCCCCTCATCTCCACCTACCTCGCCGCCGTCGCAGGCGGCCCCTGGCACAGCGTCACCACCGAACACGCCGGCCTTCCCTTCGGCATCCACTGCCGCAAATCCCTCGCCCCCCATCTCGACGCCGACGCCGACGAGATCCTCTCCGTCACCACCGACTGCTTCGACCGCTACCACGAGAAGTTCGCCGAGCCCTACCCCTTCGACTCCTACGACCAGGCCTTCGTCCCCGAGTTCAACGCCGGCGCCATGGAGAACCCGGGCCTCGTCACCTTCCGCGACGAGTTCGTCTTCCGCTCCGCCGTCACCGACACCGAACGCCAGAGCCGCGCCATGGTCATCGCCCACGAGATGGCCCACATGTGGTTCGGCGACCTCGTCACCCTCGCCTGGTTCGACGACATCTGGCTCAACGAGTCCTTCGCCGAATACATGGGCTACCAGACCCTCACCGAAGCCACCCGCTTCACCGGCACCTGGACCGAATTCGGCATGGTCCGCAAACCCTGGGGCTACGACGCCGACCAACGCCCCTCCACCCACCCCGTCGCCCCCGCCCCCGAGGACGTCCCCGACACCGCCTCCGCCCTCCTCAACTTCGACGGCATCTCCTACGCCAAGGGCGCCTCCGCCCTGCGCCAACTCGTCGCCTGGCTCGGCGAGAAGGACTTCCTCGCCGGCATCAACACCCACTTCGCCCGCCACAAGTTCGCCAACGCCTCCCTCGCCGACTTCGTGGACTCCCTCGCCGCCCACACCGACCGCGACGTCCACGCCTGGGCCCAGGTCTGGCTCCGCACCACCGGCGTCGACACCCTCACCCCCCGCATCGAGGAGAGCACCGGCGGCTGGACCCTCACCGTCGACCACCACGGCAGCCGCCCCCACCACATCACCGCCGGCACCTACGAACTCGCCCCCGACGGCCTCCTGGAACGCGGCGAACTCCTCGGCATCGACGTCCCCTCCGACGAGATCCTCTCCGGCAGCGGCCGCCGCCCCGACCTCCTCGTCCTCAACGACGGAGACCTCGGCTACACCAAGATCCGCCTCGACGCGATCTCCCTGGAAACCGCCCTGCGCGGCCTCTCCCGCCTCCCCGACCCCCTCACCCGCGCCGTCGTCTGGGGCTCCCTGCGCGACATGGTCCGCGACGGCGAACTCGAACCCGGCGCCTACCTCACCACCGCCGCCGCCCACCTGCCCGACGAGAGCGACCTCGCCATCGTCCAGGGCGTCCTCGGCTTCGCCCGCACCCACGTCGCCGACCGCTACGTCGCCCCCACCGAACGCACCGCCGCCCTCAACCTCATCACCTCCGTCACCCGCGACCTGCTCCGCCGCACCGAGGACGGCGCCGAACCCGGCCTGCGGCTCGCCGCCGTACGCGTCCTCATCGACAGCGCCACCCAGCCCGACACCCTCGCCGCCTGGCTCACCGACGGCACCGTCCCCGGCGGCCCCGAACTCGACCCCGAGCTGCGCTGGCGCATCCTCGCCCGCCTCAGCGTCCTCGGCGCCGCCGACGAGGACACCATCGCCGCCGCCCTCACCGCCGACCCCAGCGCCACCGGCCGCGAAGGCGCCGCCCGCTGCCGCGCCGCCCTCCCCACCCCCGAGGCCAAGGCCGCCGCTTGGCAACGCCTCTTCCACGACGACACCCTCTCCAACTACCTCTTCACCGCCACCGCACAAGGCTTCTGGCAACCCGAACAGGCCGACCTGGTACGGGAGTACGTCCCCCGCTACTACCCCGAAGCCGTCGCCCTCGGAGCCCGCCGCGGCCCCGCCATCGCCGAAGCCGCCGGCCGCTGGGCCTTCCCCGCGTACGCCATCGACGACACCAACCTCCAGGCCGGCCAAACCTGCCTGGAGGACCCCGACCTCATCCCCCTGCTCCGCCGCAAACTCGTCGACCACCTCGACGACCTCGCCCGAGCCCTCCGCATCCGCACCCCCGCCTGACCCCCCACCACCCCCGCCGGACCGACGCCCCCAGCCCCTGCCCCGGGGGGTGCCGGACCTGCGGGGCGCCGACCTGAGGGGATGCGAGCCACGGGAGTCCGAGCTACGGGGGCCGGGGCCCACGCCCGGCCCTCCGCCCGGATCCGGTCCTCCGCCCGGATCCGGTCCTCCGCCCGGATCCGGTCCTCCGCCCGGATCCGGTCCTCCGCCCGGCCCCGGTCCTCCGCCCGGCCCGGTCCCGGCTCTCCGCCCGGCCCGGTCCCGGCTCTCCGCCCAGCCCGGCACGGCCCTCCGCCCGGTCCCGGTCCTCCGCCCGGGCCCGGCCCCCGCCCAGCCCGGCACGGCCCTCCGCCCGGTCCCGGTCCTCCGCCCGGGCCCGGCCGCGCCCAGCCCGGCACGGCCCCGGCCCCGCCCCGCCCGGCCCGGCGCCACCCCGATCCCGTCCGGCCAAGGCGCACCCCCCAACCCGAACACCCGGCCGACGACGGCCCGGTGGACAAACCCCGGCGGTTACCCCATTCGGGTCTCATCGTTGTATCCGGCGGAGACCACGCTGTCCCCGCCCAGCAGCCCGAAGGACCCCCGATGACCGAGCCGCCCCGCACCCCGCCGCCCCCACCGCCACCCCTCGCCGGCGGCCCCGGCGGAGCCGACGCCCTGCGGCCCCTCCTCGACACCGTCCTCGACGCCCTCCGCACCGGAACCCACGAACGCGGCGGCCCCCTCCCCGCCGGCGGCCCCGCCACCGTCACCGCACGCGTCCGCACCGCACTCGGCGACGTACTCCCCACCCACGGCACCGGCGCCCACGAAGCCCTCCGCACCCTCGTCCACGCCCTCGCCGCCGGCGCCGCCGACCCCGCCCACCCCCTGTGCGCAGCCCACCTGCACTGCCCACCCCTCGCCGTCGCCACCGCCGCCGACCTCGCCGCGAGCGCCCTCAACCCCTCCCTCGACTCCTGGGACCAGGCCCCCGCCGCCTCCACCATCGAAGCCGAACTCACCCGCACCCTCGCCGCCGAGTTCTACGACACCCCCCACCCCGACGCCCTCCTCACCACCGGCGGCACCGAAGCCAACCAACTCGCCCTCCTCCTCGCCCGCGAACGCCACGGCCCCCACCTCACCGTCCTCCACGGCGCCAACGCCCACCACTCCGTACCCCGCGCCGCCTGGCTCCTCGGCCTACCCCCCACCACCACCCTCCCCACCCCCACCGGCACCCTCCACCCCGCCTACCTAGCCGAAGCCCTCGCCCGCACCACCGGACCCGTACTCGTCACCGCCACCGCCGGCACCACCGACGCCGGACTCATCGACCCCCTCCACGCGATCGCCGACCTCTGCGCACACCACCGCGCCGACCTCCACATCGACGCCGCCTACGGAGGACCCCTCGCCCTCAGCCCCCCACACCGCCACACCGTCGACGGACTCGCCCGCGCCCGCACCCTCACCGTCGACCTCCACAAACTCGGCTGGCAACCCGTCGCCGCCGGACTCCTCGTCGTCCCCGACCACACCCACCTCACCCCCCTCGCCCACCAAGCCGACTACCTCAACGCCACCGACGACACCGAAGCCGGCCTCCCCGACCTCCTCGGCCGCTCCCTGCGCACCACCCGCCGCCCCGACGCCTTCAAAATCGCCGTCACCCTCCGCGCACTCGGCCGCGACGGCCTCACCGACCTCATCGACCGCACCACCACCGCAGCCCACCACCTCGCCGGACTCCTCGACGCACACCCCCGCTTCGAACTCCACGCACCCCCCACCCTCACCACCGTCCTCTTCCGGCCCACCCCCACGGACGACGACCACCTCGCAACCCTGCGCCGCACCCTCCTCCACAACGGCACCGCCGTCCTCGGCCGCGCCACCGCCAACGGCCGACTGTGGCTCAAAGCCACCCTCCTCAACCCCCACACCACGGCACAGGACCTGGACACCCTCGTCACCCTCCTGGAAGGCAGGACCCACCGATGACCGCCCCACTCGAAGCCCCCCACGACCTCGTCGGAATCGGAATCGGCCCCTTCAACCTCTCCCTGGCCGCCCTCGCCCACGGCCTCCCCCAACAAGGCATCGGCCCCCTCGCCACCGCCTTCTACGACCAACGCCGCGACTTCCGCTGGCACCCCGGACTCCTCATCGACGGAGCCACCCTCCAAGTCCCCTTCCTCGCCGACCTCGTCACCCTCGCCGACCCCACCAGCCCCTGGACATTCCTCAACTACCTCAAGCAAAAGGAACGTCTCTTCCCCTTCTACTTCGCCGAGCAGTTCCACATCCAACGCGCCGAATACGACGCCTACTGCCGCTGGGTCGCCGGCCGCCTCCCCGGACTCCACTTCGGCCACCAGGTCGACGCCGTCCGCTGGAACCCCGAACGCGACCTCTTCGAAGTCGACTGGACCCAGATCGACCCCACCGGCGAAGCCGAAGCCCTCGGCCGCACCTGGACCCGCAACCTCGCCCTCGGCATCGGCACCGCACCCCACATCCCCGACACCCTGCGCCCCCTCGCCGAAGCCCCCACCGTCCCCGTCATCCACTCCGCCGAATACCTCGACAACCGCCAACGCATCCTCGGCGCCCCCCACGTCACCGTCATCGGCGCGGGCCAATCCGGAGCCGAAGTCTTCCTCGACCTGCTCCGCAGCCGCCCCACCGGCCGCGAAGGCCTCACCTGGCTCGCCCGCACCCCCTCATTCGCCCCCATGGAGTACTCCAAACTCGGCCTCGAACACTTCACCCCCGACTACACCCGCTACTTCCACTCCCTCCCCGAACCCGTCCGCGACCAACTCGTCCCCGCCCAATGGCAACTCCACAAGGGCATCGACGCCGCCACCATCGCCGCCATCCACGACGAGCTCTACCGCCGAACCCTCGACGGCGGCTGGCCCGACGCCGTCCTCACCCCCGGCGTCCACGTCCGCACCGCCGGCCGCGTCGCCACCACCAAAGTCGAACTCCACCTCGAACACACCCAGCAGGGCACCCGCTCCCGCCTCACCACCGACGCCGTCGTCCTCGCCACCGGCTACCGCGAACGACCCCTCACCCGCATCCTCGCCGGACTCGACCCCTACCTCCGCAAGGACTCCTCCGGCCGCCCCCGCATCGACGACCGCCACCGCATGGTCCTCGACCCCTCCGTCACCGGCAGCGTCTTCGTCCAGAACGGAGAACGCCACACCCACGGCGTCGGCGCCCCCGACCTCGGCCTCGCCGCCTGGCGCAGCGCCGGCATCCTCAACACCCTCACCGACAAGGAGCCCTACCCCCAGCCCCGCCGCACCGCCTTCACCACCTTCGGCCTCGAACAACGGGAACACACCCGCCCCCACCCCGCAGGCGAGCTGCTCCCGCTCGTCGAACACCCCTGACGGCCCCGCCGGACGACCGGCACCCGGGCTCGAACACCCGGGACCAGCCGACCGACACCCGACACCCGGCGCCGGCACACCGGCGCCCGGGACCGGAACGCCCGGGACCGGAACGCCCGGGACCGGAACGCCCGGGACCAGAACCCCCGGAACTAGAACACCGGCACCCCCGCCCGCGTCAACCGCCAATCCACCGAAGCGAACCCCGCCGGATCCACCGTCCCCTTCGCCTTCACCCACTGGACGATCGTGTTACGGATCTCGTCCGAATCCGCCCACAACTGCCTGGCCTGCGGAACGTGCGGGAAGTTACCCCCGCCCGAGGCCCGGTAGTTGTTCACCGCCAACACGAACCGACCCGCCGGATCCACTGCCTTCCCCGCGAACGACAACCCCACGATCCGCGACCCCACCGGCTGCGCCACATCGATCTCGTACGCCAACCCGTACACCGCGTCGTAGTTGTAGTCCGGAATCCCCTCCGCGTTCGTCAACGCCGCCGGATCCACCGGCGCACCCGGCGCCGTCCGCACGTAATACCGCGCCGAATACTCCAGGTAGTCCTTCAACTGCGCACCCGTCAGCAGCCGTGCCTCCAACGTGTTCTCGAACGGGTACAACCCCGCCGCGTCCCGGATCGTCACCCGACCCGCCGGTATCGACGCCGTCCGCGAGAAACACGACGCCTGCGACACCACCGGCAGCGCCGCCCACTCGGTACCCGCCAGCGCCGCCCGCACCGTCTCCGCCTGCACGTGGTTGATCAGATCGATCACCGGCACGTCCTTCACCGGCCCCTCCGCCGTCGACATCGCCTGCGTCGACGTACCGATCACCTGGTTGACGTACGCCACCACCTTGCGGTGCTCGTCCGACAACAGCCGCGTGATCTTCCGGTCCTCCTCCACGGCATTGGAGTTCAACACCTGCGCCGCGACCTTCGTCACCGACCAGCAGCCCCGCTCCCACACCAACTCGAAGTCGAACAACGTCAACCGCTGCCCCCACTTCAACGGCTCCGACAACACCACGTCCTTGCCCGTAGCCCGGTTCTTCACCCGGTACTCCGCAATCTCCGTGTGCGCGTGCCCCACCAGGATCGCGTCGATCCCCGGCACCTGTTCCGCCACCAGCGCCGCCGCGTTCTCCACGTGCGGCAACTGATCCCCGTAACTCGACGTACCGCTCGACCCGGAGTGCGCCGACACGATCACCACGTCCGCACCCATCGACCGCAGCCGCGGCACGTACTTCGCCGCCTGCTCCTCCAACCCCGGGAACGTCATCTTGCCCTGCACGTGCGCCTTGTCCCAGATCGCGATCCCCGGGTTCGTCAACCCCAACACCGCCACCTTCACGTCCCGCCCGAACGGCGTCCGCAACCGGTGCATGCTGTACGGCGCGAACGCCGGCCGCAATGTCTTCGCGTCCAGCGCGTTCGCCCCCAACAACGGGAAATCGCACTGCTCCTCGAACTTGCGCAACACCGGGATCCCGTAATTGAACTCGTGGTTCCCGAGCGCCGCCGCGTCGTAACCGATCGCGTTCATCGCCTGCGCCATCGGATGCACCGGCCCGCGCCGCGCCGTGATCGGATCCACCTTCGCGTAGTAGTACGAAAGCTGCGTTCCCTGGATCGTGTCACCCGCGTCGATCAACAGCGTGTTCCGCCGACCCTTGCGCGCCCGCACCTGATCCACCAACGTCGAGATCTTCGCCAGACCCACATCGTTGTGCGCCTTGTCGTCGAACTCCTTGTCCGTGAAGTAGTCCCAGTTGAAGACGTTGCCGTGCAGATCCGTCGTCCCCATCACCGTGAACGCGTACGTCCGCGGCCCCCGGCCCCTCGCGCCCTCCTGCTCCTGCTCCTGCGCGGCGGCGGCCGGGGTGCTCGTGGCCCCCACCAACGCCACGGCCGCACCCGTCGCGGCCGAAGCCCCCATGAACTTCCTACGGTCGAACGTCATGCCAACTCCCTCGTGAGGCCCTGAACAACGCGCGTAGATTCTGACCCACGAGTAACAAGCCGCAACACCCCCACCAGGTTTCGATCCGATGACCACACCACCCACCCACCACGGTGCGACAGTGGAAAACATGACCCAGGAGATCGCACACCAGCCCTACGGAACCCCCGACGTACCCCGCGTCGCCGTCCGCGGCGAATCCCACCTCGAAGTCGACCCCGAAATCGCCCGCATCACCATCACCGTCAGCGCCCGCGGCACCGACCGCCGCACCGCACTCGAAGACCTCACCCGCCGCAACAACACCGTCCTCGAACTCCTCAAGAGCTACGGCGAACCCGTCGAAAAACTCGAAACCGGAGCCTTCTCCATCACCCCCGAACTCACCCGCCACGGCCGCGCCGAACGCGTCCGCGCCTACCACGGCCGCGTCAACATCACCGCCGAACTCAACGACTTCACCACCCTCGGCGAACTCACCACCCGCCTCGCCGACCTCGAACTCACCCGCGTCGACGGCCCCTGGTGGGCCCTGCGCCCCACCTCACCCGCCCACGGCGAAGCCCGCCGCCAAGCCGTCCTCGAAGCCGTCCAACGCGCCCGCGAATACGCCCACGCCCTCGGCGCCGAACTCGCCGCCCTCATCGAACTCGCCGACACCGAAGCCGAGAACGAAACCCCCTTCGCCCCCGGCGGCACCATGATGCGCGGCATGGCCTTCGCCGGCGCCACCGAGGACGACACCACCCCGCCCCTCGACCTCGAACCCCAGCGCCAAACCGTCCACGCACAGGTGAACGCCCGCTTCACCATGACCCCGCCCCAACTCTGACCACCCGGCCGAACGGCCACCAGAAATCGGACAAGGAAGCGCCACGGGGGTGCTCCGATGAGCACCCCCATGCACATTCAACAATTGTCAACAAGCTTTCGCCCAAAGGTTGTTGAGCAGACACCCACAACCAATTTCCTACTCCCTGGTAGGGGCATACGCTCGACCCATGCGTCGAGCAAAAATCGTCTGTACCCTGGGCCCCGCCACCGACTCGTACCACCAGATCAAAGCCCTGGTCGAAGCCGGAATGGACATCGCCCGCTTCAACCTCAGCCACGGCACCTACGCCGAACACGAGGAGCGCTACCACCACGTACGCAAAGCCGCCGACGAAACCGGCCGCAGCGTCGGAATCCTCGCCGACCTTCAAGGCCCGAAGATCCGACTCGGCCGCTTCCACGAAGGACCCGTACTCCTTGAACGCGGCGACGAGTTCACCATCACCGTCGAAGACCACCCCGGCGACCGCCACACCTGCGGCACCACCTACAAAGGACTCGCCACCGACGTCACCACCGGCGAACGCATCCTCGTCGACGACGGCCGCGTCACCCTCGAAGTAACCGCCGTCGACGGACCCCGCGTCCACACCCGCGTCATCGAAGGCGGCATGGTCTCCGACCACAAGGGACTCAACCTCCCCGGAGTCGCCGTCTCCGTCCCCGCCCTCAGCGACAAGGACATCGAAGACCTCCGCTGGGCCCTGCGCACCGGCGCCGACATCATCGCCCTGTCCTTCGTCCGCAGCGGCCACGACATCCAAGACGTCCACCGCGTCATGGACGAAGAAGACCGCCGCCTCCCCGTCATCGCCAAAGTCGAAAAACCCCAAGCCGTCGACAACATCGACGACATCGTCGCCGCCTTCGACGGCATCATGGTCGCCCGCGGCGACCTCGGCGTCGAAATGCCCCTCGAACACGTCCCCATCGTCCAGAAGCGCGCCGTCAAACTCGCCAAACGCAACGCCAAACCCGTCATCGTCGCCACCCAAATGCTCGACTCGATGATCGACAACTCCCGACCCACCCGCGCCGAAGCCTCCGACGTCGCCAACGCCGTCATCGACGGCACCGACGCCGTCATGCTCTCCGGCGAAACCAGCGTCGGCAAACACCCCATCGAAACCGTCCGCACCATGGCACGCATCATCGAAGCCGCCGAAGAAGACATCCTCGCCAAGGGCCTCCCACCCCTCACCGAACGCAACAAACCCCGCACCCAAGGCGGAGCCGTCGCCCGAGCAGCCGCCGAAATGGGCGACTTCCTCGGCGCCAAATTCCTCGTCGCCTTCACCCAGAGCGGCGACACCGTCCGCCGACTCTCCCGCTACCGCTCACCCATCCCCCTCCTCGCCTTCACCCCCGACGAAGCAACCCGCTCCCAACTCAACCTCACCTGGGGCGTCGAAACCTTCCTCGGCCCCCACGTCGACTCCACCGACGCCATGGTCGCCCAAGTCGAAGAACAACTCCTGCGCATCGGCCGCTGCGTACCCGGCGACATCGTCGTCATCACCGCCGGCTCACCCCCCGGCGTCAGCGGCAAGACCAACCTCGTACGCATCCACCACATCGGCGACGCCGTACGCTGACCCACCCCGTCCCTCCACCCCTTGCCGGCGCACCCGCACCACCCCCCAGCGGCCCACCCGGCAAGCCGGAGGGACCCGCGGCCACCCCCACCCGCCGCACAGCGCGAGTACGGTGACGAGATGGCCCGCACCGTCACGTACCTGGAGATGACCGACCCCGGCGAACTACAACCGGGTCGCCCCGTACCCACCCTGGAACTCCGCCGCGAAACAGGCCTCACCGCCCTCGCCCGCACCCTCCAGGCCCGCGTCGGAGCCGCACACGGATGGCGCAGCTCCACCCGCACCGACCAACAATGGGACGAACTCGCCCGCACCCACCCCCACCGCCAGTACTGGCTGATCACCCTCGCCGACGAACCGATCGGCATCACCGCACTCGAACCCCACCCCGGGGGCGAGGTGGAGATCCGCACCTTCGGACTCCTCCCCGAACACACCGGCCGAGGACTCGGCGGCCACGCCCTGACCCTCACCCTCCGACAGGCATGGGCCACCACCCCGATCCAATCCCCGACCGTTCACCGGATCCGGCTCCACACCAACTCCGACGACCACCCCAGCGCCCTCCACAACTACCGACGCCGAGGCCTACGCATCCACCACACCGCAACCGAGGACTAGCCCCCCACCCCACCTACCAACCGAACCGCCGGTCCACCACCCGCGCGAACTCCTCGAACGACAACACCGCGTCCCCGTTCTGATCCGCCTCGTCGAACAACGCCGACGACGCGTTCGCATCACCCACAGCCCAGAACGGCAGATCCCCCCGCGCCGCCAACGTCGGCCCCTGCGACCGCAACGCGCTGATCACCTCCACCCGGGTCAGCTCCCCGTCGTGGTTCAAATCCAACGCCTCGAACAGCTTGCGAGCCTTCTCGCTCATCACGGAGTCCCCTTCTCACGGTGCCGAATCCCTCACGCACCCTACGCGCGGCCCCCCGCACCGGGGCCGGGGGTCAGTGCTTCGCCCCGACGTGGGCGTCCATGAGCGCGACAGACGCCTTGCGCGCGACGGACACGTTGAAGGGGTCACCGCCCCGAGCCAGGACGGTCCACTCGACACCGACCTTGGTAAGGGTGTCGGTGCACAGCTTCCGGATGTCGTCCGACTTGTTGGTGAAGAAGTACCGGGGGTACTCGTACCGCTTGGTGACCCCACCGACGGTGCGGGTGGTCCAGTTCATGACCCGGCAGCCGTCGGAGTGGATCAACCCCCGGACGAACTCCCACGGATGCGCGTCCACGATCTCCTGCTGCCACGCTTCGAGCACGATCCGCCGCTCGTGCTTCTTCCCCGGCCCGTGCTGCGGGAACAGGCACGTCCAGTGCCGCGTGAACGACTTGACCTCGACGCATCCCTGACGCTGTCGACGGGCGACTCTAGGAAGCGGCATGACGAGGCGGATGGCCCTTTCAGCATCGTCGATGAGACCGGGCCATGCCGCGTCGCAGAACACGGACAGGTGGTGCTGCTTGCGCTTCGAGATGATGTGCCCGTCGCCGAGGTAGAGGCCGAGGAGGTAGGCGTATGCAGGCTGATCGACCGGCCGGTGTTCGCACCTCGGGCAATCGGTGGGTACGACGTACCTTTCGCCACGCGCCTGTCGGTCCTGGTGTCGCCACCAGCCGACCGTTCCTCTGGGTATGCCAAGGCGTTCGGCTACCGTGCGGTTGGTGACACCCCGGCGAAGCAGTAGGACGGCTTCCTCGCGAATCGAAGGATTGTGCTCCATGGCCGGGAGCATCGTCGCGGTTCGTCCGGTTGGCCGGGATTCGAAGGTCTGTTCACCGCAATGAGTGAAGATCGCAAAAAACGCTTGGAGACCTTGGAAACGAAGGAGAGTGCCCCGAGTCGGATTCGAACCGACGCTGAATGGGTTTTGAATCCATTGCCTCTGCCGCTGGGCTACCGGGGCCCCTTCGAAACGAAGGATACATAAGACCCTCCGTGTCACAAACATACAGGAGCTCGGTAGGCTCGGGGGAGCTGTTATGCCCGCAAAGAGGAGCCCCCCGTGACCGCCGAGCACGAGTCGACGCCCACGCCCGACGCCGACCAGTCGCACGTTCCGCCGCTGACGACGCGCGTCGTCATCGCCGAGGACGAGGCGCTCATCCGTCTCGACCTGAAGGAAATGCTGGAGGAGGAGGGCTACTCCGTCGTCGGTGAGGCCGGGGACGGCCAGAAGGCCGTCGAGCTGGCCCGCGAGCACCGGCCGGACCTCGTCATCCTGGACGTGAAGATGCCCGTCCTGGACGGCATCTCCGCCGCCGAGCAGATCGCGGCGGAGTCCATCGCCCCGGTGCTCATGCTGACCGCGTTCTCGCAGCGCGACCTGGTCGAGCGGGCCCGTGACGCCGGTGCCATGGCGTACCTCGTGAAGCCGTTCAGCAAGAGCGACGTGGTGCCGGCCATCGAGATGGCCGTGTCCCGGTTCGCGGAGCTTAAGGCGTTGGAGAAGGAGGTCGCCGACCTCTCGCTGCGTCTGGAGACCCGCAAGCTGGTGGACCGGGCCAAGAGCATCCTGCAGACCCAGTACGGGTTGTCCGAGCCGGCGGCCTTCCGGTGGATCCAGAAGACCTCCATGGACCGTCGCATGTCCATGCAGCAGGTCGCGGAGGCGGTCATCGAGGACGCCGAGGAGAAGAAGCAGCAGCAGAACGCGGCCAAGTAGGCGATCGGTCCGGATAGGCCGTGAGGCCCGTCTCCCCCGGGGGGAGACGGGCCTCACGGCGTTGGTGCGGGTACGGGTGCGGTCAGTCCTCGCCGAGGTACGCCTTGCGGACGTCCTCGTTGTGCAGGAGCTCCTGGCCGGTGCCCGAGAGCACGATCTTGCCGATCTCCATCACGTGTGCCTGGTCGGCCAGCGAGAGGGCCGCCTGGGCGTTCTGCTCGACCAGCAGGATGGTGGTCCCGGTGGCCTTGAGTTCGGCGATGGTGGCCATGATCTTCTGCATCATGAGCGGGGACAGGCCCATGGAGGGCTCGTCCAGCATGAGCAGCTTGGGCTGGCACATGAGGGCGCGTCCCATGGCGAGCATCTGTTGTTCGCCGCCCGAGAGGGTGCCGGCGGCCTGCTTGCGGCGCTCTCCCAGGATGGGGAAGAGGTCGTAGGCGCGCTGGATGTCCTTCTCGATGCCCTCTTTGTCGGTGCGCAGGAAGGCGCCGAGTTGGAGGTTTTCGGTGATCGTCAGCCGGGGGAAGATGTGGCGTCCCTCGGGGGAGTGGGCCAGCTTCATGGCGACGATCTTGTGGGCGGGGACGTTGGCCAGGGGTTGGCCGTCGAAGACGATGCTGCCGCTGGTGGGTTTGAGGAGCCCGGAGAGGGTGCGGAGGGTGGTGGTCTTGCCGGCGCCGTTGGTGCCGACGAGGCAGACGATTTCGCCCTGGTTGACTTCGAAGGAGATTCCCTTGACGGCTTCGATCTTGCCGTAGGCGACCTTGAGGTCCTGGACCTTGAGGAGCGGGGTCACTTGGTCTCTCCTTCCGTGCTGGTGGTGCTGGTGGTGCCGGTGGTGCCGTCCGTGTCCGTGTCCGTGTCCGCGGTCGGGGCCGGGGTGGTGTCGGCGTCCGAGTCCGCTGCGGGAGCCGTGGGGGTTGCCACGGTTTCGGGGGCCTGCGGGGTCTCCGCCGGGGCGGGGGTCGCGGTGACGGTCTTCGCCGGGGTCTCGACCTCGGTGGTCGGGGTGGCGGTGGGTGCCGGGGTGGCCGTGGCTGCTTCGGCGTGGGCTTCGGCGGCCTGGACCTCGGCGGCCTGGACCTCGGCGTCCTCCTCGGCGCCGGGGGCGCCTTCGAAGGGGGTGCCGAGGTAGGCGGCGATGACGCGCTCGTCTCCCTGGACTTCGGCCGCGGTGCCCTCGATGAGCTTCTCGCCCTGGACGAGGCAGGCGACGCGGTCGCAGAGGTTGAAGATGAAGCGCATGTCGTGCTCGATGACGAGGACGGCGATGCCCATGTCGCGGATGGCGAAGATGAGTTCTTCGGCGGCGCGGGTTTCCTGCGGGTTCATGCCGGCGGTGGGCTCGTCGAGCAGGATGAGGCCCGGGTCGCTGGCGAGGGCGCGGGCGATTTCGAGCTTGCGCTGTTCGCCGTACGGGAGGTTCTTCGCGAGGTGTTGGGCCTTGTGCTGGAGGCCGATGAACTCCAGGAGTTCCATGGCCCGCACTTCGCTCGCGGCTTCGGCCTTCTTGAAGCCGGGGCCGCGCAGGAGGGCGGACCAGAGGCCTTCCTTGGTGCGGGTGTGGCGTCCGACGAGGACGTTTTCCAGCACGGTCATGTTGTGGAAGAGCCGGATGTTCTGGAAGGTGCGGGCGACGCCTGCTGCGGTGACCTTGTGGGGTGTGGGCGGCAGGACGGTGCCCTTGTAGCTGACGGTTCCCTCGGTGGGGACGTACAGCCCGGTGAGGCAGTTGAAGAAGGTGGTCTTGCCGGCGCCGTTGGGGCCGATGAGGCCGACGATCTCGCCCGCGTTGACCTTGAGGTCGACGCCCTTGACGGCGGTGAGGCCGCCGAAGCGCATGGTGACGCCGCTGGCTTCGAGGACGGTGGCCTTGGTGGTGGTGTCGGTGGTGGCGGTGGTCGTCATGGCTTATGCACCCGCCTTGGCGGTGGCGAGGTCCGTGGGGGCCTGGCCAGCGGTGTCGTCGTGGTACTCGAGCTGCGCGCGCTTGTTGGCGATGAGGCCTTCGGGGCGGAAGCGCATGAGCAGGATGAGGGCGATGCCGAACGCGAGGAGCTGGTAGTCCTGGAGGAAGGCCAGTTTCGCGGGGATGAGGAAGAGCAGTGCGGCGCCGAGGATGGGGCCGCGGATGGTGCCCATTCCGCCGAGGATGACGGCGGCGAGGAGGAACGCGGAGTTCGGCGGGACGGGTCCGGCGAAGACGTAGTTCTCGGGGACGACGGTGCTGTTGACGTGTGCCTGGACGGTGCCTGCGAGGCCGGCGAGGGTGGCGCCGAGGGCGAAGGCGATGAGCTTGACCTTGAAGCCGTTGATGCCCATGGCTTCGGCGGCGGTCTCGTCCTCGCGGATGGCGACCCAGGCGCGGCCGATGCGGCTGTTGCCGGCGCGGGCGAAGACCACGATGACGAGGGCCATGACGAGCAGCATCAGGAAGTAGTAGTTGGCGTAGGCGCCGAGGATGATGCCGCCGACGTCGTGGGATTCCCCGAAGTTCCACCCGAGGATTTCGAGGTGGGGGATGTTGGGGATGCCGTTCGGTCCGTTGGTGATGTCCGGGCCGGAGGTGCCGTCGAGGTTGCCCATGGCGATGCGGAAGATTTCTCCGAAGCCGAGGGTGACGATGGCGAGGTAGTCGCCGCGCAGGCGGAGGGTGGGTGCTCCGATGACCACGCCGAAGATGAGGGAGGCGAGGGCGCCGACGATGACCGCTGCCCAGAAGGGGAGGTGGATGCCGAAGGCGGAGGCGGTGCTGCCGGAGACCAGGGCGGCGGCGTAGGCGCCGACGCCGAGGAAGGCGACGTATCCGAGGTCGAGGAGGCCTGCGAGGCCGACGACGACGTTGAGGCCGAGGGCGACGGTCGCGAAGATCAGGATGTTGACCGCGATGAGGGTGTAGGTGTCGCCGCTCTGCTGGATGAACGGGAAGGTGATCGCCGCTGCGGCGGTGGCGATCAGGGTGACCTGGCGGTTGTTCGCGGTGAGGGTGCCGAGCCGGTCGAAGAGGCCCGACTTGAGCAGGGCGGTGGCCGCGAAGCCGACGATGATCAGGTAGGTGACGAAGAGCTGGGGCTCCTTGTCGTCGGTGTCGATGCCGAAGGTGACGACGAAGAGGCCGACGGCGAAGGCTGCCGCGATGATGACGATCTCGGCCCAGGAGGGCAGCTTCTTCGCGGGGGCGGCCTTGTGGCTGTCATCGGGGAGCTTGTACGCGGCGAGTGCCGGGATGAGCGAGCCGACGAGGGCGACGTAGGCGCCGGGTTCCAGGTGGGCGAAGCCGCCGAGGACCCAGGCGATGGCGAGGACGGTGAACCAGGTGCCGGCGAGGGTGCCGAGCGCGAGGATCCACACGGGCTTGCGGGTGCCGGTGGGGGTGAGCCAGCGGAAGCCCTTGACGCCGAGGCCGGAGAGGGCGTGGGCGAGGGTGAGGAGGGCGCCGGCGACGCTCAGGAACTGGATGGGTGCCGGGCTGCCGTAGTAGGTGAGGTCGCCGGGGAAGTCGGCGGTCCAGGTCCAGGCGAGGAAGGCGCTGACGACGGTGAGGAGGCTTCCGCCGATGACCGCGTAGAGCAGTGCGGTGGGTCGGGGGCCCTGCTTGACCGTGTCGGTCGCGGGGGTGGTGTTGGTGGTCATGGTTCTCACGCCCGATCCGCGACGCGCTCGCCGAGCAGGCCTTGTGGCCGCACGAGGAGGACGACGATGAGGAGTACGAACGCCCAGACGTTGGACCAGGCTCCACCGCCGAGCTGCTGCATGCCGGGGATTTCTTCGATGTAGGCGATCGAGAGGGCTTCGGCGAGGCCGAGGACGACGCCGCCGACCATGGCTCCGTAGATGTTTCCGATGCCGCCGAGGACGGCTGCGGTGAACGCCTTGAGGCCGAGGATGAAGCCCATTTCGAAGTTGATCTGGCCCTTGTCGAGGCCGTAGGCGACGGCGGCGACGGCGGCGAACGCGGCACCGATGGCGAAGGCCATGACGATGATGCGGTCGGTGTTGATGCCCATCAGCTTGGCGGTGTCGGGGTCCTGCGCGGTGGCCTGCATGGCGCGGCCGCTGCGGCTCTTCGAGACGAAGACGCCGAGGGCGAGCATGCAGAGGGGGGCGAGGATGAGGACGAACGCGTCGGCGCGCTGGATGGAGAGGCTGTCGGTGAGCTTGAAGGCTTCGCCCTTGAACTCGGGGAAGCTGACTGCCTTCTTGGCGTCCGGGTAGAACTGCCAGACGAGCTGTTGCAGCGCGATCGAGAGGCCGATTGCGGTGATGAGGGGTGCGAGCCGGGGTGCGCTGCGCAGGGGACGGTATGCGAAGCGTTCGGCTCCCATGGCGACGAGGACGGAGACGAGGGAGCCTCCGATGATCATGACGGGTATCGCGATCAGCAGGGAGGTGCCGGTCGGGAGGATGGCGTAGGCGGTGAGGGCGCCGAAGCCGCCGATCATGAAGATTTCGCCGTGGGCGAAGTTGATGAGCTGGACGATGCCGTAGACCATGGTGTACCCGATGGCGATGAGGCCATAGAGGGCACCGAGGGCCAGGCCGTTGGCCAGCTGTTGCGGCAGTTCGTGCACCGCAGGGCCTCCGATGAGCGTGTCGGATAAGACTCCGCGCGAGGGCGCTGTTTGCGCCCTCGCGCGGTGGGTGTGGTTCAGGTGGTGCGGGTGGTGCGGGGTGGGGCTAGGGGCTTACTGGTTGAACGTGTCGCTCTTGACGTCGACCCACTTGCCGCCCTCGACCTTGTAGACCGTGAGCTGCTTGTTGGTGGTGTCGCCGTTCTCGTCGAAGGCGACCTTGCCGGTTACACCCTCGAAGGAGACCTTGCCGAGGGCCTCGACGACCTTGGCGCGGGCGTCGGTCGGGAGCTTGCCGCCGTTGGCGGCGACGACGGCCTTGACGGCCTGGACGACGGACCAGCCGGCGTCGTAGGAGTAGCCGCCGTAGGCCGCGTAGGGGTCCTTGTAGCCGGCTGCCTGGTAGTCGGCGATGAAGGTCTTGGCGGTGGGGAGCTTCTCGACCGGGTAGCCGATGGAGGTGGAGAGGTCGCCCTCGTTGGCCTCACCGGAGGCGGAGATGAAGGCGGGGTCCTGGATGCCGTCGCCGCCCATGGTGGGGATCTGGGCGCCGGTCTTCTTGATCTGGTCGGCGAGGAGGCCGCCCTCGGGGTACTGGCCGCCGAAGTAGACGGAGTCGGCGCCGGAGGACTTGACCTTGTCGGCGGTGGAGGAGAAGTCGGTCTCCTTCACGGTGACGTGGTCGGTGCCGACGACCTCGCCGCCGAGCTTCTTGAACTCGTCGGAGAAGATCGCGGCGAGGCCGGCGCCGTAGGTCTGCTTGTCGTCGACGACGAAGACCTTCTTCTTGCCGGCGTCCTTGAAGAGGTACTGGGCGGCGAACTTGCCCTGGACCACGTCGGTGGCGGCGGTGCGGAAGTAGGTCTTGAAGGGGCGCTTGTACTCGCCCTTGCCCCAGTTGTCGCCCTGGCTGAGCGCGGGGTTGGTGTTGGCGGGGGAGACCTGGGCCAGGTTGGCGGAGGCGAAGACGCCCTGCATCTGCTGGGCGACGCCCGAGTTCAGGGGGCCGACGACGCCGAGGACGTCCTTGTTGCCGACGAGCTTGGTGGCGTTCGCCTGGCCGGAGGCGGGGACGGCCTGGTCGTCGAGGGCCTCGACCTTGAACTCGATGCCGGGGACCTCGTTGTTCTTGTTGGCCGTCTTGGCCGCGAGGTCGACCGAGTTCTTGATGCCCTGGCCGAGCGCCGAGAGGGAGCCGGTGAGGGGGGCGTCCACGCCGATGACGACGACGGTCTTCTTGCCGTCGGCGTTGTTGTCGGTGGAGCCTCCGTCGCGCGATCCGCAAGCGGTGAGGGTCAGTGCTCCCGTGGTGATCACGGTGGTGAGGACGAGCAAAGAACGGTGTCGCACGATTCTTCCTTTCCCTGGCGCGGCGCCCTCTTGTAGAGGTGCCGTGAGGTCGCGGGGCCGCACTGGGAGGTACACGGCCGTGCTGATTCGCGCCCGGCGGCGCGGTGACTGGCCGTGACTCTAGGCCCGAGGTGGCGAGCACGGGGAGCCGGGAAAGGAGGATGTGACGCTCTTGTTATGCCAAGGGCAAGAATGCGTGGTGGGAGTGTGGACAGATCGGGCGTTAAGCAACGCCTGAGAATGACCACATGCTGAGAAATACCTGTCGGCCTAAGGGGCTTGAGGCCTCCATGCTCCTGTCTCTGATCAATTTCGGTCGATTGTGGCAGGGAGTGTCCGAAAGAATCCGGGGGGTCGCTTTGCTTGGGGGGAAAAGGGGGATTCCGTATGGCGTGGGTAATACGCAGCGTGACGAACCGGCGTGATCCACTTCGGCGCCATTGATCTTGGTCCGCACCGCGGGAAGGCCCCGCGAAGCCTGCGACCTGCGGTTCGCTCGTACGGGGGCACGTGCCCGGAAGCCGGACAGCGCGCGCGGATTCCGGTGACCCGCGTCACGCCGGGGGTTTCCGCTCCTCGGAGCTGCCCGTGGCCCCGTCCCGTTCGGCGCAGCGCTGCGCCACGAGTCGGTCGATCAGCTCAAGTGCCTTGTCCCGCCCGGCTGTTCGTTCCTCGGAGCGGCCTGCGGCGACGGCTTCCTCGTGGATCTCGTACTGCTGGTTGGACAGGCCCTTCTGTTCCCAGTCCAGACCGGACCACTTGCTGCCCTTGAGGGTCTCCTTCGCCCAGTAGGACACCAGGCTGACGCAGACCTGTGCGGGCGTGGAGGGGTCGGGTCCGGGTGTGGTGGCCGTGGCCGTCGGTGGTGCGGAGGGCGGGGTGGAGCCGGCGCATCCGGTCAGGGCGAGCGCCGTCAGCAGGGCCGCGGTGCCGTACCGGATCGCGGCGCACGGCTGGGTCCCCATGGGGGGACGGTAGGCGGTCACCATCGGTGACACAACAGCCGTGGTCCTCCGCCGCGCGGAGTGGCGGATTCCGGGCGGTTGGCGGGCCCCGCGGGTCCGGAACCTCGCGCGGGCGGGTGCGCGGCGCCCGGTGGGGCGCGGCGGGTCGGGCGCCGCCCCGGGTGCGGGAACGGGCCCGGAGTCGCCGGGTGGGGCGGTTCCGGGCCCGTGGGAGGGCGAGTGCGGCGGGGCGGGGGCCCCGCGCGGGTGCGTCAGGCGCCGGCGGCGGCCGGGTCGGCGTCGCGCAGCAGGCAGGTGAGGCGGGCGGTGCACACCCGGCGGTCCTGTTCGTCGGAGATGACGACCTCGTAGGTGGCGGTGGAGCGGCCCCGGTGGACGGGGGTGGCGACGCCGGTGACGATGCCGGAGCGGGCGCCCCGGTGGTGGGTGCAGTTGAGGTCGACGCCGACGGCGACCTTGGTGATGCCGCCGTGCATCATGGCGCCGACGGAGCCGAGGGTTTCCGCGAGGACCGCGGAGGCGCCGCCGTGGAGCAGTCCGTAGGGCTGGGTGTTGCCCTTGACCGGCATGGTGGCGACGACCCGGTCGGCGGAGGCTTCCAGGATGCGGATCTCCATCCGGCGGCCGAGGTCGCCGGCCGAGAACAGCGCGGGCAGGTCTATGCCCAGGGCCGCGTACTCGTCGAGGACTTCCTGCGGGAACTTCACGCTGTGCTGCTCGTCCATGGGCCGGCTCCGTTCGTCAACGATCGTTAACCACTGTGTCCTGGATCGTTCTATCAGGCCGGTTCGAAGCGCACGACGACGGACTTGCTCGCGGGGGTGTTGCTGGTGTCGGCGGTGGAGTCGAGGGGGACCAGCACGTTGGTCTCGGGGTAGTAGGCGGCGGCGCAGCCGCGGGCGGTGGGGTAGTGCACGACGCGGAAGCCGGGGGCGCGGCGTTCGACGCCGTCCTTCCACTCGCCGACGAGGTCGGTGTACGAGCCGTCGGCGAGGCCGAGCTCGGCGGCGTCCTCGGGGTTGACCAGGACGACGCGGCGGCCGCCGGTGATGCCGCGGTAGCGGTCGTCGAGGCCGTAGATGGTGGTGTTGTACTGGTCGTGGCTGCGCAGGGTCTGGAGCAGGAGGCGGCCCGCCGGCAGGTGGGGGTATTCGACGGGGGCGGCGGTGAAGTTGGCCTTGCCGGTGCGGGTGGGGAAGCGGCGTTCGTCGCGGGGTGCGTGGGGGAGTCGGAAGCCGCCGGGGTGGGCGACGCGGGTGTTGAAGTCCTCGAAGCCGGGGATCACGCGGGCGATCCGGTCGCGGATGGTGGCGTAGTCGGCTTCGAACTCCTCCCACGGGGTGGTGGAGCGCCGGCCGAGGACGGCGCGGGCGAGGCGGGCGACGATGGCGGGTTCGGAGAGCAGCGCGGGTGAGGCGGGGGTGAGGTTGCCGCGGGAGGCGTGGACCATGCCCATGGAGTCCTCGACGGTGACGAACTGCTTGCCGGAGGCCTGGACGTCCTTGTCGGTGCGGCCGAGGGTGGGCAGGATCAGGGCCCGGCGGCCGGTGACGGCGTGGGAGCGGTTGAGTTTCGTGGACACGTGGACGGTCAGGGAGGCGCGGCGGATCGCGGCCTCGGTGACGTGGGTGTCGGGGGTGGCGCCGACGAAGTTGCCGCCCATGGCGAAGAGGACCTTGGCGCGGCCGTCGCGCAGGGCTTCGATGGAGCGGACGACGTCGAAGCCGTGGCCGCGGGGCGAGGTGATGCCGAATTCGCGGTCGAGGGCGTCGAGGAAGGCCGGTGCGGGGCGTTCGAAGATCCCCATGGTGCGGTCGCCCTGGACGTTGGAGTGGCCGCGTACGGGGCAGACGCCGGCGCCGGGGCGGCCGATGTCGCCGCGCAGCAGGAGCAGGTTCACGACTTCGCGGATGGTGGCGACGGAGTGCTTGTGCTGGGTGAGGCCCATGGCCCAGCAGACGATGGTGCGCCGGGAGGCGAGGACCATGGTGAGGGCGCGTTCGATCTCGGGGCGGGTGAGTCCGGTCGCGGTGAGGGTTTCGGCCCAGTCGGTGTTCTTGGCGGCGGCGGCGAACTCCTCGTATCCGTGGGTGTGTTCGCGGATGAAGGTGTCGTCGGTGGCGTCGCCGGCCTCGATGACGAGTTTGTTGAGGAGGCGGAAGAGGGCTTGGTCGCCGCCGATGCGGATCTGCAGGAAAAGGTCGTTGAGGGCGGTGCCCTTGAGCATGCCGATGGGGGTCTGCGGGTTCTTGAAGCGTTCCATGCCGGCTTCGGGCAGCGGGTTCACCGAAATGATCTTCGCGCCGGCGGACTTGGCCTTCTCCAGGGCGGAGAGCATGCGCGGGTGGTTGGTGCCCGGGTTCTGGCCGGCGACGATGATCAGGTCGGCCTGGTGGAGGTCTTCGAGGGAGACGCTGCCCTTGCCGATGCCGATGGTCTCGTTCAGTGCCGAGCCCGAGGACTCGTGGCACATGTTGGAGCAGTCGGGGAGGTTGTTGGTGCCGTACTCGCGGGCGAAGAGCTGGAAGAGGAACGCGGCCTCGTTGCTGGTGCGGCCGGAGGTGTAGAAGAGGGCCTCGTCGGGGGAGCCGAGGGCGTTCAGTTCCTCCGCGATGATCTCGAAGGCCCGGTCCCAGCCGATCGACTCGTAGCGGTCGCCGCCTTCGGGCAGGTACATCGGGTCCGTGATCCGGCCCTGCTGGCCGAGCCAGTAGCCGGAGCGTTCGGCGAGGTCGGCGAGGGGGTGCGCGGCGAAGAAGGCGGGGGTGACCTTGCGCAGGGTCGCTTCCTCGGCGACGGCCTTGGCGCCGTTCTCGCAGAACTCGGCGGTGTGCCGCTCGTCGCCCTCCGGCCAGGCGCAGCCGGGGCAGTCGAAGCCGTCCTTCTGGTTGACCTTGAGAAGGGTGCGGGCGGTGCGGGCGAGGCCCATCTGCGCCTGGGCGACCTTCAGGGTGTGGCCGATCGCCGGCAGGCCCGCCGCGGCGTGTTTCGGCGACGTGACCTGCGGCGCGTCCTGTACCGGGTCACCTGAGGGCGGCTTGGTCGCCATGGCGCTCTCCTTCGAGCGTGCGTACGGGTGCGGTACGTGTGACCGCGTGTTTCGATCCTTTCACGTGTACCGGTGGCGGGGGAGGGCGGTCGGGGGCCGGCCGTGCCGGTGCGGGGTGCGCCGGGGGCGGACGGGTGGGGCGCACGCGCCGGGTGGGGCGGTACGGGCCGGGTCCGGCCGGCCCCGGGCGGCCGCGGCGGCCGGAGCGCGATCGTCGGCGCCGGAATTGTCGGCGGGGGCGCCTAGGATCGGGGGCGTGGCAGATTCAGCATCGAAGAAGACCGACCAGCCGTCCGCAGCGGACCGCCCCCGCCTGATGCTCATGGACGGGCACTCCCTGGCGTACCGGGCGTTCTTCGCGCTGCCCGCGGAGAACTTCACGACCGCGACGGGCCAGCCGACCAATGCCATCTACGGCTTCGCGTCGATGCTGGCGAACACGCTGCGCGACGAGGCGCCCACGCACTTCGCGGTGGCGTTCGACGTGTCGCGCAAGACGTGGCGCTCGACGGAGTTCCCCGAGTACAAGGCGAACCGTTCCAAGACCCCCGACGAGTTCAAGGGGCAGGTCGAGCTGATCGGCGAGCTCCTCGACGCGATGAAGGTGCCCCGGTTCGCGGTCGACGGCTTCGAGGCCGACGACGTGATCGCGACGCTGACGACGCAGGCCGAGGCCCTCGGCTTCGACGTCCTGATCGTCACCGGTGACCGCGACTCCTTCCAGTTGGTCTCCGAGCACACGACGGTGCTCTACCCGACCAAGGGCGTCTCCGAACTGACCCGGTTCACGCCGGAGAAGGTCGAGGAGAAGTACGGGCTCACGCCGCAGCAGTACCCGGACTTCGCGGCGCTGCGCGGTGATCCGTCCGACAACCTGCCGGGCATCCCGGGCGTCGGCGAGAAGACCGCCGCCAAGTGGATCACCCAGTTCGGGTCGTTCGCCGAGCTGGTGGAGCGGGCCGAGGAGGTCAAGGGCAAGGCCGGGCAGAACTTCCGGGACCACCTGGAGGCCGTCAAGCTCAACCGGGTCCTGACCGAGATGGTCAAGGACGTCGAGCTGGCGAAGACCCCCGCCGACCTGGCCCGCGCCCCCTACGACCGGTCCGCGGTGACCGGCGTGCTCGACGTACTGGAGATCCGCAACGCCTCGCTGCGCGAGCGGCTGCTGGCCGTCGACCCGGGCGCCGCCGAGGACGAGGCGCCGGCCCCGACGGCGGCGGCCGTGGAACTGGACGGCTCCGTGCTGGGCACCGGCGAGCTGGCGCCGTGGCTGGAGAGCCACGGGGAAGGCCCGCTGGGCGTGTCCACCGTCGACAGCTGGGCGCTGGGCCAGGGCAACGTCAGCGAGATCGGGCTGGCCGCGGCCGGCGGGGCGGCCGCCTGGTTCGAGCCGGCCGAGCTGGACGAGGCCGACGAGAAGGCCTTCGCCGCTTGGGCGGCCGACGCGAAGAAGCCCAAGGTCGTGCACAACGCCAAGGGCCTCATGCGGGTCTTCCCCGAGCACGGCTGGACGCTGGCCGGGGTCACCATGGACACCGCGCTGGCCGCCTACCTGGTCAAGCCGGGCCGGCGGTCCTTCGCCCTGGACGTGCTGTCCAACGAGTACCTGCACCGCGAGCTGGCGCCCGCCGCCGCCGACGGGCAGCTGGCCTTCGGCGCCGACGAGACGGCCGAGGCGGACGCCCTGATGGGACAGGCCCGCGCCGTCCTCGACCTCGGTGACGCCCTCACGGTCAAACTCGACGAGGTCGGGGCGACGGAACTGCTCCACGACATGGAGCTGCCCACCTCCGAGCTGCTGGCCCGGCTGGAACGGGCCGGCATCGCCGCCGACCGCGACCACCTGGAAGGCATGGAGCAGCAGTTCGCCGGCGCCGTGCAGCAGGCGGTGAAGGAGGCGCACGCGGCGGTCGGCCACGAGTTCAACCTCGGGTCGCCCAAGCAGCTCCAGGAAGTGTTCTTCGGCGAACTCGACCTGCCGAAGACGAAGAAGACGAAGACCGGCTACACCACGGACGCGGACGCGCTGGCCTGGCTCGCCGGCCAGACCGACCACGAACTCCCGGTGATCATGCTCCGGCACCGGGAGCAGGCCAAGCTCCGCGTCACCGTCGAGGGCCTGGTCAAGTCGATCGCCGCCGACGGCCGGGTCCACACCAGCTTCAGCCAGACCGTCGCCGCGACCGGCCGCCTGTCCTCCACCGACCCGAACCTGCAGAACGTGCCGGTGCGCACCGACGAGGGCCGGGCCATCCGCCGCGGCTTCGTCGTCGGCGAGGGCTACGAGTCGCTGATGACGGCCGACTACAGCCAGATCGAACTGCGCGTCATGGCCCACCTCTCCGAGGACGCGGGCCTCATCGAGGCGTTCGCCACCGGCGAGGACCTGCACACCACCGTCGCCTCCCAGGTGTTCGGCGTCGAGCGCTCCCAGGTCGACGCGGAGATGCGCCGCAAGATCAAGGCCATGTCGTACGGCCTGGCGTACGGGCTGTCGGCGTTCGGTCTCGCCCAGCAGCTGAACATCGAGCCCGCCGAGGCGCGCGGCCTGATGGACACCTTCTTCGAGCGGTTCGGCGGGGTCCGCGAGTACCTCCAGCGCGTGGTGGACGAGGCCCGCGCCACCGGGTACACGGCGACCGTGTTCGGGCGCCGCCGCTACCTGCCCGACCTCAACAGCGACAACCGCCAGCGCCGCGAGGCCGCCGAGCGGATGGCGCTGAACGCCCCGATCCAGGGCACCGCCGCCGACATCGTCAAGGTCGCGATGCTCCGCGTCGACAAGGCCATCCACGAGGCGGGCCTCACCTCGCGGATGCTGCTCCAGGTCCACGACGAAATCGTCCTGGAGATCGCCCCCGGCGAGGCGGAGCGGGTCGAGGAACTGCTGCGCCGCGAGATGGGCGCCGCCGTGGAACTGCGGGCCCCGTTGGACGTGTCCGTGGGCGTCGGCGGCGACTGGGAGTCCGCCGCGCACTGACCCGCGTACGACCTCGGAAGAACGCCCGCCCCCTCGCGACGAAGCGAGGGGACGGGCGTTCGTCCGTACGGTGCGGCTACCGGGCGCCGACGGGGGTGCGCGCCTCGGGGTCCGGCCGGGGGTCGCCGTCGCGGCGGTGGCGGTGGCGCAGACGGAACAGGACCCCGTACAGCAGCAGGGCCACGACGAGGCCGCCGCCGGCGCCGAAACAGACGGTCGGAATGATGTCCAGCGGGCTGTCGATCCGGTCGAAGAACGTGTACCAGCGGATCACCCGCGTCGTGACCCCCACCGTCACGCACACGCCGAACAGCGCGACCGCGCCCCAGAACTCCACGCGCCCCAGCACCGGCACCGACGCCGGAGCGGGCCCGTCCGGCAGCCGGCGCAGGGCGGTCGCCGTGAACCAGCACAGGACGCCGGCGGCGAGCGCGGAAGTGCCGTACTGGACCCAGGAGTACAGCGGCAGCCCGAACGCGAACGGCTCGCCCAGCACCGGCAGCGCGTTCGTGCCCCAGCGGTCCGGGTGCGTGAAGCTGTCCCACCCGACGTGCGTCAAGGAACCAACCACCGCCGAGAGGTAGAACCACAGGGCGAGCGAGGACGGCCGCCGGCCCCGCCAGTGCTCGCCGCGCACGAAGGCGTGGACGCGGCCCTGCCGGCGCCGGGGCAACAGCGCGACCAGCGGCTCGCGCAGCAACAACCAGCCGGCGGCGAGGACGGCGGTCAGCACGGCGTCCACGGTGACGATGCCCGCCAGGGAGTGCGTGAAGGAGCCGTAGGCCATGGCGCCCTCGACGAACGAGTCCAGGAAGAAGAAGACGTCCGGCGCGAACGACCCCAGCACCAACGCCGAAGCCACCAGGGGCCCCCGGGCCCGCCCGGTCCGGCGCACGGCCGGAAGTACGGCAGCCGCGTGGCTGAGAGTGAACGGCACGGCGCTTCTCCTCGGTCCGGATGTCGGGTCAGTATGCGTGACCTGCGCAGGACGTGGGGATGTCGTGAAATCCGAGCCGCGGTGCGTGCCCCCTGAAGGGAGCTGTCGTAGGGTCACGCGGACGTCTAGGGGAGGGGTCCGGCTCATGTCGGCTCGAATAATCGGACGCAAGCTGCGCAGGGGCGGTTTCGCCGCGGTGATCTCGGCGCTGGTCGTGGCCGCGGTCACCGCCTCACAGGGCCCCGGCGCCGGCAGCGCCGGCCGGATGGCCGCCGCGGGCGAGGGCAGCGCACGACCCGCCCCGCCCGCCGCCGGATCCGGCGGGGACTCCACCTGGTTCACCGAACTGCCGCCGCTGCTCAGCCCCGCACCGCCCGCCGACGTCCTCCCCGTGGACGGAGCGACCCCGGCCGCCGCACCGACCCCGGAGCCCGTTCCGGCGGTGGTGCCCGCCGCGGCCGACGGCCCGCGCACCGAACCGGCGGTCGCTCCGGAGAGCGCCAAGGGCATACCGGCGAGCGTGTTCGCCGCCTACCGGCGGGCCGAGCAGAAGGTCGGCGAAACCGACCCCGGGTGCGGGCTGCGCTGGCAACTCCTCGCCGCCATCGGCAAGGTCGAGTCCGGACAGGCGGGCGGCGGCCGCGTCGACGCCGCGGGAACCACGCTGCGCCCGATCCTGGGCCCCGTCCTCGACGGCAACGGCTTCGCGAACATCTCCGACACCGACGGCGGCGCCCACGACGGCGACTCCCGCTACGACCGGGCCGTCGGCCCCATGCAGTTCATCCCCTCCACCTGGGCGTCCTGGGGCCAGGACGCCGACGGCGACGGCCGGCGCAACCCGAACAACATCCACGACGCGGCGCTGGCCGCCGGCCGCTACCTGTGCGCCGGTACCCGCGACCTGCGCACCCCGGGCGACCTGGACCGGGCCGTGCTCTCCTACAACCGGTCCACCGAGTACCTGCTGACGGTGCGGTCCTGGTACGCGTACTACCTCGCCGGCGCGCACGAGATCCCGGACGGCACGGGCCCCGCGGCGGGCACGGGCGGCGGTACGGGTACGGGTACGGGAACAGGAACGGGCGGGGGTGCGGGTGGCGGCACGGGCGCCGGAACCGGTCCGGGAACCCCGGCGGGACAGCCGGGCCCGAAGCCGACGCCGGGGCCGGTGACACCCCCGCCGCCGAAGCCGAACCCGACGCCTACGCCCACTCCCAAGCCGACGCCTACGCCGACGCCGACGCCCACTCCCAAGCCGACGCCTACGCCGACCCCGACGCCGACGCCGACCCCGACGCCGACACCCACCCCGACGCCGACACCTACCCCCACGCCGACGCCCACCCCGACGCCGACGCCGACCCCAACGCCCACCCCCACCCCCAAGCCCACCCCGAGTTCCACCCCCAGTGCCCGCCCCAGCACTCCCGCCCCGAGCCCCACGACCTCGGGGAAGCCGGCCCCCGCGCCGGCGGCGAGCCCGAGCAGCGCCCCGTAGGCCCGGCAAGGGCAGAGGTACGGGCGACATCGCCGGGGCCGCAGCCGCCCCGGCGTCGCCGCCCGCGCCGCGAACGCCGGTGTGCACGAGCGGAGTTGGCGGACCACCGGGGCGCCGGCCCCCGCCCCGCCCCTGACGGCGCCGCACCGGGGAGGCGAGCCGGGCCTCCCCGACGTCGCGCCGGCGCCCCGCCCGCCCCGCGGGGTTCGTTCCCGGTGGCGGATATTCGCCTGCCCACCACCCCTGGTCAGGGCCGGTGACCGCCGCCACACTGGCGCGATGAACGACAACGTTGACGCCCCCGCGGCCGAAAGACGCCCCCTGCCCCGGCCCGTCCTCCCCGACCCGGCCGCCGCGCGCCAGCGCGGACCGGCGGAGTTCGTCGAGGTCAGTTGGCAACGGCTGCTGCTGAGCTGGCGGGCGGTGCGCGATCACCAGTTGGAGTCCCGGCCCGACCGGCCGTACCCGCCGATCGTCCCGCTCCTGGAGGCCGCGTACGCCGAACCGCGGCTGCGGCAGCTGTATCCCTTCACCAGCGACCACGGCCTGAACCTCAGCAGCTGCACCCGGTTCCCTTACGTCGTGCGGGTGCCGGCCGTGGACCCGCTGCCCGACGGGCGGTTCCGGGTTCGACTCGCCCGGAGCGGCGCCGTGTTCGGTTGGGCCGACACCGCCGAGGAAGCCGTGGCGCTCGTCACCGCGCACATCCCGCCCGGGCTCGGCCCGGCGGTGACCCGCGCCGAGGACGTCGACGAGTGACGGAGGGGGCCGCGGCTCCCGCTCCGGCGCGGACCGCGGCCGCTCACCGTGCCCGCCGCGATCCCCGCGATCCCCGCGATCCCCGCGCGAGACGGTTCTCATCTCGCCCCCGCGTTGCTACGGTGCCCCATCTCTGACGCCCTATCAGATTTCGGAGGCCCCGGCATGCGCGCTCTCGTCGCCGCCGCCATCGGGCTGGCAGCCGCGCTCGCCCTCGTCCTCGCCCTCACCGCGGCCGGGGCGCCGGAGGGCACCACCTCGCCCAAGCCGCTGCTCACCACCGCGCCCCCCGCGCCCGGAAAGTAGAGGAGGCCCGGCCATGCGACGCAGAGCGAGCCTCGTCCTGCTTGCCCTCGCCGTGTTCTGCGCGGCCCTCGCACCCCTGCTGCGCTGGTACGCGTACCCGCGGCTCGCGAAGATCCCGCCGAACCAGTACCAGGAGATGGTCCTGGAGGCGAAGGACGCGACCCTGATCGACTACAACGACGGCATGAAGCCCAAGAGGGTCGACAAGGTCACCATCGTGCAGACCCTCAAGGGCAACGTGGAGGCCTCCGAGGAGATCGAGGCCGACGCCGGCAAGGACGTCGTCGTCTGGGACACGCTGTCCTACATCATCGGCCCGGACGGGAAGATGGTGTCCCAAATCCCCGAGCGCTACATCTTCGACGCCCACACCCAGGACCCGGTCCACGCCACCGGCGAGATGGTCGACGGCGACCTGGTCAAGCGCGAGGGCATCGAGTTCAAGTGGCCCTTCTTCACCGAGCCCCGCGACTACCTCTACTTCGACGCGCAGACCCGCACCTCCTCGCCCATCCACTACGTCGGGCCGCGCACCTACCGGGGCATGGAGGTCTACTACTTCGAGCAGACCGTCCCGTGGACCAAGGTCCCCATGCCGAAGAAGATGCCCATCGAGGGCATCGACCCGGCCACCATCGAGCAGACCACCGGCACCAGCCTCTGGTACACGGTCAAGGCGATGTTCTGGGTCGACCCGGTCACCGGCGCACCCGTCAACGCCGAACAGGTCATCCAGCAGGAGATGCGCGGCGGCATCGCGGCGAGCGGCCCCGACGGCAAACTGACCGCCTTCGCCGGACACGTCAAAATGCGCCCGGACTACGCCCAGCACACCCTCGACCTCGTCAAGTCGAACCGTACGAAGGTCCTCGCGCTGCACACCTGGGCGCCCGGCGGACTCGCCCTCGGGGCCCTCGGCCTGCTCGCCCTCTCCCTCTGGCTGGAGGCCCGGAGCCGCCGCGAACGGACGGCCCCCGGCCCGCGCCCTCGGGGGGCGGCCGACGCCCGAGGGGTCAGCGCCTGAGCCGGGCGTTGGTGTGGCGGGTGGGCTCGGCGGTCGCCGGGTCCTCCGGCCACGGGTGCTTCGGATAGCGCCCGCGCAGCTCGGCCCGCACCGCCCGGTAGCCGCCCCGCCAGAAGGAGGCGAGGTCGGCGGTCACCGCCGCGGGCCGGCCGGCCGGCGACAGCAGGTGGACGAGGACGGGAACCCCCGCCACCCGGGGCGTCTCGGCCAGCCCGAACAGCTCCTGGAGCTTGACCGCCAGCACGGGCTGCTCGCCGCCGTAGTCGACCCGGATCCGCGAACCGCTCGGCACCTGGAGCCGCTCCGGAGCCAGCTCGTCCAGCCGAGCCGCCTCACCACCGGCCCACGGCAACAGCCGGTTCAGGGCCTGCCCGGCGTCGATCCGCCCCAGGTCGGCCCGCCGGCGCGCCCGGGACAACTCCGGCTCCAGCCACTCGTCGGCCCGCGCCAGCAGGGCGGCGTCGTCGGCCACGTCGGGCCAACCGCCGCCCAGCGTGCGGTGCAGGAAACCCAGCCGGGCCCGCAACGCCCGCGCGTCCTCGGACCAGCGCAGCAGCCCGAGCCCCTCCGCGGTCAGCCCGTCCAGCAGGGCGGCCCGCACGAGGGCCGGGCCGGGAGCGCGCAGCGGGCGCACCGTGAGCTCGATCGCGCCGAGCCGCTCGACGGAACGGGCGACGAGGTCACCGGCCTCCCAGCGCACCTCGTCACCGGCGCCCAGCAGGTGCCCGCAGGCGACGCGGGCCGTCTCCTCGTCGATGACGGCGGCGAGCCGCACCCGGGCGGACGTGGCGTGCGCGGATCGGTCGGCGACCGCCACCGCCAGCCAGGGCGCGCTGCGCAGCGCCGATCCGTCCCCCACTTCGGCACCCGTTCCGGAAGCCATCAGGAAGGCCCCGTCCCCCTTGGCGCGGGCCACCCGTTCGGGGAAGGCCAGGGCGGCCACCAGCCCGGCGGCCCCGTCGTCGGGGAGGGCGCGGGCATCGGGGAGGGCACGGGCATCGGGGAGGGCACGGGCATCAGGGAGGGCGCGGGCATCGGGGAGAGCGCCCGTCCCGCCCCCGCCCCCGCCGGCGGCCCGGTCGCGTCCGGGCCCCGACGCGGCCGCGCGCCCGGCCCCGCGTCCGGGCCCACCCTCCGGGGTGCCCACCGCACGCTCCAAGCGGCGGCATTCCGCGCGCCAGCGCGCCGCGTACCCGTCGCCGCCGCGCCGGGCCGTCCGCCAGGCGGCGGCCAGGTCGTCCCCGTACTCCCGCGGCGGCTCCTCGCTCAGCAGCGCCACCAGCTCCGCCGCCCGACGGGCCCCCAGCGCGGCCGCACCGTCCAGCAGGGCGCGCGCCAGCCGCGGGTGCAGCCCCAGCCGGGACATCCGCAGCCCGCGCGCGGCCGGCCGGCCGGCGTCGTCCACCGCGCCGACGGCGAGCAGCACCTCCCGCGCCGCGGCCATGGCGCCGGCCGGCGGCGGGTCCAGCAGCGCCAGCCCGGACGCGTCCGGGTCGCCCCAGCAGGCGGCCTGCAGCGCGAACTGCGCCAGGTCCGCGATCCGGATCTCGGGGGAGGGGAACGCCGGCAGCCGCGGGTCCTCGGCCTGCTCCCAGCACCGGTACACCGTGCCCGGCGCCTCCCGCCCGGCCCGGCCCGCCCGCTGCCGGCCCGACGCGCGGGAGGCCCGTACGGTCGTCAGCGCGCCCAGGCCCCGCGCGTGGTCCACCCGGGGCTCGCGCGCCAGCCCCGAGTCCACGACCACCCGGACACCGGGCACGGTCAGGCTCGACTCCGCGACCGCCGTCGACAGGATCACCCGGCGGTGGTCCGCCGCGGTCAGCGCCGCGTCCTGCACGGCCGCCGGTGCCCGACCGTGGACCTGGAGCACCTCCGCGTCCACCGCGCCCAGCTGCCCCGCGACCCGGGCGATCTCGCCCACGCCCGGCAGGAAGCACAACACGTCGCCGGAACGTTCCGCCAACGCCCGCCGCACCACCGACGCCACGTGCGTCAGCTGCGCCGGATCCACCCGCATCCCGTGCGGCGGCCGCACCGGCCGCGCCGGCGGCGCCCACACCGTCTCCACCGGGTACGCGACGCCGGCGGCCTCCACCACCGGCGCGTCCCCCAGCAGCCGCGCCCAGCCCGCCGCGTCCGTCGTCGCCGACGCCGCGACCAGGCGCAGCTCCGGGCGCAGGGTCGCGCGTACGTCGAGCAGGAACGCGGCGACGGTGTCGGCGTCCAGGTGTCGTTCGTGGCACTCGTCCAGGACCACCACGTCCGTGCCGGTCAGTTCCTGGTCCCGCTGGAGGCGCTGGAGCAGCACGCCCGTGGTCACCACCTCCACCACGGTCCCGGGGCCCACGACCCGCTCACCGCGCACGGTGAAGCCGACCGCGCCGCCCGGCTCCTCGCCCAGCAGCCAGGCCATCCGCCGGGCCGCCGCCCGGGCCGCGATCCGGCGGGGCTCGGCCACCACGACCCGGCGCCGCGGACCGCCGCCCACCAGCCCGGCCAGTACCAACGGCACCAGCGTGGTCTTGCCGGTGCCGGGCGGGGCGCACAGCACGGCCGTGCCGTGGGCGTCCAGCGCGGAGACGAGGGCGGGCACGGCCTCCCGTACGGGCAGGGCGTCGAGGTCGGCCTGGCGGATCAAGGGGTCAGTCCCTCTCGCACACGAAGATCGCGGTCCCCGGGATCAGGTTGCCGCGCAGCGGGGACCAACCGCCCCACTCCTGCGCGTTCCATTCCGGCCATTGCGGCTCGACGAGGTCCACGAGTCGGAACCCGCCGGCCACCACGTCCCGGACCCGGTCCCCGATCGTGCGGTGGTGCTCGACGTAGACGGCGTTGCCGTCCTCGTCCTGTTCCACGTACGGGGTCCGGTCGAAGTAGGACGCCGCGACGGTCAGCCCCTCGGGGCCGGGCTCGTCGGGGAACGCCCAGCGGACGGGATGGGTGACGGAGAAGACCCAGCGGCCGCCCGGGCGCAGCACGCGGTGGACCTCGCGCATCACGTTCGCCGGGTCGGCGACGAAGGGGACGGCGCCGTAGGCGGAACAGGCCAGGTCGAACGAGCCGTCGCGGAAGGGCAGCCGCCCGGCGTCCGCCTCGACGAGCCGGACCGCCGGCAGATCGGAGCCGCCGATGCGCAGGGCGTGCTGGAGCTGGCGGTGCGAGAGGTCCAGGGCCACCGGGCGGGCTCCCCGGGCGGCCAGCCAGCGGGAGCACTGGGCGGCGCCGGCGCCGATCTCCAGGACGTCCTTGTCCTTGAGGGAGTCGGCCGGGCCGAGCAGCGCGGCCTCCGCCTCGTCCAGTCCCTCGGGTCCCCAGACGAAGCGGTCGTCGCCGAGGAACGCGCCGTGCTCGCTCTGGTACTCGTCGGCGTTGCGGTCCCACCAGCCACGGTTCGCGCGGCTGCTCTCCGCGTCCCCGGCGTCACGCCGGGTCGCAGGCGCGTCGTCCTCGGCGTCTTCGGGGGCCGGCTTGTCGTAGGACTCTTGGTTCATGGGGCCCGTCGTCGTAGTCTGCGGATGGCTCGGGAAATCCATGTGGATTGCCCATCGGGGCTGCTGCGCCCACGAATTGTGCCGGTTGTGCGGTGATCTGCCCGGGGTGTGCGCCTTCGCGCATTGACCCTGTCCAGCTGCCCCCGTATGCTACAAGTTGCGCTGCGAGCCTGTGCTCCTCAGACCTAGCAGGCTGCGCTTGTATTTGTTGAGGTCCCCTCGGTTCTCGAGGCCCCTCCGCATCTGCGGAACGGGGTCTCCTTGGCTGTCCGACTTCGGCAGATGCCGATAAGGGCTCCCGGCGTGGCAGTACCTACGACTTTCTGTCCGTAACCGGAGCCCTTTCCCACATGACGAGCAGCACCGAGACCACCGCCACCACTCCGCAGGTTGCGGTCAACGACATCGGCGACGCGGACGCGTTCCTCGCGGCGATCGACGCGACGATCAAGTACTTCAACGACGGAGACATCGTTGAGGGCGTCATCGTCAAGGTTGACCGGGACGAGGTTCTCCTCGACATCGGTTACAAGACCGAAGGCGTCATCCCGAGCCGCGAGCTGTCGATCAAGCACGACGTCGACCCGAACGAGGTCGTCAAGGTCGGCGACGAGATCGAGGCCCTGGTTCTCCAGAAGGAGGACAAGGAAGGCCGCCTGATCCTCTCGAAGAAGCGCGCTCAGTACGAGCGTGCCTGGGGCACCATCGAGAAGATCAAGGAAGAAGACGGCATCGTCACCGGTACCGTCATCGAGGTCGTCAAGGGTGGTCTCATCCTCGACATCGGCCTCCGCGGCTTCCTGCCGGCCTCTCTCGTCGAGATGCGTCGCGTCCGCGACCTCCAGCCCTACGTGGGCAAGGAGCTCGAGGCGAAGATCATCGAGCTGGACAAGAACCGCAACAACGTGGTCCTGTCCCGCCGCGCCTGGCTCGAGCAGACCCAGTCCGAGGTTCGCCAGACGTTCCTCACCACCCTGCAGAAGGGTCAGGTCCGCTCCGGCGTCGTCTCCTCGATCGTCAACTTCGGTGCCTTCGTGGACCTGGGCGGCGTCGACGGTCTCGTGCACGTCTCCGAGCTGTCCTGGAAGCACATCGACCACCCGTCCGAGGTTGTCGAGGTCGGCCAGGAAGTCACCGTCGAGGTCCTCGACGTCGACATGGACCGCGAGCGCGTCTCCCTGTCGCTGAAGGCGACGCAGGAAGACCCGTGGCAGCAGTTCGCCCGGACGCACCAGATCGGTCAGGTCGTCCCGGGTAAGGTCACCAAGCTGGTTCCGTTCGGCGCGTTCGTCCGCGTGGACGAGGGCATCGAGGGTCTGGTCCACATCTCCGAGCTGGCCGAGCGCCACGTGGAGATCCCGGAGCAGGTCGTCCAGGTCAACGACGAGATCTTCGTCAAGGTCATCGACATCGACCTTGAGCGTCGCCGGATCTCGCTGTCGCTGAAGCAGGCCAACGAGTCCTTCGGTGCCGACCCGGCGTCGGTCGAGTTCGACCCGACCCTGTACGGCATGGCCGCGTCCTACGACGACCAGGGCAACTACATCTACCCCGAGGGCTTCGACCCCGAGACCAACGACTGGCTCGAGGGCTTCGACACCCAGCGCGAGACGTGGGAGCGCCAGTACGCCGAGGCGCAGGTTCGCTTCGAGCAGCACCAGGCGCAGGTCATCAAGAGCCGCGAGGCCGACGAGGCCGCTGCCGCCGAGGGCCCTGCCGCCCCGGCCGCCGGTGGCAACACCGGTGGCGGCGCCAGCCTCTCCGGTGGTTCGTACTCCTCGGAGTCGGACGAGACCTCGGGCGCCCTGGCGTCCGACGAGGCCCTGGCCGCGCTCCGCGAGAAGCTGGCCGGCGGCCAGAGCTGATCGCAGCGCGCATCACACTCCGGTGTGAGCTGAGCTGAGCCCAACGGCGAGGCCCGTCCCCTTCGGGGGGCGGGCCTTTCCGCGTTCCCGGCCCGCCGCCCCGCGTCGCGATCCCGTGAAAGACGTCAACTGGGGAATGCGGACGCCCCCTTGGACGTTGGGGGCAGAGAACGCGCCGAGGGAGGAATGGTGACAGTGCTTGATCCACAGGGTTTGTACGAATGGGACGCCAAGGGCCTGGCGGTGGCCGACCTGGCGCTGGCCCAGGACTCGGCCGGACTGGTCATGCTCTACCACTTCGAGGGGTACATCGACGCCGGCGAGGCCGGTGAGCAGATCGTCGAACGGCTCCTGGAAACCCTGCCGCACCAGGTCGTGGCCCGCTTCGACGCGGACCGCCTCGTGGACTACCGGGCCCGCCGGCCGCTGCTGACGTTCCAGCGCGATCACTGGACGGAGTTCGAGGAACCCCGCCTGGAGGTCCGCCTCGTACAGGACGCCACGGGCGCGCCCTTCCTGCTGTTCTCCGGCCCGGAGCCGGACGTGGAGTGGGAGCGTTTCGCCGTCGCCGTCCGCCAGATCATCGAGCGGCTCGGGGTCCGGCTCTCCGTCAACTTCCACGGGATCCCGATGGGCGTGCCGCACACCCGGCCCGTCGGCATCACCCCGCACGGCAACCGGACGGACCTGATGCCCGGCCACCGCAGCCCCTTCGACGAGGCGCAGGTACCCGGCAGCGCCGAATCGCTCGTCGAGTTCCGCCTCGGCGAGTCCGGGCACGACGTCCTCGGCGTCGCCGCGCACGTCCCGCACTACGTCGCCCGCTCCCCGTACCCCGACGCGGCGCTGACCGCGCTGGAGGCGATCACCGCGGCGACCGGGCTCGTGCTGCCCGCCGTCGCGCACGCGCTGCGGACCGAGGCGCACCGTACGCAGACCGAGATCGACCGGCAGATCCGCGAGGGCGACGAGGAACTCGTCACCCTGGTCCAGGGTCTGGAGCACCAGTACGACGCGGCCGCCGGAGCCGAGACCCGCGGCAACATGATCGCCGAGCCGGCCGAGATCCCCTCGGCCGACGAGATCGGTCGCGACTTCGAACGGTTCCTGGCGGAACGCGAGGGAGAGCTGTAGCCGCGTCGCGTACGGGCCGGGGACGGCCCGGGGTCGGGCGGCGGCGGGGCCGGGGGCCCTGGCCGCCGGCTCCCGGCGGGGCCTAGGCTGCCGACCATGCTGAAAGTGGGCCTGACAGGCGGAATCGGTGCCGGCAAGAGCGAGGTCTCGCGGTTGCTGGCGGGGTACGGGGCGGTCGTCGTGGACGCCGACCGGATCGCGCGGGAGGTCGTGGAGCCCGGTACGCCGGGCCTCGCGGCCGTGGTGGAGGCCTTCGGGAGGTCCGTCCTCACCCCGGACGGCGCACTCGACCGGCCCGCGCTCGGAGCGATCGTGTTCGCCGACCCGGACAAGCTCCGCACCCTGAACGCGATCGTGCACCCGCTGGTCGGGGCCCGTTCCGCCGAACTGGAGGGCGCGGCCGGGCCCGACGCGATCGTCGTCCACGACGTACCGCTGCTCACGGAGAACGGCCTCGCGTCCCAGTACGACCTGGTCGTGGTCGTGGACGCCTCCCCGGAAACCCAGCTGGCCCGGCTGGCGGCCCGGCGCGGAATGACCGAGGACGACGCCCGGGCCCGGATGGCGGCCCAGGCCACCCGGGAGCAGCGGCTGGCGGTGGCGACCCTGGTCATCGACAACGACGGGCCGCTGGAGGCGCTGGAGCCCCAGGTACGGGCCGTGTGGGACCGGCTCCGGCAGAAGGCCGTCGGGGCCTGAGGCGCACCGGGAGAGCGGGGCGCCCCGCGCCGGCGCGGAACGGCGCGCTCGGCGGGGCGCGTTGAACACGTCCGTAGAGGGAAGGAAAGACACCGTGTCCGATACCACGCCCCCGCCCCCGCAACAGCCCTCCGAGCCGTCCGGGCACTCCGGGAGGTCCGGGCGGTCCGGTTCGAGGTCGTCCGGGTCCGCGAGTCCCGAGACGCACGTCATCGACTTCCGGGCCGCCGAGCAGCTGCTGGCCGCCCGTGACCCGCGCGGCGCGGTCAAGCTCCTCGACTCCGTCATAGCCGCCCACCCCGAGAACACCGCCGCCCGGCTGCTGCGCGCCCGCGCCTTCTTCGCGGCGGCGCAGCTGCGTCCCGCCGAGCTGGAGTTCGAGCTGGTGCTGGAGCGGGAGCCGGACAACGCCTTCGCCCATTACGCCCTCGCCCGTACCCATGAACGCTCCGGGCACCGCGAGCAGGCCCGCCGCCACTTCCGGCTGGCGGCCGCTCTGGACCCTCAGCCCGAGTACCTGGCGGCGGCCCGGTTCGACGACAACCCGTAGGCGGGGGAGGGGGAAGCTCGGCGTTCCGTCGCAGGAACGGGCCCGCCCGGCCCGCGCGGTGGCGGAGGGAATCGGGTTCCTCGGCGCTTCGCCGCCGCGTCGGCGGGGGCGCCGGGCCCCGGCCGGTGCGGGGCGCTCTGGGCTACCGGGCGTGCGGAGGCTCGTACGGGGGGACGTCACGGCCCGGCTGGTAGTGCGGGCCCTGGCGGATGTGCCGGGTCACGACCACCAGGTCCACCGCCGCCAGCAGGGCGACGACGCCGCAGGCGGCCGCCCAACCGGGCCGGCCGCCCAGCGAGAACGCGATCGTCCCCGCCGCGGCCCAGAGCAGCCCCCACAGGCTCAGCCAGAACCGCAGCCGCAGTGGGCTACGGGCGGTCACCGGCTCGTTTCCGGAACGCATGCGCACCGCCTCGTCCCGCGTCGCTCGACTCGGCCCGGATCGTGGTCCGGATCGCCCGCCCCGCCCGGTCCAGGAAGTGCCGGTCGGGCGGACCCTTGGTTCCATGGTCCCACTCGGGGCGCGGGCGCGGGCGCGGGGGCGGGGGCGGGGCGGGCGGGGCGAGAGCCGGGGCTACGGGTTGAGCTTGTTGACGGCCGTGGTGGTCGTCTTCTTGAAGGCGGGGACGGGGGCGTCCGTCAGGTGTCCCATCTGCCCCCAGTTCACGACGGTCACCGTGGCACCGTCGCGTCCGATGCCGAAGAGGTGCACGCCCGGCTCGGACTCCGGGATGGAGGCGTGGACCCCGTAGACGTGCGCGCCCTCCTCGACGGCGATCTTCCCGTAGTCCTGCCAGGAGGCCGTCCCACCCGGGGTCGCGCGCAGCCAGTCCGCGGCGCAGGCCGCGACCTTGCGCTCCAGTGTGGTCACGAGCTTGGCGGCGGCGGCGTTCGAGGCGGTCCGTACGGAGATCTGCGCGGCGCCGGTGTCGAGGTCGGTGCCGAAGGTGCGGTGCCAGCTGCCGGCCGCCGGCAGGACGCCGTCCAGGCAGAACGGCACGGTCTCCGGCAGCCCCTTGGTGACCTTCCCCGCGAACCAGGGGGAGGAGGGGTGCGGCGGCAGGTCGGTGCCGTTGAGGAAGCCGGGCGCGGTCGCGGCGGCGGTCGCGGTCGTCGAGGTGGTCAGGAGCAGGGCGGCGGCGGCCGCGAGGACGGCGGTGGCCAGGGCGGAGCGTCGGAACACGATGTTCTCCCCGTACGAGGTGCGGTTGAAGGTGGACTGCGTCAACAGCCTTCCCCCGCCGGGGGCGGCAGGCCAGGGAACGCGCCGGATCCGGGACACTGGAACGGCCGTACACGCCGTCACCTGGGGGAACACCCTCTGGGTGGAACGGAGTCACGGGACGGGGCGGGGGGAAGTGCTGTGGGCGAGGCGGGACGACCGGCGCAGGGGCCGACCGAGACGGAGGCGTTCGCGCGGCTGATGCGGGAGCTGAAGGAACGCGCGGGACTGAGCTACGGGCTGCTGGCCCGACGGCTGCACACGAGTACGTCGACCCTGCACCGCTACTGCAACGGTGAGGCGGTACCGGCCGAGTTCGCGGCGGTGGACCGCTTCGCGCGGGCCTGCGGGGCGACGGGCCCGGAGGCCCTGTCCCTCCACCGCGCATGGCTCCTGGCGGACGCCCGCCGCCGTGCGCCGGGTGCGGCGGGTCCGGTGGAGCCGCAGGCTCCGGGGGCGCCCGGGGCGGCGGGGGCGGTGGCGGCGTCCGGGTTGGTACCCGGGCCGGTTCGGGAGGCGGCGCCCGGAGCACCGCTCGGCTCGTCCCCGGCGGCAATCGCAACGGCCGGTCGGGGCCGGGCGGTGGCGGCGGAGGCAGTGGCGTCCGACCGGGTATCGGAGGTGCTGCCCGAGGCGGTCCCGGCCCCGCTTCCCGAAACACCGCCCCGGGCGGCGCCGCTCACCGCACAGATGGGGGAGGACGCACGAGGGCCCGAGGTGGCATCCACCCCGGCACCGAACCGACCAGCCGCGCCGACGGCTACGGGGGTTGCCGTTCCCGACCGTGGGACAGCTGTGGGGGCAGCCCGAGGGGCGGCTTCAGGGGCAGCCCCGGACGTCGTTCCTCCGTCCCTTCCCTCATCCGGGTCCGCGCGTGGGTCCGGACCCGCGTCCGTGCCCCTGCCCGGATCCGTGTCGTCGGTGGCCTCCGTTTCGGTGGCCGGTGCCGCTCTCGTGCCCGGAGGCGTGGGGTGGCGTGGGTGGTGTCGGCGGCGGGGTGTGGTGGTGGTCGCCGGGGTGGCGGCGGTGGGGGTCGTGGCGGGGGTGTTGGTGGTCGCCGGGCCGGAGCGGCGGCCCTCGGCTCGGGTGCCGGTGGGGGGCGCGGTCGCCGGGGCGCCGGTGCCTTCGGGGACGGGGGTGGGCGGGGTGTCGGCCGGTCCCTCCGCGTCGGTGTCGGTCCCGCCGGTCGGCTCGCCGTCGACCCCCGGTTCGGCATCCGCATCCGCGTCGGCATCCGGGTCCGGTTCGGCGTCGACCGGCGCCGCTGCGCCCGCGCCGCCGTCGCCCACCGCACCCGTACCGGCCGTGGCGCCGCTCAGGGCGGCCGTTCGGTCCCACGTGTGGGCGGCGGGCTGCGAGCACGCCTACCTCTCGGAGCGGGGGCCGACCGAGGTGCCGCCGCCCCCGCTGGAGCCCGACGCGCCCGCCTGGGCGCAGGCGCAACGGGCGGTGCACGCCGGGAGCCAGACCGTGGAGGTCACCCTGCACGGGACGGGGGAGGGGGCCGTGGTCCTGCAGGACCTCCAGGTCCGGGTCACCGCGCGGCGCTCCCCGCCCGCGTGGAACGTCTACCAGATGTCCCAGGGCTGCGGCGGCGCCCTGACCCCGGCCGGGTTCGCCGTCAACCTGGACGCGCCGCGGCCGCAGGCGCGGCCCGTCACGGGCAACGACGGCGGGGACCGGATCCCGGCACCGGTGTTCCCGATGCAGGTGTCGGCGGCGCAACCGGCCGTGCTGCGGGTGGTGGCCGCCGCCACGGGCTGCGACTGCGACTGGTACCTCGAACTCCGCTGGAGCGGCCCCGCCGGCTCCGGCACGCTCCGCCTCGACGACAACGGCCGGCCCTGGCGGACGAGCGCCACGGCGGGCCGGCCCGAGTACGGCTTCGCGAGCGAGCTGGGCCGCTGGGCGAAGTAGCCCGGAAACCTCGGGGTCGGGCTCTTCGTCGCAGGTCAGCGCCATTGTCGGTGGGCGCGCCTAGACTCGACGGCAGTGGATCCGCCATGACCGGGCGGAGCCGGGCGAGCAGGACGGGAAGGGGGACGACGCCGTGGTGCCGCACCCGCGAACGCAGCCGCAGACGCGAACGCAATCGCAATCGCAGACGCGCACCCAAGCGCAAGGCCGACCGCAGCCGCAGTCGGTGGCGTCGTTGCTCCGGTGCGCCGCCGTGTTCCTCCCGGCCGCCGTGCCCCGTGAGGGGCGGGTCGCCTTCTGGAGCCCGGCCGGGGACCCGCTGCCCGAGGCCGGGAGCCCGCTTGCGCTCCAGGTGGTCCGGCCGCACGGTGACGGGGTCCGCACCCGTACCGTTCCCGCCGTCGCGCTGTCCGTCACCGAGGCCCTCGCCGTTCTCGTCCACGCGCCGCGCGGCGCCGGCGCCGCCGCCTCGCCCGCGGCCCGGGCCTGGGGCACCGCCGCCGCCCAGGCGCTGTCCCTGGTGGCGCGGGGCCGCCTGCTGCCCGGTGTCACCCCCGAGGGCATCGACGCCTGGCGGGCCGGGCCGCTCGACGCGCAGGACGTGGGGCACCTGCGCGCCGTCGCCGCCGCCCTGCCCCACGAGGGGTACGCCACCCCGCTCGCGGGCCGCCGCCCGCTGACGCTGCCCGAACCGGAGGCCCTGGTACGGGCCTTCCTCGACGCCGTCGCCGACACGCTGCCCCGGACCCCGGCCGCGCCCTTCGCCGCCGGCCGGCCGTTCGCCGCGCGGGAGCCGCAACGGGTGCCGGGGATACAGGAGTGGGCCGCGCAGGTCGCCGCCGGCGCCGACGCCGGGGTGGGCATCTCGCTACGGCTCGACCTGTCGTCGTTCCGCCTGTTCGACGAGGCGGAGCCGCAGGACGTGCGCCGGGCGGGCGCCGCCGTCGTCCAGGTCCACAGCCTCGCCGATCCGACGCTGGTGACCGATGCCGGCCTGCTGTGGGGCGGTGCGGCCGCCGCCGCGTTCGGGCCGCGCGCCCGGATCGACGCCGTGCTCGCGCTGCGCCGCGCCGCCCGGATCTGGCCGCCGCTGCTGCGCCTGCTCGACCAGCCGGTGCCGGACGCCCTCGCGCTCTCGGACCCGGAGTTGGAGGACCTGCTGGGCGCCGTCGCGCCCCGGCTCGCGGCGGCCGGAGTGCTGGTCCACTGGCCGCGCGAGTTGGCTCGTACGCTGTCGGCGACCGCCGTCGTCCGGTCCACGGCGCCGGGTTCCGCCACCGACGGCACCGCCTTCTTCGACGCGGCGGGGCTGTTCGCCTTCTCCTGGGAGCTGGCGCTGGGCGGCGACCGGCTCACGCCGGGCGAGATGGACGCCCTGGCCCAGGCGCACCGGCCGGTGGTGCGGCTGCGCGACCAGTGGGTGCGGGTCGATCCGGCGCTGGTGCGCAAGGCCCGCAAGCGCGAGCTGGGGCTGCTGGACCCGGTGGACGCGCTGGCCACGGTCCTGAGCGGGACGGCCGAGGTCGACGGGGAGCCGGTACCCGCTGTTCCGGTGGGAGCGCTGGCCGCGCTGCGGGACCGGCTGACCGGGGACCTGCCCCCGATCGCACCGCCCGCCGCTCTCAAGGCGACCCTGCGGGACTACCAGCTGCGGGGGCTGGCCTGGCTGGACCTGATGACCTCGCTCGGTCTCGGCGGATGCCTCGCCGATGACATGGGCTTGGGCAAGACGGTCACCCTCATCGCCCTGCACCTGCACCGGGACCGTCCCGAGCCCACCCTCGTCGTCTGCCCGGCCTCGTTGCTGGGCAACTGGCAGCGCGAGATCGAGCGGTTCGCGCCGGGCACGCCCGTACGCCGCTTCCACGGTGGCAGCCGCACCCTCGACGGCGTCGACGGCGGCTTCGTCCTCACCACGTACGCCACCATGCGCGCGGGCTCTGCCCGGCTCGCCGGGCAGAGCTGGGGCATGGTCGTCGCCGACGAGGCACAGCACGTGAAGAACCCGCATTCGGCGACGGCGAAGGCCCTGCGGACGATTCCGGCGCCGGCCCGCGTCGCGCTCACCGGGACCCCGGTGGAGAACAACCTGTCCGAGTTGTGGGCCCTGCTCGACTGGACGACCCCGGGGCTGCTCGGCCCCCTGACCGCCTTCCGTGCCCGGCACGCCCGGCCGGTCGAGCACCAGCAGGAGGAGGACGGCGGCAACGAGGCGGCGGTGGCCCGGCTGGCCGCGCTGGTGCGGCCGTTCCTGCTGCGGCGCAAGAAGTCCGACCCGGGGATCGCGCCGGAGCTGCCGCCGAAGACGGAGACCGACCATCCGGTGTCCCTGACCCGCGAGCAGGCGTCCCTCTACCAGGCGGCGGTGGAGGAGGCGATGGCCGTCATCGAGGCGAGCGAGGGCATCGAACGGCGCGGCATGATCATGAAGTTGTTGGCCTCGCTCAAGCAGATCTGCAACCACCCCGCCCAGTACCTGAAGGAGGAGCCGCCCCGGATCCCGCACCGGTCGGGCAAACTCGCCCTGTTGGACGAGCTGTTGGACACGATCCTCGCCGAGGGCGGCGCGGTGCTGGTGTTCACCCAGTACGTGACGATGGGCCGGCTCATCGAGCGGCACCTCGCGGCGCGGGGCATCTCCCACCAGTTCCTGCACGGCGGGACGCCCGTCCCGCGCCGCGAGGAACTCGTCGACCGGTTCCAGTCCGGTGAGGTGCCCGTCTTCCTGCTGTCCCTGAAGGCGGCCGGTACCGGCCTGAACCTGACCCGCGCCGGGCACGTCGTGCACTTCGACCGCTGGTGGAACCCGGCCGTCGAGGAACAGGCCACCGACCGCGCCTACCGCATCGGCCAGACCCAACCCGTCCAGGTGCACCGGATCATCGCGGAGGGCACCGTCGAGGACCGCATCGCCGAACTCCTCGAAGCCAAACGAGCCCTCGCCGACGCCGTCCTCGGCTCCGGCGAATCCGCCCTGACCGAACTGACCGACCGCGAACTGGCCGACCTGGTCTCGTTGCGGAGGCCCGCATGATCACCGCACGGGACGACCGGCGCCGCACCTTCGAGACCGTGCCGGCCGGGGTGGAGGCCGCGACCTGGTGGGGGCAGGCCTGGGTCGCCGCCCTGGAGGCCCGCGCCCACGACGTGGCCCGACTCGCGCGCGGTCGTACGTACGCGACCGAGGGTCACGTCGAGGCGGTCACCGTCACCCCCGGCCGGATCGTCGCCTACGTCCGGGGCAGCAGGGCCCGCCCCTACCGCACCGAACTGTCGCTGGCCGCCTTCGCGGACGCTGACTGGGCGCGGCTCCTGGAGGCGGTGGCGGCGGATCCGGCCGCCCTCGCGGCCCTGCTGGAACGGGAAGTTCCGCAATCGCTCGCGGAGAGCATCCTGCCCGGGGCCGGCGAGCTCGTACCGCGCTGCTCCTGCCCCGACACGGCCCGGCCGCCCTGCAAGCACGCCGCGGCCCTCTGCTACCGGGCGGCCCGGCTCCTCGACCAGGACCCGTTCGTCCTGCTCCTGCTGCGCGGCCGGGGCGAGCGGGAGCTCCTCGACGAGCTGGGACGTCGAAACGCCGCCCATGCCGCCCGCGAACAGCCCGACACTGCCCCGGACTTCCCCGGGGTGCCCGCCCGCGCGGCGGTGGCCCGTACCGTCCTGCCCCCGCTGCCCGCCCCGCTCGCGCCGCCCGCGACCGTCGGCCTGCCGCCCGCCTACCCGGCGGACCCCGGCGCCCCGGACCCGCTGGCCCTGGACCAACTCGCCACCGACGCCGCCGGCCGCGCCCTCGCGCTGCTCACCACGGGTACCGACCCGACGGGGCGGCTCACCCTGTGGCAGGACGCCGTCCGGTTGGCCTCGGCCCACCACACCGCGGGGCTCACCGGTCCGGCCCGGCGGCTCTACCGCGACCTCGCGCGGGCCACCGGCCGCTCCACCACCGAACTCGCCCGGGCCGCCGCGGCCTGGCGGCAGGGCGGCCTGCCCGCGCTCACCGTCCTCGACGAGCCCTGGGACCCGCCGGCCGGCCCCTTCGACCGGGCCCGCCCGGCGCTCATCGCCGCCGGACTGGGCGCCTTCCGGCCCGAACGCAACCGCCTCACCGACCGCAGCCGTCAGCTCCGCCTCAGCCGCGAGGGCCTCTGGTACGCCTACGAGTCCCGTGTCGACGACGAGGACTGGTGGCCGACCGCCGCGCCCTCCGCGGACCCGGTCACGGCGCTGTCCCGCTGAGCCCACCCGCCCACCGGGTCAACGCGGCGAAGTCCCGAGCCCGCAGCCCGTGTCGGGGCAGCACCTTCAGGAGCAGCGCCGGAGCCGGGTGGTGTTCCGCGACCCAGGCCCGGTCCCGCGGCGTGATCATGTCGTCGACCCAGGCGAAGGGGCGGCCCGCCGCCCACTCGGTGAGCGCCCGCGTCTTCCAGGACAGCCCCTCGGGGTCCCGGGCGAACATCGCGGGCCATTCGACGACCCGCAGATCGCTCGGCAGACCGACGTGCGGGGAGATCATGGTGTTGGCCTGGTGGGTCCAGGCAGTGGCCCAGACGATCTCGAACGGCAGGCCCAACAGGTGCGCCCCGTGGGACGGGTGGAGCCGGACCCGGGCCCCGCGCCGGGCGGCACGCGAATCGGGGTCGCGGTAGGAGAGCCAGACGTCCGGTCGCATCCGATGGCTCGTGTACCCGCGCAGCGAGGCGAAGGGGGAGCGGAAGGGATTGAGGGGGCCGTCCACGTCGAGCAGGAGCAGCGGTCGTTCCGTCATGAAGTAGGCACTACCCAGTACACGATGGAGTGAAATGCCTACCGCCTCTATAACCCGAATGGGTTTACGGCGTTGTTCACCGGTGTGGGGGCAATGCCCCTCAATCCCTCCGGAAGACAGGAAATCTGATGCGTCACAGTCGTCGGAACGGCTTGATCGCGGCGATGGTCGCGAGCGGTGGACTGGCGGTCGCGGGGGTGGGCGGTCTGGCCCACGCCGATGCGGAAGCGGGCGGGAGCGCCGAGCGTTCGCCCGGAATCCTGTCGGGAAACCTGGTGCAACTGCCCGTGCACACCCCGGTCAACGTGTGCGGGAACACGGTGAGCGTCATCGGCGTCCTCAACTCCGCCGCCGGCAACCGCTGTACGAATGCCTCACCCGGGGGCGGGAATCCCGGGTCGCGGTCCGCCGGCCCGTCGGACCGGGCAGCCACCACCGGTTCCGGGGCGGCCAACGGCGGCGGAGCGGTGGCCCGGGGCGGCTCGAAGGATTCCCCCGGAATCCTGTCGGGCAACGGCATCCAGCTCCCCGTCGAGCTCCCGCTCAACCTCAGCGGCAACTCGGTGAACGTGGTCGGGATCGGCAACAGCTCCCACGGCAACACCTCGGTCAACGGGCAGACCCCCACCGGGGGCAAGCCGCCGCAGCCGGTCGCGCCCGTCACCCCGGTGACGCCCGTCACCCCGTCCGTCGCGCCGAGGCCGGTGACGCCGCCCGCCCCGCCCGCGCCGCCGCGCCACGTCTCGGCGCTCGCCCACACCGGCTCCGACGGCCTCGGCTACCTGCTGCCGGCCGGCGGCGGGCTCCTCCTCGGCGGCGCACTGCTCTACCGCCGCTTCCGCTTCCACTAGAGCGCCCGTACGGATCCTGCTGGCTGGCCCGGGCCGCGGGATCCGACCCCCCACCCCGCCGCCGGCCCCCGGCCCGGAGTCACGGCCGAGCCCGCCCGCCGCCCGGTCCACGCGCCACGGACGCCCTCGTTCGCCGCCCCGGCCCGGGGCCTACGGCCAGGCCCGCCAGCCGTCCAGGATCGCGTCGATCCGCTCCGCGAGCCGGGCCCGGGCGGCGAAGCGGGGGACCCCCGCCATCAGCAGCGCGTCGTACTCGGTGTCGGTGTGCCGCACGGCCGCCCGGACCGCCACGGACACCGCCAACTCGTCGAGGGCCCGGCCCGCCGCGCTGCGGCCCACCCGGCCGCTGCCGCGCAGCGAGGCGTGCGCGGCGATGTCCCGCGCCCGGTCCGGGGGACACCCGGGGAACAGCCGCAGGATCTCGGCGCCGAACGCGGCCGTGAACCGTACGTCCTCGGCGGCCCGCCGCAGCCGGTCGCGTTCTCGACGGCGGGCCCGCGCGTCGGCGTCCGCCAGGCAGGACCGCTCGGCGCGTGCCAGCGCCGCCTCCTCGACGAGCAGGCCCTGTCGTTCGTAGCGGCGGCGGCGCTTGTGCCGGCGTACGACGACGGCCGACAGCGAACTGGCCTCCCGGGCCCGCCGGGTGAGCGCCGCGTCGCCGCGCGGCAGGTAGACGAGGTGCCCGAGGTCCGCGCAGTGCAGACAGCGGGGCACGCCCGCCTCCCGGACGAGGTGCCGCAGCGGGCCCTGCCGGCAGTCCGCGCAGTGGATCTGCTTCGGTGACTCGAAAACGACGAGGCTCATACAGGGGTGATACCGCTGACCGGTGCGTATATCACCTTGTACAGATAGGTTGTTAGCCTTTCATCAACTGTTTCCCGCCGTCATGATGTCCTCCTACCGTGACGTGGATCGGGTGGGCCGCGAGGGGCCCGTGGGGGAGGGCGCATGGGCGGACGACAGGCGATGGCGAGGCGCCCGAGGGCGACGTCCTCGGACCTCGTGCGCCGGGAAGTCGTCATAGCGCCCGGCGGCTGCACCGGCTGGCACTACCACCTGGTGCCGCTGATGGCGGTGGTCAAGGCCGGAACCCTGACGCGGATCCTCGACGACGACACCGTCGAGGTGCACACCGTCGGCGACACCTTCGTGGAGCCGGAGGGCCTCGGACACGTCCACCTCGGCCGCAACTTCGGCAGCGAGGCGATCGTCCTCCACGTGACCTGCGCCCTCCCGCAGGACGCCCCCTTCGCCATATCCGTGCCGGCCCCGCTCGACGCCACCCCCTGCGGCTGCCCCGAACACTCCCCCTGAGCCGGCCGCGGGTACGCCGCCGGGCGGGTCGGGCCGGTGTCCGTGGAGACCCCCGTCCACCACGGACACCGACCGCACCCGCCCGGCGTCGCCCCCTTCCCCTCAAGCCCCCGGGGCCCCCGCTCAGACCAGGCGGCGGATCTCCCCGCGCACCCGGTAGAAACCGCCGGCGGCCGGGTGCAGCCCGTCCACCACGTACCGCGCCCCCACCTCCCGGATGCCGCGCGGGAACTGCACGTGCCACCCCGCGTCGAAGCCCTCGGAGATCACCTGCACCCGCATCCGGGCCCCCTGCTGGACGCACTCGACCACGACACCGCCGATCGGCACCGAGGCCCGCGAGACCGTCGCCACCGCCGCGGCCGAGGCCGCCGGGACGAAGACCGGCAGGGCCGCCGCCGACTTCACGTCCAACGCGGTGGGGACGGAACCCTGCTGGGCGGCCGCGATCGCCGCCTCGCTGGCGTCCACGCACACCAACGAACCGTCCGTGGTGACCAGGTACAGCCGCCCGTCCAGGTACTGCATCGACAGCGCGGAACCGCCGCCCGTCCCGAGCTTCCACAGTCGGCGCCCATCGGCGTCGAAGCAGTACACCGAGGACGAGGAGTCACCCGCGAACACGTGCCGCCCGTCGGGCGAGGTCGCGCAGGAGTACACGGCCGCGTCGCACGGGTACGAGGCCTCGACCGCGCCCGTCGCCTTCGACAGCCGCTGCACGGTGTTGCGCACCGTTCCCGCGTACACCGAGTGCTCCTCCTGCCAGCCGAACAGGACCCCGCCCGGGGTCCTCGTGTGCCACAACTCGCCCGTACCGTCCGCCGCGTACGCCGTCACGCCGTTGCCGTGACCGTGGTAGACCGCCCGCTCGTCCGCCCGGACCATCCACGCCCCGCCCCCGGAGGACTTCCGCGACCACTGGTGCTCGTCCTCGTGGTCGATGACCGTCAGGCCGCCGTTCGCGTCCGAGACGTTCAGCACGCCCTCGTGGATGTCGAGCCAGTAGATGTCCACGTCCGCCGCGATGCCGTACGCCCCGAACGGGACCTTCGACGACAGGTCGTACACCGTGCCGTCGTCACACCCCGCGTATATCCAGAAGTCGTCCGCGACCAGGCACTTCACCCCGTCCGGCAGCGAGTAGCGGGCCAGCACCTCACCGCCGTGGCTCACCGTGTAGACGTCGCCGGCCTGGTTGCCGACCCAGCAGCGGTCCTCGTCCACGTGGATCCCGAACGCCGAGGAGCCGGTACGGAAGCGCCACAGCACCGGGGCCACGGCGCGCGCCGTCGACGGCGCCGACGCGACCTGGCGGCGGGTCACCGAGCGGGCGGCGCGCCCGCCCCGCACGGCCGGCGCGTACCCCTTGCGGACCTTCTCGCCGACCTTCTTCGCGGCGGCCGCCCGGGCCTTCTCGGGCGTCGGGAAGGAGGAGCTCTGCAACTGGCCCTCGGCGCCGATGCGTCCGTACCGCACCGAGACGACGGTGCCCTCCACCGTCACCTCGTAGAACTTGTGCGCCGCGCCGTCGTCCTGCGACAGCTCCAGGTACGTCGTCTCCCGAGCCATGACAGACCCCTCCTCAGAGCCGGGCCGCCGGCTCCTGTCCACCGGTGATCCCTTCGTGGAAAAAACTAGGCCCCGCCACTGACAATGGGCGGGTGCAGCTCCAAGCGATCACCTGGCAGCGGCTGGCCGGTCGGCTGGCCGCCCACCTCGACACCCCCGGCGCGACCCCCGCCGACGACCCCGCACCGGGGACCTGGCAGCGCGTCGGCATCGACGGCGCGCCCGCCGCCGCGACCGACGTCCTGGCCGGTCACCTCGCCGACGCCCTGCGCCTGCGCGGCCGTACGGTCCTGGTCGTGGCCGTCGCCGGCTTCCTGCGGCCTGCGTCGCTCCGCTTCGAGTACGGGCGCCACGACGTCGACTCCTACCTCGGCGGCTGGTACGACACCGGCGCCCTGTGGCGCGAGGTCTTCGGCCCGACCGACCCCGGCGGCAGCGGGCGGGTGCTGCCCGACCTGTGGGACCCGGTCACCGACCGGGCCACCCGCAGCCCCTACGTCGAACTCGCTCCGGGCGCCGTGGTGATCGTGCACGGGCCGCTCCTGCTGGGGCACTGGTTCCCCTTCGACCTCAGCGTGCACATCGGCCTCTCGCCCGGGGCGCTCGCCCGCCGCACCGAGGAATCCGAACGCTGGACGCTGCCGGCCTTCGCCCGCTACGCGCGGGAGACCGGCCCGGCCACGGCCGCCGACGTCCTGGTCAAGGCGGACGACCCGCGCCACCCGGCCTGGACCGGCCTGCCGGACTGAGCGGACGGACGTGGGGGCGGGGGCCGTGACAGCGGCCCGAACCGCCCCCGTCCGCGTCGTCCTACACGGGCCTGCCGCCCAGCCGGCCGACCGCCAGGGCCGCCGTCCGGCAGCCCGCGCGGGCCGCTTCCACCGGGTCCGCGCCGGCCAGCCGGGCGGCGAGGAAACCGCCGGTGAACGCGTCCCCGGCACCGGTGGAGTCCACCGCCTCGACGGACTCCGCCCCGACCTCGGCGGTGATCCGGCCGCCCTCGGCGACCAGGGCCCCGCCCGCGCCGAGCGTCACCACCACCAGCGCCGCCCGCCGGCTCAGCTCCTCGGCAGCCCGCGCCGGCCCGGCCGGCTCCGGCAGGCCGGCCAGCAGCCGGGCCTCGTCCTCGTTGGGCAGCAGTACGCCCACCCCGGCGACGGCGGCCAGGAACCGCTCCCGCCCCAGCGCGGCGAGGAACCCCGCCGACGCGGGGTCCACGCTGACCGGCACGCCCCGCGTGCGGGCCGCCCGCAGCGCGACCAGGGCCAGTTCACGGCTGGAGTCGGCGAAGAACAGGTACCCCGACAGGTGCAGGTGCGCGGCGTCGTCCAGCAGGGCCGGCGCCCAGTCGGCGGGGCACAGGCGCAGGGAGGCCCCGCTGTCGGTCAGGAAGGTGCGTTCGGCGTCCTTGCCGACCAGGGCCACGACCGTCCCCGTCGGCTCCGACCGGTCGATCACCAGCCGGGGTCGCACCCCCGCGTCGACCAGCGCCCGCTCGTGCCAGCGCGCCGACTCGCACCCCACCCGCGCGAGGAGGCGCACCTCCGCCGTTCCCGTACGGGCCGCCCAGCAGGCGGCGTTGGCGCCCGCCCCGCCCGGCAGCGTGCGGATCCGGGCGGTGGTGTCGGTGGCCGGGGCCAGGGGTTCGCCGTGCACCGCGACGACGTCCGTGACCACGTCCCCGACCACCAGCAGGGCCCCCGGTGCGCCGGTCACGGCCGCGCCGCCCAGGCCCGCGCGATGCGGGCCCCGAGCCGTACGTTGCCCCGTACCGCCGCCAGGTTCGCCTCCAGCGAGGCGCCGCCCGTCGCCCGCACCAGGAACCCCAAGAGGAACGGCGTCACGGCCTGCCCCGTGATGCCCCGCTCCCGGCACTCGGTGAGGGCCTCGGTCAGGACCCGGTCGTGCAGCTCCGGATCCAACTGCCGCGCCTCCGGGACCGGGTTGCCGACCAGCAGGGCGGAGTCCGGCCCTCCGACGGCGTCCTGAGCGGCCATCACCTCGGCCACCTCCTCCGGCCGGTCCACCGTCCAGTCCACCGGTTCGCCCGAGTCGGACAGGTAGAAGCCGGGGAACCGGGTCGTGCCGTAGCCGAGCACCCCCACCCCCAGGGTCTCCAGCCGCTGGAGCGTCGCCGGCACGTCCAGGATCGACTTCACCCCCGCGCACACCACCGTGATCCGGGTCCGGGCGAGCAACGACAGGTCCGCCGACTCGTCCAGCGACCGCGCCCACTCCCGGTGCACCCCGCCCAGCCCGCCCGTGGCGAACACCCGCAACCCGGCCCGCGCTGCGAGCAGGGCCGTCGCCGACACCGTCGTCGCCCCGCTGGCGCCCGTCGCCAGCGCCGGAGCCAGGTCCCGGTGACCGAGTTTGCGCACGTCGTCATCCGAGGCGATCCGCTCCAGACGGGCCTTGTCGAGGCCCGCGTACGCCACCCCGTCGAGCACGGCGACCGTCGCCGGAACCGCGCCCTCCGCCCGTACCAGGGACTCCAGTTCCAGCCCCACCGCCAGGTTGCGGGGGCGGGGCAGGCCGTGCGCGATGATCGTCGACTCCAGGGCGACGACGGGCCGCCCGGCGTCGAGCGCCTCGCGTACCTCTTCCGACAGGACCGGGACCTCGGCTGCTCCGTGCTGTGGCATGTCCCCATCCATGGCACGTCGTTCGTGCCCCCAAACGCGCTGTCCCCGCTCCGGCGCGAACCTGTCCGAGTAGCGTGCCCCCGTGAACACGCGCGGCTTCTACGACGAACTCGCCGACCGCTACGACCTCATGTACGCGGACTGGGACGCGAGCACCACCCGGCAGGGCCGGGCCCTGGACGCCCTGCTCACCACCTCCCTCGGGCCCGGACCGCACACCGTGCTGGACGACGCCTGCGGGATCGGTACCCAGGCGGTGGGCCTGGCCCGGCTGGGCCACCGGGTCACGGGCACCGACCTCAGCCCCCGGGCCGCCGCCCGAGCCGCCCGCGAGGCGGCCGCCCGGGGCCTCGCGCTGCCCGTCGCGGCGGCCGACATGCGGGCCCTGCCGTTCGCGGACGCCTCCTTCGACGCGGTGGTGTGCGCCGACAACGCCCTGCCGCACCTGCTGACCGCCCAGGACGTCCGCGCCGCTCTGGCCGAAACCCGGCGGGTGCTGCGCCCGGGCGGCCTGCTGCTGCTCTCCACCCGCCCCTACACGGCCCTGCGCCGCACGCGGCCCACGAGCGAGGCCCCGCACGTGCACAACGGGCCCGACGGACGGACGATCACCTTCCAGCTGTGGCACTGGCACCCGGACGGGGAGCGGTACGACGTCGAGCTGTTCCAACTGCTGCCGTCCGGCGGGACCTGGACCACGCACACCTCGGGGGCCACCTACTGGGCCCTGCCGGAGGAGGAGACGGCCCGGTACCTGCGGGAGGCCGGCTTCGGCGAGCCCGTCCTGCACCTGCCGGCCGCCACCGGCTTCCACCAGCCCGTACTGGGGGCCCGGCGGCCGGTGCCGCACACCCGCTCGACGCAATGACGCGTCCGCGCGGCCCACACTGGACGCTTTGAACACCCCGCGCCCGCCGGCCCGGCCCTAGGCTGACGCGCCATGAGCACCGATGACCACAGCCCCGCCGCCCCCGCCTCCTTCGCGGTTTCCGTCGCCGACGTACCCGACGCCGAGCTGGAGACCGAGGAGCTCGACCCGGCCCAGATCGTCTCCGGCACGCCCGTGGTGACAGGCAAGGTGTTGTGGGAGTCCGCGGACGGCTCGCAGATCCGGGGCATCTGGCAGATCACGCCCGGCGTGGTCACCGACACCGAGGCGGACGAGCTGTTCGTCGTCGTCAGCGGGCGCGCCACCGTCGAGGTCGAGGGCGGCGCCACCCTGGAGGTGGGCCCCGGTTCGGCCTGTGTGCTGCGGGAGGGCGACCGGACCACCTGGACCGTCCACGAGACGCTGCGCAAGGCGTACCACATCAACTGCTGAGCCCCGCACGAGCCGACCGTCGGGCCCTACGCGTCCGCCGCTGCCGCCCCGTCCTCCGCCGCCCGGTCCTTGACGGGACCGGGGTGGCGCCGCGCCGTGAACAGGGCCAGCGCGGCCATGGGCAGCAGCAGCGCGGCCCCGATGGCGTTGAGCCAGCCGTAGCCGGCCTGGGACATGATCAGGCCGGACGCGGCGCCGCCGACGCCGGCGGTGGTGTTCATCGTCAGGTCGCTCAGGCCCTGGACGGCGGCCCGTGCGGGCTGCGGCACCGAGTCGGTCAGCAGCGCGGACCCGGCGACCATGCCCGCGGACCAGCCCAGCCCGAGCAGGAAGAGGCCGAGGGCGCTGCGGGTGTGGCTGCCGTGGGCGGTGCCGGCGAGGAGGGCGGCGACGGACAGCAGACCGGCCGCCAAGCCGATCACGGTGAGCCGGCCGAGGCGGTCGGCGAGCCAACCCATGACGGGGGAGAAGGCGAACATCCCGGCGAGGTGGCCGCTGATGACCAGGCCGATGAAGCGCAGGTCGGCGCCGTGGTGGCCCAGGTCGACCGGGGTCATCACCATGATCGAGACCATGGTGGTGTGCGACACCGCCACCGTCACCAGGGCGAGACGGGCCCGCGGCGAGGCCTTGACGGCGGCGAACCCGGCACGGAGCGAACGCCCCTGACGGCCCTGCTCCGAGGCCGGGGCCAGGGCCCGGGCCGTCAGCAGCGGATCGGGCCGCAGGAACACGCCGAGCAGCGTGCCGGTCAGGAGGAAGACGGCGGCGGCCCATACGAACGGACCGGCCGTCTGGGGTATGGAGGTGCCGGCGAAGCTGTCGCCGGCCGGTGCCGACAGATTGGGGCCGAGCACCGCGCCGACGGTGGAGGCCCACACGACCACGGAGATCGCGCGGGCCCGGTGATCGGGCTCCGCGAGGTCGGCGGCGGCGAACCGGGCCTGGAGGTTCGCGGAGGACGCCGCGCCGAAGGCGGCCATGCCGATCATGAGGAGCGGGAAGCTCTTGATCGAGGCGGCCAGCACCACGAGGCCCGCGCCGAGCGCGCCGACGGCGTACCCGAGGACGAGCCCGGGCCGTCGACCCTTCGCGGTCATCAGAGCGGCCAGCGGCAGCGAGACCAGGGCGGTGCCGATCACCGCCGCGGTGGAGGCGAAACCGGACAGCGCCTCGGTCCCGCTGATCTCGGTGGCCAGTACGGGAGCCAGGGCGATGCTGATCGGCACGCCGAGCCCGCCGATCGCCTGGGAACCGATCAGGACGCCGGAGATCCTGCGCCGGATCCGCGGCAGCGCGGCCGGGTCGACCGGCCCGCCCTTACCGGCGGGGACGCGGGAGGGGGCCGCCGCCCCGGGAGTGACGCTCACGCCGGACACCCCCGTCGTGGACGCGGGGGCGGGACGCGGGGGGTGAGGCCTGATGCGGCCGGAGTCGTCACGGGCGAAGTGTCCCACCCGCCACCGCGCGGGGGAACCGGGTATCGGCCCGCCGCCCCGGCCGGGCGCCGGGCCCGCCGGAACCCGAAGGCACAGGTCAGAAGGCCGTACGGCGCACCGGTCAGAACAGGGGCTGCGGAAGTACGCCCTCCAGCGCGAGCAGGACCCGCTTGGTCTCCACGCCGCCCCCGAAGCCCCCGATGCCGCCGTCGTTCTCCACGACCCGGTGGCAGGCCACCACCAGCGGCAGCGGGTTCGACCCCATGGCGTTGCCCACGGCCTGTGCCGCCCCCGGCCGGCCGGCGCGGGCGGCCAGCTCCCCGTACCCGACGACCGATCCGTAGGGCACCGTCCGGTCCAGCTCCAGCAGCACCTGCCGGTTGAAGCCCGAGCTGAGCCGCCAGTCCAGCGGCAGCTCGAAGCGCCGCAGCGCACCGGTGAAGTAGGCCTCCAGCTGGCGTATGGGCTCCGCCAGCAGCACCTCCGCGCCCGGCCGGGGGCGCACGGCGTCGGCGCCGAGCCGCGAGACCAGCGCGCCGATCATCCGGTCGGCCCGGTCGGATCCGGCATGGAACTCGACCCGGACCAGCCCCTCGGGGGTCGCGGCCAGGAGCAGGGGACCGATGTCACTGGCGACGACGGTCCATTCGAGGTGCGGCCCGCGGGGCTGCTCGATGCTGTCCACGCGTCCACCGTACGGCCCCGCACCGACAACGCGGCCGGTCTCCGGGAGGATCGGCCGCGGACGGGCTCCCGGGCCGTCCGCGAGCCCGTGGCGGGGCTCAGAACCCGCCGACCGCCTCGCGCACCACGTCGGGGGCGTTCGTGATGATCCCGTCGACGCCCATGTCCTGGACCTTGCGGGCCGTGGCCGCGTCGTCCACGATCCAGGTGTCCACCTCCATGGCCCTGCCGTGGGCGCCCGACAGGGCGTGCACGGCCGCCACCCAGTCCGCCGAGATGGTGGAGTGCAGGGGGTTGATCCGGTCGGTGAACTCGGCGTAGCGCGGCAGGTCGGTCACCGCCGGGGTGCCGAGGAACGCCGTTGCGAGGTCGGGGCGCAGGTCGTGCACGGCGCGGACCGCGTCGGCGCTGAAGCTCTGCACCACCAGACGGTCCGCGACGTGCCGCTCGTCCAACCAGCCGGCCTCGTCCAGCACCTCCAGGGTCTGCTCCTCGATCCCCGGGTAGAACTCCGGCTTCTTGATCTCCAACAGCAGCCGCTGCTGGTTCATCCGCACCCGGTCCAGGTACGCGCGCAGCGTCGGCACCCGGGCCCCCGTCCAGCGGCCGTCGTCGAACCAGCTCCCCGCGTCCAGCTGGGCGATCTCGTCCGCCGTGAAGTCCCGGACCCGCCACGGGGCCCGGTCGGGGAACACCTCCTCCACGTCCGTGGTGCGCGCCAGGGTGTCGTCGTGGATCACCACCAGCTCGCCGTCCCGGGTGCGCTGGACGTCGTTCTCCACCCAGTCGAAGCCCAGCCTCCGCGCCAGGTCGATCGCTTCGAGGGTGTTCTCGGGGGCGTAGGCCGAGGCCCCCCGGTGCGCGTACACGGCGGGGCCGCCCGCGCCCGACGGCCCCGGTCCGGCGGCGGGGGCCGCGGGGCCCGGGTCGGGGACGCCCGAGGCGACCGTCCCGCACAGCACGCTCAGGGCGAGTCCCAGGAATGCGGCGGCGGCCGCGGCGGCGGGTCGGACGACGTACATCGGCGTTCTCCTCGGGTGGGGAGGGGAGGGTCGGAAAGGTCCGGAGGCGCGTGAGCCGTGCCCCGCCGTCAAACGGGGACGGGGCGCCGGACGTTGCGGCGATGTACCCCGGAGGGTTGATTCCACGGCGATCACGGCACGGCCGAGCACGGCCGAGCACGGGCACCGCCGATTACGGCACCGCCGATCACGGCACCGCCGATCACGGCACCGCCGAGCACGGCACGGCCGGGCCCGGGCACCGCGGATCACGGGGACGGAGATCGCCGCGCCGCCGCCGGACCTCGACAAACGGGCCGGACCCGCGCCGCTGTCAGTGGGGGGCCGTACGGTTGACCCATGCGGCCCGTATCGAAGATCGAACGCACGGTGGCGCCTTTCGAGGTCGTCAGCCCCTACCAGCCCAGTGGCGACCAGCCGGCGGCCATCGCCGAGCTGGAGAAGCGCATTCGCGCAGGTGAGAAGGACGTCGTACTGCTCGGTGCCACCGGCACCGGAAAGTCGGCGACCACGGCGTGGATGATCGAGAAGCTTCAGCGCCCGACCCTGGTGATGGCGCCGAACAAGACCCTCGCCGCCCAGCTGGCGAACGAGTTCCGCGAGCTCCTGCCGAACAACGCCGTCGAGTACTTCGTCTCGTACTACGACTACTACCAGCCCGAGGCCTACGTACCGCAGTCGGACACCTACATCGAGAAGGACTCCTCGATCAACGAGGAGGTCGAGCGGCTGCGCCACTCCGCGACGAACTCGCTGCTGACCCGGCGCGACGTGATCGTCGTCGCCTCCGTGTCGTGCATCTACGGCCTCGGCACCCCGCAGGAGTACGTCGACCGGATGGTCTCCCTCAAGATCGGCGAGGAGATCGACCGGGACCAGCTGCTGCGCCGCTTCGTCGACATCCAGTACACGCGCAACGACGTCGCCTTCACCCGCGGCACCTTCCGGGTGCGCGGCGACACCATCGAGATCTTCCCGGTCTACGAGGAACTCGCCGTCCGCATCGAGATGTTCGGCGACGAGATCGAGGCCCTCTCCACCCTGCACCCGCTGACCGGCGAGGTCATCAGCGAGGACCGCGAGCTGTACGTCTTCCCCGCCAGCCACTACGTCGCCGGTCCCGAGCGCATGGAGAAGGCGGTCCGCGGCATCGAGGCCGAGCTGACCGAGCGCCTCGCGGAGCTGGAGAAGCAGGGCAAGATGCTGGAGGCCCAGCGGCTGCGCATGCGCACCACGTACGACCTGGAGATGATGCGCCAGATCGGGTCCTGCTCCGGCATCGAGAACTACTCGCTGCACATGGACGACCGCGAGCGCGGCTCCGCCCCCAACACCCTCATCGACTACTTCCCCGAGGACTTCCTCCTCGTCATCGACGAGTCGCACGTCACCGTGCCCCAGATCGGCGCCATGTACGAGGGCGACGCCTCGCGCAAGCGGACCCTGGTCGATCACGGCTTCCGACTGCCGTCCGCGCTCGACAACCGGCCGCTGAAGTGGGAGGAGTTCCAGGGGCGGATCGGCCAGACCGTCTACCTGTCGGCCACCCCGGGCAAGTACGAGCTCTCGCGCGGTGACGGCTTCGTCGAGCAGATCATCCGCCCCACCGGCCTCATCGACCCCGAGGTCGTCGTCAAGCCCACCGAGGGCCAGATCGACGACCTGGTGCACGAGATCCGCGCCCGCGTCGAGAAGGACGAGCGGGTCCTGGTCACGACCCTCACCAAGAAGATGTCCGAGGACCTCACGGACTACTTCCTGGAACTGGGCATCCAGGTCCGCTACCTGCACAGCGACGTCGACACCCTGCGCCGCATCGAGCTGCTGCGCGAGCTGCGCGCCGGCGAGTACGACGTCCTCGTCGGCATCAACCTGCTGCGCGAGGGCCTCGACCTGCCCGAGGTGTCGCTCGTGGCGATCCTCGACGCCGACAAGGAGGGGTTCCTGCGCTCGGGAACCTCCCTCATCCAGACGATCGGCCGCGCGGCCCGCAACGTCTCCGGTCAGGTCCACATGTACGCGGACAAGATGACCCCGGCGATGGAGAAGGCCATCGACGAGACGAACCGGCGCCGCGAGAAGCAGATCGCCTACAACACCGCCCACGGCATCGACCCGCAGCCGCTGCGCAAGAAGATCAACGACATCGTCGCCACCATCGCCCGCGAGGAACTGGACACCGAACAGTTGCTCGGAACCGGCTACCGGCAGGCCAAGGAGGGCAAGGGGGCCAAGGCGCCCGTGCCCGCGCTGGGCGGCAAGGCGGTCCCCGGCAAGGCCGCCAAGGGCGGCAAGGGGGCCAAGGGCGCCGAGGTGCTCACCGACCGCCCGGCCGCTGAACTGGCCGCGCTGATCGAGCAGATGACGGACCGGATGCGGGGCGCGGCGGCCGAGCTGCAGTTCGAGGTCGCGGCCCGACTGCGCGACGAGGTCGGGGAGCTGAAGAAGGAGCTTCGCCAGATGAAGGAAGCGGGTCTCGCCTGACCCGGGGGCGGTCAGTAGGGTTGGGTATCAGCCGCAGGTACACGCTGCGCACCCGTTATCGGGGCGGGCTATGGAGAGGGGACAGCGCGTGACGGTCAACATGACCAAGGGTCAGGCCATCAGTCTGCAGAAGGCGGACGGCGGCACGCTGACCGCGGTCCGCATGGGCCTCGGCTGGCAGGCGGCCAAGCGCCGGGGACTGTTCGGTTCGCGGACCCGGGAGATCGACCTGGACGCGTCGGCGGTGCTCTTCGCCGACAAGCAGCCCGTAGACGTGGTGTTCTTCCGGCACCTGCAGAGCGACGACGGCTCGGTCCGGCACACCGGCGACAACCTCGTCGGCGGCGTCGGGCAGGGCGGGGACGACGAGGCGATCCTCGTCGACCTCCAGCGCGTGCCGGTGCACATCGACCAGATCGTCTTCACGGTGAACTCGTTCACCGGCCAGACCTTCCAGGAAGTGCAGAACGCGTTCTGCCGCATCGTCGACGAGACCAACGGCCAGGAACTGGCCCGGTACACCCTCGACGGCGGCGGCCAGTACACCGCGCAGATCATGGCGAAGGTGTCCCGGGCCGGCACCGGCTGGCAGATGACGGCCCTCGGCAACCCGGCCAACGGCCGGACCTTCCAGGACCTCATGCCGTCGATCCTGCCGCACCTGTAAGCACCACGCGTACGAAGAAGGCACGGGGGAGGGCTGCACGATGACGGCCGAACTGGTCCGGGGGCAGAACCACCCCGTGTCCCGGAGCCGGGTGGAGGTCAGGGTCTCGGCGGGCGCGCCCGTCCTGGCCCTGGCCGCGCTCGCCGACGAACAGGGCCGGCTCGCCGGCCCGGAGGCGCTCGCGCACCCGGCCGCCCCGGCCCGACCCGGACTCGGCGTCCCCGGGGTCGCCGCGGAGCGGCACGCCCTGACCGTCGACCTGGACGCGGTCGACGCCGACGTCCACCGGGTCGCGGTCGTGCTCGCCCTGCCGCCGGGCGGCGCGGTCCGCTTCGGGGCGGTCCCGGCCCCCTACGTGGCGGTCGCCGCCGAGGGCGGCGGCGCGGAGCTGGCCTGCTTCACCCTGACCGGGCTCGACGCCGAGACGGCCGTGGTCGCCCTGGAGCTGTACCGGCGCCAGGGCGCCTGGAAGGTCCGGGCCGTCGGCCAGGGGTACGCCACCGGCCTGCCCACCCTGCTCACCGACGCCGGACTGCCCGAGGCGCAGGCCGTCGCGCTGGCCGCGGCCGTCCTGGGGGCCACCGCCCCGCTCGACGACGCCGACCGCACCCTGGCGGCCGTGCCCACCCAGGTCCGCGACCTGAGCGGACCCGGGGACGCCCCGCCCCGGGACACCGCCCGCCAGGACCCGGCCCTGCGGGACACCGCGCCGCAGGACGCCGTCCCGGCGCCCGGCACGCCCGCTCCCGGGCCGCCGGAGTCGCTCGCGCCCCCCGCGGCCCCGTACGCCGGCCCGCCCGGCCGGGCGCAGGCCCCCGGCGACACCTTCGGGGGGCCGCCCCCCATCGACTACGCCCACCCGCGTCGTCGCCGCACCAGCACGGAACCGCCCGAGCCCGGTCCCCGCCCCGCGCCGGCCGCGGAGCCCGGACAGCCGCCGCGCCCCGTCGCCGGGGACGCCGCCGGTTGGTCCCTGGAGGAGCGGCTCTACAACCAGGTCTGGGGGATGTTCGAGGACCTGGCCCGTACCGTCGCCGCCTACCGCGGCGCCGTCGACTTCGCCGACGCGCGGCTGGACCGCGAACTCGACGACGCCCTGTCCGACCCCCGCCACCGCCTCGGCGGCTCGGGCAACGCCGCCCGCGACACCGCCCGGGCCCGCCGCGACGAGTTGGTCGCCCGGGCCCGCGCCGTCCTGGACCGCGACCTCGTCCAGCTGGCCGCCGAGCTGGAGGTGGTCGAGCCCGCGCTGCCGGCCGCGTACGCCCGTTGGGACAACCCGGTCTGGCACGGCCGGCTCGTTCCGGAGGAGGCTCCCCTGGCCCTGCGCCTCGGGGACCTGAGCCTGCCCGAGCGGCCCGATCTGCGGATCCCCATGCTCATGCGGTTCCCGCTGGAGCGCGGCCTGTGGATAGACAACGGCCGCACGGGCTCCGAGGCCGCCATGGCCATGGACACCGACCGGCTGCGCCGGGCCGCCATGGACATGGCCGTCGCCCACACGGTGCGACTGCTCGCGGTCCAGCCCGCCGGCCGGTTCTCCGTCCACGTCATCGACGCCGCCGGGGCGGGCGCGGCCTCACTGGCCCCTCTGGTGAAGGCCGGCGTCCTGGCCTCGCCGCCGGCTTCCGGAGCGGCCGGCGTCACCGGGACGCTGGCGGGGCTGACCCGGCGGGTGGACCTCGTACAGATGGCCCTGCGGGCCGGAGCGCCGGAAGAGCTGCCGCCGGACGTGGACCGGGCCGAGCAGCTGCTCGTCGTCCACGACTTCCCGCACGGCTTCGACGACCGCGCGGTCACCCAGCTGCGCTACCTGGCCGACGAGGGACCGGCCGTCGGAGTGCACCTGCTGATGGTGGCGGACCGGGACGAGGCCTCCGCGTACGGGCCGTTGCTGGACCCGCTGTGGCGCTCGCTCATGCGGCTGTCCCCCGTGCCGGACAACCACCTGGCCGATCCATGGGTCCAACACGCCTGGACCTTCGCACCCGACTTCCCGCCCCCGGGGAGCCGCGTCATGGAGCAGGCGTTGGAGCGGATGGTGCGGGCACGACGGAGCCGTGGATGACCAGCCGCTGACCAGTCCTTGGTCTTCCCTTTACCTTTTGCGGGGAGGCCGGGTACCCTGGTTCATGCGGAGGGGAGTATTCCTGCTTTCCTGCTACGGCGTGCCCGTCAATACGGACCACTGCGGATCACCAGCGCAGTCGGACCCGGGGCGTCGGCCCGCGACCTCCAGGTCGTCAGGGTGGAAGAGACCTCCGGCAGCGATGACGCTGACGAAGTGCTGAGCCATCCGCCGGAGGCGTGTTCACCGTGGAAGTTTCCTGGACCCTGTGGGTCCTGACCATTCTTGGTCTGTCCCTGCTCATCGGCGCCGACTTCTTCATCGGCCGCAAACCGCACGACGTTTCGATCAAGGAAGCGGGCACCTGGACGATCGTCTGGATCGTCCTCGCCGCGCTCTTCGGCCTGGGCCTGTGGTTCTTCGGCAACGGTCAGGCCTCGCAGGAGTTCTTCGCGGGCTTCATCACCGAGAAGTCACTGAGCGTCGACAACCTCTTCGTCTTCGTCCTGATCATGGCGAAGTTCGCGGTCCCCTCCCACCTCCAGCAGCGCGTGCTGCTCGTGGGCGTCCTGATCGCCCTGGTGCTGCGCGCGATCTTCATCGCGGCCGGCGCCGCGATCATCGCCAGCTTCTCCTGGGTCTTCTACATCTTCGGCGCGTTCCTGATCTACACCGCGTGGAAGCTGATCCAGGAAGCCCGCAAGGACGAGGACGACGAGGAGTTCGAGGAGAACCGCCTCCTGAAGTCCGTCGAGAAGAAGTTCGGCGTCGCCGACCGCTACCACGGCACGAAGCTCTTCATCCAGAGCAACGGCAAGCGCATCATGACCCCGCTGATGGTCGTCATGCTCGCCATCGGCACCACCGACGTGCTGTTCGCGCTGGACTCGATCCCCGCGATCTTCGGCCTCACCCAGGACCCGTACATCGTCTTCACGGCCAACGCCTTCGCCCTGATGGGTCTGCGCCAGCTGTACTTCCTCATCGGCGGCCTGCTCAAGAAGCTGGTCCACCTCAGCTACGGCCTGTCCGTCATCCTCGGCTTCATCGGCGTCAAGCTCGTGCTGCACGCCCTCCACGAGTCCGGGGTCCACGTCCCGCAGATCTCCATCCCGGTGTCGCTGGGCGTCATCTGCGGTGTCCTGGTGATCACCACGATCACCAGCCTCATCGCCTCGAAGAAGCAGGCGGCGACCGAGGCCGCCGCCGACCCGGAGAGCAAGAGCGTCGACGCCTAGGTCCTGCCCTACGGGGCTACACGGGGGCGGCCGCTTCGGCCGCCCCCGTTTCCGCTCGCGCCGGCAGACCCGCGCCGCCGCGCGGGCCCGTCATCGCCGGGTTCGTCTCCGGCAGCAGCGCGAAGCACCCCAGGCTGACCAGCGCGAGGGCCGTCAGGTACACCGCGACGCCCCAGGGCGGACCCGAACCGTCCGCCAGCGCGGTCGCCACCACGGGCGTCAGCGCCCCGCCCAGCACCCCGCCAAGGTTGTAGCCGACGGCGGCCCCCGTGCAACGGATCCGCGGCGCGTACAGCTCGGGCAGGTACGCGCCCACCACCGCGAACATCGCCACCATCCCCAGCAGCGCGACCGTGCAGCCCAACGTGATCAGCACCGGGTCCGCCGTCCGCAGCAGGGCCACGAAGGGCACCATCCACAGCAGGCTCGCCGCGCAGCCGGCCAGGCACAGCGGTCGGCGCCCCCAGCGGTCGCCGAGCGCCGCCATCACCGGGGTGGCCAGGCCCATCACGAGGACGGCGACCATCACGCAGGCCAGCATCACGGTGCGCTCCACGCGCAGGGCCGTCGTCGCATAGGCCAGGGCCCAGGTGGTGACCGCGTAGAAGACGGCGTACGCGACCGCCAGCGCCCCGCCCGTCAGCAGGATCAGCCGCCAGTGGCCGCGCAGGACCTCGGCCAGCGGCGCCTCGGCCCGCCGGCCGGTCTCGGCGAGCGCGCGGAACTGCGGGGTCTCCTCGACGGAACGGCGCAGCCACAGTCCGGCCAGCGCGAGCAGTCCGGCGGCCCAGAACGGCACCCGCCACCCCCAGGCGGCGAACTGCGCGTCGGTGAGCGAGCCGGACAGCGCCAGCATCAGTCCGTTGGCCGCCAGGAATCCCACGGCCGGGCCGATCTGCGGGAAGCTCGACCACAGCCCCCGCCGGCCCTCCGGGGCGTGCTCGGCGGTCAACAGGACGGCCCCACCCCACTCGCCGCCGAGGCCGAACCCCTGCACGAACCGCAGCAGGACCAGCAGGAGGGGCGCCGCGATGCCGATCGAGGCGTACGAGGGCACGCAGCCGACGGCCACCGTGGCCAGGCCGGTGAGCAGCAGCGAGCCCAGCAGGACCGGGCGGCGTCCGTGGCGGTCGCCGATGTGGCCGAAGACGGCCGAGCCCAGGGGGCGGGCCAGGAAGCCGACGCCGAAGGTGGCGAAGGCGGCGAGGGTGCCGGCGAGCGGCGAGAAGGACGGGAAGAAGAGCGGGCCGAGGACGAGGGCGGCGGCCGTCCCGTAGACGAAGAAGTCGTAGAACTCGATGGCGGTGCCGGCGAGGGCCGCCGAGGCGAGCCTGAGCATCGACGGCGGACCGCCGCTGCCGGTGGGGGAGGGGGGCGGGGAGGGGTGGTGTCGCATGGTGCAGCAACTACCCCACCCCGCACCCCCAGGACATGCGTTCGGGAATCATCGACCGGAAGCAGTGCATCGCCTCACGGCATTGACGCCCGCCGGTGTCCCTGTCCCACAGGTGTGATCGGCCGCGGTCGGCCGGGGACTACCAGCCGCGCTCGCGCCACTCGGCCAGGTGCGGCCGCTCGGCGCCGATGGTGGTGTCGTTGCCGTGGCCCGGGTAGACCCAGGTCTCGTCCGGCAGCTGCTCGAAGAGCTTGTGCTGGACGTCGTCGATGAGCCGGGTGAAGGCCTGCGCGTCGCCGTTCGTGTTTCCGACGCCGCCCGGGAAGAGGCAGTCGCCGGTGAACACGTGCGGGTGGCCGTGCGGGTCGTCGTAGACCAGCGCGATCGAGCCGGGGGTGTGCCCGACCAGGTGGCGCGCGGTCAGCTCGACGCGGCCGACCTTGACCGTGTCCCCGTCCTGGACCGGCACGTCCGTGCCGACGGGGATGCCCTCGGCGTCCAGGGCGCCCGCGTAGGTGCGCGCCCCGGTGGCCTCGACGACCGGCGCGAGCGCGCCCCAGTGGTCGCCGTGCCGGTGGGTGGTGATCACGGACGCGATGCCGTCGTCACCGATCAGGCCGAGCAGCGTGTCCGCCTCGGCGGCCGCGTCGATCAGCAGCTGCTCGCCGGTGGCCCGGCAGCGCAGCAGGTAGGCGTTGTTGTTCATGGGGCCCACCGCGACCTTGGAAATCATCAGGTCCGCGAGTTCGTGCACGTCGGCCGGACCGCCGACCTTGACCGCTCCGCTGTACGTCATGTCCTCGATCCTAAGGGTGCGGGCCCGGGCCGTCCTTTGGTGCCCTACAACGGCGGGAGCTCGGGGAGCCGGGCGCCTTCGAGCACGGTCAGGCGCGCGCCGCGGTCGCCGCGACCGGCGAGCCAGCCGAGCATCGCGTCGCCGCTGCCCGTCAGCACGACGGGCGCGCCCTCGGCGCCACCGGTGCGCCAGGCGGGCGCGGTGTCCCCGGCCCCGAGCCGCAGGGTGACCGGGGGGACGTCGGGGCGGCCGGACCAGCGGTCGGCGAGGAAGGTGATCTCGCGGTCGGTGAACTCCGCCGGGAGGTCGGCGAGCCCGTAGCCGATGTCCAGGTCGACGTGGTGGAGCTCGACCTCGACGAGGCGGCGGAAGGGCACGTTGGCGGCGAGGTCGGTGACGCCGTTGCGCAGCTCGACCGTGCGCGACCAGTCCTGTTCGGGTTCGGCGGTGGCGAGGAAGGCGGACCAGGAATCACGGAGGTCCGTCAGGTGTTCTTCCAGGGGCCGGCCGGAGTCGCGTGCGATGTCCGCGTCGCGCGCCTCGGCGCTCTCGTACATCGGGCGCCCTTCCAGAACGTTGACGAGGGCGTCGGCGTTGCGCGCGAGGTGGGCCAGGATGTGGCCACGGGTCCAGCCGGGGAGGTGTGACTCCTCGGCGAGGGCGGCGTTGTCCAGTTTCGCGACCGCGGTCAGCAGTCGGTCCGTGGCCTCACGTACAGATCGCAGGTCGTGCACATGATCAGTCATGGAACCGAGCCTAGTGGCCCGGGATCCCGGTCCACACGATCGGGTGAAGCGGTCTTCCGAGTGCCGTAAATCGAATGTGCGTGCTATACGCTCGGAAGTCCAAGCACCAAGTCCATCGCAGCGGCGTCCCCCATACCCTGGGACGGGGGCCGTGCCCCCGCTCTCTCAAGAAAGGTGCGGACCGGCGTGACCGACCGTCTCATCGTTCGTGGCGCTCGCGAGCACAACCTCAAGAACGTCTCGCTCGACCTCCCCCGTGATTCGCTCATCGTCTTCACCGGACTCTCCGGTTCGGGGAAGTCCTCCCTCGCCTTCGACACGATCTTCGCCGAGGGGCAGCGCCGCTACGTCGAGTCGCTGTCCTCGTACGCCCGCCAGTTCCTCGGGCAGATGGACAAGCCCGACGTCGACTTCATCGAGGGCCTCTCCCCGGCCGTCTCGATCGACCAGAAGTCGACCTCGCGCAACCCCCGCTCCACGGTCGGCACGATCACGGAGGTCTACGACTACCTCCGCCTGCTCTTCGCCCGCATCGGCAAGCCGCACTGCCCCGAGTGTCGCCGGCCGATCTCGCGGCAGTCGCCGCAGGCGATCGTCGACAAGGTCCTCGCGCTGCCCGAGGGCAGCCGCTTCCAGGTGCTGTCCCCGCTGGTGCGCGAGCGCAAGGGCGAGTTCGTCGACCTCTTCGCCGACCTCCAGACCAAGGGCTACAGCCGGGCGCGGGTGGACGGCGAGACCATCCAGCTGTCCGAGCCGCCGGTGCTGAAGAAGCAGGAGAAGCACACCATCGAGGTGGTCATCGACCGCCTCACCGTCAAGGACGGCGCCAAGCGCCGGCTCACGGACTCCGTCGAGACCGCCCTCGGGCTCGCCGGCGGCATGGTGATCCTGGACTTCGTCGACCTCGCCGAGGACGACCCCGAGCGCGAGCGGATGTTCTCCGAGCACCTCTACTGCCCGTACGACGACCTCTCCTTCGAGGAGCTGGAGCCCCGCTCCTTCTCCTTCAACTCCCCCTTCGGCGCCTGCCCGGAGTGCACGGGCATCGGCACCCGCATGGAGGTCGACCCGGAGCTGATCATTCCGGACGAGGACAAGTCGCTCGAAGAGGGTGCGGTCTCCCCTTGGTCGCTCGGACACACCAAGGACTACTTCCAGCGGCTGATCGGCGCGCTCGCCGGTGAACTCGGCTTCCGGACGGACATCCCCTGGGCCGGGCTGCCGCAGCGCGCCAAGAAGGCCCTGCTCTACGGGCACAAGACGCAGATCGAGGTGCGCTACCGCAACCGGTACGGGCGGGAGCGCGCGTACACGACCGCCTTCGAGGGCGCGGTGCCGTTCGTCAAGCGTCGGCACGCCGAGTCCGAGAGCGACGCCAGCCGCGAGCGCTTCGAGGGCTACATGCGCGAGGTGCCCTGCCCGACCTGTGAGGGCACCCGACTCAAGCCGATCGTCCTCGCGGTGACGGTGATGGAGAAGTCCATCGCCGAGGTCGCCGCGATGTCGATCAGCGAGTGCGCGGACTTCCTGGGCCAGCTGCGGCTCGACGCCCGCGACAAGAAGATCGCCGAGCGGGTCCTCAAGGAGGTCAACGAGCGGCTGCGCTTCCTCGTCGACGTCGGCCTGGACTACCTCTCGCTGAACCGCGCCGCCGGCACCCTGTCGGGCGGCGAGGCCCAGCGCATCCGGCTGGCCACGCAGATCGGCTCCGGTCTGGTCGGCGTGCTGTACGTGCTGGACGAGCCGTCCATCGGCCTGCACCAGCGGGACAACCACCGGCTGATCGAGACGCTGGTGCGCCTGCGGGACATGGGCAACACCCTGATCGTCGTCGAGCACGACGAGGACACCATCAAGGTGGCCGACTGGGTCGTGGACATCGGCCCGGGCGCAGGCGAGCACGGCGGCAAGGTGGTGCACAGCGGTTCCCTGAAGGACCTGCTGAAGAACCCCGAGTCGATGACCGGGCAGTACCTGTCGGGCAAGCGCTCCATCCCGCTGCCGGACATCCGGCGTCCCGTGGACCCGGGGCGCAGGCTGACGGTGCACGGGGCCAAGGAGAACAACCTGCGGGACATCGACGTGTCCTTCCCGCTGGGCGTGCTCACCGCGGTCACCGGCGTCTCGGGCTCCGGCAAGTCGACCCTGGTCAACGACATCCTGTACACGCACCTGGCCCGCGAGCTGAACGGCGCCCGGTCCGTACCGGGTCGTCACACCCGGGTCGAGGGCGACGAACTGGTCGACAAGGTCGTCCACGTCGACCAGTCGCCGATCGGCCGGACCCCGCGGTCCAACCCGGCCACGTACACGGGTGTCTTCGACCACGTGCGCAGGCTCTTCGCCGAGACGATGGAGGCGAAGGTCCGCGGCTACCTGCCGGGGCGCTTCTCCTTCAACGTCAAGGGCGGTCGCTGCGAGAACTGCTCCGGTGACGGCACGATCAAGATCGAGATGAACTTCCTGCCGGACGTCTACGTCCCGTGCGAGGTCTGCCACGGCGCCCGGTACAACCGGGAGACGCTGGAGGTCCACTACAAGGGCAAGTCCATCGCCGAGGTCCTGAACATGCCGATCGAGGAGGCCCTCGGCTTCTTCGAGGCGGTGCCGACCATCGCGCGCCACCTGAAGACGCTCAACGAGGTCGGTCTCGGGTACGTGCGGCTCGGCCAGTCCGCGCCGACGCTGTCGGGCGGCGAGGCGCAGCGCGTCAAGCTGGCGTCCGAGCTGCAGAAGCGCTCGACGGGTCGGACGGTGTACGTCCTGGACGAGCCGACGACCGGTCTGCACTTCGAGGACATCTCGAAGCTGATCAAGGTGCTGTCGGGCCTGGTCGACAAGGGGAACTCGGTGATCGTCATCGAGCACAACCTGGACGTCATCAAGACCGCCGACTGGGTCGTGGACATGGGCCCCGAAGGCGGTTACGGCGGCGGTCTCGTCGTCGCGGAGGGCACCCCCGAGCAGGTCGCGTCGGTGGGCGCCAGCCACACCGGCAAGTTCCTGCGGGACATCCTCGGGGCGGACCGGGTGTCCGACGCCGGGACGCCGATCGCACCGGCCCGCCCCGCGCGGAAGACGGCCGCGAAGAAGGCGACCCCGGCCAAGAAGGCGTCGGCGAGCAAGACGGCGGCGGGCAAGACGGCGGCGTCAAAGACGGCGGCGTCTGCGTCCAAGGTCGCGGCGTCCAAGGCGGCGGCGGGCAAGGCCGCCGCAGCCGAGAAGAAGGCCGCGCCGGCGAAGAAGGCGACGCGCGCCCGCAAGGCGTAGCGCCTGGGCGTGTCACAGGGGGCGGGCCCCCGGCCGTGATGGCCGGGGCCCCGCCCCTGTGGTGCTCCGTGTCGGTGACGGCCGGGAGCCGACGGATCCGCCCCGCCGTCGCCCGTACGGTGTGGGCCGCCATCGGCCGAGCGGCACCGGCCCGGCGCCATCGGCCGCTCGCCGGCGGCCCGGGGCTATCGGCCGGGTCCCAGCTCGGCCGCGTACGGCGGCTCGGCGCCGGCCCGGGTACAGGTCAGGGCCGCCGCGTGGGCGGCGTAGGCCAACAGGTCCGGCCAGTCGGCGTCCGCCGGGTCCGTACCGACGAGCCGGTGCAGCAGCGCCGCGTTGACGGTGTCGCCCGCGCCGATGGTGTCCACGACGGCGACCGGGCGGGCCGAGGCGCTGTGTTCCGCGCCCCCGGCCGTCCACACGGTCAGCCCGGCCGCGCCCCGGGTGAGCACCACGGCCGACGGCCCCGCGGCCAGCCAGTCCGCGGGCCGGCCGCCGAGCCAGGCCGCGTCCTCCTCCGACAGCTTCAGGACGGACACGTACGGCAACCGGGCGAGGAAGCGCTCGCGGTACCCGGCCGGGTCCGCGATCAGCGCCGGGCGGATGTTGGGGTCCATCAGGGTCAGCAGCCCGCGCCCCGACTCCCGCCGCAGCAGGGCGTCGTACGCGCTCGCGCCGGGCTCCAGGACGAGCGAACAGGTGCCGAGCGCGAGGGCCCGTACGCCCGCCGGCAGCGCGGGCGGCAGGGTGAAGAACCGGTCGGCGGTGCCCTCGACGTAGAAGCGGTACGCGGCCGAGCCGTCCGGGGCCAGCGAGGGCACGGCCAAGGTGGTCGGCTCCGGACCGCGTCGCACCAGCGAGAGGTCCACCCCGGCGGCCCGCAGTCCGGCGAGCACGGCCTCGCCGAACCCGTCCGACGACACCCGCGAGCAGAAGGCGACCGCGGCCCCGAGCCGGCCCAGCGCCAGCGCGGTGTTGTACGGGCCGCCGCCGGGTCGCGGCAGCAGGGCGCCCGGCGGCTGCGCGACGGGCACGAGGTCGATCAGGGCTTCTCCACCGACGACGATCACGCGGGGGAAGGTATCCCATCCGGCCCCGGTATCGTCGGGTGGGCCCGCCGGCCCGCCTCGTCGTGAGCTCCGCGGACCGCACCCCCACCGGGCCCGCCCCCGCGGCCGGCCCTCGTACCAGGAGAAACGCATGTCCGCGTCGCAGTCCGCCGCCCGCCGTACCGTGCTCAAGGGCGCCGCCGCGCTCGCCGGGGCCGTCGGCGCCGGAGCGGCCCTGTCGGCGTGCTCCACCGAGACCAACAGCGGCAACGGCAGCCCCGCGGTCCCGCAGGAGCCGGTCGAGCTGGGCGCCGCGTCCGCCGTACCGGTCGGGGGCGCGAAGCTGTTCCGGGAGCGGAAGGTCGTCGTCAGCTGCCCGGCGGAGGGCCAGTACAAGGCGTTCAGCGCCCAGTGCACGCACGCCGGCTGCGTCCTCGACAAGATCGTCGAGGGGGAGGGCAACTGCCCCTGCCACGGCAGCCGGTTCGACCTCGCCACCGGCGAGGTGCTGCGCGGCCCGGCCACCGAACCGCTGCCCGCCGTCCCGGTCAAGGCGGAGAACGGCAAGCTCATCGCCGGCTAGTCGGCCCGCGGTCGTGGCCCGGTGGACCCGCTTCGCTCGGGCACGGCGCCGCGAACCGGCCCGGACGGCCGGTGGCTCGCGGGCTACTCCCAGTCCCAGGCGATCCCGAGGATCCCGCGCCGCACGCCCTGCTCCACCAGGTGCACCGACCGGTGCCGGCCGCTGGGCGTCAGGTCGGACAGGCCGGTACGGGGTGCCAGCGGGCCGGTCCGGGCGAACCGTCGGCAGCGCACCGGCAGGGCCGCCTCGTCGAAGTGGACCTGGAGCATGTACTGGCCGCCCGCGTAGCTGAACCCGCGCACGTACTCGGCGCTCCGCGCCCCCGTGCCGTCCTCGATGCCGTACCCGAAGACGTACGTGTCCCCGCGCCGCAGCCGGGCGTCGAACAGCAGCTCCGCGACCACCACCCCGGCCTCCGGGTGGCAGCGGACCCGGCCCGTCCGGCAGTTCTCGTGCGCCCGGACCTCCACCCGGGAGGCGTCGCAGCCCGGATCGCCGTGGTGGACGGCCAAGTAACGGTCGACGCCGTCGCGGTGCGCGCGGACGATCTGCTGCGAGGCGCGGCGGCGCAGTTCGCCGTCCGCCCCGATGCGGACCCGCTCGTGGTGGCCGACCGAGTGCAGGCCCCCGTCGGCGGGCAGTTCCAGGCCGTCGAGCAACTGTTCCACCGCCGCCCCCACGCTCACCAGGGCCCGGTACGGGCGGGCCGCCGGTCGGCCGGGGCCGCCCGGGGAGCCCTCAGGGGCGGCCAGCAGCCGTAGCAGCGCGCCGTTCGGCAGTTCCAGGATCTGCTCCAGCGCGGACACCGCCCGCAGCGACTCCGGGTGGCGCGGCCGCCGAGCCCCTTGCTGCCAGTAACTCAGGCTGGTGACGCCCACCTTGATGCCGCGGGCGGCGAGCCGGTGCTGCACCCGGTGCAGGGGCAGCCCGCGCGCCGCCAGGGCGGCGCGCAGGGCGAGGTGGAAGGGGCCGCCGCGCAACAACGGGCCCAACGGGCCGCTCTCCGCCGAGGCCGTCGTGCCCGCCGCGTCCGTCGGCCCGGACGGCCCGGACGGCCCGGACGGCCCGGACGTGGCGGATGGACCGGCCGTGGCGGGCGTGGCGGGCGGGTGGGTCGAACCGGTCGCGCGGGGCACGCCTGCGGTGCCTGCGGTGCCTGCCGCACCCGCCGTGCTTGCCGTGTCGCCGGTCGGGCGCATGGCGACTCCTCTGTGAACGTTCACATCCGCCGACGTGGGGGCCGTCGGGCGGCGCGGGGGAGAGCAGGTGGAACCACAGCAACCGTTCACACCACAGCCCCACCGTTCACACCGCGACGTCACCGCGTATTGAAGCCTGTTGACCTGATCGCGACAACACCCTGATGCTCCTCCACAGCGTCCGGACGCGCTCCCCCCCCACTTCCCACCTCGGGTCCCCACCTCGGGAGGAACGCGATGCGCAAGCACAACAGACGGTTGTCCCTGGCCGCCCTCGTCTCCGCCCTGCTCCTCGTCCTGCTGCCGATCGGTTCCGGCTCCGCCGCCGCGGCCGGCCCCGGTACGGACACCACGAGCGCCGCCCTCGCCACCAAGCGCCTGAACATCACCATGCAGGCGCAGCTCAAGACCAACTGGTGCTGGGCCGCCGGCGGCAACACCATCGCCGGTTGGTTCGGCCGCGACTACAGCCAGAACCAGTTCTGCAACGCCGCCTTCAACCGCCAACAGGGCACCGAGTGCCCCAACAACCAGGCCACCCTCGGCAACGTCCAGACCGGCCTGCGCTGGGCCGGCGTCAATCCCGGCAGCTACGTGACGGGCTGGCTCCAGTACTCCACCGTGCAGGGCGAGATCAACGCCAACCGCCCCATCGAGACCCGCATCCAGTGGTCCAACGGAGGCGGCCACATGCACGTGCTCTACGGCTACGACACCGCCAACAGCTGGGTCTACTGGGGCGACCCCTGGCCCTCCAGCGACCGCTACAACTGGGCTTCCCACGCCTGGTACGTCAACAACAACACCTTCTCCTGGACCCACTCCCTCTACCGGATCGGGGCGTGACCGCCATGACCCCCGCACCCCAGGCGCGGGCCCACGCGCAGCGACCCCGGCCCGTACGCCGCGTCACCGTGGCGGCGCTCGCCGCCACCGCCGTGCTCACCCTCGCCGGGCAGGCCGCCGCCGCCCCCGTCCCCCAGCCCCCGACCGCCGGCGCCGAGGTCCGGGCGCAGGCCCGGGCGGCGGCCTCCGACCCCGCGACCCTGGCCACCCTCTCCCGGTTCTTCGCCCGTGAGGGCAAGGTGTCGCTCGCGGCGGCGCAGCCCCGGATCGAGGGCGAGACCGTCCCCGTCCACCACCTCTCCCCGGACTTCGTCGCGGGCCGGGCCGGCGCCGGCGTGGCCCGCCTGGAGTTCCTCGCGACCAAGGCGGTGTCCTCGGACGGCCAACAGGCCGCCCTGTGGACCGCGCGCACGGAGAGCGGCTGGCAGGTGGTGAACATCGCCACCGGCGACGACGAGTTCCGCTACGTCGGACTCGGCGCCGCGAAACTCCCCGGCGGGACCGTCTTCCGCGAACCCCAGACCGACGCCTGGTTCGTCGCCCGGGACAGCCGCGTGCTGCCGCTGGACGAGGACGCCGTGCGGGCCGTCGGCGAGGCCGGCACCAGCCTGGACGCCTACCGGGCCCGGGTCACCCGGGCGTACGGGGACAAGCTGCCCGGCTCCGCCTACGCCCGCGACGGCAAGGCCGGCGGCTTCGAGGACCCGACCGCGCTGCCCCCGGCGGCGCAACCCCCGGCAGCGCAGCCCGGCGCCGGGCCGCTCGCCGCTAGCCCGCTCGCCGCCCCGGCCGCCGCTGCCGCGCCGGCACCCCGCACGCCGGTGACCCCGCTCGCCTGGGGAGCGGGCGCCGGCCTGGCCCTCGCCGCCCTGGGCGCGCTGTTCCTGAGCCGCCGCCGCACCCCGACCCGGGCCTGACCCACGACCCGGGCCTGACCCCGGCCCGACCCCGGCCCGGGCCCGACCCCGGCCCTGGCCCGACCCCGGCCCGGGCCTGACCCCGACCCCGCGGGATCCGCCCCGCAGGGCCTGCCTCCCCACAGGGCGGGCCCTGACCGCCCGTCCGCGGGACCCGGCCGCCTCCCACGGCCGGGTCCCGCGGCCGACCGCCCGGGCGACCCCGGCGACCCCGGATCCGCCGCGTCCGCCCGTCCGCCGACGCCCGCCCGCCGGCTCCGTACGGACGGCGTACGGCCCGTTGTCGGTGCGCGCCAGTAGGGTGGGCGGCATGGCCGACCCTTCCAGCTACCGCCCCAAACCCGGGCAGGTCCCCGACTCCCCGGGGGTCTACAAGTTCCGCGACGAGCACCGCCGGGTGATCTACGTCGGGAAGGCCAAGAGCCTGCGCCAACGGCTCGCCAGCTACTTCCAGGACGTCGCGAACCTGCACCCGCGCACCGCCACCATGGTCACGACGGCCGCCTCCGTCGAGTGGACGGTGGTCTCCACCGAGGTCGAGGCGCTCCAGCTCGAATACTCCTGGATCAAGGAGTTCGACCCCCGGTTCAACGTCAAGTACCGGGACGACAAGAGCTACCCCTCCCTCGCCGTCACCATGAACGAGCAGTACCCGCGCGTCCAGGTGATGCGCGGCCCCAAGAAGAAGGGCGTGCGCTACTTCGGCCCGTACGGGCACGCCTGGGCCATCCGCGAGACGGTCGACCTGATGCTGCGGGTCTTCCCCGTCCGGACGTGCTCCGCGGGGGTGTTCAAGCGGTCCGCGCAGATCGGCCGCCCCTGTCTGCTCGGCTACATCGGCAAGTGCTCGGCGCCCTGCGTCGGCCGGGTCACCCCGGAGGAGCACCGCGAACTCGCCGAGGACTTCTGCGACTTCATCGCCGGCCGCACCGGCACCTACCTGTCCCGCCTCGAAGCGAGCATGCACGAGGCCGCCGAGGAGATGGAGTACGAGAAGGCCGCCCGGCTGCGCGACGACATCGGGGCGCTGCGCCGGGCCATGGAGAAGAACGCCGTGGTCCTCGCGGACGCCACCGACGCCGACCTGATCGCCGTCGCCGAGGACGAGCTCGAAGCCGCAGTGCAGATCTTCCACGTACGGGGCGGGCGCGTCCGCGGCCAGCGCGGCTGGGTCACCGACAAGGTGGAGGCCGTGGACACCGCCGGCCTCGTCGAGCACGCCCTCCAGCAGCTCTACGGCGAGGAGAAGGGCGAGGCCGTCCCCAAGGAGGTGCTGGTCCCGGCGCTGCCGGAGGACACACCCGCGCTGAACGAGTGGTTGGCCGAGCGCCGCGGCTCCCAGGTGAGCCTGCGCATCCCGCAGCGCGGGGACAAGAAGGCCCTCATGGAGACCGTCCACCGCAATGCCCAGCAGTCCCTCGCCCTGCACAAGACCAAGCGCGCCGGCGACCTCACCACCCGCTCCCGGGCCCTGGAGGAGATCGCCGAGGCCCTGGAGCTCGACGGCGCCCCGCTGCGCATCGAATGCTTCGACATCTCCCACCTGCAGGGCGACGACGTCGTGGCCTCCATGGTCGTCTTCGAGGACGGGCTCGCACGCAAGAGCGAGTACCGCCGCTTCCAGATGAAGACCTTCGAGGGGCAGGACGACGTCCGCTCCATGCACGAGGTGGTCTCCCGGCGCTTCCGCCGCTACCTCCAGGAGAAGCTGAGGACGGGGGAGTGGTCTCCCGAGGACGGCCGGGCCGCGCAGGTCGCCCAGCACCCCGAGGACCTCCAGGACGCGCGGGACGGCGAGGTCCCGGCCGAGGACGACGGCAGGCCCCGCCGCTTCGCCTACCCGCCGCAGCTCGTCGTGGTCGACGGCGGGAAACCGCAGGTCGCCGCCGCCAAGCGGGCCCTGGAGGAGCTCGGCGTCGACGACGTGGCCGTGTGCGGGCTGGCCAAGCGGCTGGAGGAGGTGTGGCTGCCCGGCGAGGACGACCCGGTCGTCCTGCCCCGCACCAGCGAGGGCCTCTACCTGCTCCAGCGGGTCCGTGACGAAGCCCACCGCTTCGCCATCCAGTACCAGCGCAGCAAGCGGGCCAAGCGGCTGAAGTCCGGGCCGCTCGACGAGGTGCCCGGCCTCGGGGAGAGCCGCAAGCACGCCCTGATCAAGCACTTCGGTTCGGTGAAGAAGCTGAGACAGGCGACAATCGACCAGATCTGCGAGGTCCCGGGCATAGGTCGCAAGACCGCCGAGACCGTGGCCGCGGCCCTCGCGCAGGCGGTACCCGCCGGTCCTGCCGTCAATACGGCGACAGGAGAGATCATGGAGGACGAGACCCCCGCACCAGCGGGAGCACCGTCCGAACGGGGGACCGAGCAATGACCGAGCACGAGTCCGAACGCAAGACCGAGCACGACCGAGACGGAGCACAGGTGAGTACGGGCACGACCGTGGAGCCCGGCGACAACGCCGAGGCGGCCATCCCCGAACTGGTGATCATCTCCGGCATGTCCGGAGCCGGCCGCAGCACGGCGGCCAAGTGCCTGGAGGACCTCGGCTGGTTCGTCGTCGACAACCTGCCGCCCGCGCTGATCCCCACCATGGTGGAGCTCGGCGCCCGCTCCCAGGGCAACGTGGCGCGGATCGCCGTCGTCGTCGACGTACGCGGCCGCCAGTTCTTCGACGCGCTGCGCGAGTCGCTCTCCGACCTCGACAGCAAGGGCGTCAACCGGCGCATCGTCTTCCTGGAGTCCTCCGACGACGCCCTGGTCCGCCGCTTCGAGTCGGTCCGCCGCCCGCACCCCCTCCAGGGCGACGGCCGCATCACCGACGGCATCGCCGCCGAGCGTGACCTGCTGCGCGAACTGCGCGGCGACGCCGACCTGGTCATCGACACCTCCAGCCTGAACGTGCACGAACTGCGCGCCAAGATGGACGCCCAGTTCGCGGGCGACGAGGAGCCCGAACTGCGGGCCACCGTCATGTCCTTCGGCTACAAGTACGGCCTGCCCGTGGACGCCGACCTCGTCGTCGACTGTCGCTTCATCCCCAACCCGCACTGGGTCCCGGAGCTGCGCCCCTTCACCGGGCTCAACGAGGAGGTGTCGGGGTACGTCTTCAGCCAGCCCGGCGCCAAGGAGTTCCTCGACCGCTACACCGAGCTGCTCCAGCTCATCGCCACCGGCTACCGCCGCGAGGGCAAGCGGTACGTGACGATCGCGGTCGGCTGCACGGGCGGCAAGCACCGCAGCGTGGCCATGTCCGAGAAGCTCGCCGCCCGCCTCGCCTCCGAGGGAGTCGAGACCGTCGTCGTCCACCGGGACATGGGGCGCGAGTGACCGGACGGACCCTGCGGCTGCGCCGCCTGCGCCGCTCCGCCCCCGCGGGCGAAGAGGGCGCGGGCCGCACCGGCCGCCGCGGCGCGGCGCCCAAGGTGGTCGCCCCCAAGGTCGTCGCCCTGGGCGGCGGCATGGGGCTGTCGGCCTCCCTCGCCGCGCTGCGCCGGATCACCGGCGAGCTCACCGCGGTGGTCACCGTCGCCGACGACGGCGGCTCCAGCGGCCGACTCCGGGAGGAGCTCGGCGTCCTGCCGCCCGGCGACCTGCGCAAGGCCCTGGCCGCGCTGTGCGGGGACGACGAGTGGGGCCAGACCTGGTCCCGCGTCATCCAACACCGCTTCCAGTCGCGGGGCGACCTGCACGAACACGCGGTCGGCAACCTGCTGATCGTCGCCCTGTGGGAACAGCTCGGCGACCCCGTCCAGGCCCTCGACCTGGTCGGGAAACTCCTGGGCGCCCAGGGCCGCGTGCTGCCGATGTCGGCGGTGCCCCTGGAACTCCAGGCGCTGGTCAAGGGGCACGATCCGGCCCGCCCGGAGGACGTCGACACCGTCCGGGGGCAGGCCACGGTGGCCCTCACCCCGGGCGAGGTGCTCTCCGTGCAGGTCGTGCCGCGTGACCCGCCGGCCGTGCCGGAGGCCGTCGCCGCGGTGCTCGACGCCGACTGGGTGGTGCTCGGTCCGGGGTCCTGGTTCTCGTCCGTCATTCCGCACCTGTTGGTACCGGAACTGCTCGACGCGCTGGTGCAGACGAAGGCGAGACGGGTGCTGTCGCTGAACCTCGCGCCGCAGCCCGGCGAAACAGAAGGCTTCTCTCCGCAGCGTCATTTGGAGGTTTTGGCCCGACACGCCCCTAAACTCGCCCTGGACGTGGTGCTGGCCGACGAGGCCGCCGTGCCCGATCGCGAGTCCCTCGCCGATGCCGCAAAACGGTTCGGTGCCGCGGTCGAGCTGGCGCCGGTGGCCCGACAGGACGGCTCTCCGAAACACGACCCGGAGCTGCTGGCCGCCGCGTACGACCGTATTTTTCGGATGCATGGAAGGATCGGCCCATGGCGATGACGCCCGCGGTGAAGGATGAGATCTCTCGCCTGCCCGTCACCCGGACCTGCTGCAGGAAGGCGGAGGTCTCGGCGATCCTTCGGTTCGCGGGCGGCCTGCACCTGGTGAGCGGCCGCATCGTCATCGAGGCGGAACTCGACACCGGGATCGCCGCGCGCCGGCTGCGCAAGGACATCCTGGAGATCTTCGGACACTCCTCGGACCTGGTCGTGATGGCCCCGGGCGGTCTGCGCCGGGGCAGCCGCTTCGTCGTACGGGTCGTGGCGGGCGGCGACCAGCTGGCACGTCAGACGGGCCTCGTCGACGGTCGTGGCCGGCCCATCCGGGGCCTGCCCCCGCAGGTGGTCTCCGGGGCCACCTGTGACGCGGAGGCGGCCTGGCGCGGTGCTTTCCTCGCCCACGGCTCCCTCACCGAACCGGGCCGTTCCTCCTCCCTGGAGGTCACCTGCCCCGGACCGGAGGCCGCCCTCGCCCTGGTCGGCGCCGCCCGCCGGCTGTCCATCGCCGCCAAGGCCCGGGAGGTGCGCGGCGTGGACCGGGTCGTGGTCCGCGACGGCGACGCCATCGGCGCCCTCCTCACCCGCCTCGGCGCCCACGAGTCGGTGCTGGCCTGGGAGGAGCGGCGGATGCGGCGCGAGGTCCGCGCCACCGCCAACCGGCTCGCGAACTTCGACGACGCCAACCTGCGCCGCTCGGCGCGGGCCGCGGTGGCCGCCGGAGCCCGGGTGCAGCGCGCCCTGGAGATCCTGGCCGACGAGGTCCCCGAGCACCTCGCCGCCGCCGGTCGGCTGCGCATGGAGCACAAGCAGGCCTCCCTGGAGGAACTGGGCGCCCTGGCCGACCCGCCGCTGACCAAGGACGCGGTCGCCGGCCGGATCCGTCGCCTCCTGGCGATGGCCGACAAGCGGGCCCAGGACCTCGGCATCCCGGGCACCGAATCCAACCTCGACCTCAGCGAGGAACTGGCCGACAACATGTCGGTCTGACCCGCCCCCGCCCGTACGCCACAAGGGGCCCGCACGCTCACCCGTGCGGGCCCCTTCGCGGTACGCCCCATTGACATGAGCACGGGCCGCTCGTGAGCCTGGCGTCCGCACGCTTTCGTGGCAGACGACGCCCAGGGGGGCACATGAGGCACCGCGCGAGAACGATCCTCGCCGCAACCGCATTCGTCATCGGAACCACATTGGCCGCGCTACCCGCCGCGGCCCAGGCCCAGCCCGCACCCGGCACCGGATCCGGCGCCGACGAGGTACGGGTCTACGACGCCGACATCACCCGCGAGCAGGTCCCGCTCGTGCTCGCGGCCGGCCAGGACGCCCACGAACTCGCCGAACGTGCCCCGGAGAGCGGCACCGCCAAGATCGAACTCTTCCTCACCGGCGGCCAGGCCGAGCAACTCGCCGCCCAGGGGATCAAGCTCGCCGAACGCAAGGCGTCCAGCCAGGGCCTGGCCCGCGCCAAGGCCGCCGGGGACGGGGTGTTCCGCCCGTACAGCGGCAAGGGCGGACTCCAGGAGGAGATCCTGAGCACCGCCCGGGAGCACCAGGCGCTCACCAAGGTCGTCTCCATCGGCAAGACCGTCCAGGGCAAGGACATCCTCGCGCTCAAGGTCACCAAGAACGCCAAGAAGGGCAAGGACGGCGACAAGCCGTCCGTGCTCTACATGTCCAACCAGCACGCCCGCGAGTGGATCACCCCCGAGATGACCCGGCGGCTGATGCACCACACGCTCGACAACTACGGCAAGGACCCGCGGGTCACCCGGCTGGTGGACTCCACCGAGCTGTGGTTCCTGCTCTCCGCCAACCCCGACGGATACGACCACACCTTCACCGCCGACAGCGCCCGACTGTGGCGCAAGAACATGCGCGACAACAACGGCGACGGAAAGATCACCGGCGGCGACGGCGTCGACCTCAACCGCAACTTCTCCTACAAATGGGGCTACGACAACGAGGGCTCCTCACCGAACGCGTCGAGCGAGACCTACCGGGGCCCCCAGGGCGGCTCCGAACCGGAGACCCGCGCCCTCGACGCCTTCCAGAAGCGGATCGGCTTCGAGTACGCCATCAACTACCACTCGGCCTCCGAACTGATCCTCTACGGCGTCGGTTGGCAGGTGGCCACCCCCACCCCGGACGACGTGGCCTACCAGGCCCTGGCGGGCACCCCGGAGAAGCCGGCCGTCCCCGGCTACTACCCCCAGCTGTCCTCCGAGCTGTACACGACCAACGGCGAGGCCGACGGCCACGCCGCGAACGTCAACGGCACCATGATGTTCACCCCCGAGATGACCACCTGCCAGACGGCCTCCGAGATCGATCCGAACGACCCGTGGAAGCCCGAGGACTGCGCCTCCGGCTTCAACTTCCCGGACGACGAGAAGCTCATCCAGGGCGAGTTCGCCAAGAACATCCCCTTCGCGCTGACCGTCGGCGAGAGCGCCGCGCACCCGGACCAACCGGCCTCCGCCGTCGGCCTGAGCGCCGCGGACTTCACCCCCGACCCCTTCACCACCTCCTGGGCCGGCCGCGGCGAGGACCAGACGGTCTCCGTCACCGCCCGCAAGGCCCTGCGCGACAAGGAGCTCAACTACCGGATCAACGGGGGCCGCACGCACGACGAGGACCTCAGGGCCTGGAAGGGCGGCGACGTCTACGGCGGCGAGGACAACAACTGGTTCGACGAGTACCGCGCGAAGATCGACGGCGCCCGCCCCGGCGACAAGGTCGAGGTCTGGTTCACCGGCCGCGACCGCTCCGGCAAGCAGGTTTCTGGCGAGCACTTCACGTACACCGTCGCCGAACGGCCCCGCGCGGACGTCCTCGTCATCGCCGAGGAGGGCGCGAAGGCACAGCACGCCGCGGCCTACGTGGACGCGCTGCGCGCCAACGGGAAGTCCGCGGCCGTCTGGGACGTGGCGACCCAGGGCGTCCCGCACCACCTCGGGGTGCTGTCGCACTTCGGGACCGTCGTCCACTACACCGGCGCCAAGACCCCCGGCGGCGACACCCAGCTGGCGGTCCGCGACTTCCTCAACGAGGGCGGCAAGCTCATCGAGGCCGGTGAACTGGCGGGCGGCAACGCCCAGGTCGGCCGGGCCGTGACCAACGACTTCAGCCAGTACTGGCTCGGCGCCTACGGACGGGCGAGCGTCGGCGCCCCCACCGGCTTCACCGGCACCGGAGCCCTGAACGGCTCCAAGGCGGGCCTCGGCGACGCGGCGGGCAACCCGCTCAACGCCCCGGGCGCCTACACCGTGACCTCCGAAACCCTGCCGCCCGCACAGTTCCCGCAGTTCAGGAGCGCCCAGGCGGGTCAGTACGCCGGGGTGGCCAACCCGTACGCGCCCTACGCCGGCGCCGGGATGGCCTCGGCCACCCACGCCGACGACGACTGGAAGCGGCTCACCCGCACCATCGACCTCACCGGGGTCACCGCCGCCGACCGGCCGCAGCTGAAGCTGGCCCTCAACTGGAACACCGAGGAGGGCTACGACCACGCCGCCCTGGAGGCCCGTACGGCCGGCGGGGACGACTGGACCACGCTCCCGGACACCGGCGGGCTGAGCTCGACCACCGTCCCCGCGGAGTGCGAGGCGGGCTTCCTGCTGAACGGGCACCCGTTCCTGCGCCGCTACCTCACCCTCGACGGCGGCGGCTGCGCGCCGCAGGGCACCAGCGGCAGCTGGAACAGCTTCACCGGCTCCTCCGGAGGCTGGAAGCAGGTCACCTTCGACCTGAGCGCCTGGGCCGGCAGGTCCGTCGAGGTCTCCCTCTCCTCCATCACCGACCCGGGCTCCGGCGGCCGCGGCGTGTTCGCGGACGAGGCCCGGCTCAACGTCGGCGGGGCCGACCGGGCCGCCGAGGGCTTCGAGACCTCCCTCGGCACCTGGACCGCGCAGGGCGCCCCGGCCGGAAGTCCCGATGTTCCCGGCGATTGGTCCAGGACCGGCGAACTGTTCAAGTCCTACGCGTCGGTCACTACGCGTGACACGGTGCTCCTCGGCTTCGGCCTCGAACACGTGCCGGCCGCAACGGACCGCGCCCTACTCGTCGGTAAGGCGCTCCGAGCGCTGAACCGCTGATCAGCGCCCCTCCCGTCACTCACCCTGAGTGACGGGCACGAAGTCCCGGGGGGCCCGTGCCCGCACCAGTGGTACGGCCCCCGGGGCGTGTCAGGCCTCGATCGATGTCACTCCAAAGCTCACGGAGAGGTAGGGTCGTAAGCGGTCGGGGACATCCCATACAGCTCGCCGGCGGACAGGCCGGCGCACCCAACGAGGAGATCGGTTCGTGACGATCCGCGTAGGCATCAACGGCTTTGGCCGAATTGGCCGCAACTACTTCCGGGCGCTCCTGGAGCAGGGAGCGGACATCGAGATCGTCGGTGTCAACGACCTGACTGACAACGCGACCCTGGTGCACCTGCTCAAGTACGACACCATCCTGGGTCGCCTCAAGGCCGAGGTCTCCCACACCGACGACACCATCACGGTCGACGGCAACACCTTCAAGACGTTCGCCGAGCGCGACCCCGCGAACCTCCCCTGGGGCGAGCTGGGCGCCGACATCGTCATCGAGTCGACCGGCATCTTCACGAAGAAGGCCGACGCCGCCAAGCACATCGCGGCCGGCGCGAAGAAGGTCCTCATCTCGGCTCCGGCCAAGGACGAGGACATCACGATCGTGATGGGCGTCAACCACGACAAGTACGACGCGGCCAACCACCACGTCATCTCCAACGCCTCCTGCACCACCAACTGTGTGGCGCCGATGGCCAAGGTCCTCGACGAGAACTTCGGCATCGTCAAGGGCATGATGACGACGGTCCACGCGTACACGAACGACCAGCGCATCCTGGACTTCCCGCACTCGGACCTGCGCCGCGCCCGCGCCGCCGCCGAGAACATCATCCCGACGTCCACCGGTGCCGCCAAGGCCACCGCGCTGGTCCTCCCGCAGCTCAAGGGCAAGCTGGACGGCATCGCGATGCGCGTCCCGGTCCCCACGGGCTCGGTCACCGACCTCGTACTGGAGCTCTCCCGCGAGACCACCGTGGAAGAGATCAACGCCGCCTTCCAGAAGGCCTCCGAGGGCCAGCTGAAGGGGATCCTCGACTACACCGAGGACGCCATCGTGTCCTCGGACATCGTCAACTGGCCGGCCTCCTGCACCTTCGACTCCTCCCTGACGATGGTGCAGGACGGAACGCAGGTTAAGGTCGTCGGCTGGTACGACAACGAGTGGGGCTACTCCAACCGTCTCGTCGACCTCACCGTCTTCGTCGGCGGTCAGCTCTAAGTACGCAGGGCAAGGCACCACGATGTGAGTACAGGGTCCGGGTGGCGCGATGGAGCGCCGCACGGGCCCTGTTGCTTGCCTCGTTCTCCCTTCCTCGCCCTTCGGGTGAAGGCATCAAAGGAGTAGAAACACATGAAGACGATCGACGAACTGCTCGCCGAGGGCGTCAAGGGCAAGCGGGTCTTCGTCCGCGCGGACCTCAACGTCCCGTTCGCCAAGGGCACCACCACGATCACCGACGACGGCCGCATCCGCGCCGTCCGGCCGACCGTCGCGAAGCTCGCCGAGGCGGGCGCCCGCGTGGTCGTCGCTTCGCACCTCGGCCGTCCGAAGGGCACCGGCGTGGAGCCGGAGTTCTCCCTCGCCCCCGCCGCCGCCCGCCTCGGCGAGCTGCTCGGCGCGGAGGTCGCGTTCGCCACCGACACCGTCGGGACGTCCGCCAAGGAGACCGTCGCCGCCCTCACCGACGGCCGGGTCGCCGTTCTGGAGAACCTGCGCTTCAACGCCGGTGAGACCTCGAAGGACGACGCCGAGCGCGGCGCCTTCGCGGACCAGCTCGCCGAACTGGCCGACGTCTACGTCGGCGACGGCTTCGGCGCCGTCCACCGCAAGCACGCCTCGGTCTTCGACCTGCCCGCGCGCCTGCCGCACGCGGCCGGTTACCTCATCGCCACCGAGGTCGGCGTCCTGAAGAAGCTGACCGCCGAGGTCGAGCGCCCGTACGTGGTGGTCCTCGGCGGCGCCAAGGTCTCCGACAAGCTCGCCGTCATCGACGAGCTGCTCGGCAAGGCCGACCGCATCCTCATCGGCGGCGGCATGGCCTACACCTTCCTCAAGGCCCAGGGCCACGAGGTCGGCATCTCCCTGCTCCAGGAGGACCGGATCCCGGTCGTCACGGAGTACATGAAGCGTGCCGAGGAGACCGGCGTCGAACTGGTCCTCCCGGTCGACATCCTGGTCTCGTCCGAGTTCCCGGATCTGAAGACCAAGGCCCCGGCCGACTTCGAGACCGTCGACGCGGACAAGATCCCCTCGGACAAGGAGGGCCTGGACATCGGCCCGAAGACGCGCGAGCTCTACGCGTCGAAGATCGCCGATGCCAAGACCGTCTTCTGGAACGGCCCGGTCGGCGTCTTCGAGCACCCCGACTACGCGGACGGCACCACCGCCATCGCGCAGGCCCTCGTCGACAGCGACGCCTTCACCGTCGTCGGCGGTGGCGACAGCGCCGCGGCGGTCCGCATCCTGGGCTTCGACGAGAACGCCTTCGGTCACATTTCCACCGGTGGCGGCGCCAGCCTCGAATACCTCGAAGGCAAGACGCTCCCCGGCCTCGCTGCCCTGGAGGGCTGAACCCACATGACCGCAGTTGAAAACGGCCGCACCCCGCTGATGGCGGGCAACTGGAAGATGAACCTCAACCACCTCGAGGCCATCGCCCACGTCCAGAAGCTCGCCTTCGCACTGGCCGACAAGGACTACGACGCCGTCGAGATCGCGGTCCTGCCGCCCTTCGTCGACCTGCGCTCGGTCCAGACCCTGGTCGACGGCGACAAGCTGAAGATCAAGTACGGCGCCCAGGACATCTCGCAGCACGACTCCGGCGCCTACACCGGCGAGATCTCCGGCCCGATGCTGGCGAAGCTGAAGTGCTCCTTCGTGGCCGTCGGCCACAGCGAGCGCCGCCAGTACCACGGCGAGAACGACGAGATCTGCAACGCCAAGGTCAAGGCCGCGTACAAGCACGGGATCACGCCGATCCTGTGCGTCGGCGAGGGCCTCGACGTCCGCAAGGCCGGCGAGCAGGTCCCCCACACGCTGGCGCAGGTCGACGGCGGCCTCAAGGACCTCCCGGCCGAGCAGGCCGAGTCCATCGTGATCGCGTACGAGCCCGTCTGGGCCATCGGGACCGGCGAGGTCGCCACCCCCGAGGACGCGCAGGAGGTGTGCGGGGCGATCCGCGGCCGCCTCGCGGAGCTGTACTCGCAGGAGCTGGCCGACAAGGTCCGCATCCAGTACGGCGGCTCGGTGAAGTCCGGCAACATCGCCGCGATCATGGCCCAGCCCGACGTCGACGGGGCCCTGATCGGCGGCGCGGCACTGGACGTGGACGAGTTCGTCAAGATCGCTCGCTTCCGCGACCAGTGAGTATGCGGTAGGGCGGATCCGTCGTACCCTTGCGGGGGCCAGGGGCTGCACCGGCAGCCGCTGGCCCCCGCGCCCGTCGCAGGCCCGGTGAAACAAGCCCAGAATGCCCAGAAAGTAGGAATCAGCCGTGATTATGGGGTTCTCGATCGCCCTGGTCGTCTTCAGCGCCCTGCTGATGCTGCTCGTGCTGATGCACAAGGGCAAGGGCGGCGGCCTCTCCGACATGTTCGGCGGCGGCATGCAGTCGTCGGTCGGTGGTTCCTCCGTGGCGGAGCGCAACCTGGACCGCATCACCGTCGTGGTCGGCCTGCTGTGGTTCGCCTGCATCGTCACGCTCGGTCTCTTCATGAAGACGAGCAGCTGACCGGTTTTGGTCATTGCGGCGGTACCGGCCACCGTGACGGGCCTATCCTGAGGTCCGGCGTTCCGGTTGCGGAACCAGTGATTCTGCTCGGCTTCACGTAGACCGGGGCGCCCTCAGCGGGAATTCCTCACGCTTTGCGGCACCATCACGCAGGGAGTTACGACCGTGGCAAGTGGCAACGCGATTCGTGGAAGTCGGGTCGGAGCCGGGCCGATGGGCGAGGCCGAGCGCGGCGAATCCGCGCCCCGCCTGCGCATCTCCTTCTGGTGCTCGAACGGGCACGAGACGCAGCCCAGCTTCGCCAGCGACGCGCAGGTGCCCGACACCTGGGACTGCCCGCGCTGCGGATTCCCGGCCGGACAGGACCGGGACAACCCGCCCGCCCCGCCGCGCACCGAGCCCTACAAGACGCACCTCGCGTACGTCCGGGAACGGCGCACGGACGCCGACGGCGAAGCCATCCTCGCCGAGGCGCTCGCGAAGCTCCGCGGCGAGATCTGAGACTCGGCGCGAACCTGAGCAGCACTCAAGAGTGACCGGGGGCCCGGTCCGTGGGAGTACGAATCCCGCGGGCCGGGCCCCTTTGTGTGCGTTGTCCGCCTTCGGATCCCTTAGGTTTGGAGGCGGCGGGGCACAACAGGACAGGAAGAAGTGGGTTGATGTCCGAGATGAACGCAGACAGCCGTACGAGGCTCAACCGGACGCCCGAGTGGAACGCACTCGGCAAGCACCGCGACGAGTTGGGGCAGACGCATCTGCGGGAGCTGTTCGAGACCGACCCGGACCGGGGCACCAACTACACCCTGCGGGTCGGGGACCTGTACATCGACTACGCGAAGCACCTCGTCACGGACGAGACGCTCGCGCTGCTGCGCGAACTGGCTTCCGCCACCGGCGTGGCGGAACTGCGGGACGCCATGTTCCGCGGCGAGAAGATCAACACGACCGAGGACCGGGCCGTCCTGCACACCGCGCTGCGCGCGCCGGCCGGCGCCGTGGTCGAGGTGGACGGCGAGAACGTCGTACCCGACGTGCACGAAGTCCTCGGCAGGATGCGGACCTTCTCCGACCGCGTCCGGTCGGAGGAGTGGAAGGGTCACACCGGCAAGCCGATCAAGAACGTCGTCAACATCGGCATCGGCGGATCCGACCTCGGTCCGGCGATGGCGTACGAGGCGCTGCGCGCCTTCACCGACCGCTCGCTGACCGTGCGCTTCGTGTCCAACGTGGACGGCGCCGACCTGCACGAGGCCGTGCGGGACCTGGACCCGGCCGAGACCCTCTTCATCATCGCGTCCAAGACCTTCACCACCATCGAGACCATCACCAACGCCACCTCGGCGCGCACGTGGCTGCTGGCGGGCCTCGGCGGTGACCAGGCCGCGGTGGCGCGCCACTTCGTGGCGTTGTCGACCAACGCCGAGAAGGTCGAGGAGTTCGGCATCGACACGGCCAACATGTTCGGGTTCTGGGACTGGGTCGGCGGACGCTACTCCTTCGACTCGGCCATCGGGCTCTCGCTCATGATCGCCGTCGGCCCGGACGCCTTCGAGGAGATGCTCGGCGGCTTCCACTTGATGGACGAGCACTTCCGCACGGCGCCGCCCGAGCAGAACGCTCCGTTCCTGCTGGGCCTGTTGGGGATCTGGTACGGCGGCTTCCACGACGCGCAGTCGCACGCGGTCCTGCCCTACAGCCACTACCTGTCGCGCTTCACCGCGTACTTGCAGCAGCTGGACATGGAGTCGAACGGCAAGTCCGTCGACCGGGACGGCAACCGGGTGGACTGGCAGACCGGACCGGTGGTGTGGGGCACGCCCGGCACCAACGGGCAGCACGCGTACTACCAGTTGATCCACCAGGGGACGAAGGTGATCCCCGCCGACTTCATCGGGTTCGCCCGGCCCCTGGCCGAGCTGCCGCCGACCCTGGCGGCCCAGCACGACCTGCTGATGGCGAACTTCTTCGCGCAGACGCAGGCCCTGGCCTTCGGCAAGACCGCCGAGGAGGTCCGGGCGGAGGGCGTCGCCGAGGAGCTCGTCCCCCACAAGACGTTCCGGGGCAACCACCCGACGACGACGATCCTCGCCGGCGAGCTGACCCCGTCGGTCCTCGGCCAGCTGATCGCGCTCTACGAGCACAAGGTGTTCGTCCAGGGCGCGGTGTGGAACATCGACTCCTTCGACCAGTGGGGAGTCGAACTGGGCAAGGTCCTCGCCAAGCGGCTGGAGCCGGCTCTGACGGAGGGCGCGGACACCGGGTCCCTGGACCCGTCGACCCGGACCCTGGTGGCCGCCTACCGCGAGCTGCGCGGCCGCGCCTGACCCGCGCACGAAGGGCCCGGCCCCCGCGACCGAACGGTCGCGGGGGCCGGGCCCTTCGTGCGTACGGGGTGCGGTCAGGCGGAGGCCGGCGGGTACATGTCGGACGGCAGTCCGGCCGCGGCCGCGCGGTCCAGCAGCCACAGGGTGCGGCTGCGGCCGACGGCTGCGGCCGCCGGTGCCTGGACGCCGCCCGCCCCGCCCAGGGCAAGGGTGACGGCGCCGGCCTTGTCCTCACCGGCCGCCAGCAACCAGACCTCACGGGCCGCCCGGATCGCCGGGAAGGTGAGGGAGATCCGGGTGGGCGGCGGCTTCGGGGCGCCGTGGACGCCGACGACCGTACGCTCCGTCTCGCGGGTCGCGGGGTGTTCCGGGAACAGGGACGCCACGTGGGTGTCGGGGCCGACGCCCAGCATCAGCACGTCGAAGCGGGGGACCGGGCCGTGGTCCTCGGGGCCGGCCGCCTTCGCCAGCAGGGCGGCGTAGGACGCCGCCGCCGCGTCCACGTCGGCGCCGTACGGGCCGTCGGAGGCGGGCATCGCGTACACGCGGGCCGGGTCCACCGGGACGGAGTCCAGGAGGGCCTCGCGGGCCTGGGTGCAATTGCGCTCGGGGTCGCCCTCGGGGAGGTACCGCTCGTCGCCCCACCACAGGTCGACGCGGGCCCAGTCGATCGCGTCCCGGGCGGGGGCGGCGGCGAGGGCCGCGAGCAGGCCGTTGCCGTTGCGACCGCCGGTCAGGACCACGGAGGCGCTGCCCCGGGCCGCCTGCGCGTCCACGATCTTCGTGATGAGCCGGGCCGCCGCGGCCTGGGCCATCAGCTCCTTGTCCCGGTGGACGACGACCTGGGGAGTCGTCATACCCATGTGCTGCCGCCTTATTGGTAGTTCCGGGGTGCGGGGGGTGCGGGGGGTGCGGGGTGGTACTGGGCGGGGCCCTTCCCCCGGAGGGAAAGGGCCCCGTACAGCTGCTACTTGGCGCCGGCCTTCTTGGCCGGCTTGGCGGCCGGCTTCGGGGCCAGGGACCCGGCCGCGGCATCGGCCGCAGCGTCGGCCGCGGCATCCGCCGCGGGCTCCGCCTTGGTTCCGGCGGCCTTGGTTCCGGCCGGCTTCGCCGGGGCCTTGGACGCGGTCGCCGCCGCGGCGGACGCCTCCAGCCGGGCCACGCCGAACTTCAGCGAGGCCTCGTAGGTGTTGTCCGGGTCGAGCCGGCGCAGTTCCTCCGCGAGCAGCTCGGCCGTGTCGCGGCGCTTGAGCGCCACCGCCCGGTCGGGCTGACCAGGGATGCACAGCGTGGCCAGGGCGCCGTCCGCGCGGTCCAGGACGATCACGCCGTCCTTGGTCTCCATGCGTACGGCGGTCAGCCCCGGACCGCCCGACAGGGTGCGGTTGACGGGTACGCCGAGGCGGTCCGCCATCCACATGGCCAGCAGCTCGCAGCTCGGGTTGTCGCCCTCGCCCTCGACGACCGCCGAGACGACGGCCACGTCCGGGTGCTGGTCCAGCGCCGCGGCCAGCATCGAGCGCCACGGAGTGATCCGGGTCCAGGACAGGTCCGTGTCGCCGGGGGCGTAGGCCGCCGCCCGGCCACCGAGGGCCCCGATGGGGTCCTCGCACGAGTACGTGTCCGTGATCCGGCGCTGCCCCAGCGCGCCCAGCGGATCGCCCGCCAGGTCGGCCGGAGCACCCTCCGGCCACCAGACGACCACGGGGGCGTCGGGCAGCAGGAGCGGGAGAACCACCGACTGGGCGTGGTCGACCAGTTCACCGTGCAGGCGGAGCACAACCGTTTCGCCGGTGCCGGAGTCCGCACCGACGCGGATCTCCGCGTCGAGACGGGCCTCGCGGCGACTGCGCGGCGAGCGGCTGACCCGCTTGACGACGACGATGATCCGCGAGGGGTGTTCGTGGGAAGCGTCGTTCGCCGACTTGAGCGCGTCGTACGCGTTCTCCTCGTCGGTCACGATCACCAGCGTGAGGACCATGCCGATGGCCGGCGTGCCGATGTCCCGGCGCGCCTGCACCAACGCGGCGTTGATCCTGCTGGAGGTGGTCTCCGTGAGGTCGATCTTCATGGCCGGCGCCAGCTCCGTCCGTCTCGTGCGAGCATCTCGTCCGCCTCGACCGGCCCCCAGGTACCCGCCGGGTACTGGGCGGGCTTGCCGTGCTTGTCCCAGTACTCCTCGATCGGGTCGAGGATGTTCCAGGACAGCTCGACCTCCTGGTGACGCGGGAAGAGGTTCGCGTCGCCCAGCAGGACATCGAGGATCAGCCGCTCGTACGCCTCGGGGCTGGACTCGGTGAAGGACTCGCCGTAGGCGAAGTCCATCGTGACGTCCCGGACCTCCATCGAGGTGCCGGGCACCTTGGAGCCGAAGCGGACGGTCACGCCCTCGTCCGGCTGGACCCGGATGACCAGGGCGTTCTGCCCCAGCTCCTCGGTCGCGCCCGACTCGAACGGCAGGTAGGGGGCCCGCTTGAAGACGACGGCGATCTCGGTCACCCGACGGCCCAGGCGCTTGCCCGTCCGCAGGTAGAACGGGACGCCGGCCCAGCGGCGGTTGTTGATCTCCAGGCGGATGGCCGCGTAGGTGTCGGTCTTCGACTTGGGGTCGATGCCGTCCTCTTCGAGGTACCCGACGACCTTCTCGCCGCCCTGCCAGGCTCCCGAATACTGGCCGCGCACGGTGTGCTTGCCCAGGTCCTCGGGCAGCTCCACGGCGGTCAACACCTTGAGCTTCTCGGCCACCAGCGCCTTCGGGTGGAAGGAGCCGGGCTCCTCCATCGCGGTGAGCGCCAGCAGCTGCAGCAGGTGGTTCTGGATGACGTCGCGGGCCGCGCCGATGCCGTCGTAGTAACCGGCCCGGCCGCCGATGCCGATGTCCTCGGCCATCGTGATCTGCACGTGGTCGACGTACGACCGGTTCCAGATCGGCTCGAACATCGTGTTGGCGAAGCGGAGCGCCAGGATGTTCTGGACGGTCTCCTTGCCGAGGTAGTGGTCGATCCGGAAGACCTCGTCACGGGGGAACACCTCGTGAACGACCTTGTTGAGCTCTTCCGCGCTCTTCAGGTCGTGGCCGAAGGGCTTCTCGATGACGGCACGCCGCCAGGAACCCTCCTTCTGCGCCAGACCGTGGTCCTTGAGCTGCTGGACGACCTTGGGGAAGAACTTGGGGGGCACCGAGAGGTAGAAGGCGAAGTTGCCGCCCGTGCCCTGCGCCTTGTCCAGTTCCTCGATGGTCGCCTTGAGGGTCTCGAAGGCCGCGTCGTCGTCGAAGTCGCCCTGGACGAACCGGCAGCCCTGCACCAGCTGCTGCCAGACCTCCTCGCGGAAGGGGGTGCGCGAGTGCTCCTTGACCGCGTCGTGCACCTCCTGGGCGAAGTCCTCGTCCTGCCACTCGCGGCGGGCGAACCCGATCAGCGAGAAACCCGGCGGCAACAGGCCGCGGTTGGCGAGGTCGTAGACGGCCGGCATGAGCTTCTTGCGCGACAGGTCACCCGTAACGCCGAAAATGACCAGGCCGGACGGCCCCGCGATGCGCGGGAGCCGCCGGTCCTGTGCGTCACGAAGCGGGTTCGCTCCGTTCACCGACAAAAGACTCAGTCCTCCGTGGGGGCGAGGCGCTTGAGCTCCGCCTCGGTCGACTTCAGCAGGTCGTTCCAGGCGTCCGCGAACTTCTCGACGCCTTCGTCCTCGAGCAGCTGCACCACATCGTCGTACGAGATGCCGAGCTTCGCGACCGCGTCGAGTTCGGTGCGGGACTGCTCGTAGGCGCCGCGGATGGTGTCGCCGGAGACCTCGCCGTGGTCGGCGGTGGCCTCCAGGGTGGCCTCGGGCATGGTGTTCACGGTGCCGGGCGCGACCAGGTCCACCACGTACAGGGTGTCCTTGTAGGCCGGGTCCTTGACGCCGGTCGAGGCCCACAGCGGACGCTGCTTGTTGGCCTGCGCCTTGTCCAGGGCCGCCCAGCGCTCGCCGCCGAACACCTCCTCGAAGGCCTCGTAGGCCAGACGGGCGTTGGCGAGGGCCGCCTTGCCCTTCAGGGCCTTGGCCTCGTCGGTGCCGATGCCGTCCAGACGCTTGTCGATCTCACTGTCCACGCGGGACACGAAGAACGACGCGACCGAGTGGATCTTGGAGAGGTCCAGGCCCGCGGCCTTCGCCTTCTCCAGCCCCGCCAGGTAGGCGTCCATCACGGCGCGGTAGCGCTCCAGCGAGAAGATCAGCGTCACGTTGACGCTGATGCCCTTGCCGATGACCTCGGTGATCGCCGGCAGGCCGGCCTCGGTCGCCGGGATCTTGATCAGGGTGTTCGGGCGGTCCACCAGCCAGGCGAGCTGCTTGGCCTCGGCGATGGTCGCCGTGGTGTTGTGCGCCAGGCGCGGGTCGACCTCGATCGACACGCGGCCGTCCTGGCCCTCGGTCCGGTCGTAGACCGGCCGCAGGATGTCGGCGGCGTCACGGACGTCCACCGTCGTGATCATGCGGATGGCCTCGTCGACGGTGACCTTGCGGGCGGCGAGGTCCGCGAGCTGCTGCTCGTAGCCGTCACCGCTGCTGATGGCCTTCTGGAAGATCGACGGGTTGGTGGTGACACCGACCACGTGCTGCTGGTCAATCAGCTCGGCGAGGTTGCCGGACGTGATGCGCTTGCGGGACAGGTCGTCCAGCCAGATCGCCACGCCCTCGTCGGAGAGGCGCTTGAGTGCGTCTGTCATGGGAATTGCATCTCCTACTGGTTCTCGTACCGGTTTCAGCGCGCGTCGGCGGCGTTGAGGGAGTCCTTGGCGGCGGCGGTCACGGCCTCGGCGGTCAGGCCGAACTCGCGGAACAGGAGGGCTCCGTCGGCCGAGGCACCGAAGTGCTCCAGCGACACGATCCGGCCCGCGTCGCCGACGTAACGGTGCCAGGTCAGGCCGATGCCCGCCTCGACTGCCACTCGCGCCTTGACGGACGGGGTCAGGACGCTGTCCTTGTACTCCTGGTCCTGCTCCTCGAACCACTCGACGCACGGCATCGAGACGACCCGGGTCGGGATGCCCTCGGCCTGCAGCGCCTCGCGCGCGGCGACGGCGAGCTGGACCTCGGAGCCGGTGCCGATCAGCAGCACCTGCGCGGGGCCGCCCTCGGCCTCGAAGAGGACGTAGCCGCCCTTGGCCGTGTCCTCGTTCGCCGGGTACGTCGGTACACCCTGGCGGGTGAGGGCGAGGCCGTGCGGGGCGCCCTTGCCGTACACCTTGGTGTGACGCTTGAGGATCTGGCGCCAGGCGATGGCGGTCTCGTTCGCGTCGGCCGGACGGACCACGTTCAGGCCCGGGATGGCGCGCAGCGCGGCGACGTGTTCGACCGGCTGGTGGGTCGGACCGTCCTCGCCGAGGCCGATCGAGTCGTGCGTCCAGACGTACGTCACGGGCAGGTGCATCAGCGCGGACAGCCGGACCGCGTTGCGCATGTAGTCGGAGAACACCAGGAAGGTGCCGCCGTAGACGCGGGTGTGGCCGTGCAGGGCGATGCCGTTCATGGCCGCGGCCATGGCGTGCTCGCGGATGCCGAAGTGGATGGTGCGGCCGTACGGGTCGGCCTCCGGCAGCGGGTTGCCCACCGGCAGGAACGAGGAGTTCTTGTCGATGGTCGTGTTGTTGGAGCCGGCCAGGTCGGCCGAGCCGCCCCACAGCTCCGGGATGACCGCGCCGAGCGCTTCGAGGACCTTGCCGGAGGCGGCGCGGGTGGCGACGCCCTTGCCGGGCTCGAAGGCGGGGAGCTTGTCCTCCCAGCCCGCGGGCAGCTCGTTGGCCTCGATGCGGTCGAAGGACGCGGCGCGCTCCGGGTTGGCGGTGCGCCAGGCGGAGAAGTCCTTCTCCCAGGCGGCGCGGGCCTCACGGCCGCGCTCGCCGAGCGCGCGGGTGTGGGCGATGACCTCGTCGGAGACCTCGAAGGTCCGCTCCGGGTCGAAGCCGAGCACGCGCTTGGTCGCGGCGACCTCGTCGTTGCCGAGCGCCGAGCCGTGCGCGGCCTCGGTGCCCTGGGCGTGCGGGGCCGGCCAGGCGATGATCGAGCGGGCGGCGATGAAGGAGGGGCGGTCCTTCTCGGCCTTGGCGGCCTCGAAGGCGGCGTACAGCGCCTTGGGGTCCAGGTCGCCGTTCTCCTGCGCGGCGACGCGCTGGACGTGCCAGCCGTAGGCCTCGTACCGCTTGAGGGTGTCCTCGGAGACGGCCGTCTCCGTGTCGCCCTCGATGGAGATGTGGTTGTCGTCCCAGAGCAGCACCAGGTTGCCGAGCTTCTGGTGTCCGGCCAGGGCCGACGCCTCGTGGGAGATGCCCTCCTGGAGGCAGCCGTCGCCCGCGATCGCGTAGACCATGTGGTCGAACGGGGAGGTGCCCGCCGGGGCCTCCGGGTCGAACAGACCGCGCTCGTAGCGGGCGGCCATGGCCATGCCCACCGCGTTCGCGATGCCCTGGCCCAGCGGACCGGTGGTGGTCTCGACGGCCGCCGTGTGGCCGTACTCCGGGTGACCGGGGGTCTTGGAACCCCAGGTGCGGAACGCCTTGAGGTCGTCCAGCTCCAGGCCGAAGCCACCGAGGTAGAGCTGGGTGTAGAGGGTCAGGGACGAGTGCCCCGCGGAGAGCACGAAGCGGTCACGACCGACCCACTGGGGGTCAGCAGGGTCGTGCCGCATGACCTTCTGGAACAGGGTGTACGCGGCGGGAGCCAGGCTCATCGCGGTACCGGGGTGGCCGTTCCCGACCTTCTGGACCGCGTCGGCGGCCAGGATGCGGGCGGTGTCGACGGCCCGCTGGTCCAGTTCGGTCCACTCGAGCTCTGTGGTGGTCGGCTTGGTGCTCACCGTTGGTCAGGGCTCCTCTCCACATGTTGTTTTCCCGGTGACGAACGGTGCCACCGGCGCGATTCCGAGCCTACCCCCGCCAGGGCGTGCGGCTATTCGAGTGCCGGTAGTGCGTCGCCGGGTCGGCGTCCGCTGTTCATCCGGGATCTCGCCTACCCCGGTCCGATCGGCTCAACACGAGGCGACCCCCGCGCGGGGCGACGCAAGAGCAACGTCTAGAGTGGCGTGGTACGCGCAAGCCTTTACCGGACCTTCATGTCATGGAGGGGCCGAGTCGGAGCTTGCTGGATTCTCTCTCAGGGGTGTGCGTGACGGCCGTCGAATCCCGTCCAGCGGGGGTGCTCGGGACGAGCCCCGGTCACCGGCCGTTCGGGGCCCGGGCCATGGCATTCGTGGCACTGACGAAGCCGCGGATCATCGAGCTGCTGCTCATCACGACGGTGCCGGTCATGTTCCTCGCGGAACAGGGTGTGCCGTCGTTGTGGCTGGTCCTCGCGACCTGCTTCGGCGGTTACCTGTCCGCGGGCGGCGCGAACGCGCTGAACATGTACATCGACCGTGACATCGACGCGCTGATGGACCGCACGTCGCAGCGGCCGCTGGTGACCGGCATGGTGAGCCCGCGCGAGTGCCTGGTCTTCGGCATCTCCCTCGGGGTGATCTCCACCCTGTTCTTCGGTCTCCTCATCAACTGGCTGTCGGCCGCCCTCGCGCTGGGCGCGCTCCTCTTCTACGTCGTCGTCTACACGATGCTGTTGAAGCGGCGCACCTCGCAGAACATCGTGTGGGGCGGGATCGCCGGCTGCATGCCGGTGCTCATCGGCTGGTCGGCGGTGAAGAACGAGGTCTCCTGGGCCGCGATCATCCTCTTCCTGGTCATCTTCTTCTGGACGCCGCCGCACTACTGGCCGCTGTCGATGAAGGTGAAGGACGACTACGCCCGGGTCGGCGTGCCGATGCTGCCGGTCGTGGCCGGCAACCAGGTGGTCGCCCGCCAGATCGTCCTCTACAGCTGGGTCATGGTGGGCGTCTCGCTCCTGCTGACCCCGCTGGACTACACCGGCTGGTTCTACACGACGGTCGCGCTGCTGGCCGGCGGCTGGTGGCTGTGGGAGGCGCACGCGCTGCACGCCCGGGCCAAGTCCGGGCTGACGGGCGCGAAGCTCAAGGAGATGCGGCTGTTCCACTGGTCGATCACCTACGTCTCGCTCCTGTTCGTCGCCGTGGCCGTGGATCCCTTCCTCCGCTGACGCTTCCTCCGCCCGTTACCCGCCGGTAGCATGCCCTGCATGGCAGAGACCGCGGACACCGCAGACACCGTAGACAAGAAGCAGGACCGTACGGCGGCGAAGCTGGCCCGTCAGATCGGCGCGTTCGCCAAGGAGCACGGCGGCGCCGAGGGCCAGCTCGCGCACATCGGCCAGGCCGGCACCCGGATCGTCCTGGTGGGCACCGACGGCGGCTGGGGCGACCTCGTCGCCCCGACCTACGAGGTGGCCCGGCTGGCGGCGGAGAAGTCCGGCCTGACCTTCGCGGACGAGTTCGACGGGGAGCTGGCCGCCCGGGTGCGGACGGGCCCGTACGAGTGGTCCCGGATGGCCGGCCTCCAGCTCGGCGGCCCCGCCAACCCGAAGGCCTGACCGGCGCGGCGGCGCACCGCGAAAATGCGCCCGGGGCAACACCTCATGCCCCGCTCACCCGTTAGGACGTGTGGAAGCCGCTTCCTCACGTCCGCAACGGGATGCCCGGATGATCGAAACGCCGCCCTTGGTGGACCAGTACTGCCACGGGGTGCTCCGTACGGAGCTGGGCCTCGGCACCTTCGAGGCCGCACTGGTCCCGTCGGCCGGCCCGCCCGCCGCGGGCACCACCCTCTTCGACACCCAGACCGGCTTCGCGGTGCGCCGCTGGTGTCCGCCACTGCTGGGGCTCGAACCGCACTGCGCGCCCGCCCGCTACCTGGCGCGGCGCCGGGAGCTGGGCGTCGCCGAGGCCGGGCGCAGGCTGCTGCGGGGGGCGGGCGTCGGGGCGTACCTCGTGGACACGGGCCTGCCGGGCGACCTCACCGGCCCCAAGGAGCTGGCCCTGGCCGGGGACGCGCCGACCTACGAGGTGGTCCGGCTGGAGTTACTGGCCCAGCAGGTCGCCGACACCTCGGGGACCGTGGCCGCCTTCCTGGCCAACCTGTCCGGGGCCGTCCACCACGCCGCCGCGGGCGCCGTCGCCTTCGGCTGCGGGGCCGCCGCGGTCGCGGCCGCCGGCGAGGCCGAGCCGCCGGGCCCCGGTGAGGTGCGCGGGGCGGCCGGGCGGTGGCTCGCCGACCGGCGCAGGGGCGGCGCCGTACGGGATCCGGTCCTGCTGCGGCACCTGCTGTGGAGCGCGGTCGCTTCGGGGCTGCCGCTGCAACTGCACGTCGGTGGAGCCGCTCCGGAGCCGCTGACCGGGTTCGTCCGGGCCGCCGCGGGGCCGGGTACGCGGCTGGTCCTGCTGGGCAGCTACCCGCACCACCGGCAGGCGGCCCGGCTCGCGGCGGCCCATCCGCACGTGTACGTCGACCTCGGCCCGGGCCCGGCGCGTACGGGGGCCCGGACGGCGGCCGTACTGGCGGAGCTGCTGGAACTCGCGCCGTTCGGGAAGTTGCTGTTCTCCAGCGGGGGTCGAGAGCTTCCCGAGCTGCACGCGGTGGGCGCCCTGGTGTTCCGCGAGGCGTTGGGCCGGGTCCTGGGCGGCTGGGCCGCCGACGGGTCCTGGTCGAGGCGGGACGCGGACCGGGTCGCGGGGATGCTCGCGGCGGGCAACGCCCGGCGGGTCTACCGGTTGGACGAGCGGGGCTGAACCGCCCCGCCCGCCGCACCGGGAACCGTCAGACGGTCGAGAGCCGCGGGTCGCCCTGAACGGGGACCTCCGTGTGGACGGCGGGGCGCTCGCGCAGGGAGAGGGCCACCCGCAGGACCGCGATCCACACCAGACAGGAGCCGAACATGTGGGCGGCGACGAGCACCTCGGGCAGCTCCGTGAAGAACTGCACGTAGCCGATGGCGCCCTGGGCGAGCAGCACGACCAGCAGGTCGCGGGCCCGGGCCCGGGTGTCGGTGGGGGCGTCCACGACGCGCAGCACCAGCCACATCGCGACGGCGAGCGCGCAGACCAGCCAGGCGGCGATGGCGTGGACGTGGGCGGTGGTGGCCCAGTCGAACGGCATGCGCGGGACCTCGCTGCTGTCGCCGGCGTGCGGACCGGACCCGGTCACCACGGTGCCCGCGGCGATCAGGACGAACGTGGTGGTGACCAGGACCCAGGAGAGCCCGCGCACCGGAGCGGGCACCCGGGGCTTGGGGGCGCCGTCACCCTCGCGGGCGCGCTGCCAGGTGAGCGTCGTCACGGTGATCAGCGCGGTGGCGAGCAGGAAGTGCCCGGCCACGCTCCACGGGTTGAGCTTGGTGTGGACGGTGATCCCGCCGAGCACGGCGTTGCCGCACACGACCCAGAACTGGGCCCAGCCGAGCTTGGTCAGGGACCGGCGCCACGGCTTGGCGCACCGGGCGGCCAGGATGCACCAGCCGACGGCGGCGCTGACCACGTAGGTCAGCATCCGGTTGCCGAACTCGATGGCGCCGTGGATGCCCTGGGCCTGAGTGGTGATCAGGCTGTCGTCGGTGCACTTGGGCCAGGTGTCGCAGCCGAGACCGGATCCGGTCAGCCGCACCGCCCCGCCGGTGATGACGATGACGACGGTCATGACGAGGGCGGCGAGCGCGGCTCGCTGGACGATCCGGGGTGAGGGGGTCCAGCGGGCGGCGAGGTAGGCGAAGGGATTGAGCACGGACCTATCGTAGGCCGCGCCTTGTGCAAAGTTTCACGAGGGGGTGGGTGCCGTCGCGTCCGGGCCGACGACCAGGCGGAACCGGGCGCCGGCCGGGTCGCCCTCGGCGTGCCACCACACGCGCACGCACCAGAGGCCGCTGTCGCCGGGGTAGTCCGGCGACTCCCGGAAGCCGCGGACCAGTTCACCCGCTACGTCCTCCGCCGTCCGATTGCGCACGTCTGCCCCGTCGCGCCAGGGATGTCCCTGTACGTTCCACAGTCCGTCGGCGCCGCGCACGTCGACGCGCCACACGGCCCGCCAAGGCGTGACCTCCAGCATCGTGGAGACCTGGTCGGCCTCCAGCCCCAGCCGGGCGGCGATCTCGGGGGCGGGCACCCCCTGGATCCGGGCGGCCACCACGGCCTGCGGCAACAGCCGTTCGGGCAGCAGCCCGTCGGCGCGCAGCCCGGCGAGGGAGTCGAAGGCGAGGAAACGCAGCCGCAGTTCCAGTTGCCGCCCGACGTGGTCCAGGGCCTCCTCGGCCTCCTGCGTCTCCTCCGGGCCGGGCGCGGCGAGCAGCAGGCTGCGGAACCCGGCCTCGGCGTCCACCGCCCAGGCGACCGCGTCCGCGGCGAAGCCCAGCTCGGCGAGCCGGTCGCCGAGGAAGACCTTGGCCTGGGCGAGCCCCCGACGGTTGACCGGGTCGTGCTGGTCGAGGCCGGCCCACACCTCGACGGCGGCCCGGGTCAGGTCGCGGGCGCGTTCGCCGGCCGCCCGTTCCATCGCGCTGGGGCCGTACTCGGAGCCGGTGCCGAGCGGGTGGCGCGGCAGGCGGTCCGCGTCGCTCAGCGGCCAGGCCAGCCAGACGCCCTGGTTGATCAGACCCCGGGCGTACCACCGGGCGTACTCCGGCGCGTGTTCGGCGGCCTGCTGTCCGTGGTGCAGCCCCTCCTCGATGGCGGCCAGGGCCCCGGCCCGGTCGCCGGCCGCGAAGCGGCGCGCGGCGAGGTCACCGAGGCGCAGCCCGAGCCGGGCGGCGCACTCGGCGTCCGTCCGGGCGGGCTCGCGGAGCGCGCCGATGAGTTCGCCCAGCAGCCGCTCGCTCTCGGCGGGGTCCGCCTGCGCGGCGCCGGACCGGATCCGCGCCCACTGTTCGTCCAGCCGCAGAACGGCTTCCCGCTGCGCCATGCCCGCCCCCGGCATCCTGGTCGTGCGTCGCCCCGCCGTGCGTCGCTGATGTGTGGAGGCGCTCATCCTCCTGCCAGGCCAACGTCCAGGGGAAGGGATTCACTCCCAGCGGAAGGTGCGGGCGGCCGCGCCGAGACCGAGGACGGCCCAGCCGGCCAGCACCGCGGCATCCGTCCAGGGCAGCGCGGCCCCGTGCTGGAGCACCTCGCGCAGCCCGTCGGAGAGGGCGGAGATGGGGAGCAGTTCGAGGACGGACTGGACGGCTCCGGGGAACTTGTCGAGCGGGACGATCACGCCGCCGCCGACGAGCAGCAGCAGGAACACCAGGTTCGCGGCGGCCAGCGTCGCCTCGGCCTTGAGGGTGCCGGCCATCAGCAGGCCGAGGCCGGAGAAGGCGGCCGTGCCCAGCAGGACCAGGGCGGCCACCGCGAGCGGGTTGCCGTGCGGGGACCAGCCCAGGGCGAAGGCGATCACCGTCAGCAGCGCGATCTGGAGCACCTCGGTGACCAGCACCGACAGGGTCTTGGCGGCCATCAGGGCCCAGCGGGGCAGCGGGGAGGCGCCGAGCCGCTTGAGGATCCCGTAGCGGCGGTCGAAGCCGGTGGCGATGGCCTGGCCGGTGAAGGCGGTGGACATCACGGCGAGGGCGAGGATGCCGGGGGCCAGGAAGTCGACGGACTTCTCGGCGCCGCCCCCTCGAATGGGCACAGTGATGATGTCCACCGAGGAGAAGAGGGTCAGCAACAGCGCCGGGATGATCACGGTGAGCAGCAGCTGTTCGCCGTTGCGCAGCAGCATCCGGGTCTCCAGCGCGGTCTGCGCCAGGATCATCCGGGACACCGGCGCGGCTCCCGGCCGGGGGGTGAACGTACCGACGCTCATGAACGCGGCTCCTTGCCGGTCGGTTCCAGGCCGTGCTGTCCCGGGGGGCGACCCCCGGACCCCCGGCGGGGATCCGTGTCGATCGGGGTCATCAGCGCAGCTCCTTGCCGGTCAGTTCCAGGAAGACGTCTTCGAGGGTGTGCCGTTCCACCGAGAGGCTGCTCGGCATCACCCCGTGCTGGGCGCACCAGGAGGCGACGGTGGCCAGCAGCTGGGGGTCCACGTCGCCGGTGACCCGGTAGGAGCCGGCCGTCAGCTCGGCGGCCCGGGTGCCGTCGGGCAGGGCCTTGAGCAGCGAGGCCAGGTCGAGGGAGGGGCGGCCGGTGAAGCGCAGGGTGTTCTCGGCGCCGCCCCGGCACAGCTGTTCGGGGCTGCCGTGGGCGATGACCCGGCCCGCGTCCACGATGGCGACCTCGTCGGCGAGCTGCTCGGCCTCGTCCATGTGGTGGGTGGTGAGGACGACGGTGACCCCGTCGGCCCGCAGTTCCCGTACGAGTTCCCAGGTCGCGCGGCGGGCCTGGGGGTCGAGGCCGGCGGTCGGCTCGTCCAGGAAGACCAGCTCGGGGCGGCCCACCACGGCCATCGCGAGCGCGAGGCGCTGCTGCTGGCCTCCGGACAGGCGCCGGTAGGGGGTGCGGCCGCAGCCGCCGAGGCCGAGGCGCTCGACCAGGACGTCGACGTCGAGGGGGTGCGCGTACAGCCGGGACACGTGGCGGAGCATCTCGACGGCGCGGGCGCCGGAGTAGACCCCGCCGGACTGGAGCATGACGCCGATCCGGGGGCGCAGGGCCTCCGCGCGGGTGACGGGGTCGAGGCCGAGGACGCGGACGGTGCCCGCGTCGGGGCGGACGTAGCCCTCGCAGGTCTCCACGGTCGTCGTCTTGCCCGCGCCGTTGGGGCCGAGGACCGCGGTGACCGAGGCGCCGGGAACGGTGAGGTCCAGGCCGTCCACCGCTGTTTTGGGGCCGTACCGCTTCACCAGTCCGCGGATCTCCACGGCGGGGTCGTTGCTCATGGGGGTCGAGTCTACGGAGCGCGGCCGGGTCCTCGGTCCTGGGGGCGCCGGGGTCGGGGGCCCTGCGGTCGGTGACCTTTTCGGGCGCTCGGGGGCGGGCCGGCGCCCTGGCGTTGAGTGGTGAACAGCATCGCTCAGAACGTCGAGGCCACCTCCGGGCAGGCCGCGCACAAGGCCCACGACCTGGGACATCCGCCGCGGGACCTGTGCGCGTCCTGGGGGCTGTCGCTGGCGGGGAACCTCGCCGGCGCGTTCGCGTTCGGGGCGATGGTGCACGCCTCCGGGGTGACGTCCTCGCCGTCCGCGCGGGCGATGCTGACCGGGATGGTCCACGCGAAGACGGAACTGGGCGGGGGTCAGCTGTTCTGGCGCGCGGTGCTCTGCAACATGCTCGTCTGCCTGGCGATCTGGATGTTCACCCGGGCCCGCGGGGACGCGGCGAAGATCTTCGTCCTGTGGCTGCCCGTGGCCGTTTTCGTGGCCGTCGGATTCGAACACTGCGTCGCGAACACGGCTCTTTTCAGCTTGGCGATCCTGGATGGCCCAGTCGGTTTCGGTGAGCTTCTCCGGAACCTGATGTTCACCGTTCCGGGGAACATCGTGGGCGGAGGCTTGCTGGTGGGAGCCGTTTATTGGTTCACCGGTGGTGCTCACCGAGAGCGCGGATCCCTGGGGTCCGATTAACTCTCCGTAGAGAAATTAGGTAACCCTTAGTGATGGATGCCACCAGGAGTGGCGTCCATCACGGCTTGTCGTCGCTCGGTTAATTACGCAACAATGGCGTTGTGAAATACGGCGAACGGATGATCGAGACCCCCCAGGGGGAACTCGTGACCGGGGAGCGGTCAACCCGCAACCGGGTCGCGCGCTCCATCCTGGACCACGGTCCGTCCACCGTCGCCGACCTCGCCCAGCGTCTGGGCCTCACCCAGGCCGCCGTGCGACGCCACCTCGACGCGCTCGTCGCCGACGACGTGGTCGAACCCCGTGAGCAGCGTGTGTACGGTGCGCGCACCCGGGGTCGACCCGCCAAGGTCTTCGCGCTCACCGACTGCGGCCGCGACGCCTTCGACCAGTCCTACGACGCGCTCGCCGCGGACGCCCTGCGCTGGATCGCGCGGGCCGCCGGCGGCGGGGAGCCGGGGGAGGCGGCCGTCGCCGCCTTCGCCAGGGCGCGGATGGAGGCGCAGGCGGAGCCCTACCGGGAAGCCGTCGAGGCGGCCGCCCCCGCGGACCGCGCCGAGGCCCTCGCCAAGGCGTTGACCGGGGACGGGTACGCTGCTACGGCGAAGAGCGCTCCCGGTCCGCACAGCGGTGAACAGCTCTGTCAGCACCACTGCCCGGTCGCACACGTTGCCGAGCAGTTCCCGCAGCTCTGCGAGGCGGAGACCGAGGTCTTCTCCCGCCTGCTCGGGACGCATGTGCAGCGCCTCGCCACGATCGCCCACGGCGACGGGGTGTGCACGACGTTCATTCCGCGAAGCGCCACACAGACCGACACATCAGTATCTTCAAGTACGGCCGGGAGGAACCCCGCATGACCACGGAGACTGCTCACCCTGAGCTCGATGGCCTGGGCACCTACGAATACGGCTGGGCCGACTCCGACGCGGCCGGCGCCGCTGCCAAGCGGGGCCTGTCCGAGGACGTCGTCCGAGACATCTCGGCGAAGAAGTCCGAGCCGGAGTGGATGCTGAACCTCCGCCTCAAGGGCCTCAAGCTGTTCGGCAAGAAGCCCATGCCCAACTGGGGTTCCGACCTCTCGGGCATCGACTTCGACAACATCAAGTACTTCGTGCGTTCCACCGAGAAGCAGGCCGCTTCCTGGGAGGACCTGCCCGAGGACATCAAGAACACGTACGACAAGCTCGGCATCCCCGAGGCCGAGAAGCAGCGCCTCGTCGCGGGTGTCGCGGCCCAGTACGAGTCCGAGGTCGTCTACCACCAGATCCGCGAGGACCTGGAGGAGCAGGGCGTCATCTTCCTCGACACGGACACCGCGCTCAAGGAGCACCCGGAGCTCTTCCAGGAGTACTTCGGCACGGTCATCCCGGTCGGCGACAACAAATTCGCGTCGCTGAACACCGCGGTGTGGTCCGGCGGCTCCTTCATCTACGTCCCCAAGGGCGTGAAGGTCGACATTCCGCTCCAGGCCTACTTCCGTATCAACACGGAGAACATGGGCCAGTTCGAGCGGACGCTGATCATCGTCGACGAGGACGCCTACGTCCACTACGTCGAGGGCTGCACCGCCCCGATCTACTCCTCGGACTCGCTGCACAGCGCCGTGGTCGAGATCATCGTGAAGAAGGGCGGCCGCTGCCGCTACACGACGATCCAGAACTGGTCGAACAACGTCTACAACCTGGTCACCAAGCGCGCCGTGGCGTACGAGGGCGCGACCATGGAGTGGGTCGACGGCAACATCGGTTCCAAGGTCACCATGAAGTACCCGGCGGTCTACCTGATGGGCGAGCACGCCAAGGGCGAGACCCTGTCCATCGCCTTCGCGGGCGAGGGCCAGCACCAGGACGCCGGCTCCAAGATGGTCCACATGGCGCCGTACACCTCCTCCAACATCGTCTCCAAGTCGGTGGCGCGCGGCGGTGGCCGTACCTCCTACCGAGGTCTGGTGGAGATCGGCGAGGGCGCCCACGGCTCCAAGTCGAACGTGCTCTGCGACGCGCTGCTGGTCGACACCATCTCCCGCTCGGACACGTACCCGTACGTGGACGTCCGCGAGGACGACGTGTCGATGGGCCACGAGGCGACCGTCTCCAAGGTCTCCGACGACCAGCTCTTCTACCTGATGAGCCGCGGTCTGACCGAGTTCGAGGCCATGGCCATGATCGTGCGCGGCTTCGTCGAGCCGATCGCGCGCGAGCTGCCGATGGAGTACGCCCTGGAGCTGAACCGGCTTATCGAGCTGCAGATGGAGGGGTCGGTCGGTTAGTCCCGACCGCCCGACCGCCCGCAGACATTCTTTGACGTAGGAAAGAGAGCACGAAGACAGCCATGGCTGAGGCTCAGAACATTCCGGCCGGTTCCACCACCGCCGGCGCGATCGCGGTGGCCGCCGAGTCCACCGTCGCCACCCGGATGAGCGCGCCCCCGTCCTTCGACGTGGCCGACTTCCCGGTTCCGCACGGCCGCGAGGAGGAGTGGCGGTTCACCCCGCTCGCCCGCCTCAAGGGCCTGCACGACGGCACCGCGGTCGCCAACGGCACCATGAAGGCACAGATCGACGCGCCCGAGGGCGTCACGATCGAATCCGTCGAGCGTGGCGACGCCCGCATCGGCAAGGCCGGCGCCCCCGTGGACCGGGTCGCCGCCCAGGCGTTCTCGTCCTTCGCCAAGGCCACGGTCGTCACCGTGCCCAAGGAGCTGGTGCTCACCGAGCCCGTGCGCGTTTCGCTGCACGGCGAGGGCGGCACCACCTTCGGCCACACCGTGTTCGACGTCCAGGCCTTCGCCGAGGCCGTCATCGTCATCGACCACACCGGTGACGGCGTGCGCGCCGCCAACGTCGACTTCCTCGTCGGCGACGGCGCGAAGCTGACCGTCGTATCGGTGCAGGACTGGGACGACACCGCCGTCCACGTCTCCCAGCACAACGCGCTGATCGGCCGCGAAGCGACGTTCAAGTCGATCGTGGTCACCTTCGGCGGCGACCTCGTCCGCCTGCACCCCCGCGTGAACTACGCGGGCCCCGGCGGCGAGGCCGAGCTCTTCGGCCTGTACTTCACGGACGCCGGTCAGCACCAGGAGCACCGCCTCCTGGTCGACCACAAGGCCCCGCACTGCAAGTCGAACGTCGTCTACAAGGGTGCGCTCCAGGGTCAGGACGCCCACGCGGTCTGGATCGGTGACGTGCTCATCGAGAAGACCGCCGAGGGCACCGACACCTACGAGATGAACCGCAACCTCGTCCTGACGGACGGCGCGCGGGTCGACTCGGTGCCGAACCTGGAGATCGAGACCGGCGAGATCGTCGGCGCCGGCCACGCCTCCGCGACCGGCCGCTTCGACGACGAGCAGCTCTTCTACCTCCAGTCCCGCGGCATCCCGGCCGACACGGCCCGCCGCCTGGTCGTGCGCGGCTTCTTCGGCGAGCTCGTCCAGCAGATCGGTGTCCCCGACATCGAGGAGCGCCTGCTCGCGAAGATCGAAACCGAGCTGCAGGCGTCCGTCTGATGACCTACGTCAAGGCCTGTGCGCTGAGCGAGCTGGAAGAGGACGCCCCCAAGCGGGTCGAGCTCGACGGCACGCCGGTGTCCATCGTCTCCACCGGGGGCGAGGTGTTCGCGATCAACGACATCTGCTCGCACGCGAACGTCTCGCTCTCGGAGGGCGAGGTCGAGGACTGCATGATCGAGTGCTGGTTGCACGGGTCGGCCTTCGACCTGCGCACCGGAAAGCCGTCCGGTCTGCCCGCGACGCGCCCCGTACCCGTATACCCCGTAAAGATCGAAGGGGGCAACGTCCTTGTCGACGTACGCGCCTCCCTCACCCAGGAGTCCTGAGGTATCCATGGCAACGCTTGAAATCCACGACCTGCACGTCTCCGTCGAGGCCGAGAACGCCGCCCGCGAGATCCTCAAGGGCGTCAACCTCACCATCAAGCAGGGTGAGACGCACGCCATCATGGGTCCGAACGGCTCCGGCAAGTCCACCCTCGCGTACGCGCTCGCGGGCCACCCGAAGTACACGATCACCAGTGGCACCGTGACCCTCGACGGCGAAGACGTCCTGGAGATGTCCGTCGACGAGCGCGCCCGCGCCGGCGTCTTCCTCGCCATGCAGTACCCGGTCGAGATCCCCGGCGTCTCGGTCTCCAACTTCCTGCGCACCTCGGCCACCGCCATCCGCGGCGAGGCGCCGAAGCTGCGTACCTGGGTGAAGGAGGTCAAGTCCGCGATGGAGCAGCTCCAGATGGACCCGGCCTTCGCCGAGCGCAACGTCAACGAGGGCTTCTCCGGCGGCGAGAAGAAGCGCCACGAGATCCTCCAGCTGGAGCTCCTGAAGCCGAAGATCGCGATCCTCGACGAGACCGACTCCGGCCTCGACGTCGACGCCCTGCGCCAGGTCTCCGAGGGCGTCAACCGCGTCCGCGACACGGGCGAGGTCGGCACCCTGCTGATCACGCACTACACGCGGATCCTCCGCTACATCAAGCCCGACTTCGTCCACGTCTTCTCCGAGGGCCGCATCGTCGAGTCCGGCGGCGCCGAGCTCGCCGACAAGCTGGAGGCCGAAGGCTACGAGTCGTACAGCACGAAGGGTGGCGCGACCGCGTGACACAGCTGCCTGGCCTCCTCGACATCGAGGCGATCCGCAAGGACTTCCCCCTTCTGGATCGTGTGGTCCACGATGGGAAGAAGATCGTTTACCTGGACAACGCGGCGACTTCGCAGAAGCCGCGCCAGGTGCTCGACGCGCTGAACGAGTACTACGAGCAGCACAACGCCAACGTCCACCGCGGCGTGCACGTGCTCGCCGAGGAGGCCACGGCGCTGTACGAGGGCGCTCGCGACAAGGTCGCCGCCTTCATCAACGCACCGAGCCGCAACGAGGTGATCTTCACCAAGAACGCCTCGGAGTCGCTCAACCTCGTCGCGAACATGCTCGGCTGGGCCGACGAGCCCTACCGGGTCGACCAGGACACCGAGATCGCCATCACGGAGATGGAGCACCACTCCAACATCGTCCCGTGGCAGCTGCTCTCGCAGCGCACCGGCGCGAAGCTGAAGTGGTTCGGCCTCACCGACGACGGCCGGCTCGACCTGTCCAACATCGAAGAGGTCATCACGGAGAAGACGAAGATCGTCTCCTTCACGCTGGTCTCCAACATCATGGGCACGGTCAACCCGGTCGACGCGATCGTCCGGCGCGCGCAGGAGGTCGGCGCGCTGGTGCTGATCGACGCCTCGCAGGCCGCTCCGCACATGCCGCTGGACGTGCAGGCCCTCGGCGCCGACTTCGTCGCCTTCACCGGCCACAAGATGTGCGGCCCGACCGGCATCGGCGTCCTGTGGGGCCGCCAGGAGCTGCTGGAGGACCTGCCCCCGTTCCTCGGTGGCGGCGAGATGATCGAGACCGTGTCGATGCACTCGTCGACGTACGCCCCGGCGCCCCACAAGTTCGAGGCGGGTACGCCCCCGATCGCCCAGGCCGTCGGCCTCGGTGCGGCCGTGGACTACCTGACCGCGATCGGCATGGACAAGATCGCCGCGCACGAGCACGCGATCACGGAGTACGCGGTCAAGCGCCTCCTGGAGGTGCCCGACCTGCGGATCATCGGCCCCACCACGGCCGAGGACCGCGGCGCCGCGATCTCCTTCACGCTCGGGGACATCCACCCGCACGACGTCGGCCAGGTGCTCGACGAGCAGGGCATCGCCGTCCGCGTGGGACACCACTGCGCGCGTCCGGTCTGCCTGCGGTACGGAATTCCCGCGACGACGCGGGCGTCTTTCTACCTGTACTCCTCTCCCGCCGAGGTCGACGCGCTGATCGACGGGCTGGAGCACGTACGGAACTTCTTCGGATGACGACGAGTCGGACGACAAGAGGCTGACGAGGACGCTGTGAAGCTGGATTCGATGTACCAGGAACTGATCCTGGACCACTACAAGCACCCGCACGGGCGTGGCCTGCGCGACGGCGACGCCGAGGTGCACCACGTCAATCCGACGTGTGGGGACGAGATCACGCTGCGCGTGAAGTACGACGGGCAGACGCTCACCGACGTCTCCTACGAGGGCCAGGGCTGTTCCATCAGCCAGGCGAGCGCCTCCGTACTGAACGAGCTGCTCGTCGGCAAGGAGCTGGCGGACGCGCAGAAGATCCAGGCCGTGTTCCTGGAGCTGATGCAGTCCAAGGGCCAGATCGAGCCCGACGAGGCCATGGAGGAGGTGCTGGAGGACGCGGTCGCGTTCGTCGGCGTCTCCAAGTATCCGGCGCGCGTGAAGTGTGCTCTGCTGAGCTGGATGGCGTGGAAGGACGCGACCGCCCAGGCACTGGGCGACGCGGAGAGGAAGACGGCATGACCGAGAACGCGACGCCCGAGGCGTCGATCAAGCCGGCCAGCGAGGAAGAGGTCCGTGAGGCCCTCTACGACGTGGTCGACCCCGAGCTGGGCATCGACGTCGTCAACCTGGGCCTGATCTACGGCATCCACGTCGACGACGCGAACATCGCGACCCTCGACATGACGTTGACCTCGGCGGCCTGCCCGCTGACCGACGTCATCGAGGACCAGGCGAAGTCGGCGACGGAGGGCATCGTCAACGAGCTCCGCATCAACTGGGTCTGGATGCCGCCGTGGGGCCCGGACAAGATCACGGACGACGGCCGTGAGCAGCTGCGCGCGCTCGGCTTCAACGTCTGAGCGACGGACACCGGAGGGGCCCCCGGCACGGTCGTGCCGGGGGTCCTTCCTGTTCTCCGGGCGGGGGGCCCGCGGGCGGGGCGACGTTCTCCGGGGCAGCGTTCTCCGGGCGGACGGGCGCCGTGCACCGGGAGTTCGCCGCAGTCGCCGAACCTTCTCGACGGCCGTCACTCGGTGACGCCGCACACGAGAGGAACACCTGTGACCCTTCGCCTTGCACCGGGACGCCGCCGGGGTACCGCCGGAGCCGCCGGCGCCGCGGCCCTGCTCCTCGCCGGGCTCACCGCGCCCGCGTCCGCGCACGCCGCGAGCGGGCCCGCGCGGGATTGGGCCGCCCCGACGATCGCGCTGTCCGCGACGCACCTGAGCGGCGCGGTGGGCGCCTTCGGCGACCCGGCCGTCACGGTGGACGTGGAGCAGCAGGGCATCCCGGCCGGCTTCCTGCGGCTGCGGGTCGTCTCCTCCAGCAACCCGGCCGTCGCGCGCGTCGGCGACGTACGGCAGGTGCGCGAGCGGAACGGCGAGCGCCGGCTCACGGTGAGCGCCCGGGGACAGGGCTACACCGACCTGACCCTGGAGGTCACCGGGCGCGGCGGGAAGACCGCCACCGCGACCCTCTCCTACGCCGCCTCGGCGCGGACCGCGGACGCGGCCGGCACCCGCTACCTCACCGGCTCCTCGGACGCCTCGGCGGCGGTGGACGTGGGCGGCGGGCACGCCCTGGTCGCCGACGACGAGTCCAACGTGCTGCGGCTGTACGACCGCGCCCGCTCGGGCGGGCCCGTGAAGAGCTGGGACCTCGGCCCGGCCCTGGGCTGGAAGAAGGAGGCCGACATCGAGGGCGCCGCCCGGGTCGGAGACACCGTCTACTGGACGGGCTCGCTCGGCAACAACAAGGACGGCAAGTACAAGGCCGAACGGAACACGGTGTTCACCACCCGGATCACGGGTTCCGGCGCGGCGACCGAGATCACCTTCCGCGCCGCCCACAAGGGCCTGCGCGAGGACCTGGTCGCCTGGGACGCGGCGAACGGCAACCGCTACGGCTTCGCCGCCGGGACGGCCGCCGGTGAGGTGCCCAAGCAGATCGACGGGTTCAACGTCGAGGGGCTGGAGTTCGCCCCGGGCTCCAGGACCACCGCCTACCTTGGCTTCCGGGCGCCGCTGGCCCCGGCGGTACCCGGCGGCAAGGCACTGGTCGTGCCCGTCACCAACATCGACAAGGTCGTGGCGGAGGGCGCCGAGGCCGTGTTCGGCCGGCCGATCGAGATGGACCTGGGCGGGCTCGCGGTGCGCGACATCCGCAAGAACGCCGCCGACCAGTACCTGATCCTGGCCGGTTCCTGGGCGGCCGACGACAACTCCGACCCGTACGCCCTCTACCAGTGGGACGGGATCGCGGGCCACGCCCCGAAGAAGCGCGCCGACCTGCCGACCGGCGACCCGGGCGGCTGGGAGGCCGTGGTGAACGTTCCCGACCTGCGGTGGCGCGGCGCCCGCGTCCAGCTGATCACCGACAGCGGCGCCGCCGACCTGTACGGGGACGGGACCGAGGCCAAGGACCTGGACCACCCGGAGTGGAAGAAGTCCCGGTCCGCCTGGTTCACCCTGCGCTGACCGGGGTCCACCTCGCGCTCGGGCGCGAGTGTCCATATGTACGGCCGTACGCATCGATGTGTACTCTTGTACGCATGCCCTACGTACTGCTTGCCGCGGCGATCGCCGCCGAGGTGGCCGGCACCACCGCCATGAAGTACAGCGACGGATTCACCCGGCTGTGGCCCTCCCTGGGCACGGTGCTGGGTTACCTCATCGCGTTCACCCTGCTCGCCCAGACACTGAAGTCCATGTCGGTGGGTACCGCGTACGCGATCTGGGCGGGTGTCGGCACCGCGGCCATCGCCGCGATCGGCATGGTGTTCATGGGGGAGGCGGCCACCGCTGCGAAGATCGCCGGGATCGGGCTGATCATCGGCGGCGTCGTCCTGCTGAACCTCGGCGGGGCGGCGCACTGATGCCCACCGCAACGCGCCGCTACGACCCGGACCGCCGGCAGCGCATCATCGACGCCGCGATCCGCGTCGTGGCGGACCGGGGCATCGCCGGGCTGAGCCACCGCAGCGCGGCGGCCGAGGCGGACGTACCGCTTGGCTCGACGACCTATCACTTCAAGACCCTGGACGACCTGTTGGTCGCCGCCCTGCGGCAGGCGAACGCCGGGTTCGTCCTGGTGCCCGACGTACGGGACGGGGACCTCGCGGGCGCGCTCGCCCGCCTGCTCGGCGAGCTGCTCACGGCCGACCGGGGGCGGGCGGAGCTGGAGTACGAGCTCTACCTCGCCGCCCTGCGCCGGCCCGTGCTGCGGCCGATCGCGGCGCAGTGGTGCGAGGCGTTCGCGGCCACCCTGGCGGAACACACCGATCCGGTGACCGCGCGGGCACTGGTGGCGGTGTTCGACGGGATCTGCCTCCAGGTCCTGCTGACCGACGTCCCGTACGACGAGACGTACGCCCGCGAGGTCCTCTCCCGGGTGCTGGGCGGGGCCTGAGGTCCCCGGCCCGAAGGCTCAGGCCGCTCCGCGGACCGCGGTCAGGGCCGCCGCCACGCTCGCCTCGATGTCCCGGACCGGGTAGAACACCTCGCGCACCGTCCGGTCCCGGTCCACCACCAGCGTCAGCCGCTTGATCCGGGTCATCCCCGCCGCGCGGAACGTCGGCAGCCGCAGCGCCGTCACCAGATCGAGCCCCGCGTCCGACAGGAGTGGGAAGCGCAGCTGCTCCTTCTCCGCGAACTCCTTCTGCTCGTCGGGGCGTTGGGTCGAGACCCCGTGCACGGTGGCGCCGGCCGCGGTGAACTCCGCGAGCTGGTCGCGGAACGTGCACGACTCCAGGGTGCAGCCCGGCGCCCCGGGGATCCCCGCCCAGCCGGGCGGGTAGGACTCCGCCCGGGCGTACGCGCCCGGGAAGCAGTACAGGACGGTGAAGGGCGTGTCCGCGACCGGGTCGCGGAGCTCGCCGAACCGGTCCGGCAGCAGCAATTCGGGCAACCGGGTGCCGCGCAGCGCGTGGACCCGTACCGCTTCCTTCGAGGATTCCCCCGCAGTGGCCGTCATCTCTCCCTCTCCCAGGACCCAGGTGTCACCCCAGTCCTGGAGGGCCACCAGGACGGGCAGCAGCCCCCGCCCGCGCGGGGTCAGCCGGTACTCGTGCCGCACCGGGCGTTCCTGGTACGGCTCGCGCGTCAGCACCCCGGCCTCGACCAGCATCTTCAGCCGCTCGGTGAGCACCTTGCGGGACATGCCGAGTTCGCGCTGGAGCTCGTCGAAGCGGTGCAGGCCGCGCGCGGTGTCGCGCACGATCAGCAGCGTCCACCAGTCGCCCACGACGTCGAGGGCCTGCGCGATGGAACAGTCCGCCTCGCCGAGGTGCGTGCGCTGGGCCATGGATACTCCTTCGTCCGTTGACCCCAGGCTGTCATGCTGTCATAGTCCGTTCCCAAAGGGAACTTACAAGGGTTGAAGGACGGGGGCGCGGTGTGCTGAAGGGGTTCAAGGACGTACCGAGGGTCGTGTGGCTGCTGGCCGCGGGGGTGTTCGTCAACGCCGTCGTCAGCTTCACGTTCGTCTTCGTCTTCCTCTACCTGACCGGCCCGCGCGGCCTCGGCGCCGCCGAGGCGGGCGTCGTCACCGGCATCGGGGGCATCGGCCTGGTCGCCGGCAACTTCACCGGCGGCTGGTACGGCGACCGCTTCGGCCACCGCCGCGTCCTGCTCGCCGCCTCCACCCTCGGCGGCCTGACCCTGATGGCCTTCCCGCTGCTCACCACCCCGTTGCTGTACGCGGCCCTGCCGCTGGCGCAGTACGCCTCCGGTGTGGTCCGCGCGGCCAACGCGGCCCTGGTGGCCGTCACCGTCCCCGACGGGAACCGCCGACAGGCGTTCGCCGTCGTACGGTGCGCGGCCAATGGTGGCTTCACCCTCGGGCCGCCCCTGGGCGCCCTGGTCGCGAGCGGCCTCTCGTACGAGTGGCTCTTCGTCGGCGACGGCCTCGGCACCCTCTTCTTCGCCCTGTGGACCGCCCGGGCCGTACCCGCCCGGGGCGCCGCCCGCGAGGGCGCCGCGGCCCCGGACGGGGGGCCGGGCCGCGGCGTCCTCGCGGAGCTACGGGCCCGCCCCGCCGTGCCGGCGTTGCTCGCGGCGATCCTGGTGGTGGACGTGGTCTACCGGCAGCAGTACTTCACCTTCCCCGTCTTCCTTGCCGACCACGGCCTCGACGTCCGCGCGTTCGGCCTGGTCATCGCCCTGAACGGGGCCGTCGTCCTGCTCTTGGAACTGCCCGCCGCCGTGGCCCTGCGCCACCGGCCGCCGCTCGCGGTCATCGGAACCGGCCTCGTCCTCGTCGGGGCCGGGTACGCGGCACTCATCGGGGGCGCCGGGCCGGTGAGCGCCGTCACGATGATGGTGCTGCTGAGTTTCGGCGAGATCCTCTACAAGACCACCGCCACCGCCTACGTCGCCGACCAGGCCCCCGACCACGTCATCGGCCGGTTCCAGAGCCTGTACGCGGGGGTCTCGGTCAGCGGGGTCGTCATCGGGCCCGTCGCGGGCGGAGTGCTCTACACGGCTGCCCCGGGGCTGTTGTGGCCGCTGTGCGCGGCGCTGGCTGCCGGGGCGGGCGCGGCCGTCATCGCCCTCTCGCTGCGACAGGCCCGACGCGCCGCGCGACCGTCACATGAGACCGGTTCGCGACCGCGGGCCGTCGCCGGTTAGGTTTCGGGCATGACTGCTACGCGTACCACCGGCGCCGTCGCCGCCGGACTTGCCACCCTCACCGCCGACGGCACCGTCCTCGACACCTGGTTCCCCGCCCCCGAGCTGTCCGCCGAGCCGGGCCCGGCCGGAACCGAGCGCCTCACCGCCGAGCAGGCCGTGGAACTCCTCGGCGCCGCCGCGGCCAAGGCCATCCGCTCGGACGCCGTCCGCGGCGTCGAGGTCGTAGCCGTCCGCACCGTCATCGCCTCCCTGGACGACAAGCCGCTCGACGCGCACGACGCGTACCTGCGCCTGCACCTGCTGAGCCACCGCCTGGTCAAGCCGCACGGCCAGAACCTGGACGGCGTCTTCGGCCTGCTGACCAACGTCGCCTGGACCTCGCTGGGCCCGGTCGCCGTCGACCAGGTCGAGACCGTCCGCCTGAACGCCCGCGCCGAGGGCCTGCACCTCCAGGTCACCTCGATCGACAAGTTCCCCCGGATGACCGACTACGTCGCCCCCAAGGGCGTGCGCATCGCCGACGCGGACCGGGTCCGCCTCGGCGCGCACCTCGCCGAGGGCACCACCGTCATGCACGAGGGCTTCGTCAACTTCAACGCCGGCACCCTCGGCACGTCCATGGTCGAGGGCCGCATCTCCGCGGGCGTCGTCGTCGGCGACGGCTCCGACATCGGCGGCGGCGCGTCCACGATGGGCACCCTCTCTGGCGGCGGCAAGCAGATCATCTCGATCGGCGAGCGCACCCTGGTCGGCGCCGAGGCGGGCATCGGCATCGCGCTGGGCGACGAGTGCGTCGTCGAGGCGGGCCTGTACGTGACCGCGGGCACCCGCGTCACCCTGCCGGACGGCCAGATCGTCAAGGCCCTGGAGCTCTCCGGCGCCGACAACATCCTCTTCCGCCGCAACTCGGTCACCGGCGCCGTCGAGGCCCGCCCGTACAAGGCGGCCTGGGGCGGCCTCAACGAGGTCCTGCACAGCCACAACTGACCCGCGCGGGCCGGTACGAACGGCGCCCCCCACCCGACGGGTGGGGGGCGCCGTCGCGCGTGGCCCGGTGCTTTTGCGGTGCTCCGGCGCTTCGGTGTCAGCGCGGCGCGATCGTGCGGATCAGGCCCGCGAAGGCCTGCTGCTCGGCCTCCGTCAACTCCACCGACTCCATCGGGTGCCCCTGGGGGCCGCGTTGGGCCGGGATGATCGGCAGGCCCTCGTACGCGGCCGGCTCGGGGTGGTGGAAACGGCTGTCCCACAGCATGTGGCCGAGGCCGACGATCCAGACCAGCGCGGCCACGAACAGCACCGCGAGGCCGATTTCCTGGGCGGGCGAGATGGAGGGGAACACGCGGTCCTCCGCGGGGTGCGAGCGGGACGAGCCGGTACGAACACGGGTCAAAGATCGGGCGTGCGGATACTCAACCACCACAACCGGCCCATTCGGGAGAGATGTGGCGAGCGTCACGCCAGGGTCGAAAGTCCCTACTTGTCCGGTCGTGCCCGCGCAACCGCCCCGACCCGACGGCCCCGGCCGCGGCCGGAAACGGGGCGGGGGGCCCGGGCGGGACGGCGCCCGGGCCCCCCGCGGTCCGCGGGTGTTACGGGCGGAAGCGCAGCACCTGCGGGTCGTGGTCGCTGTTCTGCGCCGCGAACTCCGCGTTGATGTGGACGCTGTCGTACGTGAAGGTCTTGATCGCCGGGCTGGTCAGGATCTGGTCCAGCACCTGCGCGTTGCCCTGGTACACGTAGGAGTACCGTTCCGCCTTCGGCAGCGACTTGATCGCCGGGTACAGCGCGCCGCCGTCGGCGAGCGCCTCGGTCGTGGCCGAGAACTCGAAGTCGTTGATGTCACCGAGGACGAGCACGTTGGCGTTCTTCTGGACCGCCAGGACGTCCTTGACGAAACCGTTCACCGCCTGGGCCTGGAGCAGTCGCTTGGCCTCCGAGGAGCGCACCGGCGGCTGGTGGTGCGAGGTCAGGCCCTCGTCGCCGCCCTTCGAGCCGAAGTGGTTGGCGATCACGATGACCGGCTTGCCCTTGAAGGAGAACTCGCCCGCGAGCGGCTTGCGGCTGTCGGCCCACGCCGGGTTCGCCGGATCGACGCGACCGGGGGAGCGGGTCAGCGCGGCCTTGCCGTTCACCGAGGTCACGCCGGTCGCCGTCACCGCGTCGCCCGGGGCGCGCTCGGTGAAGGAGACCCGCGCCGGGTTGAAGAGGAACACCTGGCGGATGTTGCCGCCGGGCTCGCCGCCGTCCTTGTTGTTCTCCGGGTCGACGGTCCGCCACTGGTAGGCCGGGCCGCCGGCCGCCGCGATCGCCGCCGTGAACTTCGTCAGCGTCTGCTCGGCCGAGACGACGCCGTCGTTCTTGGCGCCGTTGTCGTCCTGGATCTCCTCCAGGGCCAGGATGTCCGGGGAGGCCAGGTTCTCCACGACCGCCTTGGCCAGCGCGTCGAACTTCTCCTGCGGGTCGCTCGGGTCGAGGTTCTCCACGTTGTACGTGGCCACCGCGAGCTCGTTCGCCGCCTGCGCCTTGGTCTTCTCGGGGGCGAGGGTGCCCGCCTTCACGGTGCCCAGGGTGCGGGCCACCAGCGTGTAGCCGCCGAACTGGTTGAAGTCCAGGGGGCCCTCGGTGGTGCCGGTCAGCTTGTCGCCGACGTTGGCGACCGGGAAGGGCTGCTGTGCGACGGGCGCGAGCTGCTGGATCTGGAGGCGGCCGGTGTTCTGGGACTCGTACGAGCCGTAGACCGTCCCGCCGCGCTTGGCGGCGTTCTCCCAGCCCTTCACCGTGACCCACAGCTCGGAGTACGGGTCGGTGGCGCCGACGACACGGGAGGTGCCGATCTTGACGTTCATACCCTCCAGCGACTCGTAGAAGTCGAGCGCGTAGCGCGAGGGCTCCAGGGCCAGGCCGTTGATGCTGCCACCGGCGGCGGTGTCGCCGGCCGGGGCGTACTCGGCGGGGACCGTGTACTCGTTGATGGCGGTGGCCTGGGGCAGCGCGTTGCCCGAGGAGACCACGGTGACCGTCGGCTTCGAGATCTGGGTGGCCGACTGGTTGCCGGAGTTGACGCCACCGGGGACGTACTCGCCGACCGTGCCCGAGACCTTGACCGCGTCGCCGACCGCGACGGTCGGGACCGAACTGGTGAAGACGAAGACGCCCTCGCTGGTCGCGGCGTCGTCGTCGGCGTCGGCGGACTGGATCCAGAAGCCGCGCGAACCGTACGTGCGCACGCCCGTGACGATGCCCTCGACGTCGGCGACGGCCTTGCCGTTGAGCGGGGATATCCGGGTCGTGCCCTGGATGTCGTGAATGCGTATCGGATCGGCGGACACGGCGCCTTCGGCCGCGTCGGCGGTACCGACGAGCAGGCCGGTGGCCAGCGCGGTGGCGACGAGGGCCGCGACGGCGGCGGAACGGGGATGCGAGGAGCGCATGGGCGGGAACTCCGGTGTGTGGAGGAGGTGGAGGGTGAACCCTGAGGGTCCCGATACATCTACGCGCGTCAATTTCCTGGGTGACCATCGACGTTGTCAAGGCCTCCAGGGGATACGGCAGCTGACTGTGGGATGAACCAAAGGCGATGGCCCCCCGAAGCTGCCCGGATTGCGTCTACGCTGGGTCGCCGTACGAGGCCTGACGACCCGGCACCGGCTTTGGGGCCGGGTTCCCCGCGGGGGGCTCGCCCGCGCGAGGGCGTCCCGTCGGGCCGCCGCCCCGTCGAGTCACCCGCCCCACCGTCGCGCCGCGTCAGCGCGTCACCGTCCCGTCGTCCGGTCGAGTCACCCGCCCCACCGCGTCACCGCCCCACCGCGTCACCCGCCCCACCGTCCCGTCGTGTCCGAGGAGAACCACCCCATGTCCGCAGAGCCGCACCCCACGCTGCCGCCGGTACGGCTGCACTCCGATGCGGAGCTGGCCCGCGACGCCCTCGTCGCCCCGCTGTTCGCCCGCGCCGTCCGGCTGGCCCGCTGGGCCGGGCCCGACACCCGCGTCGACGTCGGCGGTGAACTCGTCGCCGACCAACTGCCCGAGGCCGCGGCCGTGCTCGGCCTCGACGCCGCCGACGAGGACGGACCCGTCCACGCGAGTCAGGCCTGGCGCGTGGCCGTGGACACCGGGCTGGTCGACGTGACCGAGCCCGAGGAGGACAACGGTGACGGCGCCGGCGCCGAGGGCGGGGAGCCCGAGTACGGCGCCGCCGCCCCGGGCGAGGACCTCGCGCTGTTGACCGGCGGGGCCCCCGGCGACGTGCTCGACCTGTGGCTTGCGGCCCTGGACACCGTCCTCGCGGACGCGGCCGTGCCCGACCTGGACGACCTCGTCGACGCCATGGACGCGGGCGGCGAGATCGACTTCGACCGGCTGGACTGGAACCCGCAGCGCGAGGCCGACTTCCTCGACGGCGTCCTCGCCAACCTGTACCTGCTCAGCGTCGCCGAGGGCGGCGCGGGCGAGGCGCCGGTGCCGCTGCCGGTGCTCGCCGCGTCGATGATCGTGCCCGACGACATGGGCGAGCCCAGCGACGCCGTGCTGGAGCAGGTGTCGGACGCGATGATGCGCCTCGACGACCAGTTCCGGCAGCTGGAACCGATCGGGCTGGTCGAGTTCCGGCCGGTCGACGAGGCCCTCATGGTGGAGGCGGAGGACTTCCCCGGGGCCGACGGCGACGGGGCGCAGGCGCCGGGCGCGGACACCGGGAGCTGGGACGACGATGACGAGGACGTGTCCCGGTACGGGATGGTCCGGCTGACGCCGCTCGGCCTGTACGGCGTGCGCGCCCGCATGCTGGAGGCCGGAGTGGAGGCCCCCGCGATCGGGGACCTCGCCGACAAGGGCGCGGACACCCTGCTCGAGGCGGTCTCCTTCTACCCGGAGAGCGCCGCCCAGGCCGAGATCGAGCAGTGGCTGGCCGGGCGCGAGTCGGCCGCGGCGGTCACCGAACTGCTCGCCGCGGCCCGCGGGGTGGACGAGGGCGGCCCGCTGCGCCGGCTGCGCTGCCAGCAGGCCCTCGCCCCCGCCGCCGGACCGGAGGCCGAGGAGGCGGTCCGGGCCGTGCTCGACGACCCGGAGCTCGGCGGACTCGCCCGGGTCTGGCTGGCGGAGCGCGGGGTGGCCGACGTACCGGCGCCGGACGGGGCCATGGTGTTCTGGCTGACGGTCGACACGATCGCGGCGCAACTGGCGGCGGACGGCGAGACCGAGGAACTGCCGCTGCTCATGCAGTCGTTGACGGAACACCACACGGGCTTCTTCGACCAGGTCTGGCGGGTGGAGCACCCCGCGACGGCGTACGTCCTGGAGGCCATGGGCCGGCTGCACCCGGACAAGAAGGCCTCGAAGGAGGCCCGCAAGGCCGCGTTCAAGGCGCGCTCGCGGCAGCCCTGACACCGGGCGGTCGCGATCGGGGACTCCGATGGGAGACGCCGATGGGGACACCGACCGGGGATGCACAACAGGCCTTTCCCGGGTCGGAGTCCGCCATTGCGGGCCCTTCCAAGGGCACGTGCCGCATTTCTGGGTAGTTCAGCGGCCGTTCACGTACGGGCGGGAGCGTGTGCGCCGACGACCGTACGTCAGGCACGCCACCTCCCCACCCTGGAGACCCGATGCCCCTCAGCCGTAGAGACTTCACCGCCCGAACCGCCCTCGCCGGGGCGGGCGTCGCCCTGACCGGCACGGTCAGCGCGCTCGCCACCGCCCCCGGAGCGCTGGCGGCCGGTGACGGTTCGCGACCCGACGAGCAGGGCCGGCCGCACGGCCCCGGCTACGGACCGCTCCTGCCGGACCCGGCCGGACTGCTCGCGCTGCCCGCCGGGTTCAGCTACCGGGTGATCACCCACAGCGGTGTCACCCGCCTCGACTCCGGCGAGAGCACCCCCTCGAACCACGACGGCACGGCCGCCTTCGCCGGCCACCGAGGGGTCACCCTCCTCCTCGTCAACAACCACGAGCTGAAGGGCCCCCGTACGGGCTGGAAGCATCCCGTACCGCTCACCGAGGGCCTCGTCTACGACCCGGCCGCCGCGGGCGGCTGCACGGTCGTCGAGGTCCGACGCGGCGGCGAGGTCGCCGAATGGGTGGGCATCGCCGGTACCTCCACCAACTGCGCGGGCGGCTCAACCCCCTGGGACACCTGGCTCACCTGCGAGGAGAACTCGGACCTCGCAGGCAAGAACGGCATGACGAAGGACCACGGCTACGTCTTCGAGGTCGACCCCCACGACCGTCGGGCCAACCGCGACCCGCGCCCGGTCAAGGCCTTCGGCCGGTACGACCACGAGGCCGTGGTCATCGACCCGCGCCAAGGCCACGCCTACCTCACCGAGGACGCCTCCGGGCCCAACGGGCTGCTCTACCGCTGGACTCCGCCGCGCGGCTTCCGGCACGGGCGCGGCAGGCTGCGTACGCTCGCCGCCGACGCCGGCGTCCTCGCCGCCGCCAAGTGCTTCGACAGCTCCGGCCGTTTCGTGGACGACCTCTCACGCGCGACGCGGATCGGCACGGTGTACGGGGTCGACTGGGTGCCGGTGGCCGATCGCGACGCCCGGACGGTACCGGTCCGCAAGCAGTTCACCGACGGCGCCGTGACCCGGGGGCGCAAGCTGGAGGGCATGTGGTGGGCCGACGGCGGCGCCTACTTCGTCTCCTCGTACGCGCGGGAGGAGAGCCCGGGCGCCGCGCACGACGGCCAGGTGTGGTTCTACGACCCCAAGCGGCGGACGGTGCGACTGACCGTCCTCATCGGGGTGAACGCCGACCCGTCGGTCGAGGGCGGGTACGACGGCCCGGACAACATCACCGTCTCGCCGTACGGCGGGCTGGTCATCGCCGAGGACGGCAGCGGGCTCCAGCACCTGTTCGGCGCCACCGAATCGGGCCGGACCTACCCGCTGGCGCGCAACGAGCTGAACATCGGATCGGCCGAGGAGCCCGAGTACGCGGAGTTCACCGGGGTGTGCTTCTCCCCGGACGGCCGCACCCTGTACGCGAACATCCAGGACCCGGGCATCATGCTGGCCGTCACCGGACCGTGGCGGCGCGGGCGCTGAGGATCGTGGCGGCGCGGGCCCGGGGCCCGCGCGGCGGATGAGGGTGGGTCGGGACGGCGAACGGAGCGTGGGCGGGGACGGCGGGCCGGACGTGGGTCGGGGCGGCTACGGGGCCGCGGTTCCCTCGGCGCGGGCGGCCGTGGCCCACTCCTCCAGCAGGAACTCGTACGCGTCCGAGGGCCACTCGCCGTCCACCCTGGTCTCGACGAGGTGCCGGATCGCCTCGTTCGCCTCGGCGGCGGACGGGCGCTCGGGACCCGCGGGCCGGAGTGTCTTCTGCATGGGTCAAGGCTACGGGCGGGCACCGGCGCAGACTTCCGTATTACGGGTGTGGTCGATCACCCGGTACGGCCGTCCGTAGCGCCATGTGCCCGCCCACCTGCTCAGAGTGCCTGCGAACCGGGCTTCACCATGCCGCGCACTGTGCGGGACTTCACAAAGTCTCCGATGGCGGTCATCTCCCATTCGCCGGTGAACTGCTTGATCAACTTGGCCATCATGACGCCGGTTTGCGGTTCGGCGCCGGTCAGGTCGAAGCGCACCAGCTCTTCGCCGCTCGCCGCGTCGATCAGCCGGCAGTAGGCCTTGGCGACCTCGCTGAACTTCTGTCCGGAGAAGGAGTTGACCGTGAAGACGAGACCGGTGGCGTCGGCCGGGAGCCGGCCGAGGTCCACGACGATGACCTCGTCGTCCCCGGCGCCCTCGCCGGTCAGGTTGTCGCCCGAGTGCTTGATGGAGCCGTTCAGAATGGACAGCTTGCCGAAGTAGCAGCTGTCGAGGTGGTTGCGCTGCGGGCCGTACGCGATGACGGACGCGTCGAGGTCGATGTCCCGGCCGCGGAACGCGGGCTCCCAGCCCAGACCCATCTTGACCTGCGACAACAGCGGACGGCCGCCCTTGACGAGGGACACCGTCTGGTTCTTCTGGAGGTTGACCCGGCCCTTGTCGAGGTTGATCTTCCCGGCGCCCGGCGCGGCGACCGGCGGGGCGGACGGGGCGGCCTGCGGCACGGGAGGGGCCGCGGGCGTGGTGGGACCGCCGAGCCAGGGGGAGGGGGCGTGCTGGGTCGGGGGAGCCGGGGGTGCCGGGGGAGCGGGCGGCGCGACGGGCGCGGGAGCGGCCACCGCGGCCGGCTCGTCCTCCACCGAGACGCCGAAGTCGGTCGCGATGCCGGCGAGGCCGTCGGCGTACCCCTGGCCTACCGCGCGGACCTTCCACGCGCCGCCCCGCTGGTACACCTCGACGACCACGAGCGCCGTCTCGGAGCCGAGCTGCGGCGGGGTGAAGGTGGCGATCACCGCGCCACCGACCGCGTCCCGCACGGTGGCGGTGGGCTCGACGCCCTGGAAGGTCTGCCCGGCGGCGTCGGGGCTGGCCGTGACCACGATGCGCTCGATGCCCGGCGGCACCGCGGCGGTGTCCACCGTGATGGAGTCGGGCGCCGACCCGCCGCCGGACCGGTAGGTGACACCGGGGCCGGAGGGCTGGTTGTAGAAGATGAAATCGGCGTCGGAACGCACCTTGCCGTCCGCCGTGAGGAGGAGTCCCGACACGTCGAGCCGCACCGGGGCAGCCACGTCGACCGTCACACGGGCGGTATTGAGCGGCAGGTTGGAACCAGGGGTCATAGCGGTCATGCCGGGTGAACGACCGGAGGGGCTTTGCCGTTCCCTTACCCTCGGGGCCAATTTCAGTGCCGGTTGCGCGGGTGGTTCTTCGCCGTGCGCTCGTTGCCGAACTTGTACGCGCCGGTCCAGCGGGCCATCACCAGCTGCGCGTCACCGGACTCCACCTCTGCCAGGAACTTGGCGGCCCGACCCCCGCGCAGGGTGCCCGCGTCACGGCCCCGGTGCGTGATGACGACGGCGCCGTCGCGGTGCGTCTCGTACGTGAATCCCTGTGGCTTCGGCATGAGGGGCAGCCTGCCGGGGCGCGGGCGGGGCGGCAACGCAATTTCCGGCGCCGGGCCGGGGGCCGGGGGCCGGGATGGGGCGGGCCGAGGGCCGCCGTTGCGGGCCGGTCGGCGGGCGGTTTCCGGCCGGTCGGCGGCCGGTCGGCGGCCGCTCCCGGCCGACCGGCGGGCCGTCGTGCCGGTTCCGGTTCAGGCCCCGGTCCCGCGGCGGGGGACGCCGAGGGGGTTGGCCTCGCGCAGTTCCGGGGGCAGCAGGGCGTCCGGGACCGCCTGGTAGGCCACCGGGCGCAGCCAGCGCTCGATGGCGGTGCCGCCGACCGAGGTGGAGTGGGAGGTGGCGGCCGGGTAGGGGCCGCCGTGGTGCTGGGCCGGGGCCACGGCCACCCCGGTGGGCCAACCGTTCACCACGATCCGGCCCGCGAGCCGGGTGACCCGCTCGATCAGCTCGGCGGCCGGACCCGGCGCGCCCTCGCCCTCGGCGCGGGACAGCTGGAGGGTGGCGCTCAGGTTCCCGCCGAGGCGCCCCAGCACGTCGACCGCCTCGCGCTGCCCGGCGTACCGGACGACGACGGTGACCGGGCCGAAGCACTCCTCCAGCAGCAGCTCGTGCTCCGCGCCCGCCAGCAGCGTGCGGGCGTCGACGCCGAGGAAGCCCGCCACGACGGCGTGGTCGCCGTCGGGGCCCGGGGTCACCGGGGCGGTGACCCCGGGCAGGGCGGCGCGGTCGCGGACCCCGGCGAGGAAGTTCTCCCGCATCCGGTGGTCGAGCAGTACGCCCGGCGCGCTCTGCCCGAGGGCCTCGGCGAGCGCGTCGGTGAGCCGGTCGCCCTCCGGGCCCCCGGGCACCAGGACCAGTCCGGGTTTGACGCAGAACTGGCCCACGCCCAGGGTGACGGCCCCCGCGAGCCCGGCACCGATCTCCTCGGCCCGTTCCGCGGCGGCCGCCGCGGTGACGACGACGGGATTGAGGGAACCCAGTTCGCCGTGGAAGGGGATCGGTACGGGGCGCGCCGCGGCCGCGTCGAACAGGGCCCGGCCGCCCCGGAGGGAGCCCGTGAACCCGGCGGCGGAGACCAGCGGGTGGCGGACGAGCTCCGGACCGGCGTCGAAACCGTGGACCAGGCCGACCACGTCGGCGGGCAGCCCGGCCGCCACCGCCGCCCGGCGCAGCAGCGAGGCGCACAGTTCGGAGGTGGCGGGGTGGTCGGGGTGCGCCTTGACGACGACGGGGCACCCGGCGGCCAGGGCGCTCGCGGTGTCCCCGCCGGGCACGGAGAAGGCCAGCGGGAAGTTGGAGGCGGCGAAGACGGCGACCACGCCCAGCGGCACCTTGTAGCGGCGCAGTTCGGGGCGGGGCGGGGTGAGCGAAGGATCGGCCCGGTCGATGCGTACGTCGAGGTACGCCCCCTCGTCGACGGCGTCGGCGAACGCCCGTAGCTGACCGGTGGTACGGGCCAGCTCGCCGGTGAGCCGGGCGGTGCCCAGCGCGGTCTCGGCGTCGGCGGCCCCGACGACGTCGGCGGCGGCGCCGTCGAGCAGGTCGGCGGCGCCGCGCAGGAAGGCGGCGCGGACGGCGGCGTCGGCCAGGGCGCGGAGGCCGGCGTGCGCCGCGCGCACGGCGTCGTCCACCGCGCGGGGTGTGGCTTCCACCGCAACCCGTTCGCGCTGCTTCCCGGTGCGGGGGTCCACACTCCAGACTGGTGTCGCTGCCATCGCCCGCTACCTCCTGGATCGTTCAGTATTCTGAACGCCGTTCCGGTGGATGAATGATCACTTCTGCCGCGGAGCCTATTTCCGCGTCCACCGCGTGACAAGAGGCGATCAGAGCCGACCAGAGGGGAACGTGGCGCATGACCACAGCCGAGACGGAGGACCCTGCCGCGGCGGAGGGTGCGCAGGACACGGCGGGAGCGGGGCGCGGGGAGGGCACCGGGGGCACCGGGGGCGCCGGGGGCGCGGAGGGGCCGGGTGGGTCCGGTGCCGGCCAGGCGACGCCGGTGAAGTCGGCGGTCCGTACCGTCTTGCTGCTGGAACACTTCGCGGCGCGACCGGGCCTGCACAGCCTCGCCGACATCCAGAACGACCTCGGCCTGCCGAAGTCGAGCCTCTACATGCTGCTGCGCACCCTGGTGAGCCTGGGGTGGGTGGAGACGGACGCCACCGGCACCCGGTACGGGATCGGCGTCCGGGCCCTGCTGGTCGGCAGCTCGTACATCGACGGGGACGAGGTCGTCGCGGCGGCCAGGCCCAGCCTGGACCGGCTCTCCGACGACACCACCGAGACCATCCACCTGGCCCGGATGGACGGGACGAGCGTGGTCTACCTCGCCACCCGTCAGTCGCAGCACTACCTGCGGCCCTTCACCCGGGTCGGACGGCGGCTGCCGGTCCACTCGACGGCGCTGGGCAAGGCGTTGCTGGCCACGCACACCGACGAGGAGGTGCGCCGGTTGCTGCCGCGGCGGTTGGAGGCGGTCACGCAGCACACCATCACCGACCGGGAGCGGCTGGTGGAGGAGTTGGCGCTGGTGCGGGAGCAGGGGTACGCGGTGGACCGCGAGGAGAACACGCTCGGACTGCGCTGCTTCGGGGTGGCGGTGCCGTACCGCACGCCGGCACGGGACGCGGTGAGTTGCTCGGTGCCGGTGGCCCGGCTGACGGCGGGTCACGAGCAGGTGATCAAGGCCGCGCTCTTCGAGGCCCGGGACCGGCTGTCGGTGGTGACGCGGCGCATGTGAGGGGCGGCGCGTGGGAGGGTTCGGCGCGTGGGAGGGGTGCAGCGCGTGTGAGGGGGCGGGGGTGGCTCGGGCGCCGCGTCGGGGTGGGGCGGGTGGGCTCGTCTCCCCCACGTGGGGGAGGGGGTTCACCTTCGTGGGGGAGGTGGCGGGGCGGCGGGAGGCGGGATCGTTGGCGCATGACCACACGAGCTGTTCTCCCCACGCACGCGACACGGCCACCGGTGCCCGCCCTTGGGGCCGGCCGGCGGATCCTGCGGGCCGTCGCCCTGGCCGCGATCGTGCCCTACCTGGCCCTCAAAACCGCCTGGGTGGCGGGGAGTCATTTCGGGATACCCGAGGGCAGTGTGCTGCGGGAATCCGGGCCGGTCGTCGTCGTGGCGAACACCGCGACCCTGGCCATGGACGCCTGCCTGATCGTGCTCGTACTGGTGCTCACCCGACCCTGGGGCATGCGCGTACCGGGATGGCTGCTGACGGTCCCGGTGTTCGTCGCGACCGGTCTGCTCACCCCGATCCTCATCGGTTTCCCGGGCCAGATGCTGCTCCGAGCGCTGGGGTTCGGGGCGGGGGAGGCGGTGAGGGCGGCGCGGGAGCCCTTCCTCGACCCGTGGGTGTTCACCGTGGTCTACGGCGGCTTCACGGTCCAAGGGCTCGCGCTGGCCGGGCTGTTCGTCCCCTATGCGCGGGAGCGTTGGGGTGGGCGAGGGCTGGGTGCGCCGGGGCGGCGGCTCCCCTCACCCACGGGGGTGGTGGCGGGGGCCGCCGCGGCGCTCGGTGTCGTGGTCGGCGCGGTGTACCTGTACTGGGCCTTCGGGGGGACGGCCGGGCTGTCCGCGGGGCGCATCGCGGAGTACTCCGCGGAGGCGGGCGTGGTGTCGGCGGTCCACGGGGTGTGCGCGTCGGCTGCCGGGGTGGGCGCGGCGCTGCTGGCGAGGGGAGCGAGCCACCGGGCGCGGTGGCCGCTCGCCCTGACCTGGGTCGGCGGCTCCGCGGCCGCGGCCTGGGGCTGCTGGATGCTGACCATGCACCTGGGGCTGGACTTCGGCCCGACCGATCCGCCCACCGTCATGATCATGTTGACCCTTGCCGGCCAGACACTCACCGGCTTGCTCGCCGCCGCGGTCCTCGTCCGGTACCTCGGCTCGAACCGCGCGGCTTGATAGGGGAGGGACCGATGACCGGGGACGGCGGGGGCGGGCACCGCACGGGGACGGCCGGGGGCGGCAGGGACGGGCAGCGTACCGGGACGGCCGGGGATGGCAGGGACGAGCACCGAGCCGCGGCGGCCGGTCCGGACGGGCGGCGGGAGCGGGGTGGTCGGGGCGCGGGTGCGAGCGGCTCGGGGCCTCGGGGAGCGCAGGGGGCGTGGTTTCGGCTGCGGTGGGTGCACCTGATCCTCGGTGGCGCCATGCTGATGCCCTATTTCCTCCTCGCCGAGGTGGGCGTCAGCACGGCTTTCGGAGAGGGCCGGATGTTGCGCTCCCTGCCGCAGGCCCTGCTCTCCTACGCCATCGCGCTTCCGGCAGCCGCCGCCACGGCGCTGTTCGGGCCGGTCCGGCCGCTGTCGGTGGCCGCCGTACGGGCCCTGTGCGGGGTGTCGGGAGAGCGGCTGGCCGACGGGCCGGCCCGGTCCTGGGCCGCGCGGTGGCGGGCCTCGGCCTGGTGGACCCTGCACCTGGGGGTCGGCGCGCTGGTCAGCGGGCTCAGCCTCGCGATACCGCCGATGGCGGTGCTGCTGTTGCTGATGCCGTTCTCGCGGCGGCTGCGGGAATCGACCGCAGGCAGTTGGTCCTGGCTCGGGGACGTGGCCCACGCCGCGCCCCTGCTCGGGGCGGGAACCCTGATCGGGCTCGTCCTGTGCGCCGCCTGGTCGGGGGCGCTGCTGGCCCGGTGCGCACCCCTGTTGCTCGGGCCGACCGCGGCGGACCGGCTGGCCGCCGCCGAGGAACGGGCCGCCGACCTGGCGGTGCGCAACCGGCTGGCCCGGGAACTGCACGACGCCGTCGGGCACGCGCTGAGCGCCGTCACCCTCCAGGCGAGCGCGGCCCGCCGGGTGCTCGACCGCGATCCGGATTTCGTCCGGGAGGCGCTCGCCGCGATCGAGGACACCACCCGGCGCACGGTCGGCGAGCTGGACGCGGTCCTCGGCCTGCTGCGGGACGGCGACCCGGCCCGGGCCGAGTCCGTCCCCGCCCCCACCCTGGCCCGTGACCTCGCCGGGCTGCTGGCCCGTACCCGGGCCGGCGGCACCACCGTCACCGCCCACCAGGACCCGGGGCCGATCTGCGACTGGGCGCACCTGCCCGCCATCACCTCCCGGGAGGCGTACCGCATCGTCCAGGAGGGCCTCAGCAACGCCCTGCGCCACGGCGCGGGCCCCGTCGTCCTGTCGATCGTCGTCCGCGTCCGCGACGCACACCGTGAACTGGAGATCACCATGACCAATCCACCGGCCGCCCTCCCCTCCCCGCACGGGGCGGCGCAGGCGGAGCCGCGCACGGGCGGCGGACGCGGACTGCGCGGCTCCGCCGAGCGCGCCGCGCTCCTCGGCGGCCTCATCGAGGCCGGTCCGTACGAGGGCGGCTGGCGGCTGCGGGCCGTCCTGCCGCTCGACGGGGCCGCGCGATGAGCCGGGCCCCGCTGCGCATCGTCCTCGCCGACGACGAGCGCATGGTCCGCACCGCCCTGCGGGTCATCCTGGAGGCCGAACCGGACCTGGAGGTCGTCGGCGAGGCGGCCTCCGGCGCCGAGGCCGTCGCGCAGGTCCGCTCGCTGGCCCCCGACGTGGTGCTGATGGACGTCCGGATGCCCGAGATCGACGGGATCAGGGCCACCGAACAGATCTTGCGGACCATGGAACGGCCGCCCAGGATCGTGGTGGTCACCACCTTCGAGAACGACGCCTACGTGTACGACGCGCTGCGCGCGGGCGCCGCCGGGTTCCTGCTCAAGCGGGCCGATCCGGACGAGCTGATCGGCGCCGTCCGGCTCGTCGCCCGGGGGGACTCGCTGCTCTTCCCGGCGGCCGTCCGCAGCCTGGCCGCCGCGCACGCGGCGACCGTCCCGTCGGCCGTTCCGGGTTGGGCGGGCCGGTTGACGGAGCGGGAGGCCGACGTACTGCGCCTGATGGCCACCGGCCTGTCCAACCACGAGCTGAGCGAGCGGCTCGGGGTGGGAGCGCAGACCGTCAAGACGCACGTGGCGTCCGTCCTCGCCAAGACCGGCTCCCGTGACCGGACCCAGGCGGTCATCGCGGCGTACGAAGGGGGATTCATCATGAAGAAAGGCTGAGAACCCCGCCACAATCGGGGCAGAGTGGAACGTCCGAGGCCCTTGGTACGTCCTTTTGGGGGATGAACAAGACGATCAGGCGTGCGTCGGTCTTCTGTCTGCTTCTGGTGCTGGCCCTTTTGGTGCGGGTCACCTGGGTGCAGGCGTACCAAGGCCAGGCCCTCGCAGACGACAAACACAACCGGCGCAACCTCATCGGGCAGTACGAGAACCCGTTGGGGAACATCATCGTGGGCGGGGAGGCGATCACCGGCTCGGAGAAGACGGGCGGCAAGGACTTCGCCTACAAGCGGACCTACGTCGACGGCCCCCTCTACGCCCCGGTCACCGGCTACAGCTCGCAGGCCTACGGCACGAGCATGTTGGAGGGTGTCTACAAGAACATACTGAACGGCTCGGACACCCGGCTGAAGACCGTGATGGACATGCTCACCAACAAGCGGGCCGACCCGGGCAACGTCCTGACCACGATCGACAAGGGCGTCCAGAAAGCCGCGTACGACGCCCTCAACGGCAAGCAGGGTTCGGCCGTCGCGATCGACCCGGCGACCGGTGCGATCCTCGCCGTCGTCAACAACCCGTCCTTCGACCCGGGGCGCATCGCCGGTGCCAACGACTCGGCCGCCTGGCAGGAACTCTCGGCCGACAAGGGCAAGGCCATGGAGAACGTCGCCCTGCGCAAGCCGCAGGCCCCCGGCTCCACCTTCAAGCTGGTCACCCTCGCCGCGGCGATCGAGAACGGTCTGATCACCGGCATCGACCAGCCGACCGGGATCCAGGCCCCGTACACGATCCCCGGCACCCGCACGAACCTGCCCAGCGAGGCGGGGGACGCGGCCTGCAACAACGTTTCCGCACGCACCGCGCTCAAGCTGTCCTGCAACAACGTCTTCGCGGAACTGGCCTCCAAGCTGGGCCAGGACAAGATGCTCGCGATGGCGGAGAAGCTGGGCTTCAACGTCCAGATCGACACCCCGGTCCGGACGAACCCGCCCAGCAAGTACCCGTCGAAGAAGATGTCCGTCGACCAGGTCGCGCAGACCGGCATCGGCCAGTTCGACGTGCAGGCCACCCCGCTGCAGATGGCCATGGTGACCGCCGCGATCCAGAACGGCGGCAAGCTGGTCGCCCCGCACATGGTCTCCGAGGTGACCGACGCGGACGGCAACGTCCTGGAGAGCTTCAAGGACCCCAAGTCCGAAGAGGTCATGAGCGGCAAGACGGCGTCGATGCTCGCGGACGCGATGCGCACGGTCGCCACCGAGGGCGGCGGCAAGCCCGCCCAGGTGGCGGGCGCCGAGGTGGGCGGCAAGACCGGCACCGCCCAGCGCGGCGTGAACAACAGCATCCCGCCGCTCGCCTGGTTCACCTCGTACGCCAAGGCCGGGGACAAGCAGATCGCGGTGGCCGTGATGATCGAGAACTCGGACACGGACCGCACCGAGATCGGCGGCGGCAAGCTGGCCGCGCCCATCGCCCAGAAGATGATGGCGGCCTGGGTGAAGAAGTAGCCCGGTCACGACCGCCCCGTGGGTGACCGCCTCGGGCATGACCACCTCGGGCACGACGCCCCGGCCGGGAGCGCAGCCCGCCGGGCCCGACGGCCCCTCGCGCGTCCGCCCGACCGAGTACAGCCACGGCTTCGGGTGGTGCCGCCCGGCCGGGCGGCACCACCCGCCGGGGCGTCACCACTGCGGGAGCGCCGCCCCGCCGGGTGGCGTCGCCGCCGCGGCAGGCGCCGGGCGGGCGGCAGCGGTGCACCCACCGGTATCGTCCACGCGTCGGGAACCGACCTGCTTCGCGACGCGTTTTCCCTGCCGTGATCAGGAACGCGCGCGCCGCAGACGTCCACGCCATAGCCGCCCTGCACGTCCGGGCCCGGGCCACCTACTACGAAGGCCGGGTACCGGAGGAGACCTACGCGGGCGACCTCGCGCTCGCCCGGGCCCGCGAGGCCTGGTCGCGCGCCGTGGCCCGGACCGCGCCGGAGGGCGAGGTCCTGTGCGCCGAGCGGGACGGGAAGGTCACCGGAGTCGCCGCGTTCCGCACCGCCGACGGCGAGACCACCCTCACCCAGCTCCACGTCGACCCCGACCACTGGCGCCGGGGCACCGGCGCCGCCCTCCACGAGGCCTGCCTCGACGCCTGGCGCCGGGTCGGGATCGAACAGGTCCGCCTGGAGGTCTTCGGGCCCAACCTCCGCGCCCAGGCTTTCTACGCGGCCCACGGCTGGCGGCCGGAGCCGCAGTCCGGCCGCTCCGGCTCCCACCTCACCCTCAGGCTGCGCGTGCCTCCGGGGTCGGTGTCCGGGGAATGAGACGGCCCGGCGAACGGTTGAAGCTCAAACCGTTCACCCCCGGACCCGGAGAGAAGAAGGAACATGCGCGTCGAGATCTGGAGCGACATCGCCTGCCCGTGGTGCTACATCGGAAAGGCCCGTTTCACCAAGGGCCTGGCCGAGTTCGCGCACCGTGACGAGGTGGAGGTCGCCTTCCGGTCCTTCGAGCTCGACCCGGGCGCCGCCAAGGGCGTCACCGCCCCCGTCGTGGAGATGCTCGCCCGCAAGTACGGCCGGACCCTCGAAGAGGCCCGCGGCATGGAGGAGCAGGTGGCCTCCGCCGCCCGCGCCGAGGGGCTGACGTACCTGACCGAGGGCCGCGACCACGGCAACACCTTCGACATCCACCGCCTCCTGCACCTGGCCGCCGCCCGCGGCCGGCAGGAGGAACTGCTCGACCTGGCCTACCTCGCCAACTTCGGCCAGGAACGCTCCGTGTTCGACCCCGAGGTCCTGGTGGCCCTCGCCGTGGAGGCCGGACTGGACGAGGCCGAGGCCCGCACGGTCCTCGCCGACGACTCCGCCTACGCCGACGAGGTGCGGGCCGACGAGCGGGAGGCGTCCGAACTCGGCGCCAACGCCGTGCCGTTCTTCGTCCTGGACCGCCGCTACGGCATCTCCGGCGGGCAGCCGGCCGAGGTCTTCACCCGGGCCCTGGAGCAGGCCTGGGCCGGCCGCGAGGTCACCGAGCCGGCCGCGGCCGACGCGTGCGAGCCCGACGGTTCCTGCGCCGTCCCGCGGTAGGAGTCCCGCGGTAGCGGTCCTGAGGTACGAGGAGGCGGGCCGGCCGGGGCCCCCGACTGCCCGCCCCCCTTGCATATAAGGAAACCTTGGGGCGGACGCGTAGAACCAGGCAATGGACTGTGGGTTGATCCTGGCGCAGAGTTGACGCCATGGATCATTCGCTCTCCGACGTGTCCCGCGCCGAGTTCGCGCATTCCACCACCTACTTGAACACCGCCACCTGCGGGATCCTCCCGCGGGCGGCCGTCGCCGAGGTACGGGCCATGGCCGACGCGGCCGGAGCCGCGGAGCCCGCCGGCTTCGGCGACTTCGACCGGGTGAACCGGGTACGGTCCTCCTTCGCCCGACTGGTCGGCGTCGCCCCGGCCCGGGTCGCCGTCGGCTCCGCAGTCGCCACCCACGTCGGGCTGGTCGCCGCCTCGCTCGCACCCGGCGCCGAAGTCCTGTGCCCCGAGAACGAGTTCGCCTCCGTCATCAACCCCTTCGTCCTGCGCGGCGACCTCAAGGTCCGCTACGCGCCCCTCGAAGCGATGGCCGCCGCCGTCGGTCCGGAGACGACCCTCGTGGCTCTGAGCGCCGTACAGTCCGCCGACGGGCGAACGGCCGACCTCGCCGCCGTCCGCGAGGCGACGCGCGCCCACGGAGCGCGCATGCTCGTCGACGCGACCCAGGCGGCGGGCTGGCTGCCGTTCGACGCCGCGCCGTACGAGTACACCGTGACCGCCGGCTACAAATGGCTGCTCGGCACGCGCGGCGCCTCGTACCTCACGGTGTCCGAGGAGGCCCAGCGGGACCTGACGCCGCTGCACGCCGGGTGGGTGGCGGCGGAGTCCATGTGGGACGCCACCTACGGGCCGATGCCGGAACTCGCCCACGACGCGCGCCGCTTCGACGAGTCACCGGCCTTCCTCTCCTACCACGCCGCCGAGCCCTCGTTGGCGCTGCTGGAGCGGATCGGCATCGAGGTCGTCCACGCCCACGACACCGCCCTGGCCGACCGCTACCGGGCCGGCCTGGCCCGCCTCGGCCACGAACCCGTGCCGGGCACCGCCCCGATCGTCTCCGTCCCCGGCCTGGCCCACCGCCAGCCCGAACTGCTCGCCGCCGGCGTGTCCACCGCCGCCCGCGCGGGCGCCCTGCGGGCTTCCTTCCACCTCTACAACACGGAGGCGGAAGTGGACCGCCTGCTGGACGTACTGGCCGGCTGACCACCACCGCCGACACGAGCCCGCACCGACCGCTGCCCCACCCGCGGCCCGGGCCCGTCGGCGACGGCGTCCGCGGTCAGGCGTGCCCCGGGCCCCCGCTCCTACCGCCCGACCCCCACCCCTTCGGCCCGCCCCCGCCCTACCGCCCGCCCCCGCCCCTTCGGCCCGCCCCGCCCCTACCGCCAGGCCGCCGCCGCGGCCGTCAGGGCCGGGGTCGGGTCGGCGGTGAGGGCCGCGGCCAAGGCGCGCAGCGAGGCGTCGACCGCTTCCGGCGAGGCCGCCGGGCCGTAGTGGTTGACCCGGATCATCTCCGAGGCCAGCGCCCCGCCGCCGGCCGCGAGCGGGACCGTCGGGTCCGCCGCCAAGGCCTTCGCCACCAGTGACGAGGCGTCCGCCACCCGCAGCGTCGTCGCCACCGGAGCGGCCTGCGCGGCCTCCCGCACCCAGGGGGAGAGGCCCAGCGCGGCGGCGCCCGCCCGCGTCGCCCGGGCCGCGCCCTGGTGCCGGGCCAGCACCCCGTCCAGGCCCTCCGCCCCGATCCGCTCCAGGCAGGCCTCCAGGGCCAACATCTCCAACTGCGCGGGCGCGTGCAGCAGCGTCGTGCGGCCCCCGTCGATCCAGCGGTCCTTCCAGTCCAGGAGCGAGAGGTACGAGCGGCGCGGAGCCGCCGGGTTCTCCGCGAACCGCGTCCACGCGCGCTCCGACACCGCCACCGCCGAGACGCCCGCCGGACCGCCCATCGCCTTCTGCGCGCCGATCACGCACAGGTCGACGCCCCACGCGTCCGGCAGCAGCGGCTCGGCGCCCACCGAAGCGACCGCGTCCAGCATGAACAGCGCCCCGTGGGCCCGTACGGCCTCGCCGATCTCGGCGACCGGGTTCGTGTTGCCGGTGGCCGCCTCGGCGTGCACCAGCGACACGAAGTCGATCTCCGGATGCGCGGCCAGCGCCTCGGCCACCTGCGCGCCCGTCACCGCCGTGTCGAACGGCACCGCCAGGTCCACCACGCTCGCCCCGCAGTCGCGCAGCCAGTTGCCGAACGTGGTCCCGTACGGGCCGGTGACGATGTTCAGCGCCGTAGAGCCGGGCCGCGCCCCCGACCGGATGCAGCCCTCCAGCGGGAGCAGCGCCTCGCCCTGGGTGATCACCACGTCCTGCCGGGTGTCGAGGAGCCGCGCGACCCCCCGCTCGATCGACGCGAAGTGCTCGGCGGTGAGCGGCGGAAGGTCCAGGAGGGGGTGCGTCACAGGGGTGCTCTCTTCGTCCGGGGTTACCGGTCGAGCGTACCCAGCACGCACGTACAGTGCCGACATGACCGATGCAATGGCCATGCATGACGGCGCAGTCATGCATGTGAAGGGACGCGTGCTCGTCGGGCCCCACGAGGTGCGCGACGAACTCTGGGTCGTCGGCGGCCGGATCTCCTACGAGCGGCCGCGCACCGCCCGCGAGGTCACCACGGTCACGGGCTGGGCGCTGCCGGGCCTGGTCGACGCGCACTGCCACGTGGGCCTGGACGGACACGGCGCCGTCGACGCGCCGACCGCCGAACGGCAGGCCCTCACCGACCGGGACGCCGGCACCCTCCTCATCCGCGACGCCGGTTCCCCCTCCGACACCCGCTGGATCGACGACCGCGACGACCTCCCGAAGGTCATCCGGGCCGGCCGGCACATCGCCCGCACCCGGCGCTACATCCGCAACTACGCCCACGAGATCGAACCGGCCGACCTCGTCGCGTACGTCGGCCGCGAGGCGCTGCGCGGCGACGGCTGGGTCAAGCTGGTGGGGGACTGGATCGACCGCGAGGTCGGCGACCTGACGGCCTGCTGGCCGCGCGCCGAGGTCGAGGCGGCCATCGCCGAGGCCCACCGCTTGGGCGCCCGGGTCACCGCGCACTGTTTCGCCGAGGACTCCCTGCGGGACCTCGTCGAGGCGGGCATCGACTGCGTGGAACACGCCACCGGGCTCACCGAGGACACCATCCCGCTGTTCGCGGAGCGCGGCGTGGCCATCGTGCCGACCCTCGTCAACATCGCCACGTTCCCGAAGATGGCCGCGGGCGGCGAGGCCAAGTTCCCCCGCTGGTCGGCGCACATGCGGCGGCTGCACGAGCGGCGGTACGACACCGTCCGGGCGGCCTGGGACGCGGGCGTCCCGGTGTACGTCGGCACCGACGCGGGGGGTTCCTTGCCGCACGGCCTGGTCGCCGCCGAGGTCATGGAACTCGTCAAGGCCGGGATCCCGGCCCGGGACGCGCTCTCGGCGACGGCTTGGGCGGCACGCGAGTGGCTCGGCAGACCCGGTCTGACCGAGGGCGCGCCGGCGGACCTCGTGGTCTACGGCACCGATCCGCGAGCCGACGTACGGGTGTTGGCGCAGCCGGAGCGGGTGATCGTGAACGGGACGGTCCGCGCCTGACGAGTCCCGGTACCCGCGCGCTCCGGGTTGACGGGCCGTGACGTCACGGCCCGTCCGTCGTTTGAAACGCCCTGTCAAAGGGGTGCGGGGCCCGGCGGGCGGGACGAAAGGGAACGCGTGGGCCGCGCGGGGCGCAATGAATCGAATGTGTGCGTGGAAACCACCCGTTGGGGTGAACTCACTCCAGGTTTCCACCCGTTCACTCGGAGTGCGTAAAAATTCCCAGGGTCGAGGCCGTCGGCGCGCGCAATGTCCCCCATTGGCGGCGCGACGGCTCCCATCTCCCCGGGGGTTCCACCACCTTGAACAGCAACACCTTCCGCATGCCCGCGGCCACCCTGCTCGCCGCGGGAGCGGTCGCCCTGCTCGCCGCTCCGCCCGCCCTCGCCACGGGCGCCGCCGGCGGTGGCCGCGAGGGCAGTTCCGGCGCCGTCGTCCTACGGGCCGGACTGGACGTGAGCCTGCTCAACAAGACCGTGAACGTACCGGTGCGGACCTCGCTCAACGAGGTCAGCGCGCCCGCGACGGCTCAGAAGACGGCTCTCACCGTGACCCTTGACGGAGTCGAGCAGGGGCAGCCGGTCAGCATCCTCAAGGCGGACGTCGCCACCTCCAAGGCGAGCGCCGACAAGAACCGGGCCGAGGCCGAGGCCAACCTCGCCAAGGCCCGCGTGCACGTCCCGGGGCTGCCCGGACTCTCCCTCATCGAGGTCGAGAAGGTCACCTCGAAGGCCGTCTGCGAAGCCGGCAAGAAGCCCGTGGCCACCTCCAACGTCCTCGGCTCGGTGACCGCCCTGGGCAAGAGGACCACCCTGTCCGCCGCCGGACCCACCGTGGTGGACGTGCCCGGAGTCGGCGCGGTCACCCTTCAGCTGTCCGCCACCGGGACCACCTCCACCACGGCCGCCGCGACCGCGCTGCGGCTCAAGGTGGCGGTCAACCCGGCCAAGTTGAACGTCGCGGAGGTCAACGGCGAGATCGTGCTCGCCGAGGCGCACTGCACCGCCCCGGCGGGCCCCGCCCCGAGCGCCGAGCCGGTGACGAAGCCGGAGACCAAGCCGGCGGCCGTCGCCGACGTCAAGCCGCAGACCGCGACGGGCGGCAAGCCCGCCGCCCAGGCCAACCTCGCCGAGACCGGCGCCGGTTCGGTGACCCCGTACGTGGCGGGCGGCGCGCTGCTCCTGCTCGGCATCGGCGGGGGCGCGCTCGTCGTCACCCGGCGCGGCAGGGCCCCGCAGGGTTCGTAACCCGTGGCTACGGGGTTCCGCGGCGGGGCGGTGCGGAGCCCCTCCCGCGACCGGCTCAGCGGCCCGCGTGCTCCAGGCCCTGGGCGCTCGCCCCGCGCGAGGTGACGGCCTCGGTGACCTGGCGGTCGATGCGCCCGTACTCCGCGCGCTTGGCCGCGGGGAGCGCGGTGTCGGAGGCCGCGCAGGAGGCGCAGACCACCCGGAACGGGGGACCCATGTCCGAGTACTGGGTGAGGTACTCGGCCTTCACCACCTCCCAGCGGCCCTTGTGCGCAGCCGAGGGGGAGAAGGTGAAGCGGGGGATCGAGGACTGGTTGCCGCGCAGCTTGTCGGCCGGTACGAAGCTGGCGACCTGGTCGCCCATGCCGAAGACCACCCAGGTGCCGTTGATCTTCTCGTACGGCTGGGGCACGTGGTTGTGCGTGCCGATGATCAGATCGATGTCGGCGAGGCCGTCGGCCGAACGGGAGGCGGTCAACGCCTGCGCGAGATCGCGCTGCTGCTGGTCGGGCGCGGTCTGCCACTCCGTGCCCCAGTGGATGCTGAGCACCACCACGTGCGCCCCGGCGGCCCGGGCCGCCCGGGCGTCGGCGATGATCCGCTGCTGGTCGATGAGGTTGACCGCCCAGGGCTTGCCCGCGGGCAGCGGGATGCCGTTGGTGCCGTACGTGTACGACAGCTGGGCGACCTTCGCGCCGCCCGCCGAGAGTAGGGCGGGGGCCTTGGCCTCCTCGGCGCTGCGGGCGGAACCGACGTGGGGGATCCCGACCCGGTCGAGGTGGTCGAGGGTGCGGACGAGGCCGTCCCAGCCGTCGTCCAGGGTGTGGTTCGAGGCGGTCGAGCAGCTGTCGTACCCGGCGTCCTTGAGGGCGTCGGCCAGCTGGTGGGGGGCCTTGAAGGTGGGGTACCCGGTGTAGGGGCCGCCGGGCCGCCCGTACGGTATCTCGTGGTGGCAGATCGCCAGGTCGGCGGCGGACACCAGGGGCTTGACCCCCGCGAGTATCTTCCGGAAGTCGTACTCGCCGGCCTTGCCCGCGTCGGTCGCCGACCGCTGGATGATCGACGGGTACGGGATGATGTCGCCCGTCGCCACCAGCGTGAACGGCTTTCCGGAGCCGCCGCCGCCCTCCGGCGCGTCGGATCCGGTCTCGCCGGGTCGACCCTGGAAACGCTGGTCGGTCGCGGCGTCGCCGCCCCTGTCCAGCAGGCCGGGCACCGCGTACACGGTAGCGCCGCCCGCCACCACCAGCCCCGCCAGCACCACGCCTATCCGTATGGAAGCCTTCACGGCCGCCGCCCCCCTTGTCGTCGCACCTTGTCGCCACACCCGCCGAGGCCGCCATCGTAGGCGTCCCCCACCACCCCCGCCGCCCGGCCCGAGCCCCCAGGGTCCGCAGCCGGTTCCGGGCCCCCGGCTACCGCCCGACCAGGGCCAGCGCGTGGTCCAGGGCCTGGAGGAGGCGGCCCGTCGTGGTGCGGTCGCGGACGGCCAGGCGCAGCCAGGATCCGTCGAGGCCCGGGAAGGTGTCCCCGCGCCGGACGGCGAAGCCGAGGGCGCGCAGCCGCGTCCGCACCTCCATCGCCCCCTCCACCCGGATCAGCACGAACGGCCCCTCGGCCTCGCCGACGACGGTGACCTCGTCGAACTCGGCGAGCCCGGCCAGCAGGTGCGCCCGGTCCACGGCGATCCGCCCGGCGGCCGCCTCCGCCTCGGCCAGCGCGGCCGGCTCCAGGCAGGCCTCGGCCGCGACCAGCGCCGGGGTCGACACCGGCCACAGCGGCTGCGCGGCCGCCAGCTTCGCGATCACCTCCGGCTCCGCCAGGACGTAGCCGATCCGCAGCCCCGCCAGCCCCCACGTCTTGGTCAGGCTGCGCAACACCACCAGACCCGGCACGTCGAGCCGCCCGGCCAGGGCCTCCCGCTCGCCCGGGACGGCGTCCATGAACGCCTCGTCGACCACCAGGATCCGGCCCGGCCGGGCCAGCGCGGCCAGGGTCGCCGCCGGATGCAGGACGGACGTCGGGTTGGTCGGGTTCCCGATCACCACGAGGTCCGCGTCCTCGGGCACCGCCGCCGGGTCCAGCCGGAAGCCGTCGGCGGCCCGCAGCACCACCCGTTCCACCCGGTGCCCGGCGTCCCGCAGGGCCGCCTCCGGCTCGGTGAACTGCGGGTGCACCACCACGGGCCGCACCGCGTCCAAGGCGCGCGCGATCAGTACGAACGCCTCCGCCGCCCCCGCCGTCAGCAGTACCCGCTCCGCCGGCAGCCCGTGCCGTCGGGCCACGGCCGCGCGGGCCGTCCGGCCGTCCGGGTACGCGGCGAGGTCCCCGAGGCAGGCCGCGATCCGCTCCTTGAGCCACGCCGGCGGCGTGTCCGCTCGTACGTTGACCGCCAGGTCGACCAGCGCGTCGTCCGCGTCCAGCACCTCCGCGTCCCCGTGGTGGCGCAGGTCGTGCGCCCGGAGGGTGGCCACGGCGCAGGTCGCCGCCATCGACCGGCGCTTGGGCACCAGGAGTTCCCCGCCGCCCGCCAGCGCCGCCGCCTCCGCGACGGACCCGGTCCCGACGGCCTCGCGCACGGCCCCCGACGGGTGCGGTACGGAGATCAGCGCGAGTTCCGCGGCGGGGTGGCCCACCAACGGCACGCCGAAACGTTCCGCCGCACCGACGAGGCCCGGCTCCGCCGCCTTCGCCTCCACGGTCGCCAGCGCCGCCACCGCCTCCGCGGTGAGTCCGGCCCCCCGCAAGGTCTCCTCGATCAGCGCGCAGACCTCCGCCACGGAAACCCCCGCGCGTCCGCCGACCCCGACCACCAGCCGCGTCACGTAGTCGCCCACCGGGATCCTGCCTCCTTCGTCACGGCCGCGGTCACCCGTCGGCCGTCCGTCCGTACGCCCGTCGACCCTCGCCGACGACCGGGTTCCCACGTCAACACGGCGTCATCCGCCACCCGCGCCCGGACGTGCGCCCGCCCCCCGCAATCGGTATGCAGGGGCACATGGCGGTGATCGTGGCGTTGGGCGCGTTCCTGATGACGCTGGCGGGCGGCTGGACGGCGCAACGCGTCACCGACCGCCGCCACCTCGTGCTGGGCCTGGCCGGCGGGCTGATGCTCGGCGTCGTCGGCCTCGACCTGCTCCCCGAGGCGATGCACGCGGCGGGCAGCGAGGTGTTCGGCGTGCCCCTCGCGCTGCTGCTGTTCGTCGCGGGCTTCCTCGTCGGCCACGTCGTGGAACGCCTGCTGGCCGTACGTCAGGCCGCGCACGGCGCCGAGGACGGCGCCCGGGTCCCCCAGGTCGGGCTCACCGCGGCCGCCGCGATGGTCGGCCACAGCCTCGCCGACGGGGTGGCGCTGGGCGCCGCGTTCCAGGTCGGCGGCGGCATGGGCGTCGCCGTCGCACTGGCCGTCATCACCCACGACTTCGCCGACGGGTTCAACACGTACACGCTGACCCGGCTGTACGGGAACGCCCGCCGCAAGGCCGTGCTGATGCTCTTCGCGGACGCCGCCGCACCCGTCGTGGGCGCCGCGTCCACCCTGCTGTTCACCCTTCCGGAGGAACCTCTGGGGGCGTACCTCGGCTTCTTCGGCGGGGTCCTGCTGTACCTCGCGGCGGCCGAGATCCTGCCCGAGGCGCACCACGAGCACCCCGCCCTGTCGACACTGATGTGCACGGTGGGCGGGGTGGCGGGGATCTGGCTCGTCGTGGGCCTCGCGGAGTGAACTCACCTGCCGGTCACCGGCGCCGCGCCGCGGCTTCCGCGAACCGGCGGGCCACCGACGGCCGGGCCGCCCAGTGGGTGTGCAGGTAGCTGGCGTGCACCCCGTCCAGGACGAAGCCCTCGACGCGGCGCTCCGGATGGGTGAACCCCCATGCCGGGGCGGAGCCGGCGCCCGGCTCGATCACCGTCCGGTGGAACTCGTGCCCGCGCAGCCGGGTGCCGGCGGCGGCGAGGGCGCTGTCCGACACCGCGACCGCCTCGCGGTAGCCCAGCGTGAGCCGCTCCGACATCCGGGCGTCCGCGTCCAGGACCCCGCACATCGGCTTCCCGTCCAGGGTCCGGGCCAGGTACAGCAGCCCGGCGCACTCGGCGGCGACCGGCCCGCCCGCCCCGGCGAACGCGGCGACGGCCTTCCTCAGCGGCTCGTTGGCCGACAGCTCCGGCGCGTACACCTCGGGGAAACCGCCCCCGATCACCAGGCCGGCCGTGCCGTCCGGCAGCGCCTCGTCCCGCAGCGGGTCGAAGGTGACCACGCGCGCGCCCGCCGCGGTGAGCAACTCCGTGTGCTCGGCGTACGAGAACGTGAACGCCGCCCCGCCCGCGACGGCCACCACGGGCCGCCCGTCGAGCGCGTCGGGAGCCGCCGCGTCCGCGGCGCCGGTCTCCTCGGCCAGGGCCGCCGCGGGCGACCAGGGCTCGCACTCCAAGGGCGGCGCCGTCCGGGCCAGCGCCATCAGCGCCTCCAGGTCGCAGCCCGCCCGGACCTGCTCGGCCAGCGCCGCCACCGCGGCCAGGGCGTCCGTACGCCGCTCGGCGACCGGGACCAGGCCCAGGTGCCGGGACGGGGTCGCCACCTGGGGGGCGCGCCGCAGGACGCCGAGGACCGGCATCCCGGCCTCCTCCAGCGCCTCCCGCAGCATCACCTCGTGCCGGTCGGAACCCACCTTGTTGAGGATCACCCCGCCGAGGCGGACCAGCGGGTCGAAGGAGGCGAAGCCGTGGACCAGCGCCGCCACCGAACGCGACTGCGAGGAGGCGTCCACCACCAGCACCACCGGCGCCCGCAGCAGCTTCGCGACCTGCGCCGTCGAAGCCAGCTCGCCCCGCCCCGCGGCCCCGTCGTACAGCCCCATCACGCCCTCGACCACGGCCAGGTCACAACCGGCGGAACCGTGCGCGAACAGCGGCGCCACCAGCTCCGGCCCGCACATGAAGGCGTCGAGGTTGCGGCCCGGCCGGCCGGTGGCCAGCGCGTGGTACCCCGGGTCTATGTAGTCGGGCCCGGCCTTGTGCGGGGACACGGCCAGGCCGTGCTCCGCGAAGGCCGCCATCAGGCCCGTCGCCACGGTGGTCTTGCCGCTGCCGGAGGCCGGCGCGGCGATGACCAGCCGGGGCACGTTCACGGACATCACCACTCGATGCCCCTCTGGCCCTTCTGACCGGTGTCCATCGGGTGCTTGACCTTCGTCATCTCGGTGACCAGGTCCGCGAACCCGACCAGCTTCTCCGGGGCGTTGCGGCCCGTGATGACCACGTGCTGGGTCCCGGGCCGGTTCCGCAGCACCTCGATGACCTCCTCGACGTCGATCCAACCCCAGTGCATCGGGTAGGCGAACTCGTCGAGCACGTACAGCTTGTGGGTCTCGGCGGCCAGATCGCGCTTGACCTGCTCCCACCCCTCCTTGGCCGCCTGCTCGTTGTCGAGCTGGGCGTCGCGCTGGACCCAGGACCAGCCCTCGCCCATCTTGTGCCAGACGACGCTGCCGCCCTTGCCGGTCTCCCCGAGCGCCTTCAGCGCGTTCTCCTCGCCGACCTTCCACTTCGCCGACTTGACGAACTGGAACACCCCGATCGGCCAGCCCTGGTTCCAGGCGCGCAGCGCCAGCCCGAAGGCGGCCGTCGACTTGCCCTTGCCCGGGCCGGTGTGGACGAAGACGAGCGGCCGGTTGCGGCGCTGACGCGTCGTGAGCCCGTCGTCCGGAACGACGGACGGCTGTCCCTGGGGCATTACGCGACCCTCCTGTTGCTGCTGTGCCCGGCGCTGGACGCCACCGAGGTACGTACGTTCTTCACGAGCCCGGCCAGCGCGTCGGCCCGCAGCCCGTCGAGGGTGACCGACGGACCACCGAGGTCCGCGGCCAGCACCCCGGCCAGCCCCAGCCGGACCGGGCCGGCCTCGCAGTCCACGACGACCGAGGTGACCCCCTCCGCGCGCAGCAGCAGCGCGGCCCGCTCGGACAGCTCGCGGGGCGTCCCCCCGACCGAACCGCCGACGCCGCCGGACGAGGTGGCCCGGCCGTCGGTGACGACCACGAGCAGCGGTCGCCGCGAGGGATCGCGCAGCCGCTCGATCCGCAACACCTCACGCGCCTTCAACAGCCCGGCGGCCAGCGGGGTACGACCCCCGGTGGGCAGCCGCTCCAGCCGGGTCGCCGCGGCGTCCACGGAGGAGGTCGGAGGCAGCACCAGATCGGCAGCCGCGCCCCGGAAGGTGACCAGACCGACCTTGTCGCGGCGCTGGTAGGCGTCGAGCAGCAGCGACAGGACCGCACCCTTGACCGCGCTCATCCGCTGCCGGGCGGCCATCGAACCGGAGGCGTCGACCACGAACAGCACGAGGTTGCCCTCGCGGCCCTCCCGGGTCGCCTGCCGCAGGTCGTCCTTGCGGACCACCAGACCGGTGCCGCTGCGCCCGCGCGTCCGCTGGTGCGGGGCCGCGGCCTGCACGGTCGCCGCCAGGTGCAGCTTCGTCAGCTGCCCCCGGGGCCGCCGGGCGCCGGTGGTCCGGCCGTGCGCGGTACGGGCGCGCGAGCGCCGCCCGGCCGCGCCGCCCTCGCCGAGGCCGGGCACGCTGAGCATCCGGGTGCGGAACGGCTCGGAGGCCCGTACGGCGGCCTGCTCGGGCCCGTCCGGGCCGGCGTCGCCCCGCGCGGGCTGCGGCTCCGACGGCTGCTGCTCCGCCGGCTCGGCGTCGGGGGACCCGGGGTCCGCGGCGTCCTCGGGCGCGGGCGGAGCAGGCTCCCGCGACGGACCCGGACCCTCGTCCTGCGGGGGAGCGCCCCCGCCGTCGGGACCGCCGTCCGGACCGCCCTCGGGGCCGTCGTCGTCCGGGCCCCCGGGCTCCGGGTCGGGCTCGGGCTCCTGGTCCGGCTCCTCGTTGGGGAAGCGGTCCAGGATCTCGTCGAGCATGTCCTCGTCCAGGCCGGGCGCGTCGAACGGGTTGCGGCGGCGCCGGTGCGGGAGCGCCAGCAGGGCCGCCTGCCGGACGTCCTCCTTGCGCACGACCGTGCGCCCCGCCCACGCCGCCAGGGCGGTCGCCGTACGGGCCATCACGATGTCGGCGCGCATGCCGTCGACCTCGAAGCCGGCGCAGGTGGCGGCGATCCGCAGCAGCGCCGTGTCGTCCAGCACCACCTTCGGGAGCAGGGCCCGCGCGGCCACCACCCGGGCCCGGACCTCGCGCTCGTCCCCGGCCCAGCGGCCGGCGAAGCCCGCGGGATCGTCCTCGTACGCGAGCCGGCGGCGGACCACCTCGACGCGCAGGGCGGGTTCGCGGGACGCCGCGACCTCCACGGTCAGCCCGAACCGGTCCAGGAGCTGCGGGCGCAGCTCGCCCTCCTCGGGGTTCATGGTGCCGACGAGCAGGAACCGGGCGTCGTGGCGCACCGAGACGCCCTCGCGCTCCACGTACGAGGCGCCCATCGCGGCGGCGTCCAGCAGAACGTCCACGAGGTGGTCGTGCAGGAGGTTGACCTCGTCGACGTAGAGGATTCCCCGGTGCGCGTCGGCGAGCAGGCCCGGCTCGAAGGCCTTCACGCCCTCGGACAGGGCCCGTTCGATGTCGAGGGCGCCGACGAGCCGGTCCTCCGAGGCGCCGACCGGAAGCTCCACCATCCGCGCGGGACGGGCGCTGCCGGGTCCGGGCTCGTGCGGGCCGTCCGGGCAGGCCGCATCGGGGGCGGCGGGCGCGCACGAGAACCGGCAGCCGGGCACGACGTCCACCTGCGGCAGCAGCGCGGAGAGCGCGCGCACGGCGGTGGACTTGGCGGTCCCCTTCTCACCGCGCACGAGCACGCCGCCGACCGCCGGGCTGACGGCGTTCAGCAGGAGCGCCAACCGCAGGTCGTCCTGCCCGACCACCGCCGTGAACGGGAAGTGGGTGCTGCTCATCCGCTGATCACTCCTTCGAGTGGACTGTGCCGGTCGCCCGTCGCGCCGCGCCGGCCGTCGGCCATGGGGGTCTTGTGTTCCCGGTGCGTCCGGGGCCGGTCCCGGCGCGGGGCCGTCACGGCGCACCCGGCGGCAGGAACGGCAGCCCGTCCGGGACGCCCGACTCGACGAGCCGCAACAGCTCGGCGGTGTCGGCGTGTTCCTCGATCAGGTCGCCCAGCAGGTCGAGCTGTTCCTCGCGGAGCAGCCCGAACGAGGTGTCCGGGGCGGGCACGAACCGGCGCCCGGCGGCCGCGGCCACCTCGCGCAGGAAGGCCCGCCGGAAGCCGTCCGACTCCAGCGAGCCGTGCCAGTGGGTGCCCCACACGGCGCCGACGCGACAGCCGTCGAGGAACGGATCCCCGCCCAGCACCTCGGCCACGCCGTGGTGGATCTCGTACCCCTCGACGGGCTCGCCCAACGCCGAGCCGACCGGCCGGGCCAGGGTCTTCTCCCGGGCGAAGCGGACCCGTACGGGCAACAGCCCGAGGCCGTCCACCGCGCCGGCCTTCGACTCGACCTCGTCCTCGATGTGCTCGCCGAGCAGTTGGAAGCCGCCGCAGATGCCGAGCACCGGCCGACCCTCGGCGGCCCGCCGCAGCAGCGCGTCGGCGAGCCCCCGTTCCCGCAGCCAGGCGAGCGCCTTCACGGTGCCGCGCGTGCCCGGTACGACGACCAGGTCGGCGTCGGCCAGCTCCTCGGCCCGGTCCACGAACCGTACGACCACGCCCGGTTCGGCGGCGAGGGCGTCGACGTCGGTGAAGTTCGACATGAGCGGCACCGCGCACACCGCGACCCGCAGCACGTCCTCACCGACCGGCGGGGCCACCACGGACTCCCGCACGGTGCCGCGCAGCGACACCCGCAGCCCGTCCTCCTCGTCGATGCCCAGCCCGTGCCGGAACGGCAACACCCCGTACGTCGCCCGCCCGGTGAGCCCGCGCAGCATCTCCAGGCCGGGCTCCAGCAGGGATACGTCACCCCGGAACTTGTTGACCAGGTAGCCGGCGATCAGCGACTGGTCCTCGGGGGACAGCAGCGCGGTGGTCCCGAAGAAGGACGCGAACACGCCGCCCCGGTCGATGTCGCCGACCACGACGACGGGGAACCGCGCGGCCCGCGCGATGCCCATGTTCACGATGTCGGTCCGGCGCAGGTTGATCTCGGCCGGACTCCCCGCCCCCTCGCAGATCACGGCGTCATACGTGCCCCGCAGCTGCTCCAGGCAGTCCGTGACGACGCCGAGGAGCTGCTCCCGGTGACCGCCGGACACGGGCGACCCGGGGAGCCGGTCGGGGCCCGCCGTGCCGAAGAACCCGCGCGCGCTCATCTCGCCCACCGGCTTGCCGAGCAGCACGACCTGGCTGCTGCGGTCGCTGCCGGGCTTGAGCAGCACCGGGTTCATCAGGGCCGTCGGCTCCACCCGGGCCGCCTGGGCCTGCATGGCCTGGGCCCGGCCGATCTCGGCGCCCTCACGGGTCACGAACGAGTTCAGCGACATGTTCTGCGCCTTGAAGGGGGCCACCTTCACCCCCTGGCGGACCAGCCACCGGCAGATGCCCGCCGTGACCACGCTCTTGCCCGCGTCCGATGTGGTGCCGGCGACCAGCATTCCGCCGCCGCGCCTCGCGCCGCTCATCCGCGCCGCCCCTTCCGCCCGGTACGGGCCACCAGCAGCCGGGCCGCGACGCAGGCGCCCAGCGCCAGCCAGGTCACCCGCCGCGACAGGCGCACGGCCCGTTCGATGTCGGCGACCTCCACGGGCCGCCCGGTCTCCCCGTTGAGCACGGCGCGGTGCTCGGTCCGGCCGCCGTAGGACAGGGTTCCGCCGAGCCGGACGCCGAGCGCCCCCGCGAAGGAGGCCTCCACCGGTCCGGCGTTGGGGCTGGGGTGGGCGGCGGCGTCGGCGCGCCAGGCGCGGACGGCTCCCCGCCGGTCGGGACCGGCCACGACGGCGGCGAGCGCGGTCAAGCGGGCCCCGGGCCAGCCGGCCACGTCGTCGAGGCGGGCGGAGGCCCAGCCGTAGCGCAGGTGGCGGGGCGACTTGTGGCCCACCATGGCGTCCAGGGTGTTCACGGCGCGGAAGGCCAGCAGCCCGGGGACCCCGGCGACGGCTCCCCACACCAGTGCCCCGACGACCGCGTCGGAGGTGTTCTCGGCGACGGACTCCACGACGGCCCGGGCCATCTGCTGCCCGTCCAGGGACTGGGGGTCGCGGCCGCACAGGTGGGGCAGCCGCTCGCGGGCGACGTCGGTGTCCCCGACGGCGAGCGCCCCGCCGATGGCACGGGCCTCCCGCCCCAGCGAGGTGCCCCCGACGACGGCCCAGGTGGCCGCGGCGGTCAGGGCGACGCGGGCGGCCGCGGGCCGCGCGCGCACGGCGCGGGCGGCCAGTGCGCCGACGGCGGTCGCGCCTCCGGCGCACACCAGGGTGTGGAGGACGCCGCGGGCGCGGTCGTCGCGCCACAGGGCGCGTTCGACGGCGGCGGCGGCTCTCCCGAAGGCGGCCACGGGGTGCCCTCGGCGCGGATCCCCGAGGATCCGGTCGCCGATCAGGCCCGCCGTGGCGCCGTACGCGAAGACGCGATCGGCACGCATGGTGGCAGGTATGTCCTCACTCAGGGTCCGCGCCCTGGTTCGACGTGTCCGGCGGCGAGAGTTCCTGGCTCCCGGGGCGCGCACGGTGTGTGCGCCCCGGTGACAGTGGCGGGACCGCGCCGGATTCGCACCGGACTTCCTCTTCCATGCCGCCGTATTGGCTCGCGCAGTCCACCACGCACCGCGAACGCCCGTCAACTTGCCGTTGACCTGGGGCGGGTGCGGGACGGGGGGCGGGGCGGGGTGTGCGCCGGGGCATGCGAAAGCTCCCCCCGGAGACCGGAGGGAGCTTCGGACGCACCGTCTCAGGCGACGATCAGGTAGATCCCGTACGACACGGCGGCCGCGCAGAGCGCGAAGCAGGCGTAGGCACCGCTGCGGGCCATGACCGCGGCGCCACCGCGCTCGGTGGCGGCCTCGTGCTTGGACAGGCCCACCAGGCCCAGGGTGAACAGGGCCACGAGGGCGACCGTGGCGGTGAGGCTGACTCCGAAGACGGAGCCCAGTGATGCCCAGTCGATCTTCATACCGCTGATTCCTCTGTCGTTCTCGGGGTCAGACCGCCGCGGCCGGAGCCGCGGGGGTCGTGGTCGAGGCCGGGATGGTGGCCTTGAGGTCCTCGTCGGTCACGGCGGCGGTGGTACCGGCCGCGGCGGTGGTCGGCGGGACGGTGACGGCGGCCATGGCCGTGGTGACGACACCGGGCTCGTCCGTCGCGCCGGGGGTCTCCAGCTCGTTGACGTTGGTGTGGTCGACGACCTGACGGCGGGAGATGACCCAGATGGCGAAGCAGGAGGCGACCAGGAAGACCGTGACGGCGGCGATCCCGATGTCACCGGTGCGCATGACCAGTTCGGCGACGGACGCGACGAGCGCGGCGGCCGGCAGGGTCAGGCCCCAGGCGATGAACATGCGGGTGGCGGTGGACCAGCGGACCACGCCGCCCTTGCGTCCCAGGCCCGCACCCATGACGGCGCCGGAGCAGGCGTGGGTGGTGGAGAGGGAGAAACCGAGGGTGGAGGAGGCCAGGATGACGCTCGCGGCCGAGGTCTGGGCGGCGAAGCCCTGCTGCGGCTGGAGGTCGGTGAGGCCCTTGCCCATGGTGCGGATGATGCGCCAGCCGCCCAGGTAGGTGCCCATCGCGATGGCCAGACCGGCGGAGACGATGACCCAGACCGGCGGGTTGGCGCCGGCGGGCAGGGCGTTGCCGGCGATCAGCGCCAGGGTGATGATGCCCATCGTCTTCTGCGCGTCGTTGGTGCCGTGCGCGAGGGAGACGAGACCGGCCGAGGCGATCTGACCGGCGCGGTACCCCTTGGCGGAGGTCTTCTCGCCGACCTGGTTGCCCAGCTTGTACGTCAGCTTCGCGGCCAGCATGGCGGCCACACCGGCGACGAGCGGGGCGGCGATCGCGGGGATCAGCACCTTCGTCACGACGACGCTGCCGTTGACCGCGTCGAGGCCGGCGGAAGCGACCGCGGCGCCGATGAGGCCACCCATGAGGGCGTGGGAGGAGCTGGAGGGCAGTCCGACCAGCCAGGTGACGAGGTTCCAGAGGATCGCGCCGACCAGGGCGGCGTAGATCACCTCCGGCTGAATGCCTTCCTCGTTGACCAGGCCCTTGGAGATCGTCTTGGCGACCTCCACGGACATGAAAGCGCCGACGAGGTTCAGCACGGCGGACATGGCGACCGCGGTCTTGGGCTTGAGGGCGCCGGTCGAGATGGTGGTGGCCATCGCGTTGGCCGTGTCGTGGAAACCGTTCGTGAAGTCGAACACGAGAGCGGTGATGATCACGATCCCGAGGAGAAGCGTTATGTGCTCCATTTACCCAGGCTTCTGTTTGACGTCATTGGCTCGGCGACCGTAGGCAACCTGGATGAACGGAAGGTGAACTGAGTTGGGCGGTGCGGTGTCTCGGTGCGGGTCACGATCGGGACCTACCTCCCGGTTCCTCCGCGAATATAGCGATTCATGCACGTCAGAGCGGGGCGAACACGCCTCTTCCGGAAGGATTTCCGCCGGCGGTCCATGCCCGGCGGGGCGGTGAAGAGACTCAGATCACGCGCCGGGGCCCCCTCTCCGGCGCCCGTCGGATCCGCTCCGGCCACCGCCGCGACCGGGTTCCGGTGGAGTCCCGTTCGCGTTCCGGTCCTGCCGGACGACGGCGCGAAAGGATCACCTCCGGTGGCCCGCCCGCCGGTACGCCCCGAGACTGAAGGCGTGCGTACCGCGACAGCGACGGCAGCGGCCGTCACGACGACCCTGATCGGTGCCGGAGCAGCCGCGGTCGCGGCCGGCCGGTACGCCGCCGACGCCGCCCTGCGGCCCGAACCCGGGCGCCCGCTGCCCGGCGGGCCCCGGCTGAGCGTCCATTCCACCAGCGAGGGCCGGGTGACGCTCACCCGATCGCTCGCCTCCCTGCTCCCCGGCACCTGGGGCCTGTCCGCGCCCGGCGTGCACGCCGTGGTCGGCCCGGTCCTGCCCGACGTCCCGCACGAACCGGACGTCGTCGTGCGCGGCCTCCTCGCCGTCACCCACGGCAGCCTCGCCCCGCGCGCCCGGGTCACGCTCACCCCCCAGGTGCACCTGGGCAACCCGCGCACCGCCCTGGGCCTCGACCACGCCGACGTGGACGTGCCGGGCGAGCTCGGGGCGCTGCCCGCCTGGTTCGTGCCCGCCGCCCGGGACACCTGGGTCATCACCGTCCACGGGCTCGGCGCCGGCCGGGAGCACCCGATGGTGGTCATGCCGTTCCTGCACCGCCACCACCTCCCCGTCCTCGACCTCGCCTACCGCGGCGACCTCGGCGCCCCCGCCGCCCCGGACGGCCTCGGCCACCTCGGCGAATCGGAGTGGCGGGACCTGGACGCCGCCATCCGCTACGCCCTGCGCTACGGAGCCCGACGGGTCGTCCTGCACGGCTGGTCCACCGGGGCCACCATGGCCCTGCACGCCGTCGAACGCTCCGCCCTGGCCGACCGGATCTCCGGACTGGTGCTGGACTCGCCCGTCCTGGACTGGCGCACCACCCTGCGCGCCCTCGCCGCCGCCCGCGGCACCCCCGGCCCGCTGCTCCCCCTCGCGGTTCGGGCCGCCGAGGGCCGGGCGGGCCTGCGCGCCGACCGCCGTCCCCCGGGCGCGGACCCGGCGGCCCTGCGCGTCCCCGTACTGATCCTCCACGGGCCCGACGACACCCTCGCCCCCTGGGAGCCCTCCCGGCGACTGGCCGCCGCCCGCCCCGACCTGGTCACCCTGCACACCGTGCGGGGCGCCCCGCACGGGGCGATGTGGAACGTCGACCCCGCCGGGTACGAGGAGGCGCTGCGCCGCTTCCTCACCCCCCTCGTCTGACGGTCGGCCGGGCGTCGGTCACATGAGGGGGGTGCCGGACGAGACCCGTCGGGCGGATTGTCCCGGTTCATCCATCGCTTGACCTGTGGAAACGACCGGTTCCGTTTGGGCTTTCGGCCAGTGACGGGCGAGACTGCATCCGTGACGTCCCGAAAGCCTGATGAGCAGTTGGCTCGCGACTCCAGACTCCGACTCGTCTCCCCGCGCTCCGTCGCCACGGCGCGCAAGGCGGTGACCGACCGGCGAACCCGGCCGGCCCCCCGGCCACCGGCGGGAACCCCCGCCACGGCGGACCTGGCGAACCGGGCCCGCGCCTCCCTCGCCGACGCGGTACGGCTCGCCCGCTGGGCCGAGCTGAACCTCGGGGCGGGCGACGGCGGACGCCCCGCGACAGCGGGCGCGCTGCCCGCCTCCGACGTGGAACGGGCCGCCGCGGAACTGGGCCTGACGCACGGCCAGATCCGGGTCGGCTGGGACCGCGCCCGACTCTCCGGCCTCGTCGAGGTGCACGGCGGCCACGCCCGACCCGGCTGGCGCCTGCGCGCCTGGGACCGGGACGACACCGCCGTCCTGCGCGGCTGGGTGGCCCTCTTCGACGCCTGGTCCCTCGTCCACCCCGCCCCCGCCGACATCGCCCCCGGATCCGTCGCCGAGGTCGTCGAGGCGATGCCCCAGCTGCTGTCCCTCCTCCAGCTGTCGGCCGGTCCCGTCACCGTCCCCGACCTGCTGGACCTCCTCGACCAGCGCGTCACCGAACTGCGCGACGAGCGCTGCGAGGTGCCGTACGCGGGGGAGCCCGCCGGATCCCGGGAAGCGGCCGGCGAGGCCGCCCCCGCCGAGTCCCGGCCCCTGCCCCTCGCCCGGCTGCTGCGCTGGGCGCTCGGCGGCCTCGCCGCCGTCGACGCCGTCACCCTCGGCCCCGCCCGGGCCACCCTCACTCCGCTCGGCAGCTGGGCCGTCTGGGTCAAGCTGGAGCAGATCTGCGTCGCCGCGCAGAGCCCGGCCGGGAACATCGAGCAGTCCGCCGCCGCCATGCTCCACGGCTGCGCCCGGCTCACCCCGGGACCGGCCCGCGCCGAGTACCAGGCCTGGCTCGCCGCCCGGCCCGTCGGCCACGCCGTCAGCGAGCTGCTGCACGCGGCCCGGGGGGAGGACGCCCTCCTGCGCGGCCTGGCCTTCGAGGCGCTGCGCGTGGTCGGCGCCCCCGCCGAGCGCGAGGTCCGCGCCGCCGTACGCGAACCCGCCCTGCGCCCCTACGTCCTGCTGTGGCTCGCCGAGCACGACGGGGTCGACCCCGACGAGGCCCAGGACGTCCTGACCGCCGAGGAGTCGACCTGGCTCTGGGTGGACACGGCGGCCGCCATCGCCGACCACGGCGAGGCGGACCTGCTGGCCCGCCACCTCGACTCGGCCGTCCGCACGACCGTCCCCCGACTGCTCGACGAGGTCCGCGCGGTGGGGCACCCCCGCACCGTGCAGGTCCTGGTGGCGCTGGCCGCCGCCCACCCCGACCCGGCCCTGGCCAAAGCAGTCCGCCGGGCGGCCTTCCAGGTCCACACCGGCGGCGTGTGACCGGCCGACGGCCGGGACGTGCGGGAGGGAACCGCGCGCCGTGCAGGTCCTGGTGGCGCTGGCCGCCGCCCACCCCGACCCGGCCCTGGCCAAAGCAGTCCGCCGGGCGGCCTTCCAGGTCCACACCGGCGGCGTG
>NZ_JBVHZI010000002.1:0-54696 GCF_055574495.1 Streptomyces sp. NPDC029836 | reverse complement strand
GCGTGTGACCGGCCGACGGCCGGGACGTACGGGAGGGAACCGCGCGCCGCGGGTCGGACCCGCGGCGCGTCGGACCCGCGGCGCGTCAGACCTGCGGCGCGTACGTGCCGAAGCTCCAGATGTTGCCCTCGGCGTCGCGCGCCATGTAGTCCCGCGAGCCGTAGTCCTGGTCGGTCGGCTCCATGAGGATCTCCAGCCCGTGCTCGACGGCCCGCCGGTGGTGCGCGTCCACGTCGTCCACGACGACGTAGACCCCGGCTGGCCCGGCGTGCTCCATCGCCTTGTCGAAGACGCCGCCGGTGCCCTTGCTGCCGAGCATCACCACGCCGTTCCCGTACGACAGCTCGGCGTGCATCACCGCGCCGTCGTCCCCCTCGTAGACCGAGACCCGGGTGAATCCGAACGCCTCCGTCAGCTGCTGGATCGCCGCCTTCGCGTCGCGGTAGAGCAGGGTCGGGGCGATGGACGGAACGCCTGCCATGACGATCACTCCCTCTCGTGAACGGGCCGGTGCGTCGATGTGACCCGCACCACAGCATGGCAGGCGCCACCGACAGTCAGCGGAAGGTGTTGCACTGGGCCATGTCGCCCGTCCGGTAGCCCTGGTAGAACCACTGCCGGCGCTGCTCGGCCGAGCCGTGCGTCCAGGACTCGGGGCTCACGCGGCCCTGGAACTTCTCCTGGATCCGGTCGTCGCCGACGGCCGCCGCCGCGTCCAGCCCGTCCTGGATGTCCTGGTCGGTCAAGGTGGTGATCAGCGGCCGCCCCGTGGACTCGTCCGGGGTCCTCGTCGCGTTGTGCGCCCAGACCCCCGCGTAGCAGTCGGCCTGGAGCTCGACCTTGACGGCGTTGCTGTTCGCGCCCTGCTGCCCGTCCTGGGCCCGCTGGAGGGTGCCGGTCAGGTTCTGGATGTGGTGTCCGTACTCGTGCGCGACCACGTACGCCTGGGCGAAGGGGCCGCCGCTCGCGCCGAACTTCGTCCGCAGGTCGTCGAAGAAGCCCAGGTCCAGGTAGACCTTCCGGTCGGCGGGGCAGTAGAAGGGCCCGACCGCCGAGGTGGCCGCCCCGCAGGCGGTTCCCACCCGGCCGGTGAAGAACACCGTCTGCGCCGGGCTGTACTGGCCGGCGCGCCGCTGGAACTCCTGCCGCCAGAAGTCCTGTGTGCTGTTCACCACGGCGACCAGCCGGCAGTCCTCGCGCGTGTTGGCGTCCTGCCCGGTCCGGCAGCTCTGCTGCACCTGGTTGACGGACGAGGAGGACGGCGCCGGTTCCTCGTTGCCCGACGACAGCCCCAACTGCTCCGGCCCGACCCCGAACAGCAACCCCATGATCAGCGCGATGATGCCGACGAGTCCGCCGCCGATCGTGGCCCTCCCGCCGGGGATGCGGCTGCCGCGCACGTCGTTCACCTCGGACGTGTCCAGATGGGCGTTGTCGTCGAACTGCATCCCGCACCGCCTCTGTCTCCGTGCAGCCATTCGTGCCGCCGAGGGGCCACGTGATCACCCCTGCGGCGAGTATCAACCCGTTCATCCTGGTACGCGCCCCGACGCGGCCGCCCGGTCCGTGGGCCGAACGGGCGACGGACCGGCGTGCCGGGAGAGCGGACCCGGACCATCGGGTGCCCCAAAAGTGGTTGCGCACCCCCGGTAGAATGGTCCGCATGGCAAATCTCCTTGCGGATTAGCGGCGTCGAAGCATCGCGCGTCCTGCCTTCCGCCGTCCCCACCGCCCTGGAGTATTTCCGTGATCACCGCAACCGGCATCGAGCTGCGCGCCGGCGCCCGCATCCTCATCGAGTCCGCTTCCTTCCGCGTCGCCAAGGGCGACCGCATCGGCCTCGTCGGCCGCAACGGAGCGGGCAAGACCACCCTCACCAAGTGCCTCGCGGGCGAGGGCCAGCCCGCCGCCGGGTCCATCGCCCGCTCCGGCGAGGTCGGCTACCTGCCGCAGGACCCGCGCACCGGCGACCTCGACGTACTGGCCCGCGACCGCATCCTGTCCGCGCGCGGACTCGACGTCCTGATCAAGAAGATGCGCGCGAACGAGGAGCGCATCGCCTCCGGCTCCGGCGGCACCCGGGACAAGGCGATGAAGCAGTACGAGCGCCAGGAGACCGAGTTCCTGACCAAGGGCGGCTACTCCGCCGAGGCGGAGGCCGCCACCATCTCGGCCGCCCTCGGCCTGCCCGACCGGGTCCTCGGCCAGCCGCTGCACACCCTCTCCGGTGGTCAGCGCCGCCGCGTCGAGCTCGCGCGGATCCTCTTCTCGGACGCCGACACCCTGCTCCTCGACGAGCCCACGAACCACCTCGACGCCGACTCGATCGTCTGGCTGCGCGACTACCTGAAGAACTACCGCGGCGGCTTCATCGTCATCTCCCACGACGTCGACCTGGTCGAGACGGTCGTCAACAAGGTGTTCTACCTGGACGCCAACCGCGCCCAGATCGACGTCTACAACATGGGCTGGAAGCTCTACCAGCAGCAGCGCGAGGCCGACGAGAAGCGCCGCAAGCGCGAGCGCCAGAACGCCGAGAAGAAGGCCGCGGCCCTGAACTCGCAGGCCGACAAGATGCGCGCCAAGGCCACCAAGACCGTCGCCGCGCAGAACATGGCCAAGCGCGCCGACCGACTGCTCGCCGGCCTCGACGCCGTCCGCGTCTCCGACAAGGTCGCCAAGCTGCGCTTCCCGGACCCGGCGCCCTGCGGCAAGACCCCGCTGACCGCCGAGGGCCTGTCGAAGTCCTACGGCTCGCTGGAGATCTTCACCGACGTCGACCTGGCCATCGACAAGGGCTCGCGCGTCGTGATCCTGGGCCTCAACGGCGCCGGCAAGACCACGCTGCTGCGCCTGCTGTCGGGCACGGAGAAGCCGGACACCGGCACCGTCGTCCCGGGTCACGGCCTCAAGCTCGGCTACTACGCCCAGGAGCACGAGACGCTCGACCCCGAGCGCACCGTCCTGGAGAACATGCGTTCCTCGGCGCCCGACCTGGACCTGGTCGCGGTGCGCAAGACGCTCGGCTCGTTCCTGTTCTCCGGCGACGACGTCGACAAGCCGGCGGGCGTGCTCTCCGGCGGCGAGAAGACCCGGCTGGCCCTGGCCACCCTGGTCGTCTCCTCCGCGAACGTCCTGCTCCTCGACGAGCCCACGAACAACCTCGACCCGGCCAGCCGCGAGGAGATCCTGGGTGCCCTGCGGACCTACAAGGGCGCCGTCATCCTCGTCACCCACGACGAGGGCGCCGTGGAGGCCCTGGAACCGGAGCGCATCATCCTGCTCCCGGACGGCGTCGAGGACCTGTGGGGCCCGGACTACCGGGACCTCGTCGCGCTCGCCTGACCGGCGCCGAGGCGTTGATCCAGTTCCTTCTGGATCATTCGGCTCAGGTGTGATCCATCATCTGAGTGAGACGGTCTCGTACCGTTGCGCGCCGTACGCCGACCCCGGCCGCATCCCCGAGGATGCGCGACCGGGGTCTTCGGCTCATCCGTGCCAGCCCCCTGACCTGGCGATTTCCCCGGACGGCACGGAAGTGTGACGGAGGTCATGCAGCGGAAGAGGAGATTCCGTTCTGCTCGGGTGTCCACGCTTCGAGAAATGCCGGCGTACCGACCTTGCCGAATGGGTGGCCAGGAAGCCGGAGAGGGGTGATCATGAGAAGTCCAGAGCGCACTTCCCATGAGGAGGCACGGGTGGCCGAGACTCTGAAGAAGGGCAGCCGGGTAACCGGCGCCGCGCGCGACAAGCTCGCGGCAGACCTGAAGAAGAAGTACGACTCCGGTGCGAGTATCCGGGCACTGGCCGAAGAGACCGGCCGGTCCTACGGATTCGTCCATCGGATGCTCAGCGAGTCCGGAGTCACGCTGCGCGGTCGCGGAGGCGCGACACGCGGCAAGAAGGCGGCTGCGGCCTGACCCCGTGCCGGGAGGCCCGGGGTGGTGCCGGAGAAGCTCGACGGCTCCACGCTTGATGGGTTGACGATTCTGTTCCACACGCGGTTCCTTCGGTGACCCCCCGGTCGGCCCCGTGGTCGATCGGGTGGTTACTGTGCAGTCACTTCGGCCGAGCATGCGGCCGACTGCACCCGGAGGCACCAGATGGCTCTGCTCGACAAGGACGGCGTACGGCTCACCATCGACGACTCGGTCGCCACGGTGACCCTGACCAATCCGGCCAAGCGAAACGCCCAGTCCCCCGCGCTCTGGCGGGCGTTGGCGGAAGCCGGACAGTCACTGCCGGGCACCGTCCGGGTCGTGGTCCTGCGCGGCGAGGGCAAGTCCTTCTCCGCGGGTCTCGACCGGCAGGCGTTCGCTCCCGAGGGTTTCGAGGGCGAGCCGTCCTTCCTCGATCTGGCACGTGGTGCGGATGAGCTGCTCGACTCCACCATCGCCGAGTACCAGGAGGCCTTCACCTGGTGGCGACGCAATGACATCGTCTCCGTCGCCGCCGTGCAGGGGCATGCGATCGGCGCCGGCTTCCAGCTCGCGCTCGCGTGCGACCTGCGGGTGGTCGCGGACGACGTGCAGTTCGCCATGCGCGAGACCAGCCTGGGACTCGTCCCCGACCTCGGGGGCACCCAGCCCCTGACCGCGCTGGTCGGTTACGCCCGGGCGCTGGAGATCTGCGCCACGGGTCGCTTCGTGCACGCCGAGGAAGCCGAGCGCGTCGGCTTGGCCAACCTGGTCGTCCCCGCCGACGAACTCGACGCCGCCGTACAGGACCTCACCACCGCCCTGCTCGCACCGCCCCGCGACGCGGTCATCGAGACCAAGGCGCTGCTCCGCGACGCCGGCTCCCGCTCGTACGACGCCCAGCGCACCGCCGAGCGCGCCGCGCAGGGCCGCCGACTGCGCGATCTGGCGGGCCTCTCGGACTGATCCGAAGAACCTGGCCGGCGGGCACGCCCCGAACCTGCGGATCGCGCGGGAACCGGGGCCGTGCGCCGTCCCGGTCGACGCGCCGGCCGCGCTGCGCGGGCCGGACCTCGCGCACGCCCCTGATTCGGCGGGCCGGCCCGAACTTCCGGCGGCGGCCCGCCTCAGGGTCTCCCCGCACCGGGCGCACCGCGTGACCTGAGCGGATCGCCGGCGGCGGGTGCCCGGAGATCCGGACCCCCGCCGAAGGAGTGGTCGGTCAGAAGCCGTGCCGGAAACCGCCGTCGACCGGGACCATCACCCCGGTCAGGTACGACGCGGCGGGTGACAGCAGGAACGCCGCCGTGCGGCCGAACTCCTCCGGGGCGCCGTACCGCCGCAGCGGGATGCGGGACTCGTTGGCGGCCCGCGCCGCCTGCGCGTCGCCCGACAGGGCGTCCAGTTCGCGCACCCGGTCCGTGTCGATCCGCGCCGGCAGTAGACCGACGACGCGGATCCCGCGCGGGCCCAGGTCCACCGACAGCGACTTGGCGAAACCGGCCAGGCCCGGCCGCAGGCCGTTGGAGATGGTCAGCCCGGGGATCGGCTCGTGCACCGAGCCCGACAGCACGAAGCCGATGACCCCGCCCTCACCCAGCTCGGCCGCGGCCGCCCGCGCCAGCCGCACCGCGCCCAGGAACACCGCCTCGAAGGCCGCCGCCCACTGCTCGTCGGTGTTGTCGGCCGAAAGGCCCGGGGCCGGCCCGCCCACGCTGATGAGGACGCCGTCGAACCGGCCGAAGCGTTCCTTCGCGGTCGCCACCAGCCGCGTGGCCACCGCCGGGTCGGCGTTGTCCGCCGCGACGCCCACCGCGTTCGGGCCGAGCGCGGCGGCCGCGTCCGCGGCCCGCTTCGCGTCGCGGCCCGTCACCACGACCTTCGCGCCGTCGGCGGTCAGTTCCCGCGCGGAGGCGAAGCCCAGGCCGCGGGTGGCTCCGGTGACGACGTAGACACGGTCCTTCAGTCCAAGATCCATGCGGGCCACGCTACGCCGAAGCGGGCTCCGGGGACACGGCCTTCGCCGCCGCGACGGCGGCGGCCTCCTCGCGGTCGCGCCGCTCCCGGCGGACCAGAACCAGCCAGCCGACCGGCACGGCCGCCGCGAACAGCCACCACTGCACGGCGTACGCCATGTGCGCGCCGATCGAGTCGTGGTCCGGCTCGCCCACCGGCTCCGGGCCTCCCTCGGCGGGGGCCGGGGCGGTGAGTTCCAGGTACCCGCCGAGGACGGGCCGGCCCAGGGACGCGGCCTGCTGCTCGCTGTTGATCAGCATCACCTGGCGGTCGGGCAGGCCCCTGCGGTCCTTGATGCCGCTGCCGCCGCTCGTCTCGTCCGCCTTCAGCCGGCCGGTGACCGTCACCTCGCCCGTCGGCGCGGCCGGCACCGGCGGGTAGGCCCGGGCGTCGCCGCCGCCCGCCACCCAGCCCCGGTTGACCAGCACGGCCCGCCCGTCGGTCAGGACCAGCGGGGTCACGACGTGGAAGCCGACCTTGTCGTCGTTCGAGGTCCGCATCCGCACGACCACCTCGTGGGCGGGGTCGTAGGTACCGGTGGCGGTGACGGCACGCCAGAAGTCGGAGCGCGGAACGGTGTGGCCGGGGGAGGTGAGCCCGGTCATCGGCACGGGCTTCCCGTACAGGTTCCGGGCGATCAGCTCGTTCTGGGCGACCCGGTGCTCATGGCGGTGGAACTGCCAGAAGCCCAGCTTGATCATCGCGGGGATGAGGGCGAGGGCGACGAGGGTGAGGCACACCCACTGCCGGGTCAGTACAAAGCGGTACACGTCCACGACGGTACCCCCAGCGGCGACGACCCCGGCGGCCGGGTGGCCTTCCGGGGTCGGGAGGACGACGGGATCGGACGGGAGACGACGGGATCGGACGGGAGACGACGGGATCGGACGGGAGGACGACGGGATCGGACGCGAGGACGACGGGGCGGGACGTGAGGCGGACCGGCCGCCGGGCGGCGCCCGGGTCAGCCCGCGGCGCTGCCCACCCGGTCGATGATCCCCGCCTTGCCCTCGGCGCGGGCGCAGTGCGCCCCGCAGTACCAGTGACCGTCCGCCTCGACGCCCTGGCCGATGATCTGCACCCGGCAGTGCTCGCAGATGGGTGCCATCCGGTGGATCGCGCAGGAGAACGAGTCGAAGACGTGCCGCGCGCCGTCCTGGGTCTCCACGTAGAACGCCAGGTCGTAGTCATTTCCGCATACTTCGCAACGTGCCATGGCGGCATCGTGGAGGTTCGGACCGCCCGGGCGGGCGGACGTCCTCGTGTCGTCGGAGAACTTCAACCCGGCTGGCGTAGCCGCCCCGGGGCGGCCGGCGCGGGGGCCGGACGGGTGCTCAGTCGGCCGGCGCGACGTCCCGCAGGAGCTGGGTGAAGGCGGCCTCGTCCACGACGGGAGTGCCGAACGAGCGGGCCTTGAGCGTCTTGGAGGTCGCCGAGTCGGGGTCGTTCGTCACCAGCATGCTGGTGAGCCGCGACACGCTCGTCGCGATGTGCAGGCCCGCCTCCACCGCCCGGTCCTCCAACAACTCCCGGTCCACGGAGGTGTCCCCGGAGAAGGCGATGCGCATGCCCTGCTTCAGCGGCTTGCCGTCCTCGAACCGCCCCGGGTTCGGGTGCGGGCACGGCGGCCGCTTGCGCGAGGCGCGCCAGCTGCCCCCGCCGTACGAGGCCTGGTGGCCGATCCGGGGCGCGGCGGGGGTGTCCGACCACTCCGTCAGCGGACGGCACTCCAGCAGCGGCAGTCGTACGCCGTCCCGGGCGGCCGTGTGCAGGGAAGGGCGGAAGGCCTCCGCGAGCACGCGGGCGTCGTCCAGCGCGTGGTGGGCGCGCTGCTGCACCACGCCGAAGTGCGCGGCCAGGGACTCCAGCTTGTGGTTGGGCAGCGGCAGGTTCAGTTCCTTCGACAGGGCGATGGTGCACAGCCGCTGACGGACCGGCGCGGTCGCCGCGGCCCGCGCGTACTCCCGGGCGATCATCTGCCAGTCGAAGATGGCGTTGTGCGCGACCAGGACCCGGCCGTCGAGCCGACCGGCGAACTCCTCGGCGATGTCCTCGAAGAGCGGCGCGTCTCGGAGCATGTCGCTCGTCAGGCCGTGGATCCAGACCGGTCCCGGATCCCGGCGCGGGTTGACGAGGGAGTACCAGTGGTCCTCCACGTTGCCCTGCGCGTCGAGCCGGTAGACGGCCGCGGACACTATCCGGTCGTCGCGAGCGAGCCCGGTGGTCTCCACGTCGACGACCGCGTACCCCTGTGGGTACGCGGTCGGCCAGGTCGTCTCTGCGGTCGTACGGTCGGCGAGCATGGTCACAGAGGATATCGGGCCCGACCGACAGCCGTGGCCCGACGCCCCTTCAGCCCAGCTCGGCCACGAGGTCCCCGGCGCTCACCCGGGCGAAGGAGTCCGGTACTTCGACCGGTCCCGGGAACAGCCGGTACGAGGTCCCCGACGCCCCGGCCGGCGCCGGGCCCGCATGGACCGTCGCCAGGAACACCCGTCGGCCCGCGGCCATTTCGGCGGCGCCCCCGTAGGAGTCCGACCGCGGCATCCGGGCATCCGGGGCCTTGAGGGCGCGGATGCGGGCGGCGAACGCGGCCGGTTCCTCGGCGGGCCGCGCCCGGTACAGCCACACCTCGTCGACGGGGCCGGGCACCGGTGCCCGGCGTACGACGGCCACCTCGCGGGTCCGGGCCGCGGCCCGCCACACCGCGAGGTCCCACAGGGTCGTGCGGGAGCCGGCGGCGAAGTGCTCGCTGACGTCGCGGGCCACCTCGGCCAGCCGGTCCCCGTGGGAGGAGACGCTCTGGAAGCCGCCGGACGGCGGTAGATGGACGTCCGTCCACAGCGCGCGCCGGGCCGCCAGGTCCACCACCATCGGCATGCAGACCTGTGATGCGCCGGCCAGGTCGAAGCGCTGACGCACGGTGCGCGGGTCGTACGAGGAGCCTCGTGGGCGGTCCGCGGGCAGGGTCATGAACCCGGCGAAGGCGTCCGGCAGCGTGTCGAAGGGCACGTTGTTGAAGCTGAACACCATCGGCACGGCGAAGGCGTCACCGCGCCGTGCGAGGGCGGCGAGGTCCAGGTCGACGTACTCGGTGGCGCCGTCCGGGGCGGGGGCCGAGGTGAGGTCGCCCGAGTGCACGGCCGCCTCGCCCCCGTGCCGCAGCCTCGTGTAGTCGCACAGGCCGGTGTACTTCCAGTCGGCGTCGAAGAAGGCCACGGACAGGTCCAGGTCGGTGCGTTCGCCCGCGGGCTCCGTCCAGTGCAGGAACAACCGCAGCACCTCGCCCGAGGGCAGGTGCTGCGTACTGCCCCGCGGTACGGAGACCAGGGCCCGGGCCGCCGTCCGCTCGGCGAAGGGAGCCATCAGGTCCGACAGGGCCGGGTCGAGGACGGCCAGGTCGTACGGGTCCCCGTCGGCGGCGGCGAACCTGCGCAGCACCTCCGCCTCCAGCCGGGACACGACCGCCGTGACGAGCGGGCCGGGCAGCGGCGGTCGTTCCTCGACCACCGACAGGGCGGAGGTCACCCGACCGGCCGGGAAGAACACCCGCCGCGTGCCGGTGCGGTCCTCGGCACGCACCCGCAGGGCGCCGAGCGCCGACAGCAGGGGGCCCGCGCCGACGGCCGGCAGCCCGTGGTCGAGGGCCGCCTCCAGTTCGGGCAGGGGTTCCCCGCCCGGGTGGAGGCGCAGCAGGTGGTCGAGGCGGCGCAGCAGTTCCCCGGGGCGTTGCCCGGCGAGCGCGGCCGCGGCCGCCGCGTCCCCCTCACCGAGGGCCTGTTCCAGCCGGCCCGCCCAGGTGGCGGGGCGGATGCGGTGCCCGTCCACGCGGACCGCGTCGGGGTGTGCGGCGGCCGTCTCCAGCAGGGCGGCGCCGAAGGGGGTGAGGGGGGACACGGTGGTGGCGCGCAGCACGGCGAAGGCGAGCGCGGCCCGCGGATGCCGGGCGGGCTTCTCGAAGGGGTGCAGGCTCTCCCCCGCCCGCTTCCAGCCGGCCGGGTGCCGCAGCACGTCCTCGATCAGGTAGGGCGTCGGCAACGCGTCGAGCACGCCGAGGAGTTCGCGGCGCAGCCGCCGGTCGACGCCGGCGAAGCGGGGGAGCGGGCGCAGGCCGGCCTCGCCGCAGGAGAGCACGGCCAGCAGGCGCAGCACGTCGGTGGCGGTGGTGAGGCGGCGCAGCAGCGGCGCCCGGTCCTCGGTGCGGGGGAGCAACCGGCCCAGGACGAAGGCCTTGGTCTCCCGTACGGGTATGTCCTCGGGGAGCCAGTGCGGGTCGGCCGGGGTGGCGGGCAGCAGGACGGCCAGGTCCCCGAGGTCCTGGGGCGGGAGCGGCGTCCGCCGGGCGAGCAGCGCCGCGACGACGGAGGCCGCCTCGGCGGCCGGGTCGGTGCAGAGCCGGAGCAGGCGCAGCGGGCCCGCGGGCAGCCCGCGGTCCTTGCGGGACCGGCCCGCGGCGGAGGGGGCGGCGCGCTCGGGGCGCAGGAAGGGGTCGGCGGGGTCGACGCGTCGGTGGCAGACCGGGCAACCGGTCAGGTCGGAGCCGTCCCAGCAGGCGCGGCAGACGAGGTGGGCGCACGGGTCGACGGCGTGGACCGTGCCGGGCTCGCCGCACAGCACGCACGGCTGCTCGGGTTCCTGGGCCAGCAGGGCGAAGACGCGGCGGACGTACCAGCGCTCGGTGTCGCGCGGGACGGAGAAGGGGAAGCGGCGGAAGAGCGGCTTGTGCACCCGGTCGGCGCCCATCAGTTCGTCCACCAGCGCGAGCAGCCGCAGGCGTTCCTCGGCGAGGTCGGTGGGCGCGAGCGCGGACAGCGCCGCGTGCAGTTCCGGGCTCAGCGCGTGGCCGCGCTCCAGGAGCTCGCCCTCCAGGGGGCGGACCCCTTCACGGCCGGGTGAGGCGGCGGCCCGCGGCCGGTCCACGTGGACGGTCCCGAGCCGGCGCAGCAGGACGGAATCGATGACGGACACAGCTCTGGTTCCCCTCCGCGAACGACAAAGCGGGGGCGGAGAGTGGGCGCGCGGAACTTTTCGTAAAGGAATGAGAAGGATGCACGCCGCGGAGCCGCCCCCGTACCATCGATCCCATCACGGGTCCGCGCGCGGCCGCAAACGGATATGTCGGCCCGGTCGCCGCACGACGCCGGCCGGGCAGGGTCCGGAAGGCACGGCCTACCCGCCCGGGGTGAGCAGGGCCTCGGTCAGAGCCCGTACGGACAGCAGGAACAGGTGCTCCGGGTCGGCGGGCCGGGCCAGGGCGCGGGCGAGCGCCGGGTCGTCCGGTGCGGCCGCCGGGTCCCACAGTTCGCCCTCGGCGGGTGATTGGGCGGGGGAGCGCTCGCGGTTGCGTTCGACGAGCAGGAACCCGACGATCTGGAACTGGATGGCGCGCACCGCGTCGGCGGCCCGCGCGCCGCGCAGTCCGGCGGCGTGCACCTCGTGGACCAGGGCCTGTTGGGCGGGGAGGAACATCCGGTCGGTGAGCCCGCGTTCGTGGACCATCGCGACCAGGTGCGGACGGGTGCGCAGTTCGCGGCGCAGGATCCGGGCCACCGACAGGATGCGGGCGGCGGGCGTGGTCCCGGTCGGGGTGATCGCGCCCACCTCGCGCACGGTCCGCTCCACGAGTGCGTCGAGGAGCGACTCGCGGTTGCCGACGTGCCAGTAGATGGAGGTCACCGCCGTGCCCAGGGCTGCGGCCAGCCCGCGCATGGTGAGCGCCGCCGGGCCGTCCCGCATGACCAGGGACGCGGCCGCCGCCAGTACCTCCTCGCGGGTCAGCGCGTTCCTCGTCACCGGTGGGCACCCCTTCTGTTGACGCGTCAGTTCTTGTGTGTGCAGGGGGCTTTACCCTTCACCGACGGCAGTGTAACTGTGTTACAGAACCGACCGAAGGGTGGTGCTGGACATGGCACGCGTACGGTACGGAGCGCGGACCGAGGCCGAGATCGCGGCGTCGCGCGCGAAGAGTTCCAAGCTCCCCGACATCTGGTCCACCGGGGTGGTCGCCGTCTGGGAGAGCGACCCGGACGTGGTCGCGGCGGTCCTGCCCCCGCCGCTCAAGCCCGCCGCACGGCCCCTCGTACGGGCCAACATCAGCAAGGTCGACCTGCCCGGCTACCCGCTCGGCGCCGGCTCGGTCGCAGTGGCCGCCGAACACGGCGGGGTCGAGGGCTGGTACCCGCTGGTCATGCCGATGACCCACGAGCGCGCCCTGATCGGCGGCCGCGAGGTGTTCGGCGAGCCCAAGAAGCTGGGCGAGGTCACCGTCGAGCGCGACGGGCTCGTCGTGCGGGCCGTCCTCGCCCGGCACGGGATCGCCTTCGTGGAGGTCCGCGGCGCCGTCGACCGGGCGCTGCCGCTGCCCGAACCCACGCAGAAGACCGACTTCTACTTCAAGTTCCTGCCCGCGGTGGACGGTTCGGGCTTCGACGCGGACCCGGTCCTCGTCCACTGCACGCGCAACGAGAAGGTCCGCAAGCTGGAGCACCTCACCGGGGACGTCGTCCTGCGCGAGTCCATGTTCGACCCGGTGGCCGACCTCGTCGTGCGCCGCATCGTGGAGATCACCATCGGCGAGAAGACCACCGACCAGAAGGGTCGGGTCGTCGAGCGGGTCAGCGCCCAAGCGCTCCTGCCGTACATCCACCAGCGCTACGACGACCCCCTGCACATCCTGGACGGACCTCCCGAAGGGGCGGTGTGACATGCGGCTCGAACCGGGACAGGTCGCCGTCGTCACCGGGGCGGCCGGCGGCATCGGCCTCGCGATGGCCCGCCGCTTCGCCGCCGAGGGCCTGAAGGTGGTCCTCGCCGACGTCGAGGAGGGCGCCCTGCGCAAGGCCGCCGAGGAACTCACCGCCGACGGCGCCGAGGTGCTCGCCCGGCTCGTCGACGTCAGTGACCGCGACTCCGTGACCGCCCTCGCCGACGCCGCGTACGAGACCTTCGGCGCCGTCCACGTCCTGTGCAACAACGCGGGCGTCGGATCCGGAGCCGAGGGCCGGATGTGGGAGCACGAGCCCAACGACTGGAAGTGGGCCTTCGCCGTCAACGTCTGGGGCGTCTTCCACGGCATCCAGGCCTTCGTCCCCCGCATGATCGCGGGCGGCGTCCCCGGCCACGTCGTCAACACCTCGTCCGGCGACGGCGGCATCGCCCCACTGCCCACCGCCTCCGTGTACGCCGTCACCAAGGCGGCCGTCGTCACCATGACCGAGTCCCTGTACGCCCACCTCAGGGCGGAGGGCGTGTCCGTCGGCGCCTCCGTCCTGTTCCCCGGACCGCACATGCTGCGCACCGGTTTGTGGGAGTCGCACCGCAACCGGCCGGACCGCTATGCGAAGGAGCGGCCGCGCAGGTCCCCCTACCGCACCCTCGACCAGTACGAGGCCGCGATGCGGGAGGCCGGGCAGGAGGTGCGGTTCACGCCGGTCGAGGAGGTCGCCGAGCACGTGGTCGACGGCATCCGCGCCGACCGCTTCTGGATGCTCCCGGCCGGCGAGCACAGCGACCGTCAGATCCGCGCCCGGTCGCAGTCCATGCTCGACCGCGCCAACCCCGCCTACCTGGAACGCTTCATCCTCGACTGAGGGGCCCGCCGTGCCTGACACGCATGCGAACGACCCGGCCGCAGCGCGGTCCGGGGACGGGTTCGAGGACCCGTACCTGATCATCTCCTCCGACTGCCACGCGGGCCTGCCGACCGAGCGGTACCGCCCCTACCTCGACTCCCGCTTCCACCGCCCGTTCGACGAGTTCCTCGGTCAGCGCGACGCCCGCCGGGAGGAGGCCACCCGACTCGGCGTCCGCAACGAGGCGTTCGCCGAGAAGTGGTTCCACGACCACGAGGAGGGCCTGCGCGGAGGCTGGGACACCGGACAGCGGCTGAAGGAACTCGACGGCGACGGCGTGGCCGGCGAGGTCGTCTTCCCCGACGCGGACGCCGTCGACAGCCGGACCGCCGCCCCCTTCGGGGTGGGCCTCGGCCTCTCCGGCGACCAGGACCCCGAACTGGGCATGGCCGGAGCGCAGGCGCACAACCGCTGGCTCGCCGAGTTCGTCTCGCAGCATCCCGAACGCCACTGCGGTGTGGCGCTGCTCCCCATCACCGCGGAGCCGGACAAGGTCGTCGCCGAGGTCCACCGGGCCAAGGAGTCCGGACTCGGCGCGCTGATGATCCCCGCCATGTGGGTGGACAAGGCGCCCTACCACGACCGCCGCTACGACCCCGTGTGGGCGGCGGCCGCCGAGACCCGGATGCCGATCGTCACCCACTCCGGCTCCTCGCCCCGCCACGAGTACGGCGACCACCTGGGCATCTTCGTCTCCGAGGTCACCTGGTGGCCCGCCCGCCCCCTGTGGTTCCTGCTCTGGTCCGGGGTCTTCGAACGGCACCCGGGCCTCAAGTTCGGCGTCGCCGAGTCGGGTTGCTGGTGGCTTCCCAACCAGCTGTGGTTCATGGACCGGCTCTACCTCGGCGCGCACGGCGGCAAGAAGCTGTCCCCGTTCGAGGAGCTGAAACGGCCGCCGAGCGAATACCTGGACCGCCAGGTCTTCGTCTGCGCGACCAACACCAAGCGCCGCGAACTGGCCCAGCGCTACGAGATCGGCGTGGACAACATCCTCTGGGGCTCCGACTTCCCGCACCCCGAGGGGACGTGGCCCGACACCCGCAACTGGCTGCGGAACACCTTCCACGACATCCCGGTCACCGAGACCCGCCGCATGCTCGGGCTGGCGGCGGCCGAGGTCTTCGGCTTCGACACCGACGCCCTCGCCCCGATCGCCCGCCGCATCGGCCCCACCCCGGCCGAGCTCGGCCAGTCCCCGGACCAGGCGTCGGTCGAGGCCTCCTGGGCCCGCTCGCGCGAGACCGGCCGGCACTGGCTGACCGGGCACGACTTCCCGGTCCTGGGGGTCTCACCGTGACGGACGACCGCTACACCGTCATCTCGGCCGACTGCCACGCGGGCGCCGACCTGCTGGACTACCGGCCGTACCTGGCCGAGCGCCACCACGAGGCCTTCGACGCCTGGGCGGCCGGCTACGTCAACCCGTACGAGGACCTCCTCGCCGACACCGCCGACCTGAACTGGAACTCGGCCCGCCGCGTGGCGGAACTCGAAGCGGACGGGATCGTCGCCGAGGTCCTCTTCCCGAACACGATCCCGCCGTTCTTCCCCAAGGCCTCCCTGATGGCCCAGCCGCCCACCCGCGACGAGTACGAGCTGCGCTGGGCCGGCCTCCAGGCCCACAACCGGTGGCTCGCGGACTTCTGCGCCGACGCGCCGGGCCGGCGGGCCGGCGTCGTCCAGATCCTGCTCAACGACGTGGACGCGGCGGTCGCGGAGATCCGCCGCACCCGGACGGACGGGCTGACCGGCGGCATCCTGCTGCCGGGCGTCCCGCCGGGCTCACCCGTCCCCGAGCTGTACTCCTCGGCGTACGACCCGCTCTGGGCGGTCTGCGCCGAACTGGACGTCCCGGTCAACCACCACGGCGGATCGGCCTCGCCGCCGCTCGGCGACGAACCGGCGGCCCGGGCGGTGTTCATGGTGGAGACCACCTGGTTCTCGCACCGGGCCCTGTGGCACCTGATCTTCGGCGGCGCCTTCCGGCGCCACCCGAACCTCAAGCTGGTCCTGACCGAGCAGGGTTCCGGCTGGATCCCGGGCGTGCTGGAGATGCTGGACTACTACCACGGCCGGCTGGTCGCGGCCTCGTCCACCGCCGAGGCCAAGTTCGGCGCCGGGCTGGCCGCGTCCATGGGCAAGGGGCCGAGCGAGGTCTGGCGGGACAACTGCTTCGTCGGGGCGAGCTTCATGCGCCCCCACGAGGTCCCGCTGCGGGACCGCATCGGCCTCGACAAGATCATGTGGGGCAGCGACTTCCCCCACGACGAGGGCACCACCCCCTTCTCCCGCGAAGGCCTGCGCATCGCCTACGCGGGCCTGCCCCGGGAGGAGGTCGCCGCCATGGTGGGCGGCAACGCCGCCCGCGTCTACGGCTTCGACCTGCCCTTCCTGGACACCCTGGCGGCCAAGCACGGCCCCCTGGTCCGGGAGATCGCCGAGCCCCTCGACGAGATCCCCGCCGGCGCCACCAGCCCCGCCTTCGCCCGCGGCGCCTCGGTCCGCGTCTGGTGACCCACCCGGCGGGGCGGCTCCCGCCAAGCGCGGGAGCCGCCCCGCCGGGTCCGGTCCGGCTGCGGGAGGCCACTCCGGTACCCGGGGTAACACCGTCGGATACCGATCGGTAACAACCCCTAGCGGCGCCCCCGGAGCCGGCTCTATGGTGCGGGACATGCCGAACCTGCCCGATGTCGTGCTGTGGTCCATACCTGCCTTCGTGCTGCTCACCGTCATCGAGGTGGTGAGCTACCGGCTGCATCCCGACGAGGACGCGACCGGGTACGACACCAAGGACGCTGTCACGAGCGTCACGATGGGGCTCGGCAGCATCGGCTTCGACCTGCTGTGGAAGATCCCGGTCGTCGCGGTCTTCACGGCGGTGTACGAACTCACCCCGCTGCGGGTGCCGTTCCTGTGGTGGACGGCACTGCTGATGCTGCTCGTCCAGGACTTCCTCTACTACTGGCAGCACCGGCTCCACCACGTCATCCGCATCCTGTGGGCCTGCCACGTGGTCCACCACAGCAGCCGCAGGTTCAACCTCACCACCGCCCTGCGCCAGCCCTGGACCAGCGCCACCACCTGGTGGTTCTACCTGCCGATGGTCGCCCTCGGCGTGCACCCGGCGGCGATCCCGTTCTGCTACGGGATCAACCTCCTCTACCAGTTCTGGGTCCACACCGAGCGCATCGGGAAACTGCCCCGCGCCTACGAGTACGTCTTCAACACCCCTTCCCACCACCGCGTCCACCACGCCTCCCAGGGCGGCTACCTGGACCGCAACTTCGGCGGGATCCTGATCGTCTGGGACCGGATGTTCGGCTCCTGGGTGGGGGAGACCGAGCGCCCCGTCTACGGCCTCACCAAGAACATCGGCACCCACAACCCGCTGCGGGTGGCCACCCACGAGTACGCCGCCATCGCGCGCGACGTCCGGGCCGCCGACACCTGGCGCGAACGCGCCGGACGCGTCTTCGGCGGCCCCGGCTGGCAGCCCGCCCGCCCGGCACCGGCCGACGCCGGGGCCGCCCCCGAAACCGCGCCCGCAGCTGCCGCACCCCCCGCCGCCCCCCGGGCCGCCGTCGCTCCGGAGCCGGAGCGGGCCGCGTGAGCGCCACCGCGGCCCGTACCCCCTCCTGGGCCGCCCGCCCCGGGTCCGCCGCCGCCTCCGATCGCGCCGGACGGATCCTGCTCGCGGCCTTCGTGGTCGCCGCCGTCGCCGACCTCGGCTCCCTCCTCGCCGACTGGCACCTCGGGCACGTGCTGTTCAAGCCGCTGCTGATGCCGCTGCTGGTGGCCCACGTCATCACCCGCCGCGCCCCCCGGCTGCTGGTCGCCGCGCTGCTGTTCGGCTGGGGCGGGGACCTGGCGCTGCTCTTCGACGCCGAGATCGCCTTCTTGCTCGGCATGGGCTCCTTCGCCGCCGGGCACGTCTGCTACCTCGTCCTGTTCGGCCGACGCCGCACCGGCCCGCTCCTCGGCGCCGCGTACGCGGCGGCCCTGATCGGGACCGTCGCCCTGCTGTGGGGCGACCTGCCGGCCGACCTGCGGATCCCCGTCGCCGGCTACAGCCTGTTGCTCACCGCCATGGCCTACCGGGCGAGCGCCCTCGGCCGGGTCGCCGGAGCGGGCGGGGCGCTGTTCCTGCTCTCCGACACCCTCATCGCGACCGGGGTCGCCGAGTGGCCCCAGCTGCCACGGCCCGACTTCTGGATCATGGCGACCTACCTGGCGGCCCAGTACCTGCTGGCCATCGGGGTGCTGGGCCGGGTCCCGGGCCGCCCCGATCCGGGGACGGGCGTACGGTAGGACGGTCATACAGGACCGCACTCCGGAGGGCTGCACCACCATGCGCGCCACCGTCATCCACGCCCCGCACGACATCCGCGTGGAGGAGGTGCCCGACGCCGCGATCCGGCGTCCCGAGGACGCCGTCGTCCGCGTGCTGCGCGCCTGCATCTGCGGCAGCGACCTCTGGGCCTACCGCGGCGAGGCCGCGCGGCAGCCCGGTCAGCGCATCGGGCACGAGTTCCTCGGCGTCGTCGAGGAGACCGGCTCCGCCGTCTCCGGCCTGCGCGCCGGGGACCTCGTCGTCGCCCCGTTCATGTGGTCGGACGGCACTTGCGCCTACTGCTCCGAGGGCCTGTACACCTCCTGCGAGCACGGCGGCTTCTGGGGCGCGGTCGGTCACGACGGCGGCCAGGGCGAGGCCGTCCGGGTCCCGTACGCCGACGGCACCCTGGTGAAGCTGCCCGCCGAGGCCGTCTCCGACGACCACCTGCTGACGGGCCTGCTCGCGCTCTCCGACGTCATGGGCACCGGCCACCACGCGGCCCTGGGCGCCGGCGTCCGCGCGGGCTCCACGGTCGCCGTCGTCGGGGACGGCGCGGTCGGCCTGTGCGGTGTACTGGCCGCCAAGCGGCTCGGCGCCGAGCGGATCATCGCCCTGGGCCGGCACGCCGTCCGGACGGACATCGCCAAGCTCTTCGGCGCCACCGACGTGGTCGCCGCGCGCGGAGAGGAGGCCGTGGCGGCCGTCCGCGAGCTGACCGGCGGGCAGGGCGCGCACTCCGTCATCGAGGCCGTCGGTACCGAACAGTCCATGCGCACCGCGGTCAACATCTCCCGCGACGGCGGTGCCATCGGCTACGTCGGCGTCCCGCACGGCAGCGGTACCGGTCTGGACCTCGGCGTGATGTTCAACCGCAACATCACCCTGCGCGGCGGTGTGGCACCGGTGCGCGCGTACATCCCGGAGCTGCTGGTGGACGTGCTGAGCGGCGCGATCGACCCGGCGCCCGTCTTCGACCGCACCGTGTCCCTGGACGAGGTCCCGGACGGCTACCGCGCGATGGACGACCGCAGCGCACTGAAGGTCATGATCACGCCCTGACGCCCTGACGCCCTGACGCCCTGACGCCCTGACGCCCTGACGCCCTGACGCTCCGGCGTACGCAAGCCGGCGGGCCGGCCCCGGGACACTCCCGGGGCCGGCCCGCCGCGTTGTTGCCCGACGGTGTCGAGCGCCGTTACTTGACGGCCTTGAGCGCGTCGACCACACCGGCGCCGTAGTAGCCGGTCTGGCCCCACTTGGCCTCGCAGGTGGTGGCGTCGATCAGGTTGCCGGTGCCGTCGTAGATCTTCGTCGGGCAGGCGACCTTCGTCGCCTGGCCCTTCAGCATCGCCTGGAGCTGCGAGGGCGAGGCCCACGGGTGGGCGCTCTTGAGCAGCGCCGCGACGCCGGCGACGTGCGGGGCGGCCATCGAGGTGCCCTGCTTGTAGCCGTAGCCGCCGCCCGGGACGGTCGACAGGACGCGGCCGTTGGCGTCCGGGGTCGCCGGCACCTGCCACTTGTCGCCGCCGGGAGCGGCGACGTCCACGACGCCGAGGCCGTAGCTGGAGTAGTACGAGCGCAGCCCCTGGTCACCGGTGGCCGAGACGGTGACCACGCCCGGCAGCTGGGTGGGCAGGTCCAGGCAGACCTTCGGGTCGATGGGGCGCGGCACCGGGGTGCTGTCGTTCGGGCTGGTGTCGTCGAGGATCGAGTCCCCGGCCAGGTCGTGGTCGGAGTTGCCGGCCGAGGCCACGCTGAGGACGCCCTTGCGCTCCGCGTACTTCGTCGCCCGGGCGAGGGCCTCCACCAGCGCCTTCTGGTCGTCGTCGTTCTTGCAGGTGTAGTTCCACGGGTCGACGTAGTAGCTGTTGTTGGTCACCTCTATCCCCTTCTCGGCGGCGAACATGAAGCCGCAGACGACCGCCTCGGTGTAGAAGAGGCTGGTCGCGGGCTCGCTCACCTTGATGCCGGCGACCTTCACGCCCGGCGCGACACCGCTGACGCCCACGCCGTTGCGCGGTGCCGCGATGGTGCCCGCCACGTGCGTGCCGTGGTCGCTGCCGTCCGGGTACGGACGCCAGGCGCCCTCGGAGGTGTCCGCGACGCCGCCGACACAGTTGGCGGACTGGCTCTTGGAGAAGTTCGGGGCGAGATCGGGGTGGGTGTCGTCCACACCCGTGTCGATGACGCCCACGGTGACGTTCGGGCTGCCATCGTTGATCTTGTGAGCCTGGTCGGCCTTGATCGTCCGCAGGTCCCACTGGTTGGGCTCCAGCGGCTCCTGCCCCGGTGTCGCCTGCGCCGCCGCCTTGGCGGCGTCGGCCGCGCTCAGCTTCTGCGTGGCGCCCTCCTCGGTGGTCTGCACCGCGGAGAGGGGGGCCGTCCGAGTGGCGCCCACCGACACGAAGAGGCTGCGCTGGGAGCGCAGCGTCTTGGCGAACTCGGGGTTCTGGGAGTGTGCGACGACGACCCCGATCTGCTCATGGGTCGTCACCACCGTTCCGCCGGCCCGCTCGATGGCCTTCTTCGCCTGCTTGGCCGTCCCGTACGCGGTCAGGTTCGCCACGTAGGAGAGCTTCGGGCCGTCCGCGGCGGGCTTCGCCGCGGTGGCCGTGGCCGCCGTGTTGCCGAGCGGGGCGGCGGACGCCGCGACCGAGGGCAGGAAGGCGAGCGAAGCGGTGAGCGCCAGTCCGACCGGTACGGCCAGACGCTTGCTCTTCCGGTCGGTACGCGACCCCAGATGCGCCATGGGTTCTCCACATCATCCGTGAAAAAGCCGTCCGCACGCGGTTTGCGCGGGACGGGTTCATGACACGCGAACCTAGTGCCGGTGTTCCCCTCTCCGCCATCAGTTCGAGGAATCAGTTTTCAAAGAAATCACAGGTGTTGAACCGCCCCGACGCGCCGGCCGTGCCGTTGACAGGGGACCTCGGCACCACCGTCCCCCCTACGGAGGTTGTTTTGTCCGTCGTCCCCACCGCACCCGCGACACAGGGAGAGCCCCCCGTGACCACCGAAGCAGCGCCGCCCCACGGCAGCGCGGGACCGACCCCCGCGAGTCCCACGGCCGAAGACTTCACACGCGTCCAACAGAGCCCGGAGTTCGCCGAACTGCGCAGCTCGTACCGCTCCTTCGCGTTCCCGCTCACCGTCGCCTTCATCGCCTGGTACCTGCTCTACGTCCTGCTGTCCAGCTACGCGGGCGGCTTCATGGGGATCAAGCTCTTCGGGAACATCAACGTCGCCCTGGTCCTCGGCCTCGCCCAGTTCGCCACGACGTTCCTCATCGCGTGGCTGTACTCGCGGCACGCCGCCACCAAGCTCGACCCCAAGGCCCAGGCCATCAAGGCCCGGATGGAGGCCGGAGAATGAGCGCGATCCCACAGCTGACCCTCGCGGCCGGGGCGACCGAGCACCGCCCGCTGATCATCACCCTGTTCGGCCTGTTCGTCGTCGCCACGCTCATCATCACGATCTGGGCCGGCCGTCAGACCAAGGACGCCGCCGACTTCTACGCGGGCGGCCGCCAGTTCACCGGTTTCCAGAACGGCCTGGCCATCTCCGGCGACTACATGTCCGCCGCGTCCTTCCTCGGCATCGCCGGAGCCATCGCACTCTTCGGTTACGACGGCTTCCTCTACTCCATCGGCTTCCTCGTGGCCTGGCTGGTGGCCCTGCTCCTGGTCGCCGAACCGCTGCGCAACTCCGGCCGCTACACGATGGGAGACGTCCTCGCGTACCGGATGCGCCAGCGGCCCGTGCGGACCGCGGCCGGTACCTCCACCATCGTGGTCTCGATCTTCTACCTGCTCGCCCAGATGGCCGGCGCCGGCGTCCTGGTCTCGCTGCTCCTCGGCATCACCAGCGACGGCGGCAAGGTGGCCGTGGTCGCGCTGGTCGGCCTCCTGATGATCGTCTACGTGACCATCGGCGGGATGAAGGGCACCACCTGGGTCCAGATGATCAAGGCGGTGCTGCTGATCGCGGGCGCCCTGCTGATCACCTTCCTGGTGCTGCTGGAGTTCAACTTCAACATCTCCTCGCTGCTGGGCCAGGCCGCCGAGAACAGCGGACAGGGCACCAAGTTCCTGGAGCCCGGGCTCAAGTACGGCAAGGACTCCCTCAGCAAGCTGGACTTCATCTCGCTGGGCCTCGCCCTGGTCCTCGGCACCGCGGGCCTGCCGCACATCCTGATCCGCTTCTACACGGTCCCCACCGCCCAGGCCGCCCGGAAGTCCGTGAACTGGGCCATCGGCATCATCGGCGCCTTCTACCTGATGACCATCGCCCTCGGCTTCGGCGCCGCGGCCCTGCTCAACCGGGCCGACATCCTGGCCTCCAACAAGGCCGGCAACACCGCGGCCCCGCTGCTCGCCCAGGAGATCGGCGGCGGCGCGGGATCCACCGGCGGCGCGATCCTCCTCGCGGTGATCTCCGCCGTCGCCTTCGCCACCATCCTCGCGGTGGTCGCGGGCCTCACCCTCGCGTCCTCGTCGTCCTTCGCGCACGACCTGTACGTGAACGTCATCCGCAAGGGCAAGGCGACCGAGAAGGAGGAGGTCCGCGCGGCCCGCTGGTCCACCGTGGTCATCGGCGCCGTCGCCATCGGCCTCGGCGCCCTGGCCCGCGACCTGAACGTGGCCGGCCTCGTCGCCCTCGCCTTCGCGGTGGCCGCCTCCGCCAACCTCCCGACCATCCTCTACAGCCTGTTCTGGAAGCGCTTCACCACCCAGGGTGCCCTGTGGTCGATCTACGGCGGCCTGATCTCGGCGGTCGGTCTGGTCCTCTTCTCCCCGGTGGTCTCCGGCAAGCCCACCTCGATGTTCAAGGACGCCGACTTCTACTGGTTCCCGCTGGAGAACCCCGGCATCATCTCCATCCCCCTCGGCTTCCTCCTCGGATGGCTGGGAACCGTCCTCACCAAGGAGAAGGCCGACCCGCAGAAGTTCGCCGAGCTGGAGGTGCGCTCCCTCACCGGAACAGGGGCGCACTGAGATCCACCGAACACGCAGCGTGGCCGTGTCGTACTTCCGTACGACACGGCCACGTCGCGTCTCGTTCAATCGGGCACGCCAACCCGCCAACCAGGTCGCGTACGCTCGAAGACAGCGCCACCGCGTCCCCGCGACGGCGTCCTACACGGCTGAACGGACAGGAGAGGGGGGCCACAGTGCTTCTCGACACGTACGGCCGCGTGGCCACTGACCTGCGCGTCTCACTCACCGACCGGTGCAACCTGCGCTGTACCTACTGCATGCCCGAAGAGGGACTGCAGTGGCTCGGCAAGTCGGACCTGCTGAGCGACGACGAGATCGTCCGGCTGATCCGCATCGCCGTGACCCGGCTCGGGATCACCGAGGTCCGCTTCACCGGGGGTGAGCCGCTGCTCCGGCCCGGCCTGGTCGGCATCGTCGAGCAGTGCGCCGCCCTGGAGCCCCGCCCCCGGATGTCGCTGACCACCAACGGCATCGGCCTCAAGCGCACCGCCGGGGCGCTGAAGGCGGCCGGCCTGGACCGGGTGAACGTTTCGCTCGACACCCTGCGCCCCGACGTCTTCAAGACCCTGACCCGCCGTGACCGTCACAAGGACGTCATCGACGGCATGTCGGCCGCCCGCGAGGCCGGCCTGACGCCCGTCAAGGTCAACGCCGTCCTGATGCCCGGCCTCAACGACGACGAGGCCCCCGACCTGCTCGCCTGGGCCGTGGAGAACGAGTACGAGCTCCGCTTCATCGAGCAGATGCCCCTGGACGCCCAGCACGGCTGGAAGCGCGACGGCATGATCACCGCCGGGGACATCCTGGAGTCCCTGCGCACCCGCTTCAAGCTCACCGAGGAAGGCGCCGACGAACGCGGCTCCGCCCCCGCCGAGCGCTGGGTGGTCGACGGCGGCCCGGCCACGGTCGGCGTCATCGCCTCCGTCACCCGCCCCTTCTGCGGAGCGTGCGACCGCACCCGACTCACGGCCGACGGCCAGATCCGTACGTGCCTGTTCGCCACCGAAGAGTCCGACCTGCGGGCCGCGCTGCGCTCCGGAGCCCCGGACGAGGAGATCGCCCGCCTGTGGAAGGTGGCGATGTGGGGCAAGAAGGCCGGCTCCGGCCTGGACGACCCGTCGTTCCTCCAGCCCGACCGCCCCATGTCCGCGATCGGCGGCTGAGCGGTCCCGGACCGGCGTCCGACCCGCCGCGCCCACCGCGACGAGCCCTGCCCGAGCCCCGGCCCCGACCGGGGCTCAGGCGCGTTCCGAGCCCTCCGGCTGCACCCACTCGTCGATCTTCACGACGTCCTTGAGGAAGCCGCGCACCCCGAGGAACTGCGAGAGGTGCTCGCGGTGCTCCTCGCACGCCAGCCAGGTCTTGCGCCGCTGCGGGGTGTGCAGCGTCGGGTTGTTCCACGCGAGGACCCACACGGCCGCGTCGCGGCAGCCCTTGGCGGAGCAGGTGGGGGCGGGTTCGGGAGCCGCCTCGGGGTCCGGTGCGTTCACATCAGGGGAGTTCACGGCTCAACCCTACAAACAGCACCCGGGAGGGCTTCGGATGGGCGACGCCGGGCAGCCACGGGGGGAGCTGCCCGGCGTCGGTCCGTCGCTCCGACGGGGGATGCGGAGCGCGTAGGCAGTATGTCACGCAGGACCCGGTCGGGTGCACCGGAACTTCAGGATTGATCTGAGCTCTTATTGAGGTTTTCGGGCTCCAGCGCGGGGCGCACGGGCGCCGGCACGAAGTGCGAGGGCAGGGAGGGCGTCGACTCCCGTCCGGCGTTGGCGATGACCACCGCGACGTACGGCAACAGGGCGCCGGCGACCAACGTCACGATCGCCACGTGGCGCTCCACGTTCCACAGGACCACCGTCGCGATGACCGAGAGGGTCCTGATCGTCATCGAGATGACGTACCGGCGCTGTCGCCCCCGCACGTCCTCGGCGAGGCCCATCCGGGCCCCGGTGATCCGAAAGACCTCGGCCTCGTTCCGCTTCGTCAGCCGCACGTTCCACCACCGATCCACCCGCCGGACGCACCCCGGTCCGGAACCCTTCCACCGTACGCTTCCCGTCGGCCGGCGTGGTGAGGGGGTGTCCCCCGAACGGCTCTGGCCGAAATGCGCCGTTCATCGCGCGGATCGAGACTGGTGCGACATGCGCACACCGCGCCGGAGGAGGCGACATGCATTGGTTGTGGGCGATCATCGTCGGTTTGGTACTGGGCCTGATTGCCCGGGCGATCCTGCCCGGCAAGCAGCACCAGCCCCTCTGGCTGACCGTGATCTTCGGCATCATCGGCAGCGTCCTCGGCAACGCCGTCGCCACCTGGATCGGGGTCGCCGACACCAAGGGCATCGACTGGATCAGGCACCTGCTGCAACTGGTCGGAGCGGTGCTGATCGTCGGCCTCGGCGACATGGCCTACATGGCGCTGCGGGGCAACAAACGCACCGCCTGACGCCGCACCGCACGCGCGACGAGGGGCCGGTACCGGACAGTGCGTCCGTACCGGCCCCTCGTCGCGTGCGGGGTATGTCAGCCGGTGACCTCGACGGCGGCCAGGTTCTTCTTGCCGCGCCGCAGCACCAGCCAACGACCGTGCAGCAGGTCCTCCGGGGAGGCGACCGCGTCCTCGGCGGTGACCTTCACGTTGTTCACGTACGCACCGCCCTCCTTCACGGTCCGTCGGGCCGCCGACTTGCTGGCGACCAGGCCGGTCTCCGCGAACAGGTCCACGACCTGGCCCGGCTCGGCGACCTTCGCGTGCGGCAGCTCGGACAGGGCCGCGGCCAGCGTGGCCTCGTCCAGCTCCGCCAGCTCACCCTGCCCGAACAGCGCCTTCGACGCGGCGATCACGGCGGCGCACTGGTCCGCGCCGTGCACCAGCGTGGTCAGCTCCTCGGCCAGCGCCCGCTGGGCGGCGCGCGCCTGCGGCCGCTCGGCGGTCTGCGCCTCCAGCGCCTCCAGCTCCGCACGGGACTGGAAGGACAGGATCCGCATGTAGGTCGAGATGTCCCGGTCGTCCACGTTCAGCCAGAACTGGTAGAACGCGTACGGGGTGGTCATCTCCGGGTCCAGCCAGACGGCCCCGCCCTCGGTCTTGCCGAACTTCGTGCCGTCCGCCTTGACCATCAGCGGCGTCGCCATCGCGTGCACCCGCGCGCCCGGCTCGACCCGGTGGATCAGGTCGAGGCCGGCCGTCAGGTTGCCCCACTGGTCCGAGCCGCCCTGCTGGAGCACGCAGCCGTGGCGCCGGTACAGCTCCAGGAAGTCCATGCCCTGGAGCAGCTGGTAGCTGAACTCGGTGTAGCTGATGCCCTGGTCCGACTCCAGCCGCTTGGCGACCGAGTCCTTCGTCAGCATCTTGTTGACGCGGAAGTGCTTGCCGATGTCCCGCAGGAACTCGATGGCGGACATGCCCGCCGTCCAGTCCAGGTTGTTCACCAGGACCGCCGCGTTCTCGCCCTCGAAGGACAGGAACGGCTCGATCTGCGAACGCAGCCGGTTGACCCACTCCGCGATGACCGAGGGGTCGTTCAGGGTGCGCTCTGCCGTCGGACGCGGGTCGCCGATCTGACCGGTGGCCCCGCCGACCAGCGCCAGCGGACGGTTGCCCGCCAGCTGGAGCCGGCGCATGGTCAGGACCTGGACCAGGTGACCCACGTGCAGCGAGGCCGCCGTCGGGTCGTAGCCGCAATAGAACGTGACCGGACCGTCCGCGAACGCCTTGCGCAGCGCTTCTTCGTCGGTGGACTGGGCGAAGAGCCCGCGCCACTTCAGTTCGTCGACGATGTCCGTCACGGTCTCTCGACTCCTTCGGTGTCTGAAATTGCCATGGTCAGTCTAGGTCGGTCAGACGCCCTTGCTGACCGAGCTCATGTTGAAGTCCGGGATGCGCAGCGCCGGCATCGCGGCCCGGGTGAACCAGTCGCCCCACTCGCGCGGCAGGGTCTTCTCGGTCCGGCCGGCCTCCGTCGCCCGCGACAGCAGGTCGACGGGGGACTCGTTGAACCGGAAGTTGTTCACCTCGCCCACGACCTGCCCGTCCTCCACCAGGTACACGCCGTCCCGGGTGAGGCCCGTGAGCAGCAGCGTGGCCGGGTCGACCTCGCGGATGTACCAGAGGCAGGTCAGCAGCAGCCCGCGCGAGGTGCCGGCCACCATCTCCTCCAGGGACTTCTCGCCGCCCCCGTCCAGGATCAGGTTCCCGAAGCCGGGGGAGAGGTCCAGCCCGGTCAGCGCGGCGCTGTGCCGGGTCGTCGTCAGCCGCTTCAGCTCGCCCTCGGCGATCCAGTCCGTCGGCGGGACCGGCAGGCCGTTGTCGAAGACGGACGCGTCGTCGCCGGAGCTGTGCGCGATCACGAACGGCGCGGACTCCAGGCCCGGCGCGTTCGGATCGCTGCGCAGGGTCAGCGGCAGCGGGGACAGCCGCTCGCCGAGCCGGGTGCCGCCACCGGGCTGGGAGAAGACCGTCCGGCCCTCCACGGCGTCCCGGGCGGCCGCCGACCACATCTGGTAGATCAGCAGGTCGGCCACGGCCGTCGGCGGCAGCAGGGTCTCGTACCGCCCGGCGGGCAGCTCGACCTTCCGCTCCGCCCAGCCCAGGCGCACCGCGAGTTCCGCGTCCAGGACCGTCGGGTCGACGTCCTTGAAGTCCCGGGTGGACCGACCCGCCCAGGCCGAGCGCAGCCGGTCCGGGGACTTGGCGTTGACCTCCAGGGTCCCGTTCGGCTGGTCGTGGCGCAGCCGCAGGCCCGTGGAGGTGCCGACGTACGTGGAGACCAGCTCGTGGTTGGCGAAGCCGTACAGCTCCCGGCCGCCCGCGCGGGCCCGGGCGAAGGCCTCGCCGAGGGCCGGCGCGAAGTCGGCGAACACCGCCGAGGAGGTCTCCGCCGGGGCGTCGGTGAAGTCCGGGGAGGCCGGCGTACCGGTGACCAGTGGCTGGGCGTCCTCGGCCGGCCCGGCCCCGCGGGCGGCCGCCTCGGCGGCCCGTACGAGCGGCTCCAGGTCGGCGGCGGTGACGGCGGAGCGTGACACGACCCCCGAGGCCGTCCCCTCCTTGCCGTCGACGGTGGCGATGACCGTCAGGGTCCGGCCCCGGGTGACGCCGTTCGTGGTGAGGGCGTTGCCGGCCCAGCGCAGGTTGGCGCTCGACTCCTCGTCGGCGATGACGACGCAGCCGTCGGCCGTGGACAGCTCCAGGGCCCGTTCGACGATCTCGTGCGGCTTGGTTCGGGTCGACATCAGCGTCCGGCCTCCTGCGTGGTGTTGAGACTGTGCCGTCCCGGGGGGCGACCCCCGGACCCCCGGGGGGCGGGGGAGTGATCGTCAGCCCTCATCGGCCGGCCTCCTGCGTGGTGTTCAGGATGTTCACGTCGCGGAACAGGGCGGACGGGCAGCCGTGCGAGACCGCCGCGACCTGGCCGGGCTGGGCCTTGCCGCAGTTGAAGGCGCCGCCCAGGACGTAGGTCTGCGGTCCGCCGACCTTCTCCATCGAGCCCCAGAAGTCGGTCGTCGTGGCCTGGTACGCGACGTCGCGCAGCTGCCCGGCCAGCCGGCCGTTCTCGATGCGGAAGAAGCGCTGCCCGGTGAACTGGAAGTTGTAGCGCTGCATGTCGATCGACCACGAACGGTCGCCGACCACGTAGATCCCGCGCTCCACCCCGCCGATGAGGTCATCCGTGGACAGCCCGCCGGGATCCGGCTGGAGGGAGACGTTCGCCATCCGCTGGACCGGCACGTGCCCGGGGGAGTCGGCGTAGGCGCAGCCGTTGGAGCGGCCCAGGCCGGTCAGCTTCGCGATCCGCCGGTCGGTCTGGTAGCCGGCCAGGGTGCCGTCCTTGACGAGGTCCCAGCTCTGTGCCTCCACGCCCTCGTCGTCGTAGCCGATCGTGGCCAGGCCGTGCTCGGCCGTGCGGTCACCGGTCACGTTCATGATCGAGGAGCCGTACTTGAGCTTGCCCAGCTGGTCGAAGGTGGCGAAGGAGGTCCCCGCGTACGCCGCCTCGTAGCCCAGCGCCCGGTCCAGCTCGGTGGCGTGGCCGATGGACTCGTGGATGGTGAGCCACAGGTTGGACGGGTCCACGACGAGGTCGTAGCGCCCCGCTTCGACGCTCGGGGCCCGCATCTTCTCGGCGAGCAGGCCGGGGATCTCCTCCAGCTCGGCGTTCCAGTCCCAGCCGGTGCCGGTCAGGTACTCCCAGCCGCGCCCGGCGGGCGGGGCGATGGTGCGCATGGAGTCGAACTCGCCGCTCACGCCGTTCACGGCGACGGCGGTGAGCTGCGGGTGGATCCGTACGCGCTGCTGCGTGGTGGAGGTGCCGGCGGAGTCGGCGTAGAACTTGTTCTCGTGGACGGCGAGCAGCGAGGCGTCGACGTGTGCGACGCCGTCGGCGGCCAGCAGGCGTGCGCTCCAGTCGGCGAGCAGCGCGGCCTTCTCGCCGTCCGGCACCTCGAACGGGTTCACGTCGTAGGCGGAGATCCAGGTCCGGTCGGCGTGCACCGGCTCGGCGGCCAGTTCCACGCGCTCGTCGGAGCCCGCGGCCTTGATCACCTGGGCGGACAGCTTCGCCATGGCCACGGCCTGTGAGGCGACCTTGGCGGCGGCGTCCATGGTCAGGTCCACACCGGAGGCGAAGCCCCAGCTGCCCCCGTGCACGACGCGCACCGCGTACCCGAGGTCGGTGGTGTCGGAGCCGCCGGAGGGCTTGGCGTCACGCAGTCGCCAGGAGGCGCTGCGGATGCGCTCCAGCCGGAAGTCGGCGTGGTCGGCGCCCAGCGCGCGCGCCCGGGCGAGCGCCGCGTCGGCGAGCGCCCGCAGGGGCAGCGCGGTGAAAGCCGCGTCGATGGAATGGGCCACGGAAGTCCTCCCGGGGTCGGGGCCGATAGCCCCGATCATGTCGCGCTCAAGGCCGTTGTGCCTACATCTTTCTGTAGGGACTCGACAGAGCCCGCCCCGAGGCCCTGTCGGAGCCGGATTCTCCGGATGCCCGGGGCGGCCTATAGGTTTTCGGTAATCAAGACAGCTAGCGAAAGGGTGATCCGTTGAGCCGCTCGGTTCTCGTCACCGGAGGAAACCGGGGCATCGGCCTCGCCATCGCCCGAGCGTTCGCGCAGGCCGGCGACAAGGTCGCGATCACGTACCGGTCGGGCGAGCCACCGGAGGAACTCACCTCGCTGGGTGTTCTGGCGGTGCGCTGCGACATCACCGACTCCGATCAGGTGGAGCAGGCCTACAAGGAGATCGAGGACAAGCAGGGCGCGGTCGAGGTACTGGTGGCCAACGCCGGTATCACCAAGGACACGCTGCTGATGCGGATGTCGGAGGAAGACTTCGCGTCCGTCGTCGACACCAACCTCACCGGCACCTTCCGGGTCGTCAAGCGCGCCAACCGCGGCATGCTCCGCGCGAAGAAGGGCCGCGTGGTCCTGATCTCCTCGGTCGTCGGACTGCTGGGATCCGCGGGCCAGGCCAACTACGCTGCCTCGAAGGCGGCGCTGGTGGGCTTCGCCCGCTCGCTCGCCCGAGAGCTCGGCTCCCGCAACATCACCTTCAACGTGGTCGCCCCCGGCTTCGTGGACACCGACATGACGAAGGTGCTCACCGACGAGCAGCGCGCGGGCATCGTGGCCCAGGTGCCGCTGGCCCGGTACGCGCGGCCCGAGGAGATCGCGGCAGCCGTGAGCTTCCTGGCGTCCGACGACGCCGCGTACATCACAGGAGCCGTCATTCCCGTTGACGGCGGATTGGGCATGGGTCACTGATCACATGAGCGGAATTCTCGACGGCAAGCGCATCCTCATCACCGGGGTGCTGATGGAATCGTCCATCGCCTTCCACACCGCCAAGCTGGCCCAGGAGCAGGGCGCCGAGGTCATCCTGACGGCGTGGCCGCGTCCGTCGCTGACCGAGCGCATCGCCAAGAAGTTGCCGAAGCCGGTCAAGGTGATCGAGCTCGACGTCACCAACCAGGAGCACCTGGACCGCCTGGAGGGCCTGGTCCGTGACGAGCTCGGTGGCCTCGACGGCGTCGTGCACTCGATCGGTTTCGCCCCGCAGGACGCCCTCGGCGGCAACTTCCTGAACACGCCGTTCGAGTCGGTCGCCACGGCCATGCACGTCTCGGCGTTCTCGCTGAAGTCGCTCGCCATGGCCTGCAAGCCGCTGTTCCCGGCGGAGGGCGCGGCCATCGTCGGCCTCACCTTCGACGCGCAGTTCGCCTGGCCGCAGTACGACTGGATGGGTCCGGCCAAGGCGGCCCTGGAGGCCACCAGCCGTTACCTCGCCCGCGACCTGGGCAAGGAGAACATCCGCTGCAACCTGGTCTCGGCCGGTCCGATCGGCTCCATGGCCGCCAAGTCCATCCCGGGCTTCGGCGAGCTGGCCGAGGTCTGGAACTCCCGCTCGATGCTGGACTGGGACATGAGCGACCCGGAGCCGACCGGCAAGGGCGTCGTCGCCCTGCTGTCGGACTGGTTCCCGAAGACCACGGGCGAGATCGTCCACGTGGACGGCGGTCTGCACGCGATGGGTGCCTGACCCCGGGCATCCCCGGATCACGGCACCCCGGATCACGGCGTCCCGCGTCCGTACGGCGGTGGCCGCGCTTCCCCCTCGGGGGAGGCGCGGCCACCGCCGTCTCGCGTACGGGGGCCGGGATGCGGGCTCCGGTTCGATCGGATGTTCGTCGTCCGGCCGGATCTTTCCGAGTCGAAAACCCGGACAGATGACTGCAAACTGACCTCGTCGGGATCTTCCCGGCGTGGTCGGGGCGGAGGTACGGCGTGCGTACGAGGCCGAACCGGACGGTATCCCTGCTGATCACCTCGGTCGTGCTGACCGGACTCCTGATGCCGGGGGCCGTCGCGCAGTCCGCCGGTCCCGACCCCGCCCCCGGCCCCGAGGTGGCGGTCCCGGCGGTCGCGGACCTCGCCGAGTACCCGGCGGAGCCGCCCGTGGGGCCCGCGCCGTCCCTCGATCGGGCCCTGTACGGCGCCGACTGCGACACCTCGATCGAGGGCTCGCAGGTGACGGCGTACTGCCACAACGCCTATCCCGAGACCGACCTGATCCGGCTGCACGTGGAGTGCGACCGCTGGTGGGACGTGGACGGGGACGCCGCGGTCGTGGCCCTGGACCCGGCGGGCCGCATCCGGCTCACCGGCCGCTGCTGGAAGGAGGTCCGCTCGGCCTGGGTGACCCACCGCAGGCCGGGGACCTGAGGCGCGCGGGGACGGATCCGGCGCGGGCCGTCACTCCCGGCCCAGGCAGACGAACGGGTAGCCCGCCGCCTCCGAGGCCGCCGCGTCCGCGTCCCCGCCGCGGATCGCCTCGATCAGCCGGGCGTGGTCCAGGTGGGAGGCCGGCGTCAGCTCGGTGCCCACGTCCGTGCGCAGCCAGTCGGCCACCAGGTCGCCGAGGTCCGCGTACAGCTCGATCAGCACGTCGTTGTGCGAGGCCGTCACCACCGCCATGTGCAGACTGACGTCCGCCGCCACGAACAGCTCCGCGTCCCCGCTCTCCCACGCCTCCTCGCGCCGGGCCAGCAGCGCGTCCAGCTGGACGAGGTCCCGCGCGGTCCGCCGCTCCGCCGCCAGCCGGGCCGCCGAGGACTCCAGCGTCGAACGCAGCTCCGCGATGTGCCGCGGGTCGGCGCCGGCGAATCGCCGGTGCATCACCCCGGCGAGCTCGCTGGTGGCGATCACGTACGTGCCCGAACCCTGTCGGATGTCCAGCAGCCCGTTGTGGGCGAGCGCGCGGACGGCCTCGCGCACGGTGTTGCGGGCGACGCCCAGCAGCTCCACCAGCTCCGGCTCGGTGGGGATGCGGGAGCCGACGGGCCACTCGCCGGAGGTGATCTGGTTCCGCAGCTGGGTGATCACCTGGTCGACGAGCGCCGACCGGCGGGGCGAGGTCAGTGGCATGGGTTCCTCTCGGGCGGGACGCGGACTCCGGTGCGCCGTGAACTCGTGCGGGGCGCGAGTTCACGAGGGGCGCGAGCTCCAGTGTGACGTGAGCGCGACTGGACAATTAATCATCCCATGATTCTATGATGGTCGAATGTCCGACGAAGAGATCCAGACCCTCCCCCGCCCGCAGGCCGTCACCGGCCCTGTCGACCGGACGCTCCCCGCCGCCCACACCACCCCCCAGTGGCTCGGTCCGGTGCTCATCGTCGGAATCGTGCTGGCCGCCCTGAACCTGCGGCCCGCCATCACCAGCCTCGGCGCCCTCTTCGAGGAGACCCGCACCGGCCTGCACATGAGCGGCGCCGTCGCCGGGCTCATCACCTCGGTGCCCGCCCTCTGCTTCGCCGTCTTCGGCGTCACCGCGCCCCGGCTCTCCCGCCGCTTCGGGCCGGCCGCCGTCGTCTGCGCGGGCATGGCCGCCGTCGCCGCCGGACTGCTGATCCGCCCCTTCGCGACCAACGCCGCGGGCTTCCTCGCCGCCAGCGCCCTGTCCCTGGCCGGCATCGCCCTGACCAACGTCCTGCTCCCGGTCATCGTCAAGCGCTGGTTCCCCGACCGCGTCGGCACCATGACCGGCCTGTACTCCATGGCCCTGGCCGCCGGCACCTCCCTGGCCGCCGCCGCGACCGTCCCGCTGACCTCCGCCCTCGGCGGCAGCTGGCGCACCGGCCTGCTGATCTGGGCCGCCCTCGCCGCGGCCGCCGTACTGCCCTGGCTGCCCATCGCCGCCGCGAGCCGCCGCGAGAAGGCCGCCGCGCCCGCCGCCCCGCGCGAGGACCGCGGCCCCTCCGTCGTCCGCAGCCGCACCGCCTGGGCCCTGGCCTGCTACTTCGGCCTCCAGGCCACCGGCGCCTACGTCACCATGGGCTGGCTCCCGCAGATCTTCCGCGACGCCGGGGTCTCCGCCTCCACCGCCGGCGTCCTGCTCGCCGTCACCATGGTCATGGGCGTCCCGCTCGCCTTCGTCATCCCCGGCCTCGCCGGCCGGATGCGCCACCAGGGACCCATCGCCGTCGCCCTCGGCCTCTTCGGCCTCGCCGGTTACCTCGGGCTCTACCTCGCCCCGGCCGCCGGCGCCTGGGCATGGGCGCTGCTGCTCGGCATCTCCAACTGCGCCTTCCCCCTCGTCATCACGATGATCGGGCTGCGCGCCAAGTCCCCGGCCGGCGTCGTCAAGCTCTCCGCCTTCGCCCAGAGCACCGGGTACCTCATCTCCATCCCGGGCCCGCTCGTCATCGGCACCCTCTACCAGCACAGCGGGGGCTGGGACCTGCCCCTCGCCCTGATGGCGGGCCTCCTCGTCCCGCAGATCGCGCTCGGTGTCCTCGCGGGACGGGACCGCACGATCGAGGACGAATGCGGCATGCGAAACTGAACGGCATGTCGCCCGTACTCGAACCGAACCCCCAGAACGGCCGCAAGAAGCTGGGCCTGGTGCTCGGCGCCATGCTCGCCGTGACCGTGATCATCGCCGTCATCGCGACCATCGCCTCCCCCTGAGCCCCGGCCCGCTCCCGCGGGGGTGGGGCCAACCCCACCCTCCCCTAGGGGGTCAGGCTCAGGGTCGACTGGGGTGCGCCCCGGATGGGAACCGCCGCTTCGGATCCATAGATTCGTAGCAGCGATCCAGTCCCGGCCCAGCACCCCCCCCGGAGGCGGCCATGTCGGCCCCCGCACAGACCCCGTCCCGCACCGCGCGCCCCGCCCGCCGCCGCACCCCGGCCCACGCCGGCGCGAACGCCCGACTGCACTGGTGGGCACTGGCCCTGCCCGCCCTCGCCTTCGGCCTGCTCCTGCTGCTCCTCGCCGGATCCGGCGAGGCCCACGCGGTCCCCGCCGAGCCCTCGGGACTGATCCAGGTCACCCAGCAACTCCTGCGCGCCGTCGGCTGACCCCCCGCGCCGGGCCGCGCTCCACCGGCGGACGGCGGCCTCCCAACACCCTGCGCCCCGTGGCTCATTTCATGCGAAGCTGGGAGTCATGAGCGCCGATACACCCCGCAGGATCGCCCTCCTCCGGCACGCCAAGGCCGACTGGCCCCAGGTGGCCGACCACGAACGCCCGCTGGCGGAACGCGGCCGGAAGGACTCACCGGCCGTCGGGCTGAAGCTGGCCGAGACGGGCATCAGCTTCGACCTGGCCCTCTGCTCCACCGCCGCCCGCACCCGGGAGACGTGGAAGCTCGCAGTCCAGGAACTCCCGCACCGGCCGAGGACCTCGTACGAGGAACGCGTCTACGACGCCTCGCCGGGCGAGCTCATCGCCCTGCTGAACGAGACCTCCGACGAGGTCCGCGACCTGCTGGTCATCGGCCACAATCCGGGCATGCACGCCCTCGCCGACGCCCTCTGCGCCCGCGCCGAGGGCGACGCCCTGGCCCGGATGACGCGGACCGGCTTCCCGACCGCCGCCCTCGCGATCGTCTCCTTCACCGGCTCGTGGAAGTCGCTGGAGCACGGGGTGGGAACCCTGCTGGACTTCTGGACCCCGAAGGACCACTGAGCGGGCCCGCCGCCCGGGACCGGACGACGTGATCCCGGAGCCCCGGGTCCCGATCGCCGCGGAACCCGGGCCGCCCTCGTGAGCGGCTCGGGCTCCGGCGCGTCCGGGAGCCGTCACCGGCCGGGCGGCACCGCCGGATCCGCGCCCCGCGCCTCCCACAGCTCCGGGTAGAACCGCCGGTACACCGCCGCCCGCAGGTGGGCCACGCCCGTGCTGCCCCCGGTGCCCGGCAACCCGCCGATCTGCCGCTCCACGAGCAGCGCGTGGCAGGCCCGCCACTCCGTCCAGACCTCGTCGTGGTCGACCAGTGCCTCAGCCAGCTCGGCCAGTTCGGCGAGCTCGGCCGGGTCCCCGTCGCGCGGGCGGTCCGCGAGGCGCGCGTACGCCGCCCGTCGGCCGTCCTGCGTCGCCACCTCGAAGCCGGCCTTGCCCAGCAGCCCGACGAACGCCTCCCACAGCGAGGGCTCTTCGAGCCGCGTCCGCAGCCGCTCCCGCTCGGCGGGGCTCAGCCCGGCCGCGACGCGGGCCCCGTACGGACCGTGCACCCAGTCCGCCCCGGACAGCGCCGAGATCTCCACGTACTGCGCGGACTGGGCGCCGCTGCTGCTGCCGAGCGCCCCGCGGAAGGCGTGGAACTCCCGCGGCGGCATGCCGCGCAGCGGATGGATCCCGGCGATCAGGGCCCGGGTGATCACCGCGCCGCGGGCCAGCCCGGCCCGGGCGGCGCGCGGGTCGCCGTCCAGGATCCGGTCGCGGGCCCCGCTCAGGTCGTCGAGGAGCTGCCCGAACCACAGTTCCTGCACCTGGTGGACGGTGATGAACAGGCGCTCGTCGCGCACCCCGTCGGCCAGGGGCACCTGGAGGGTCAGCAGTTCGGGCAGTCGCAGGTAGTCGGCGTAGGTGACGGTGTCAGACATCGGAGTCCTCCGGTGCGCGCAGTCCGTACAGGGCGAAGGCGTCGGTGACGCCGGGCAGGTCGAAGGCGTCGACCTGGGCGCACAATCGCAGCGTGGAACGGGAGATCGTCTGGATGCGGTCGATGCCCGCGTCCCCGCCGTAGGTGTCGGTCAGGACGGCTTCGGTGCGGTCCTCGTCCAGGCCGGCGCGGCGCAGCGAGTCGTACACCGGCTCCAGGTCCCAGTCGAGGGCGGCGCGGATCATCGCGGGCAGGGCCCGGGCGGCGAGGATCCGGCGCCGTTGGTCGAGGCGGGCCCACAGTTCGAGGAAGAAGGCGGAGAAGAAGCGGTGGTGGCGGCCCTCGTCCTTGGCGTGGTCGCGCATCAGCTCGCGCACCGTGCTCACCACGCTCGGGTCCTGCGGGACCTCGTTGAGGACGGCGGTGATCAGCGTCTCGAACACGACCGCCTGCAACTGCCCGGCGAGGATCGGGTCTTCGGGCAGCAGCCGGCGTCCGGTGTCCTGGAGCGCCGTGACGAACCCGCCGTAGTCGACGTCGGGCACGGCGATGCCGGTGACGGCCGCCACCTGGTCGGCGAGGTCCAGGCTGTACAGGGCGTGGTAGCCCTCGTCGCAGTACACCTTGAAGGCGTCCATCCGCAGCGCGGTGGGGAAGTGCAGGCCGGAGTTCCCGTTGGCGACGGGCTCGGCCGCCCCGTTGACGACCCGCGTCTCCAGGTGGGTGGTCGAGTGCAGGAACTGGTAGAGGTGCCGTACGGAGACCTCGCGGACCAGCTCCGGCTCCAGGGCCTTCACCTCGGGGTGGGACAGGTGCGGTACCAGGGCGTCGGGGAAGAACACCCGGCCCTGCTCGGCCTCGGCGTGGAAGATCCGCCGGACGCCGCCGCGTACGCCCGCGGTCTCGTACCAGCGGTCGAGGGGGCCTGGGGCCGTGCTCATGGGCGTCTTCCGTTCGGTGCGTGGGGGAGGGGGGCGGCGAGGTCCTCGCCGGTGGGGGCCGGCGGCGCGCCGGCCGGACCCGGGTGGGCGGCGATCCGACGGACCGCCTCGGCCACCAGGGGCGCGTCGACGGTGTGGCAGAGCCGGAACCAGCCCGGCTGCGGGGAGCGGAACGCCCCGCCGGGCAGGATGCTGACCTTCGCGGTCTCGAACAGGGCGCGCCACAGCAGGCGTTCCGCCTCGAAGTCGGTGCCGGGCAGCCACCGGCGCAGGTCCAGCCAGACGGAGAAGCCCGCCTCGGCCGGGGCGTACGGGATGCCGTGCGCCTCCAGCAGCGCGACGAGGTGCCCGTACGAGGAGGCCAGCCGGGCGCGGCCCGCCGCGAGGAAGGCGGCGACCCACGCCGGGTCCGCGAGGAGCCCGGCGAGGGTGGCCTGGGTGGCGGTGGAGACGGGGGCGAAGTAGGCCATCGCCCGGGCCGCGTCGCGCACGCGCGGGGCGCGGGTGTGCAGGACGCCGGTCTTCAGGCCGGGCAGCCCGAAGTCCTTCGCGAAGCCCCACACCACGTGGGTGCGCTCGGCCCAGTGCGGGTTGACGGCCGGATCGGCGGCGCTGGTGAAGGGGCGGTCGCCGAAGACGGCGTGGGCGTAGATCTCGTCGGAGATCAGGTCGACGTCGTGCTCGCGGACCACCCGCAACAGGTCGGCGAGGACCTCGGGCGGGTGCACCTCGCCGATCGGGTTGGACGGGGAGGACAGGGCGACCGCGCGGACCGTGGTGCCTTCGGACCGGGCCTCCTTCAGGGCCCGGTCGACGGCGTCGGCGGTCAGCCGGAAGCCGTCCTCCGGGGAGAGCGGGGCGGGCAGGATCCGGGCACCGGAACGGCCGCCGAGATCGGTGTCGAAGGCCCCGTAGTAGGGGGCGGGCACCACGATGGCCTCGCCCGGGTCGCACAGGACGGAGGCGATGGCGTCGAGCGCCCCGGTCGCACCGCTGATCACCACGAGGTCGTCGGCGTCCAGCGGGGTCCGGCAGGTCGCGGAGAGCAGGTCGGCGACGCGCCCGCGCAGTTCGTCGGTGCCGTGCAGCGGCGCGTAGCGGGCGCCGGCCTCGGTCAGCGGGGGAAGGGAGGCGAGCTTGTCGCGGAGCAGGTCCCACAGCAGCCGGTTCTCGGCGGTGCCGAGGTTGAGGTAGCCGTCGGGGCGCAGCAGCGCGTCGTAGGGCTCGGCCTCGGCGCGGAAGTGGGCCTCGGCGATGGCCGGGGTGTCGGCGAGGAGGCGGGCGGCCTGGCGGGAGATCATCGGGCCCTCCCGCTGTCGACGCCGGCGGCGGTGAGCAGTCCCGGGTTGACCCCGAGGCCCATGGAGGCGTCGATCACGGCGCCGTGGAGCGAGGTGGAGTGCTCGCCGGCCAGCCACCAGATGAGTTCCGCGATCTCCTCGGAGCGGATCAGGCGCCTCTTGGGCAGCCTGGACGTCAGGTCCGCGAGTTCCTCTGGGGAGAGCTGGTCGAGGGTGCTGGCCTGGAACATCGCGGTCTCGACGGCGCCGGGGCAGACGGCGAACACGTCCACCGGGCTGTGTACGAGGTCGGCGGCGAGATGGCGGGTCAGGTACGTGAGCGCGGCCTTGCTCATGCCGTCGGCGGGGTGGAAGCCGGGGAACTGGAAGATCCCGCCGCCCACGCTGGAGACGTTGATGATCTTGCCGTAGCCGTTCTCCACCATGCCGGGAAGTAACTGTTCGGTGAGCCACAGCGGGCCCACCGCGTTGATCCGGAAGAACTCCGAGGCCTTCTCGTGCCGGGCGCCGTCGGTGTAGTGGTCGATGGTCTTGGATCCGACGGCGGCGTTGTTCACCAGGACCTCGACCGGGCCGGGAAGCCGGTCCAGGAGCCGTTCGTGGTCCTCCCAGTTGCCCTGGTCGAAGGGGAAGGCCTCCACCTTGGCGTGGCCGGTGAGGGCCAGTTCGTGCACCAGCTCCTCGGCCCGGGCCCGGCCGTTGCGGTAGGTGAACCAGACCGTCCAGTCCTCTTCCAGGGCGAACCTCTCCACGCAGGCCCGGCCGATACCGCCCGAACCCCCGGTGACGAGGACACTTCGAGTCACCATTGTTTCCCCTTGAACGATCACGACAGAGCGATGGGCGCTGTCGCGTTCACGACAGCGCGGTCACAGTATTTGTCGCAAGTGCGCCGCGAATAGCGCGACTTCGAGCGACCGTTGGCCGGGACTGCTCTTGTGCCGGGGCGCATTGCGTTGATCCGCCATGCCGTGCGCCGCTCCCCGGACGCCGGTCGTGGCCGGTTCGGGCGCCCGGCAGAGGGCTTCGGGTGGCCGGATACGAAAGACCGCCCGGCCGGAAGAACCCGGCCGGGCGGTACGGAACGTCGGATCTGGTGCCTCTGGCCCGTCAGGCCAGGTCAGCGGCCTCGACTTCCTCGCGGGTGATGCCGAGCAGGTACAGGACGGCGTCCAGGAAAGGCACGTTCACCGCCGTGTGCGCGGCCTCGCGCACCACGGGCTTCGCATTGAAGGCCACTCCCAGACCCGCCGCGTTCAACATGTCGAGGTCGTTGGCACCGTCCCCGATCGCCACCGTCTGGGCCAGCGGAACACCCGCCTCGGCGGCGAATCGCCGCAACAGCCGGGCCTTGCCGGCACGGTCCACGATCTCGCCCGTGACCCGGCCGGTCAGCTTGCCCTCCAGGATCTCCAGAGTGTTCGCCGAGGCGAAGTCCAGTCCGAGCCGCTCCCGCAGGTCGTCCGTCACCTGGGTGAAACCGCCCGAGACCACGCCCACCTGGTAACCGAGGGTCTTCAGCGTGCGGATCAGCGTCCGCGCGCCCGGGGTCAGCCGGACCTCGGAGCGGACCTTGTCGATCACCGAGGCGTCCAGCCCCGCCAGCAGCGCGACCCGGGCGTGCAGGGACTGCTCGAAGTCCAGCTCCCCGCGCATCGCCCGCTCGGTCACCTCGGCGACCTCGGCCTCGCAGCCCGCGTGCGCGGCGAACAGTTCGATGACCTCGTCCTGGATCAGGGTCGAGTCCACGTCCATGACGACCAACCGCTGCGCGCGGCGGTGCAGCCCCGCCGAGACCACGGCCACGTCGACGCCGATCTGCGCGGAGGCGGTGGCCAGGGCGGTGCGCAGCGGAGCCGTCTCCACGCCGGACACGGCGAACTCGACCGCCGTCACCGGATACTTGGCGAGCCGGAAGATGCGGTCGATGTTGCCGCCGGACCCGGTGATCCGAGCCGCTATGGCCGCCGTGGACTCCGCGGTGAGCGGGTGCCCGAGGACGGTCACGTGGGAGCGGCCGCTGCCGCGCGGCCGGTTGTCGCCGGTCCCGGAGAGGATCTCGGCCTGGAGCTTGAGCGACTCTGCCCAGCTGTGGACGGTGGCCCGCAACTCGCCCTCGCCGGCGCCGGCCGGTTTGGTGACGAGGGCGCACAGGACGATGCGGCCACGGGTGACGACCTGCTCGATGTCGACGACATCGACGGAATAGGCGGCGAGGGTGTCGAACAGCCCGGCGGTGATCCCGGGACGGTCCTTGCCGAAGATCTTGACGAGGAGGGTGGGGACGTCGGAGGTCTGCGAAGCGCTCATGGTGCTCTCACCGTATCTTCCCGGCCCCGCCGGACGGACATCCGTCCCACTCCCTGAGCCGCCCCCGTCGCACGGGCCCGTCCGCCGCCCCGCACCGGCCCCGCACCGGCCCCGCAGGGGTCCCGCAGGGGTCCAGCACCCGGGCGGATCCCGGGCGAGAAGTCCCCGTATCTCACTCTCCGGGCGACTTCTACCCCCGTCCGGGGGCGACCGCGGGCACCCCCGTCGGGCCCCGATTCCACATGTGGCCGCAGGCCTGAAATAGTTCCCCCGGATGTTCGCCATCCCTAGACTCCCTGACGTCAGGGGGATTCTCGGGGGACTTAAGTGGGGCTGGAGTGCCGGAACTCGTACTGGAATTGAATGGCAGGACCTGGACGCTGGATCCGTCCCGGTCGTACTCACTGGGGCGTGATCCCCAGGGCGACGTGGTGATCGACGACGCCCGGGTGTCGTGGCGGCACGCCACCATCACCTGGAACGGCCGGAATTGGGGCATCGAGGACCACGGCAGCACCAACGGCACCTACGTGCACGGAGCGCGGGTCCAGCAGACCGAGCTGGTACCCGGCACGCCGGTCCACCTCGGCAACGCGACCGACGGACCGCGGCTGAACCTGACCGCCGCCGCCCCGGCCGCCGCCCGGTCGGCCCCGGCCTACCAGGTCCCGGCCGCGCAGGGACAGGCCGCGCAAGGGCAGGCGCACCAGCAGGCCCCGGTCCAGCAGCAGCCCTGGGAGCAGCAGCCGCAGTACCAGCAGCACCAGCCGCAGCAGCACCAGGCCCAGCAGCCGCACGTGCCGCAGCAGCAGGGCGGCGGCCCGGCGCAGAGCGCGCCGAACCCCGGCCACCACGACCACCGCAGCCCGACGACGTTCCACCAGCTCTCGCTGGGCAACGTCATGCGCATCGGTCGCGCGCTGGAGAACGAGCTGGTCGTCTCCGACCTCCAGGTCTCCCGCCACCACGCCGAGTTCCGCTCGATGCCCGGCGGCCGCTTCGAGATCCACGACCTCGGCAGCCACAACGGCACCTACGTCAACGGTCAGCCGCTCGCCAAGTCCGGTACGGCGCTCCTCGGCCCGAACGACATCGTCGGCGTCGGCCACTCGACGTTCCGCATCGTCGGCGACCGGCTGGAGGAGTTCGTCGACACCGGCGAGGTCTCCTTCTCGGCCCGCCACCTCACCGTGACCGTCGACGGCGGCAAGCAGATCCTCAAGGACGTCACCTTCGGCGTCCCCGAGAAGTCGCTGATCGGCGTCATCGGCCCCTCCGGTTCCGGCAAGTCGACGCTCCTGAAGGCGCTGACCGGCTACCGGCCCGCCGACCAGGGCGACGTCCTCTACGACAACCGAAACCTGTACAAGCAGTTCGCGGAGCTCCGTCAGCGCATCGGCCTGGTCCCGCAGGACGACATCCTGCACAAGGAACTCAAGGTCAGCACCGCGCTCAAGTACGCGGCCAAGCTCCGCTTCCCCGGCGACACCGCCGAATCCGAGCGCGTCGCCCGCATCAACGAGGTGCTGCGCGAGCTCAAGCTCGACGTCCACAAGGACAAGAAGATCACCTCGCTCTCCGGTGGTCAGCGCAAGCGCGTGTCCGTGGCCCTGGAGCTGCTCACCAAGCCGTCGCTGATCTTCCTGGACGAGCCGACCTCCGGCCTCGACCCGGGCATGGACCGCGACGTCATGCAGCTGCTGCGCGGTCTCGCCGACGACGGCCGCACGGTCCTCGTCGTCACCCACTCCGTCGCCGAGCTGGCCATCTGCGACAAGCTGCTCGTCATGGCGCCCGGCGGTTCCGTCGCCTACTTCGGCCCGCCGGACGACGCGCTGAACTTCTTCGGCTACAGCACCTGGGCCGACGTCTTCTCCGCCTTCGAGGAGTTCCGCGACTACGACTGGGCCGGCCGCTGGAAGGGCTCGCAGCACTACCAGCTGTACGCCGCCGACATCGACGCCGTCGCCCCGCAGTCCGTCGCCTTCCCCTCGCCGCAGCAGATGCGCCCGCCCAAGCCGCAGGGCTGGGGCTCGCAGCTCTGGACGCTGATCCGCCGCTACGTCTCGGTGATCGCCTCCGACAAGGGCTTCATCGGCCTCATGCTGATCCTGCCCGCGGTACTGGGCGTGGTCTCCACGGTCATCCCCGCGACCTTCGGACTCGCGCCCCCGCGGCCGCCGTCCCAGTTCAACGGCGACGCCGGCACGATCATGCTGATCCTCGCGGTCGGCATGTGCTTCTCGGGCGCCGCGAACTCGGTCCGAGAACTGATCAAGGAACGCGTCATCTACGAACGCGAGCGCGCGACCGGGCTGTCCCGGTCCGCGTACCTCATGTCGAAGGTGATCGTCCTCGGCGTCATCACGGCCGTCCAGGGCGTGGTCATCTGCGCGATCGGCTTCTTCCCGCGCGACCTGCCCGCCGAGGGCCTGCTGATGCCGCCGGCCGTCGAGCTGTGCCTGTCGGTCATCGCCCTCGGCTTCACCTCGATGATGTTCGGCCTCGTGATCTCCTCGCTGGTCAGGACCGCCGAGAAGACCATGCCGCTGCTGGTCATGTTCGCGATCGTCCAGGTCGTCTTCACCGGCATCCTCTTCCAGGTCTACGACTCCCCGGGCCTGGAACAGTTCGCCTGGCTGATGCCCTCCCGCTGGGCCATCGCCGCCGCCGGCGCCACGCTGAACCTCGGCAGGCTCATGCCTCCGTGGGACCGCGACAACCCGACGAACACCGACCCGCTCTGGGACGCCACCATCGGGCAGTGGAGCCTGAACATCACCGTCCTGCTGCTCATCGGCATCGCCTGCGGCTTCCTGGTCCAGCGCCTGCTGCGCCGCCACGAGCCCGAGGTCATGCGCGCCGGCAAGTAACGGCGCCGCGCACGCGGGCCCCGCGCCCCGCCGGCGCACGAAAACGCCTCAGGGCGGCCACCCGGTTCCGGGGGCCGCCCTGAGGCGCATGGGGGGTTCTGGGGGGCGTCGGCGGCCTAGTAGGCGCTGTTGACGTTGTCCATCGAGCCGTAGCGGTCGGCCGCGTAGTTGCAGGCGGCGACGATGTTCGCGACCGGGTCGTACTGGTCGAACTTGGTGCCCTTGACGTGGTACGCCTTGAAGGTCGGGAGGATGACCTGGAGCAGCCCCTTGCTGGGAATGCCGTTCTGGGCGTTGATGTCCCACTTGTTGATCGCCAGCGGGTTGCCGCTGGACTCGCGCATCACGTTCTTGTGGATACCGGCGTACGAGCCCGGAATCCCCTCGCGCTTCATGATGAAGAGCGCTTCCTTGATCCAACCGTCGAGGTTGTTCGCGAAGACCGGGGTGCGGACGGCGGACCGGCTCGCGGCCGCCGTCTTGTCGCGCTCCGCCTTGGCGGCGGCCGCGGCCTTGGCCTTCGCGGCCGCCGAGTCCTTCGCCAGCTTGTTCGCGACGGCCTGCTGCGCGCCGAGGTGCTGCTGTACCGAGGGGGTCCACGCCACCGGAGCGGCGTTGATCGTCACCGCCTGCTGCGTCTGCGCGGCACCGGCCGGGACGAGGGAGAAGGCGAGCGCGGCGGCACCGAGCGTGGCGACGCCGGCAGCGGACAGCTTGTGTGCCTTCGTCAGACGACTGTGACCGGGAGTGCTGGAAGCAGACATGGCGGGGCAACCTCTTCGAATAGCGGGAGTCGCAGGAAGGCGCCGCTCGGATCCGGGATCCGCAGCGCTGTGCGACGTCGACATTCTTAGCGGTGGCAAAAACGCCTGGCAAAGGTGTGACGTACGATCCCGCTTAGTGGATCAGGGCCCCCGGACGAAGCGGGAATGACGGACACCGCACTAGGCGCACCGGACCTGACAGGACCTTTACCTGTCCACTACGCAGCTTCGTAAGTGATGTGGGTCCTATGCCGGGGCTCACATCGGGCACGTAACGGTCTCACCAGGTGTTGCGACAGCAATGCGCAACGTGACCGCCGGCCCGCCCGCCTCATCCCTGAGGAGGACCCCACCCCTTCCCGCCTCGTCCCCAGGGCAGAGCCGGCGCCCGCCCGACCCCCTCCCTCCGCCGTACGCCCCGGGCCGCCCGACCTAGGCCCGAAGCCCGATCCCGCAGGTCAGGGCCGCCGGTACGGTGAGCCCATGCACTACGGACCCTGTACGGGACTCGCTGCCGTCAGCACCGCGCTGCTCGCCATGAGCCGCCGCCTGGAGGTCCACGACGTACTGCGCACCATCGTCGCGTCGGCCCGCGAACTGCTCGACGCCGAGTACGCCGCCCTCGGCGTCCCGGACGACCACGGGGGCTTCGCCCAGTTCGTCGTGGACGGCATCAGCGAGGAACAGTGGCGCCGCATCGGCCCCCTGCCCCGCCAGCACGGCGTCCTCGCCGCGATGCTCCACCAGGACGCCCCCGAGCGACTGGCCGACGTACGCCAGGACCCGCGCTTCGGGGGCTGGCCCGCCGCCCACCCCGACATGTCCGCCTTCCTCGGCATGCCCATCAAGGACGGCGAGGAGACCCTGGGCGCCCTCTTCCTCGCCAACAAGCGCCATGCCCACGGCGCCCCCGCCGACGTGAGCGACCGCCCCGGCTTCACCGACGAGGACGAGGAGCTCCTCTCCCTCCTCGCCCAGCACGCGGCCATCGCCCTGACCAACGCCCGCCTCTACGAGCGCAGCCGCGAACTCACCATCGCCGAGGAGCGCTCCCGCCTCGCCCACGAGCTGCACGACGCCGTCAGCCAGAAGCTCTTCTCCCTGCGCCTGACCGCCCAGGCCGCCGCCGCCCTCGTGGACCGCGACCCCGGCCGGGCCAAGGGCGAACTCCACCAGGTCGCCGTCCTGGCCGCGGAGGCCGCCGACGAACTGCGCGCCGCCGTGACCGAGCTCCGCCCGGCCGCACTGGACGAGGACGGCCTCGTCGCGACCCTGCGCAACCACGTCCGCGTCCTGGACCGGGCCCACACCGCGCACGTCTCCTTCACCAGCGACGGCGTACGGGCCCTGCCCGCGACCCAGGAGGAGGCACTGCTGCGCGTCGCCCAGGAAGCCCTCCACAACGCCCTGCGGCACTCCGGCGCCGACCGCGTCGAGGTCACCCTCGCCCGGACCCCCGCGGGCGGCGCGGTCCTGCGCGTGCGCGACTGGGGGTGCGGCTTCTCCCCTTCCACGGTCCGCAAGGCCGGCCGGCACCTCGGCCTGGTCTCCATGCGGGACCGCGCGAGCGGCTCCGGCGGACGGCTGGAGGTCCGCTCCGAGCCCGGCGAGGGCACCACGATCGAGATGGAGGTACCAGGTGGCTGACACCCCGGCCCGCATCCGCGTCCTGCTCGTCGACGACCACCAGGTGGTCCGGCGCGGCCTGCGCACGTTCCTGGAGGTCCAGGACGACATAGAGGTGGTCGGCGAGGGCGGCGACGGCGAGGAGGGCATCGAGCGCGCCGAGGAACTGCGGCCCGACGTCATCCTGATGGACGTCAAGATGCCCGGCCTCGACGGCGTCGAGGCCCTGCGCCGGCTGCGCTCGCTGGGCAACCCGGCACGCGTTCTGATCGTCACCAGCTTCACCGAGCAGCGCACGGTCGTCCCCGCCCTGCGGGCCGGCGCGGCCGGCTACGTCTACAAGGACATCGACCCCGACGCGCTGGCCGGAGCCATCCGTTCCGTCCACGCGGGCCACGTCCTGCTCCAGCCGGAGGTGGCACAGGCGCTCCTCGCCCAGGAGGACCAGCCCTCCTCGGCCGGTCGCCCGGGCTCCCTGACCGACCGCGAACGCGAGGTCCTCGGCCTGATCGCGGACGGCCGCTCCAACCGGGAGATCGCCCGGGCGTTGGTGCTGTCGGAGAAGACGGTCAAGACGCACGTCTCGAACATCCTGATGAAACTGGACCTCTCCGACCGGACCCAGGCCGCGCTGTGGGCGGTCAGGCACGGAATGGTGGAGTAGGACGGAACGGCGGAGCGCGGCGCGCTGATCAGATCATCGGTGCGCGCACGGCGATTCAGCAGAGATTCATACGGTCGGGTGTATGTACCCCACATGGCGTATCCCGGCCGTCGGCGGGGCGTTCTCCATGGCGTGCCGCGACGGCTGGTCGCGGCAGACGTACTGGAGGACGAGAACGTGAAGAACTTCAAGAAGGCCGCAGCCGTCACCATGATCGCGGGCGGCCTCGTCGCCGCCGGCGCGGGTGTCTCCTCGGCGCACGGCGGTGCGTCCGCGGAGGGCGTGGCCCAGCACTCGCCCGGCGTGGCCTCCGGGAACCTGCTCCAGGTCCCCGTGAACGTCCCCGTCAACGTCGTCGGCAACACCGTCAACGTGATCGGCCTGCTCAACCCCGCCTTCGGCAACTTCGGCGTCAACCACTGACCCACGCCCGCGGCCCCGCTTCCCCACCTCTCCCCGGGAAGCGGGGCCGCGGCGCGGTCGGTTCCGGCGTCAGCCCCGCTCGCGTTCCTCGACCGCCGCGTTGTACGCCGCCACCAGGGCCCGCCGCGCCACCCGCTCCACCGGCCGCAGCGCCTCCGAGCGCGCCGCCATCTCCGAGGCGGCCACCGCACCGCCGGGCCCGTTCGCGTACGCCAGCGACACCATCAGGTCCACCCGCTGCGCCAGCGCCAGCACCCGTACCGCCCGCGGCGGATACCCCGGGGCCAGGACGTCCCGCCCCGCCTCCGCCCGCGCCCGGTACGCCGACAGGGCCGCGTCCGCGACCGGCCCCGACCCCGCCACGTCCAGCCGGGTCAGGACGACCGTCGCCTCGCGCAGCGCCTCCGCCAGCTCCCGCTCCGCCTCCCCGAGCGACGGCACGTCCGCCGGCGGGGCCTCCCGCACCGGCAGGCAGTGCCAGGTCACCGAGACGTGCAGGTCCCCGGCCGGCCCGGCCTCCGCCACCTCCGGCACCAATCCCAGCGCCGCCCCCACCGCGACCACCGCCTCCTCGGCCTCCAACGCCCGCGCGTTGAACTCCGCCGGCCCGCTCAGCCCCAACGGATGCCCCGGCGCGGGCAGCGCCACCCGCAGCCCGCTCACCCCCAGCACCCGCAACCGGCCGAGCGCCAGCGTGAGCCCCACCGGACCCGATTCCCCCGGCAGCCCGGACACCCGGTGCACGGCGTCCTCACCGACGATCGACGACGCGGCCTCGTCGGGCGACACCAAACCGGCCAGCAGCGCGTTCCCCCAGGCGGCCAGCCGCCCTGAACGTGGTTCGAAAAGCATCCCCCCACTTTACGGATCGGCCCCGGCACCCGGCCCCGGAACCGGACCCCTCCCCGAGTGGCGTAGGTTTTCCCCAGGGGCTGCGCCTGCCGGCGCACAGAGAACCGTGACTGCAAGGGGTGACAACACGCTCATGAGCGATGTTCTGGAGCTGGTGGACGTATCCGTGGTCCGCGAGGGCCGGGCTCTGGTGGACCAGGTCTCCTGGTCGGTGAAGGAGGGGGAGCGCTGGGTGATCCTCGGCCCCAACGGCGCCGGCAAGACCACCCTGCTGAACCTCGCCTCCAGCTACCTGTACCCCACCAAGGGCACCACCACGATCCTCGGCGGCACCCTCGGCAAGCCGGGTACCGACGTGTTCGAGCTGCGCCCCCGCATCGGTGTGGCCGGCATCGCCATGGCCGACAAGCTGCCCAAGCGGCAGACCGTCCTGCAGACCGTGCTCACCGCCGCCTACGGCATGACGGCGACCTGGCACGAGGAGTACGAGGACATCGACGAGCAGCGCGCCCGCGCCTTCCTCGACCGCCTCGGCATGACCGACTACCTGGAGCGCAGGTTCGGCACGCTCTCCGAGGGCGAGCGCAAGCGCACCCTGATCGCCCGCGCCCTGATGACCGACCCCGAGCTGCTCCTCCTCGACGAGCCCGCCGCCGGCCTCGACCTCGGCGGTCGTGAGGACCTCGTACGCCGCCTCGGCCGCCTCGCCCGGGACCCGCTCGCCCCCTCCATGGTCATGGTCACGCACCACGTCGAGGAGATCGCCCCCGGCTTCACCCACGTCCTGATGATCCGTCAGGGCAAGGTCGTCGCCGCCGGCCCCATCGACCTCGAACTCACCTCCCGCAACCTGTCCCTCTGCTTCGGCCTCCCGCTGGTCGTCGAGCGCAACGACCACGACCGCTGGACCGCCCAGGGACTGCCCCTGCGCTAGCGGTCCGTACCGGTCGCACCCTGTCCCGACCGCGTCCGACCGACCTACCATGACCATGTGGACATCGACGCATGGGTGTGGTGGCTCATCGGCGCGGTCGGACTGGGCATCCCCCTGGTCCTCACCGCCCTACCGGAGTTCGGCATGTTCGCCGTCGGCGCGGTGGCGGCCGCCGTCACGGCGGCCCTCGGCGGGGGAGTGGTCGCCCAGGTCCTGGTGTTCGTGATCGTGTCCGTGGCGCTCATCGCCGTGGTCCGCCCGATCGCCAACCGGCACCGCAACCAACGCCCCCAACACCGCAGCGGCATCGACGCGTTGAAGGGCAGGACCGCCGTCGTCCTGGAACGCGTGGACGGCAGCGGCGGCCGGATCAAACTGGCCGGCGAGGTCTGGTCCGCCCGCAGCCTCGACGCGGACACCAGTTTCGAACCCGGCCAGTCCGTCGACGTCGTCGACATCGACGGAGCGACCGCCGTCGTGATGTGAGAAAGCAGCCGACCCGCGGCCCCGGGGTCTGCGAGACTCCGCTCAACGGGGCAGCACAGACAGCCGGAAGGGCACGGGGAACCGCATGCAACCGATCATCATCGTCCTGATCATCCTGGTGGTTCTGGTCTTCATCGCCCTGGTCAAGACGATCCAGGTGATCCCGCAGGCCAGCGCAGCCATCGTCGAACGCTTCGGCCGCTACACCCGCACGCTCAACGCGGGCCTCAACATCGTCGTCCCGTTCATCGACTCGATCCGCAACCGCATCGACCTGCGCGAACAGGTCGTGCCGTTCCCGCCGCAGCCGGTGATCACCCAGGACAACCTGGTCGTCAACATCGACACCGTCATCTACTACCAGGTGACCGACGCCCGCGCCGCGACGTACGAAGTGGCCAGCTACATCCAGGCCATCGAGCAGCTCACCGTCACCACCCTGCGCAACATCATCGGCGGCATGGACCTGGAGCGGACCCTGACCTCCCGCGAGGAGATCAACGCGGCCCTGCGCGGAGTCCTCGACGAGGCCACCGGCAAGTGGGGCATCCGCGTCAACCGCGTCGAGCTCAAGGCCATCGAGCCGCCGACCTCCATCCAGGACTCGATGGAGAAGCAGATGCGCGCCGACCGCGACAAGCGCGCCGCCATCCTCCAGGCCGAAGGTGTCCGGCAGTCCGAGATCCTGCGCGCCGAGGGTGAGAAGCAGTCCTCCATCCTGCGCGCCGAAGGTGACGCCAAGGCCGCCGCCCTGCGCGCCGAGGGCGAGGCCCAGGCCATCCGTACGGTCTTCGAGTCCATCCACGCCGGCGACGCCGACCAGAAGCTCCTCGCCTACCAGTACCTCCAGATGCTCCCGAAGATCGCCGAGGGCGACGCCAACAAGCTCTGGATCGTGCCCAGCGAAATCGGAGACGCGCTCAAGGGCCTCTCGGGCGCCATGGGCAACTTCGGCCCCATGGGCGGCGGCAGCCCGAGCGGCTTCAACCCGCAGAACAACGGCAAGGGCGGCACCGACACGACGGGCGCCGGCGACCGGCGCGAGCAGCCCCCCATCGACTGACCCGGCCTCCCCTCGTGCATGATCGGTGAGGCCCCTCGACCTTCATGGCGGGGAGGCGACTCACTCACGCAAAGGGGATGGCTCCGTCCATGTCCATGTCCATCTGGGAATCACTCGCGGTCCTCGCCGCCGGAATCGGCGCCGGCACGATCAACACCATCGTCGGATCCGGCACCCTGATCACCTTCCCGGTGCTCCTCGCCACCGGCCTGCCCCCGGTCACCGCCAACGTCTCCAACACCCTCGGCCTGGTGCCCGGCTCCATCAGCGGCGCCATCGGCTACCGCAACGAACTCAAGGGGCAGCGCGACCGCATCCTGCGCCTCGGCGCCGTCTCCCTCGTCGGCGGCCTCGCGGGAGCGGTCCTGCTCCTGGTCCTGCCCCCGGAGTCCTTCGACACGATCGTGCCCGTCCTCATCGGACTGGCCCTCGTCCTCGTCGTCCTCCAACCCCGCCTCGCCGCGTCCCTGCGCCGCCGCCGGGAAGCCGCCGGCGCCGACACGGCGGAAGGCGAAGGCGGCCCCGTCCTCCTCACCGGCATGCTGTTCTCCAGCGCGTACGGAGGGTACTTCGGTGCCGCCCAGGGCGTGCTCTACCTCGGCCTCATGGGCCTGCTGCTCCACGAGGACCTGCAACGCGTCAACGCCGTCAAGAACGTCATCGCCGCCCTCGTGAACGGCATCGCCGCCGTCTTCTTCCTCTTCGTCGCGGAGTTCGACTGGACGGCCGTCCTCCTCATCGCCGTCGGCTCCACGCTCGGCGGACAGATCGGCGCGAAGGTCGGACGCCGCCTCCCGCCGACCGTCCTGCGCGGAGTCATCGTGACGGTCGGAATCCTCGCCATCGTCCAGATCCTGCTCCGCTGAACGACGTAGGAGACATACGCCGCCCCGCGCACCCGGCAACCGGGCGCGCGGGGCGGACGACTAAGCGGACCGCGACAGCCACTCCGGCAGCGGGTCCCGCCCGCCCACCCCCAGCGCGAGCAGCATCGCGTCGGCCGGCGACGGCACGAACGGTTTGCGCAGCAACGGCATGCCGGCCTCCTCGGGAGTCCGCGCCGCCTTGCGGTGGTTGTCCTCGGCGCAGGAGGCCACCGTGTTCAGCCAGGAGTCCCCACCGCCCTGGGCGCGCGGCAGGACGTGGTCCACGGTCGTCGCGCGCTTCCCGCAGTACGCGCAACGGTGTTGGTCCCGGACCAACACCCCCCTCCGTGACCAGGGAGCATGTCTTCGGAAGGGCACCCGCACGTACCGGCAGAGCCTGATCACCCGCGGCATCGGAAGCTCCATGGTGGCCGCCCGCACACGCAGCTCGGGATGCGACTGCTCGACCACGGCCTTGTCCTGGAGCACGAGCACCACCGCCCGGTTCAAGGTCACCGTCGACAGCGGCTCGAAGCTCGCGTTCAGCACCAGCGTGTCCCGCATCTCGCCCACCTCCCGTGTGCAGGCCCGCGACCACACCGGCGGCAGGGCCCGTCACCACTCTGGCCGCGCGCGCCACGCGGGACAACGCAATAAAAATGCCCGGTCCTGGCCGTCTTTAGACCAGGACCGGGCAAACGCTCGGCGAACGATCAGCCCGCGGGCTCCGCGTACTCACCGATCAGCTGGGCCCGCCCGAGGGTGTGGAAGCGCAGATTGAACCCGACCACGGCGGGGGACACGTCCCCGTCCGGCCCGAGCTTCTCCTGATCCACCGCGTACACCGTGAACACGTACCGGTGCCGCTCCCCGGCCGGCGGGGCCGCTCCGCCGAAGTCCTTCGTGCCGTAGTCGTTGCGCACGTGCACGGCCCCGGCGGGCAGTCCCTCGAACTTCCCGCTGCCCGCCCCGGCCGGCAGCTCGGTCACCGAGGCCGGCAGGTCGAACAGCACCCAGTGCCAGAACCCGCTGCCCGTCGGCGCGTCCGGATCGAAGCAGGTCACGGCGAAGCTCTTCGTCCCCTCGGGGAACCCCTCCCACCGCAACGCCGGCGAGACGTTCCCGCCCGACAGCACCTGGTCCCCGCCCAACTCCGCGCCGGGCGCCAGGTCGACGCTCGTCACGGTGAAGGAGGGGACCTCCGGGTGGAAGGCGTGGGGGAGGGGCGCCCTGTGCTGCTCAACCACTGCTGAACCTCCTGATCGACTGCGCGTACCGGTCCGAGCCTAGAACCAGTTGCGCTGCGAACCGACGGACGCGATCCACTGGTTCAGGTACGCGGCCCAGTCGGTCTCCTGGTACGACTGCAGCCCCACCTGGAAGCAGCGGTAGGTGTCGCTGCCCTCGCTGAACAGCCCCGGCTTCTTGTCCATCTCCAGCACGACGTCCATCTCGCGCCCGTCGGAGACGAAGGTCAGTTCCACCTGGTGCAGCCCGCGGTACTGCGACGGCGGCAGGAACTCGATCTCCTGGTAGAACGGCAGCGTCTGCCGGGTCCCGCGGATGTGCCCGCGCTCCATGTCCGCACTGCGGAACGAGAAGCCCAGCTGCCGGAACGCGTCCAGGATCGCCTGCTGCGCGGGCACCGGGTGCACGTTGATCGGGTCCAGGTCACCGGCGTCGACCGCGCGCGCGATCTCCAGCTCGGTGCTGACCCCGATGTTCATCCCGTGCAGGTGCTGACCCCCGAAGTGGGTGATCGGCGTCTCCGCCGGGATCTCCAGCCCGAACGGCACCACGTGCAGCGCGCCGGCCTGCACCTGGAGGGCACCCCCGAGACGCTGCTTCGAAAAGACGACGTCCTGCTTGTACTCCTGGTCGCCGCCCTCCACCTCCACCCGCGCCTGCAGCCCGACGGACAGCCCCTCGATCTGCTGCTCCACGGACCCGCCCTGGATCCGCACCTCACCCTGGACGATCCCGCCCGGCACCACGTTCGGCTCGGTGATGATCGTGTCCACCGACGCACCGCCGGCACCCAGGCTCGCGAACAGCTTCCTGAACCCCATGCTCAAACTCCCCTTAAGGCCTGTACGAAGGACGTGGCGACTCACGCGCCTACCCCCTTTACCAACGCGGAACCTTAGGCCCCGGTTGCAGGGAGGCGCGTTCCGTTACGCTCGACCGGATGAGCGCGCGCCCCGACCGTACGCCCCTGCCCCGTTCCTTCTTCGACCGCCCGGTCCTCACGGTGGCCCCGGACCTGCTGGGCCGCACCCTGGTCCGCCGCACCCCGGACGGCCCCCTCGAACTGCGCCTCACGGAGGTGGAGGCGTACGAGGGACAGGCCGACCCCGGCTCCCACGCCTACCGCGGCCCCACCGCCCGCAACGCATCGATGTTCGGTCCGCCCGGACACGCGTACGTCTACTTCATCTACGGCATGTGGTTCAGCCTCAACCTGGTCTGCGGCCCGCCCGGCCACGCGAGCGGCGTACTCCTGCGCGCCGGCGAGATCACCGTCGGCGCCGACCTGGCCGCCAAACGTCGGCTCTCAGCCAAATACCCGCGCGAACTGGCCAAGGGCCCCGCCCGTCTGGCCACCGCCCTGGACGTGGACCGTTCGCTCGACGGCACCGACCTCTGCGCCGGCCCGGACTCCCCCCTGTCCCTCCTCACCGGCACGGCCACCCCGGCCGACCTGGTGAGCAACGGCCCGCGCACGGGAGTGGGCGGCGCCGGCGCCGCCCACCCGTACCGCTACTGGATCAAGGACGACCCCACGGTCAGCCCGTACCGCGCTCACGCACCCCGCCGCCGGACAACTTGACTCCGCCCTTCCGGACGCCTAACGTAGTCCGAGCCGCTTGAACGGGGCACTGCCTCAGCAGACCCCCAGAACGGCCAAACCACTACCTACGACTTACCCCTGGCGGGGTCCTTTTCGGCATGCCCGAATTACTCGCCGTCGGCTCGATTATGAGTCGCGAGGGGGAAGCGCTAACGTAGCGGAGCGCCGAAAGGCCAAAGACCCCCAACGGTCACCGAATTCAAATTCAGGTCGACAAACGGCCCGGAAATGATCTGGTAGAGTTGGAATCGCTGGAAAGGGAAAGCGCGAAAGCGTAGGACCTGGAAAGCGCCGAGGAAATCGGGCCCGAGAGAGTCTGATAGAGTCGGAAACGCAAGAACAGAACAACACAGAACGAAAGCCCGGAGGAAAGCCCGAGAGGGTGAGTACGAAGGAAGCGTCCGTTCCTTGAGAACTCAACAGCGTGCCAAAAATCAACGCCAAAAGTTGATACCCCGTCCATTTCGGTGGATG